>NZ_OZ242352.1:2500000-3100000 GCF_965208695.1 Candidatus Palauibacter irciniicola
CCGGCTCCGCGCCCCCTCCCGGAGACCGACGGGGATGTCGTCATCGTGAAAGACGTGCCGGTCCCCATGCGCGACGGCCTCGAACTCATGACGGATCTCTACCTGCCGGCGGTGGACGGCGTCCCGCTGGAGGAACCGCTCCCCGCCGTCCTGGCGCGCACTCCGTACGACAAGATGCGCCCGATCTCGATCGAGCACGCGATGTTCTTCGCGCGGAACGGGTATGTGTCCGTCGTCCAGGACTGCCGCGGGCGATTCAACTCGCCGGGCGACTTCTTCCCCTTCGTCCAGGAGCCGGAAGACGGTTACGACACGGTCGAATGGGTCGCGCGGCACCCGTCCTGCGACGGCCAGGTGGGGACGTATGGCGTCTCGTACCAGGCCTGGGTCCAGTTCGAGACCGCGACGCTGAACCCGCCCGGCCTCAAGACGATGATCCCGTACCAGGGGCCGACGAACGCCTACACCTACAGCATGAAGTGCGGCGGCGCCCTCGGTCTGGGCCTGCTGCAGTGGATCCTGTCGGTCGCGTCGAACGGGAACGAGGCGCGCGCGAACCCGCAGATCACGGAAGCGATCAACGAAATGCGCACGGGGCAGACGTTTCTCGACTGGGCCTCGCGCATCCCATGGCGGCGCGGGGAGACTCCGCTCAGCCTCGCGCCCACGTACGAGGAGGCCGCCCACCAGCTCTACTTCGACAACTACGACTACAGCGACTTCTGGCGGCAGCCGGGTCTCGGCATGGACGAGCACTTCGAGTCGTACCCGGACATGCCCATCCTCTGGGTCGTGGGCTGGTTCGACTGGTATCCGCGCACGATCAGCGACGGGTACCAGGCGATGGTGCGCATGGGGCGGGAGAACCAGCACATCCTCATCGGCCCGTGGACGCACAACAACTTCGCGTCGTCGATCGGGGACGTGAACTTCGGCACGGAGGGCGCCCGGATCGTCACCTACGACGACTACCTGAACCTGGAACTGCGCTGGTTCGACCGCTGGCTGAAGGGCGACGAGAGCGCCGACGTGTGGGCGCCCGCGAAGTACTTCATCATGGGCGGGGGCGACGGGCGGAAGGCCGAGAACGGCCGCCTCAACCAGGGCGGCGAGTGGCGCTACGAGGAGACGTGGCCCCCGGCCGCGTCCCAGGCCACGGAATTCCATCTCCACGAGGGCGGCGGGCTCGCCCCGGAGGCGCCGTCCGCGCGGGCCTCGTCAACGACCTACACCTACGACCCGCGCAACACGGTCTCCAGCAACGGCCGCTGCATCGTCGCCTACGGCCCCGCACTCGAGTTCGGGTTCCAGGGGATGGGCCCGCGCGACCAGATCGAGATGGAGACGCTGCCCGGCCACGGGATCCCCGGCATGCCGATCGCCTCCCGCCCGGACGTGCTCGTGTTCCAGACGGATCCGCTGCCCGACGACCTGACGATCGCCGGAGACATCACCGCGGTTCTCTTCATCTCATCCGACGCGCCGGACACCGACTTCTACGTGAAGCTGCTCGATGTCCATCCGTCGAGCCCGGACTATCCGAGCGGCTACGCGTTCCCGGTCTCCGAGGGCATCCTCCGCGCGCGCTACCGGGACGGGTTCGAGCAGTCCGTGCTCATGGAGGAGGGCGAGGTCTACCGACTCGAGTTCCCGCTCGAACCCTCGGCGAACCTCTTCAAGGCGGGACACCGCATCCGCGTCGACGTCTACAGCAGCAGCTTCCCCAACTTCGACATCAACCGGAACACGGGAAATCCGCGCGACCGCCGGTGGCGCGTCGCGAACAACACGGTCCACCACGAGGCCGGGAACCCCTCGCACGTGCTGCTCCCGCTGATGCCCTGAGCGCGAGGTCCTAGCGCGATCCGTTCGGCGGGCCGGCGGCCCAGTCGAGGGCGATGGGGTTGGTGGGGAGCGCGTCGATGTCGACGACGTGGCCGCCCTTGATGACCATCGAGAGCTGCCGGATGTTCGCGATGTCGGCGAGCGGGTCCGCGTCGAGGACGACGATGTCCGCGGCCTTCCCCGCCTCCAGTGTGCCGTACTCGTCGAGCGCCTTGCTCGCGATGGCTCCGTTCTTCGTGGCGGCGGTGATCGCCTCCAGCGGCGTCATGCCGAGTTCGACGAGTCCCTCGATGGCGAAGATCGTGCCCAGGCCGGGGAGCTGGTGCTCCATGTTCTCGGGCTCCTCGCGCAGGAAGTCCGCCGCCACGCCCCCGCGTCCGAAGAGCGTGTTGTCGGTGCCGACGGTCACGATGCAGCCCGCCTCGATGAGCTTCTTCGCGTTCGTGCGCTTCGTCGTCCAGCGTCCTTCCATCACGGATCCCGGCTGTGGAAGGCCGGTGTCCTGGACGCGACGGCGGATCTCCGCGGTCGTCGGGGGGATGCGCCGCTGACGCTCGCGAGACTGGGCCGCGGCGAGATCCTCCCGCGCGCGCTCCATGTTGCGGACGTGGAACTGCCAGCTCGGACCGGTGAACTGGTTGATGAGCATCGAGCACACGATGTCGCGCTCCACGATCATGTCGACGAGTTCATCGGTGATCGTGCGGTTCCCGACGTTGTCCGGGTGCTGGATGAGGTCGATCCCCGCGAGGATCGAGAGGCGCAGGCCTTCGAGGCTCGTGGCATGGGTCTCGGCGACGAGCCCGCGCTTGTGCGTCTCCTCCACGATCACCCGCTGGGCGCGCGGCGAGAACGAGATCCCCGCCGGATAGTTGAAGTGGTGCGTGCCGCCGTACTTGATGAAGTCCGGCCCGTAGTCGAGATAGGCATTGATCGCGACGTGCAGCTCGTCGGGCGTCATGTGCATCATCTCTTCGCCGCTTCCGAGCGTGACCTCGTCGTTCATCTGCTCGGCGAAGAAGCTGATCTCCGACTCCGGGAGGCCGGCGAACGTCTCCGAGGCAGGCCCGCCCCAGCCCACGATGTTGCCGGCGAGGTAGGTGCGCGGGCCGATCTCCTCCCCGGAGTCGATCTTCTTCTTGACCCGCTGCATGGGACGCAGGACACCGTAGCTGTCCCGGACGGTCGTCACCCCGTGCTTGAGGTGGAGCTGGAGCCCTTGGAGGATCAGCGCCTCGTGGTGCGCCCAGTAGGCCGCGTGCTCTTCGACGCGCCCTCCCCGCCCGAAGGCGAGCGACATATGGACGTTCGTGTCGACGAAGCCGGGCGTGACGAACTTCCCGCTCCCGTCGATGACTTCCGCGCCCGCGGGAACGGCGACATCGGCACTCGGTCCCACGGCGGCGATCCGATCGCCCTCGATGACGATCGTCCCGTCGACGATGGGGGCGCCGCCGCGTCCGTCGATGATCGTCCCCCCGACAATCGCGAGGGGTGGGGAAGCTTCCTGCGCGGCCGCCGCAGCCGGCAGGGAGAAGGAGGAAAGAAAGCAAGCCGCCGCGAAGACCGATCGTGAGCCCATGTTCCTCTCCTCTTCCTCTTCTCCGGAGACAACGTCGCTATCCCGTGCGCCGTCTCCGCGCTTGTTCCGGTGTCTCCCACCAAGTCCAGCCGCGGTCGAAGTGGCCGAAATCGAACTGGTCCGGGTGCAGGAATTCGGCGAGGATCTCGGCCGACTCCACCAGCCGCGGGCCAGGCCGGTTGAAGTACTGGTTCCCGTCGGTTACGACCACACGTCCGGCGCGCACGGCCGACAGTTGCCGCCACTCCGGATGCGCGACCAGCGCGGCCATCTCACGGGCGCCACGCTCGATGTCGAAGCCGCACGGCATGATCGCGATGACGTCGGGATCGGTCTCGGCGAGCCGCTCGATCTCGACGTACCCCGAGTGCTTCCCCGCTTCGCCCAGCGGGTCGACGCCACCCGCGATCTCCACCAGTTCGGGCACCCAGTTCCCCGCCATCATCAGCGGGTCCGTCCACTCGATGCAGCCGACGGTGGGACGGGACTGGCTGGATTGCGTCCGGACGCGAAGGTCGTCCAGCCGGGTCCGGAGCCGGGTCACGAGGGCGTCGCCGCGGGCCGGATCCCCGAGCGCGGAGGCGACGGAGCGGATGTCCTTCCAGACATCGCCCAGCGCCATCGGCTCCAGCGAGACGAGGACCGGGTTCGAGGTGACGAGTTCGCACACGGCGCGCTCGACATCCTCCAAACTGGCCGCGCACACGTCGCACTGCGTCTGCGTGACGATGACGGTCGGCGCGAGGCGGTTGAGCAGGTCCGGGTCGACGCGGTACACCGAGAGACCGTCGCCGACGAGCGACCGCACCTGGTCGTCGATCTCCCGGCTGCTCGCCTCCACCTTCACCTTCGACGAGCAGCAGGCGGGGAGGCGCTCGATCCCGGGCGGGTAGTCGCATTCGTGCGAGCGCCCGACGAGTTCGTCCTCGAAACCGAGGGCGCACACGATCTCGGTCGCGCTGGCGATGAGCGAGACGACGCGGTGGCTCATCGCGGCGCCGTCAGGTACGGCTGGATGCCAGGCGGTACTCGGGGACGGAAACCGGCTTCGTCAGCGCGACCCGGCTGAACAGGAGCGGCAGGAAGACCGCCATGCTGATCAGCGTGTTCCGCAGATACGGAATCGCCATCACGTAGCACTCGACCAGGCCACCGAAGTTGAGCGGGTAGACCGCGCCGCCGCCGAACGCCCACACGCCGAAGTTGCTCAGCACGAAGAACGCGAGCGACGACCCCAGCCCGGCCCCGGCCACGCGCTTCCACGAGCGCCCGCGCCGAAGGGCGAAGCCGATGAACGCCACGAGCGCGACCGACAGGTAGATCACCGGCTGGTGCGCGTAGAAGGCCCAGTCCGCGCGTCCCGTCAGCGCCCAGATGCCGAGGTCGCCGAGCAGCCAGGCCGCGAACGGCACCAGGTACGCCGTGCGGGTCCGCGCGAACATAGCGCCCCCGAACAGGCAGATGGGCAGGAACGGCGAGAAGTTCCACGGATAGGTCGTGTTGCCGGGCTCGAGCGCCATCCCGAACTGCGCCAGCACGTATGGAATGAGCCGCGCGGCGAGGCCCACGGCGAGCAGCGCGAGGATGACGGAGAGCCGAGGTTTCACGTAGCAGTCCTTCGTGTTCGTGGTTTGGCGAAAATCGGGGCGGCGAGATTTGAACTCGCGACCTCCTGAACCCCATTCAGGCGCGCTACCGGGCTGCGCCACGCCCCGATGTGGACGTGAAGCTAGCTTGTACCGTGATAGGGTCAAGCTGACGACCGGGCGTGGCGCCGACATCGTTGTATCCATATATTTGGATTTATGGATACGATGCTCGCTCAGGCGCCCGCTCCGACTCGGGACCTTCTCTCCCGCTTTGAATCCCTCGGGGACGAGAACCGGCTGCGGCTGCTGACGCTCCTGGACCGGAACGAGTTCACCGTCTCGGAACTGGTCTCCGTGCTCCAGCTTCCGCAGTCCACCGTTTCGCGCCATCTGAAGGTGCTCGCGGATGACGGCTGGGTGCGCCGGCGACATGAGGGGAAGACCCGGTTCTACCGCATGGAGGGCACCCTCGAGCGCGGAGCGCGGGAGTTGTGGCAGGTCACGGCCGGAACGCTCACGGACGCCCGCTGGGTCGCGGATGATGCCGAAAGAGCGCAAAGCGTGCTCGCCGAGCGCCGGGATCGGGCCGCGGCTTTCTTCTCGGAATCCTCAGCGGAATGGGACGCCCTCCGTGACGACCTGTTCGGAAGCGACGCCCGGTTCGCGGCGCTCTTCGGCCTGCTCGATCCGGAGTGGGTCGTGGGGGACCTCGGCGCGGGGACGGGGACGCTGGCGAACATGATCTCGCCCTTCGTGAAGCGCGTGATCGCGGTCGACCGATCGCCGGAGATGCTGGCGGCGGCCGCCGTGCGTCTCGGCGAACGCGACAACGTCGATGCCCGCGAGGGAGAACTGGAAACGCTCCCCGTCGACGACGGGGAACTCGACCTCGCCGTGCTGATGCTCGTCCTCCACTTCACGGTCGAACCCGGCCGGGTGCTGGCGGAGGCGGCGCGGGCACTGGCCCCGAACGGGAGACTCCTCGTGCTCGACATGCGCGCGCACGAGAGAGAGGAGTATCGCGAAACGATGGGCCACCTGTGGCTCGGCTTCACGGAGGATCAGATGCGCGACTGGACGCGCAGCGCCGGTCTCGAAGGGTATCGTCACCTTCCGCTCGCCCCCGAACCCGAGGCGTCCGGGCCGGCGCTCTTCGCGGCCACCGCCAGAAAAAGGAGATAGACGATGGAAAGCGCCGTACTTCAAGACATGACCGAGACCGGGTCCGCCGCGGGCCGCCCTTCGTTCAGGGTCGCGGACCTCAGCCTGGCCGAGTGGGGCCGCAAGGAGATCCGCCTCGCCGAGCACGAGATGCCCGGACTGATGTCGGTGCGGGCGGAATACCGCGACGCGAAGCCGCTCGCGGGCCGGAAGGTCATGGGCTCGCTGCACATGACGGTGCAGACGGCTGTCCTCATCGAGACGCTGGCCGATCTGGGCGCGGACGTGCGCTGGGTCTCCTGCAACATCTTCTCGACCCAGGATCACGCCGCGGCCGCAGCCGTCGTGGGGCCGGACGGCACGCCGGAGGACCCGCGCGGGACCCCTGTCTTCGCCTGGAAGGGGGAGACGCTCGAGGAATACTGGTGGTGCACGGAGCAGGCGCTCCTGTGGCCGGACGGTTCGGGCCCGGACCTCATCGTCGACGACGGGGGCGACGCGACGCTTCTCCTCCACCGCGGTCTCGAGTTCGAGCGCGCCGGGAGCATTCCGGACTTCGATCCGGAGACGGAACCCGAGGAGTGGGGCGTCATCCTCGAGACGCTGCGCCGGATCGCGGCGAAGGATCCGGGACGCTGGGAACGCACGGCGCCCGCCATCCAGGGGGTGTCGGAGGAGACGACGACCGGTGTCCACCGCCTGTACGAGATGGCGGAGGCGGGCACGCTTCTCTTCCCCGCCATCAACGTGAACGACTCTGTGACGAAGTCGAAGTTCGACAACATCTACGGGTGCCGTCACTCGGTCATCGACGGGCTGAACCGCGCCTCGGACGTGATGATCTCGGGCAAGACCGCGGTGGTGTGCGGCTACGGCGAGGTCGGTAAAGGGTGCGCGCAGGCGCTCAAGGGGCAGGGCGCGCACGTCGTCGTGACGGAGATCGACCCGATCTGCGCGCTCCAGGCCGCCATGGAGGGCTTCCAGGTGCGGACGCTCGAGGACGTCGTGGAGACGGCGGACATCTTCATCACGGCGACGGGCAACCGGGACGTCATCACCTTCGAGCACATGGCGCGCATGAAGGACAAGGCGATCGTCGGCAACATCGGCCACTTCGACAACGAGATCGACATGGCGGGGCTCGGGAAGGGCGGCGTGACGCGCAACAATATCAAGCCGCAGTACGACGAGTTCGTGTTCGAGGACGGGCACTCGGTGCTCATCCTGTCCGAGGGGCGGCTGCTGAACCTCGGCAACGCGACGGGGCATCCGAGCTTCGTGATGAGCGCGAGCTTCACGAACCAGGTGCTGGCGCAGATCGAACTCGCGCGGAACCGCGAGGCCTACGAGCGGCAGGTCTACATGCTGCCGAAGCACCTGGACGAGAAGGTGGCGCGGCTGCACCTCGACCACCTCGGGGCTCGCCTGACGGAACTGACGGAGACGCAGGCGGACTACATCGGCGTGCCGAAGCACGGCCCCTTCAAGCCGGACCACTACCGCTACTAGCCCGGGCCACCACCGCTACCAGCAGAGAACGGAGCGTGAAGATGTTCCCGAGAGTGTCGACCACAGGCCTGCTCGGCTGCCTCGTGTTGGCGGCTTTCGTCGCCACGGACGGCCTCGCCGGCCAGGCGGACGAGGGCAGTGCGGGGAATGGCGGCTTCTACCTGGGCCTGGCGTTTCCGCTCGGACAACTGAGCGCGACGATGCAGAAATCCGTCGACAACACGGCGCCCAACACGCTGGTACCGGAGCCCCGGCGCGGGCAGATCTTCGAAGACGAGGCCTCCGGGGACGCGCTCTCCTACGGAATCGGTCTGGTCGCCGGGTACCGGATGCCGTTCTCCGGCGGGGCCTATTTCCTGGATGCGGCCGTCGATGTGGAGTCCCGCGGCGGCACCGTGGAGGCGCAGTTCCCGGGCGTGGGGATTTCACCTGAACGGAAGCAGCTCGGAGAGAGTTGGCCGGACCGGTGGAACCTGGATCCGGCAACGACCTACGGAATGACCCTGAGGCTCGGCGGCAGTCCGGGAGGCCTGCAGTCGCGGGGCATCAGGCTGCACCTCCTCGCCGGCGTCCGCTTCGCGGGTGCCCAGTTCACCAACCACTTCGACGGCTGTTTCACGACCGAACCCTGCGATCCCTCCCAGTTCGAGTCCGGCCAGGAGGACCGCGACATGGATTTCACGGTCTGGAAGTCCGGGATCGGACTGGAAAAGTCCTTGAGCCAGCGGGTCGCGCTCCGAGTCGAGGCCAGCTATTCCGTCTACGCCAGGGAAGAGTGGACGACGGAGTTCGAGGACGTCGTCGTCACCGTCCGTTCAAGCATGAAGGCCAGCGAAGCGGGCCTGACCCTGGGCCTGCTGCTGCGCCCCTAGAGCCGGGCGCTTGCGTCGCAGACGTAACAGGTCACCCGGCCCCTCGAACCCCGAGGATCCTTGGCGGTGTATGTTCCTCACACGCTAGGGCCGGGTATTGGGAGGAGGCCGATGTGGTTCGACGGGTCAACATCATGATGGACAAGCGGGACGCCTCCGCTCGCATGGACGCATTGCGAGCGCGGCTGCCCGCAGTCGAGACCGATCAAATCGTCCGCTGGATACGTGAGGAGCGGGAACAACGGCTGCTGAGGTAACGGGTCACCCGGCCCCTTGAGTCCCGCTCGACGAGCATTCACCGGACCGGAGTTCGGCGATCGTCTCCTCGACCGCCGCTGCCTTCAACACCGGCCGACCCTCTCGCGGCACCGCGACCACGACGGAGCCACGCCGTTGCTCCAGCCATCGCCATCGTAAACGCCCCTTCGCCACGCTAACGCCACGTCCGGTAACATCAAGCAAGGAGCAGCGTCTTGGGCAAGATCATCCTCGTCACGGGAGCGTCCTCCGGCATCGGCCGGGCTGTCGCAATCCTTCTGGCCCGCGAGGGCCACACCGTCTACGCCGGCGCGCGCCGGGCGGACCGAATGGAAGACCTGCCCGAACACGGCGTCACTCCCGTCGAAATGGACGTCACCCGAAGCGACGACAACGAGCGGGCCGTGAGCCGCGTCATCGAGGATCAGGGACGCATCGACGTCCTGGTCAACAACGCGGGCTTCGGGCTCTACGGACCCGTCGAGGACGTTCCGCTCGACGACGCGCGCTACCAGTTCGAGGTGAACCTGTTCGGGCTCGCCCACCTCACCCGACTCGTCCTGCCGCACATGAGAGCGCGGGGCTCGGGCCGAATCATCAACGTCTCGTCGATGGGAGGGAGGATCTTCACCCCCCTCGGGGCCTGGTACCACGCCACCAAGCACGCCCTCGAGGGCTGGTCGGACTGCCTGCGCGTGGAAACCGCCCCCTTCAACATCCAGGTCGTCGTGATCCAGCCGGGCGCGATCAGGACCGAGTTCGGCGACGTGATGGGAGCCCACATGAGGAAGTACTCCGGGGACACGGCGTACAAGGCCCAGGTGGACTGCGGCGCATGTTCCGCTGACCGGCCGGAGCGCCGCCGAAGTCCGCCCCGGCTCGCAGGGCGGGAGGATCTCTCGCCAGGTTGACGTGAACCCCCTGACGCGCAAACGTCGAATGCCCCTCAACGACAAGGAGCTGCAGGCATCGGAACACCCAATATCCCCCTGACGGACGACGCGATCACTCTGACGCTTCCCGACGGCTCCGAGCGGACGGTCGCCGCAGGCACGCCCGCCGCCGATGTCGTCCGAGGCATCAGCGAGGGGCTCTTGCGCGCTGCCCTCGCCGTAGAGCTGGACGGCGAACTCCTCGACCTGGTCACGCCGTTGCGCCGCGGCGGCTCCTTCCGCGTGCTCACCTCGCGGGACGCACAGGCGCTGGACGTGCTTCGCCACTCCGCGGCCCACGTCCTGGCCACCGCTGTCCGCCGGCTTCGGCCGGAAGCGAAGATCGGCTTCGGCCCGTCGATCGAGGACGGCTTCTACTACGACTTCGAGGTCGACGAGCCCTTCACTCCAGCCGACCTGGAGGCCTTCGAGGAGGAAATGCGGCGCGCCGCCGCCGAGGCGGTTCCCTTCGAGCGAGAGGAAATCAGTCTCGACGAGGCTCGCATCCGCATGGCCGACGACCCGCTCAAGATGGAGCGCGTCGCCGACTTCGACGAGGACGAAGTCATCTCGACCTACACCAACGGAGACTTTGTCGACCTCTGCCGCGGTCCCCACGTGCCGGACACCTCGCATGTTCGCCATTTCCGCCTGCTCAGCACCGCCGGCGCCTATTGGCGCGGCGACAGCGACCGGCAGATGCTGCAGCGGATCTACGGGACTGCGTGGTTCAAGGCGAAGGATCTCAAGGCGCACGTACACCGGCTGGAGGAAGCCAAGCGGCGCGACCACCGCGTCCTCGGCAAGCGTCTCGACCTGTTCCGGTTTCACCCGTCGGCACCCGGCGCCGCCTTCTGGACGCCCCGCGGCACCGTCCTCTACAACGAACTGCTCGCCTTCGAGCGCGCGCTTCAGAAGGACGACTTTCTCGAAGTCATGACACCGTTGATGTACAACAAGTCGCTCTGGGAGACCTCGGGCCACTGGGGCAAGTATCGCGACGACATGTTCCTGATCCTCGACAATGAATCCGGCAACCACGACTCGTCGCTGAAGCCGATGAACTGTCCGTCGCACTACCTGCTGTACCAGGCGAAGCGCCACTCCTACCGCGAGCTCCCGATCCGCTACGTGACGTTCGACGTTCTGCACCGCAACGAGGTTACGGGTGCTTTGTCGGGACTGACCCGCGTGCGGCAGTTCCAGCAGGACGATTGCCACTGCTTTATCGCCGAGGAACAGATCGCCAGCGAAGTCGCGTTCCTGATGCGCTACATCCTGGACTTCTACGCGGCCTTCGGGCTCAGCGCGACGATCAAGTTTGCCACGCGCCCCGAGGTCCGGATCGGCGACGACGACCTGTGGGACCGCGCCGAAGGGGGACTGCTCGCCGCGCTCGAGGAGACCGGGCGGCCCTACGAGCTCAACGAAGGAGACGGCGCCTTCTACGGACCCAAGATCGACTTCGAAATCACCGACTCGATCGGCCGCGCGTGGCAGTGCGGCACGATCCAGCTCGACTACGTCGCGCCCGAGCGGTTCAGGCTCGAGTACGTGGGTCAGGACAACCGCATGCATCGCCCGGTTGTGATCCACCGCGCGGTGAGCGGGTCGCTGGAGCGCTTCATCGCGATCCTCGTCGAGCACTTCGCGGGCGACTTCCCCCTCTGGCTCGCGCCGGAACAGGTGCGGGTGATCGCGATCGGAGCGCACGGGATCGACGCCGCTGTTGCCGTTCGCGACCGCATGGCCGAGGCGGGGCTGCGAGCGCACCTGAACCCCCGCGCCGCCGAGACCGACTTCCGCGAGGAGATCAAGGACGCGTCCAACCTCAAGGTCCCGTACATGGCCATCATCGGCAGCCGCGAGGCCGAGGCCGGGACGGTGTCGCTACGCGCCCGTGGCGCGAAGAAGAAGCAGGTGACGCTGCCGCTGGAAGAGGCGGTCGGTCGGCTCAGGCGCGAATCGGAGACGCGGGAGCTGTGGGGCGCAGGCGGAACGATGGAGCCGTCCATCGCGCCGCCATTCGGAAGCTCCTGAACCTGTACCGTCTAGGGACTCGCCAGAGAGTTCGTCGCTGCGAGGGCCATCACGGGGTAGAGCGTCCCGGTATACGTGATGAAGTGCCACGTCTCCGTATTGAGTGACTTCGTCCACCAGCGGCCCGATTCTCTCTGGTTCCGCGTGAGCCACTCGACGCCTCGCTGCACGGCCGGGTGCGTTGGCGGCACTCCGGCGGACGACAGCACTACGACCGCCAGACCGGTTTGGTGGCCGTCACTCGCGGGATCGCCGAAGTCCGCCTCGGCCCGCAGGCGTTCCGCGCGGTTGCCCCGGCCCCACTCCTCCGGCTGAGCGAACGAGCGGATCGACCATCCTCCGTCCGGACGCTGACGGTCCAGGATCGTCCTGACGATGTCCCGCTTCGTGTCGGCACTGATCACGCCCGGCAGATACCCGTCCGCCCAGAGCAACGCCACGCGAGCGTAGTCATGGGGAGGAGGGACCCGCCGCAGGTACTCCCGCAGACTCGCGATCTGCCTCTGCAACTCGGGAGAGGTGGCCTGCTCGAGCCATCCCGGAGCCAGGCCCACACCCATGGCCGCAACGGTCGCGAGCTGATACGCGTCGGACTCGAACGGAGGCCATGTGTCCGGCGAGTGCCACGCCCCGTCGTCGCGCTGCAGGCTGAACATGAGCTGGAGAGCCTGCCCGGTCTCGGGAGACAGCCGCCCGTCCACGTGCGCATCCCAGGATGCAAGAGACGCGGCCAGGTGCACGACTTCCGCGGGGTTCACATCCTGCTGGAGTTCTTCGGGGTCCGTGGCGAGCCTGTCCTGAAGACGCTCTTCGAGGAAGGCCCGGAAGTCTGCATCGGGCTGACCCAGGCTCTCGGCGAGCTGCGGACGAAGGATCCCGTACCAACCCGTGGTGTGACACGAGACGCAGCCGCGGTGGTTCGCCCAGGCCTTGGCTCCATCCTCCAGGTAGGCGAGCGCCCGCTCGAGAGACAGATTCTCCGCAATCGGCTCATCCTCCGACGCCGGCGGGATGGAGATCTCTCCGAACTGATACTGGTACGCGCGGTGGTCGCCCCAGTCCTGCGCGTGAAGCTCGGAGCCGAGCAGCGAAATCCCGACGGACAGTCCGAGTGCGGCGTGCGTGAGTCTCATGGTCGAGCCCAATCCCAAGAGGTCCTCGTGCTGGGGCTACAGCCATCGTAAACGCCCGTTTGCCGCCATGTAAAGGCGCGCCCGAGGCACCTTGACGCCGGGCACGGTCGGCATCTGCCGGTTCGGTCGTCAGGCGGGCCTCTCGATGCCGATCTCGGGTGCCGCAGCGGCGAAATGGCGGACGTTCCAGGTGACGATCGTCGAGGCGCGGGCCTTCTGCGCGCATGCCGCGATGAGCATGTCATACGTCTGCCCGCCGATCACCCCTCTTCGCTGCGCTCTGCGTAGCGCGCGCCAGGTCTCGGCCGCTGTAAGGTGTATGGTGGGGGTTTCGCCCCAGTTCGCCTCGAGCAGCGCGATGGCGTCTCCGGACCGCAGGCGATGGGGTCCGGGTAGCCGGGTGAGGACCGCGTACGTCTCCGCCAGCGAATGAGCGGCAAGCACAAGCTCTTCGCCGGCGCGCTCGCGTCGCGCGATCTCGGCACGGGTTCGCGCGTGGTGTTCGTGCCAGGCGCAGACCGTCGCGACCAGGGCGCTTGTGTCGCAGAGGTAACGGGTCACCCAGCCCCGTGAGTCCCGCTCGCCGAGGGTGCGCCGGAGCGAAGGCCGGCCGTCGTTTTCTCGACTTCCGCAGCCGTCAACGCCGGCTGACCCTCTCGCGGCACCGCGACCACGGTGGAGCCATGCCGCTCGAGTGAGACATCCAGCGGTACCGGCTCGATCTCGATGCAACCGTCCCGGACGCGGAATCGGACGCGGGTCCCGGGACGCAACCGGCTCGCTTCTCGAACCGCCTTCGGCACAACCAGGCGGCCAGCTTTATCGATGGTAGTTTCCATGGTAATAATGATGCCATGTTGAGTGCCATCGATCAAGATGACCCAAAGACCTCGACCGGCACCGCGAGGTTCGGGACTCCGGCCAGCCGACGGTCCGTGGTGAGAAGGGGAGCTTCGAGAGTCTCGGCCAGTGTGACATACGCGGCGTCGTACGCGGTGAGGTTGTGGCGGCGGGACCAGATCCTCGACAGGAGCGGCTCGTGGCCGTGCCGCCGCACATCGAGATCGAGGAAGTTGCGATACGCCTCGCCGGCGCGGGTCGGGGAGACGGCCCCGGTGCTCTCGTAGCGGCGCAGAACATGCAGGACCTCGAGGTCCAGGAGTTCGGGGGCGTGCAGGGACGTCACGGGATCCGATACCCTGTGCATGATGCGGGCGCCGCGCCGCGTGCCGAGCACCAACTCGACGACGGCCGATGCATCCAGGACCACGATCACGCCGTTTCAGCGCCTCTCACGTGCCTCCCGCAGGACCTCGCTCGGGGGGGGATCGACGTCGATCGGCGGCAGCCGGGCGATGCGGGCGAACAGTTCTTCCCGGGTCGGCCTTTCCAGCGACTGGCGGATCCCGCGGAGGACATAGTCCGACATCGATGTCCCGGCGAGCGCCGCGCGGGACTTGAGCCGACGGTGTAGATCGTCCGGGATGTTTCGGATCTGAAGCATCTTTGACATGTGATAAGCATGATTTCATGTTATACACATGTCAAGTCTGGGGCGAAGGCGCTGGATTCATCGTACCTTCGGGTACGATTCCGAGAGAGTGAACGGTGCCGAGTTCGTGCGGCGAGCGAGGTGAGGAGGACTTCTGATGCGATACGCCTACCCGTGCGTGTTGACGCCTGAGAAGGACGGCGGCTACTCGGTGTCCTTCCCGGATGTGCCGGAGGCGCTGACGTGCGGCGACGACCGGGACGAGGCGCTGGCGATGGCGGAGGACGCGCTGGCCGTGGCGCTCGGTTCGTACATGCGGTGCCGCGAGGACATTCCGGCGCCGGACTCCGTGGCGGGCGAGCAGGAGATGGTCGCGGTTCCACTGGTCGTTGCGGCGAAGCTCGCTCTCTATTCCGCCATGCGGGAGCAGGGGCTCACGAAGGTCGGCCTGGCCCGGCGCCTGGGCTTGAGCGAGGGTGCGGTTCGGAAGCTCCTGAACCCGAATCACCGCTCACACATCGGGCAGATCGAACGGGCGCTCGCGAAGGTGGGGCGGCGGCTCGTCGCGGAGGACGCGGCCGTTTAGCGCAGGCGGGCGGGCGGATCCGCCTACTCGTCGCCGGCTTCTTTGAGGTCCGCGAACAGCTCTTCCACGCTGGCGAATCGAGCGGTCCCCTGCCTCATCATCTCTTCTGCTTCGGCCATGGCCCTTTGGGTCTCGACGTTCGGCACTCTTGGATGGGCACACCGCGGGCAGTCCCTCATCGCTTCGGCGTCATCCTCCCGCTGTTGCGAGGCGATATCCTCCTCGGTGGTGGCGTCCAGCACCGCGTAATCGACCCTCCCCTCGGGCAGGCTCTCAAGATCGTCCAGATCAATCGTGATGCGCGTCGTGCTCATGTTTCCGACCTCCCTTCCCATGCTTCCGTGCTTCCTGCATCTGGTTGCGATACACCATGCTAGCGGGTTGGGTGCCCGGCCGCCCGAGGACGGTGAGGCGGTGGGTGTCGACCTGGTAGGTTACGATGGAAGGGGAAGGAGGATGATCATGAACGACGCAGACGGCGGGTCCGCGCGCTCGATGTTGCGCCCTCCGCACCTGGGCGAACTGATCCGCGAGAGGCATGGACGAGGTCGGCTGGAACGTGACCGAGACGGCGGCGCGCCTGGGGTGGGAGCGGGGGACGCTGTCGCGAGTGCTGAACGGGAAGGCGGCCGTTTCGGCGAACATGGCGCTCGCGTTGAAGGGCCTCGGCTGGGGTACGGCCGAGCACTGGATGTCGATGCAGGCGAGCTGCCAACTCGCGAAGCTCAGGAGCGGCAGTCGCTTATGAGACTCTTGCGAATGCACGTCCCGCGCGGAACCTAGAGGTCAAGCGCCTTCTTGACCTTTTCTTCCATCCATTCCTGGCCAGCCGTTTCGTACATATCTACCCAATTCTCAAACTGGGTTGTCTTCGCCACATAAGAATCCCACGGTTCGTCGGGGATGGCGTAGAAGTCTTCAGCAGACTCAACGGTCCACTCGCTCTGTTCTAGCATGTCATCAAGACTCGAGAACGTAGTGTACCGCCTCATGAACGCGGCGTTAAACAACTCGTCGAACGGGACTTCGTGCCGCCCGTCGAGATTCTTCGCCTCTCGCTCCAAGTTCCGTAAACGTCGTTGGAGCTTCTTGATGCCACTAAAATCCACATCAACTCTCACTTGTCACCTCTTTGTAATTCCGTGTCGACCGGGGCACACTTCCATCTTCCCCTCTTCGTCGTTTGATCCTATCGCTTGGGATCATCCACAGCTCTCTCCCGCATCGGAACCAGCCGCTTCTCCAAGCCGTAGCCAATTCCTCACCCTACGACGCCATTTCGCCCACCACGGCACCCTCACGGCGCTCGGTGCGACATTCGCTTCGTCGGCCTCGACCACGGGGAATGGGAAGCGATCACCCGTGCCCAGGTGCTCGCAGTAGAGGCACTCGGCGGTACACGCAGCACCTACGTCACTGTCCATCATCCCGGTTGTGAAGTGATAGGTCTGGACCCCCGCGTCACCCATCCCGGCGGGTTGCACGACCAAGCTCAGGAACTGACAGACCATCATCCCGCTCACAGACAGAGCAAACCCGAACACGTTCTCGTTCCGTCGCAACTCATGGTCTTCCCGAAGCTGCTCGATGTACGTCGGATCGTCGAGCAGACCTTGCCGTTCTAGCGTGACGTTTGCCGGATCGAACTGGCCGAGGCATTCCAGACACGCCCTTCCGGGCATCGCGACGTGTGCACCCCACTCGGCTCCTCGCATGGACCCGTCCGGCTTGACACGGACATGCACGCCTCCGTCTACGACCGGGATGTAGTGTGCGAAGGCTGCCATGTTCAACACCTGTCTCGGCCACGGCCGATCCACGCAACTGAACAGCACGTCGCAATCCAGCGCCGCTCGTAAGCCGTCCGCCCTCGTCACTGACTTCCGGTACAGCCTCACATCTACATCGTCGGCGGTCGCATGCTTGAGTAGCTGCTCTCCCGCCACGTCGACCTTGAACCGCCCGATGTCATCGACCGTCGCGTGCAGAAGCCGATCCAGGTTGTGTTCTTCCACCGTGTCGAAGTCCATCAAGCTGATGGTCTCAACACCCATTCGGGCCAAGCCTTCCGCTACGATCGCGCCCACACTCCCGACTCCGATCACGCCGCAATGCAGTCGAGCGAGCGTGTGTTGCTTCTCCTCGCCCCATGCCGAGTAGGTCCTCTTCAGCATTTCCTTGTACTTCGGTGCAGGTGCCAACTCTTCCATGAACGTTACGTCGAAATCGTCCCCGACTACGCGAACGCTCCCACACCAGCGCCGTTCGTACTCCCGTCGCCCAACCCGCGTCCAGAAACGCGCGCTCAGTGCCCCGTCAGTTCCCATGGTCAGACCGATCAGCGGTAGGCCCGTCTCCCCAAATATTGAAGGCGCCGTGCTTCGCTCCGTGTCCACGTCGTCGTCGCTCATTCCCTGCCAGCCCGGAGTGAAGTGGCTGTGCAGCAGTGCGATACCGGCGTTCTTCGACATCGCCGCCTCCGCCACCCGGTCCAGGTAGTTCGGCAAGAAGCTGGCGCCGCCATGCAGCCGCCTTTCGTTCGCGACCGGAAGCACAACCTCATTCAACACTGCGGTTGTTCGCGTTTCACCGGTGCTCGGCTTCCACAACGCGAAACAGAGATCCTCCTGCTGCTCTCCTCTCCTGATGTGTTGCAGGAGATGCCGTCGCAACACAGCGGCGACCCCGGACGTCATCACGACGCTGTAGTCCACCGAACTCACTGGCTCTCCCAAAGCGCTTGGACGTACTCCATGTACCGCACCGCGTTCCTTGCACCCGATTTCCAGTTAGGAAAGGGTCTGCTCCAATACTGCCAGCGGTCTTTGAAGTGCACGCTGTGGTCTTTGCTCGCATGAACGTGCCCGGAAGGATGCGGGCCGTTCGGGTTGTTCGGGTGGATCAGCTGGTGAACGTGTGGGCCGCCCGGTGGCGACAGCGGAAAATCGGGCGGGACGACGATCCCGATGTCCACCCTCAACCCCTTGCACTTGCCGTCGAGGACATGGTACCTCGGGATCATGATGTGTTCGTCGCCCAACTCCTCAACCTCCGTTCCAGCTTCCCGCAACTCTTGGGCGAAGCGGGCTCCTCCAACGAGCATCTCGTCCCCGGTCATCCGTCGAGCTGCGAAACGGGCTTTTCCCCGGTGAAATGGCCAACAAACTCGGCTCCGTCGTACAGGGAGACCGGCTCCTCGCCCCTCCCATCGTACTTGATTCTCTCACCATCCTTGATTTCGACCAGGTAGTAAGTGTTGGGATCGAGTTTGCCCAGTTGAAGGATCTCATTAGCGGACATCGGGTTTTCCAGCGCCTCATGTAGTTCGCCGTCGATCTTGATCGTAATCGGCGGCTCCCAAACGATCTCCGCGCCGGCGAGGCACTTCTTGACCAACGCCAACGTCTCCTCGGCGGCCTTGGAGGGCTCGCCCTCACCATCCAGCCTCATGAGCAACTCGAACAAGGTCGCTGCAACCGGCGTGAACCGAACCGCCCAGCCGCCCCGCACCTTCTCGATCACCCAGGCCGCCTCATCCGGCTCGACCTTGCTGTCCTCCAGCACCGGCGCCCCCGGCCCCTCGGACTTCAAAACCTCTGCTACGGACCTCACCTCGACCGCACCCACTCCCTCCAGGCTTCGCAGCAGGGCGCCGCTCTCGTCGAACAGCTCCACGCCCCAGCAGCGCTCTCCTTCCGACACCTTTCCAATCTTCAACCGCGACACGAGACACCTCCTCAGATGGTCCGTTTCGCCCTGGGCTCCGCGCCCCTGGGCCACGTTGTCAAGAATCTCGATTCACCCGACCGGCCCCCCTCCCTCATGGAGCCGCCGTCCCCCCTTTGGACGTCAGCCCCAGAAGTCGATCAGCTAATCTTACCGAGCGTGCTTGTGCTGTCAAGCATCGGTCGAGCATGCTTGATCGTCATCCCGGTCAGAGCTAGACTGAGGACCGGGAACGCCATCGACGAGGACGTGCATCGTGCACCCGGCTTCGGAGGGATTCAGCGTGAAGCCCACACTCGGAGAGTACCTTGCCTCCATCCGTGCGGACCGGAAGATGACCCTGCGTGACGTCGAAGAGGCTACCGAGAAGGGAGTCTCGAACGCCTACCTCAGCCAAATCGAGAACGACAGGATTCGCAAGCCTTCCCCCAACGTCCTTCATTCCCTGGCCGAGATCTACGCCATCAGCTTCGAGAATCTGATGATCAAGGCCGGCTATCTCATGCCTTCTTCGGAACGTGCCGACGATGACCGCCACGGCCGCGTGGCGACGTTCGCGGAGCACAATTTGACGGAGGAAGAGGAATCAGAGTTGCTACGATTCCTTCAATTCATACGCGGCAAGGGGCGAACCCATGATTCGACCTGACGACAGTAGGCTTGACCCCGCGGACCTCCGCGCGGTCGAGGAGCAAGCCCGCCGACTCCTTGACCGCGCAGATGCTTGGAACGAATTCCCCGTCCCCGTCGACGATATCCTCTCCGCTGCCAAGGTCCACGTTGACCAGACCGGCGCGTTCGACCCGGCCACAATCATCTCCTACGTCAAGGGCAAGACGGCCGATACGCGCGCCCTCGTCAAGACGGCGATAAGCAAGGTGTTCGGCGTCTACGATGCTACCGCTGCCGTCATCCATATCGACGACACCCTTGTGGAAGCCAAGCAGACCTTCCTGAAGTTGCACGAGGTGGGACATCACGACCTTCCCTGGCATCGTAAGGTGTTCCGATTCTTCCAGGACTGCCGCAAGACGTTGGACCCGACCGTCGCGGATCAGTTCGAACGTGAGGCCAACAACTTCGCGCGGTTCTTGCTGTTCAAGGACCGTGCCTTCGCCGAAAACGCAGCCGATTTTCCCTTGGAGATCAAGACACCGATGACACTCGCCAAGAGATTCGGCGCCTCGGTTTATGCCTCGGTTCGTGAGTACGCCCGCACGAACCCGAGCCCGTGTCTGGTTCTTGTTCTGAACGGACTTGAAGCCACCGAGGATGCCGGTCCCCGCGCGACAGTTCGACGCATCGAACCCTCGCCGTCGTTCCTCGCCCGCTTCGGTCGCCCCTCCATCGAAGCGATGACGCCCGACCACCCTCTCTGGCCGGTCATTCCCATTGGCCGCAGAATGACCAGACCGATGTCGCTGTCGTTCACCGATGCCAACGGGCAGCCACACGAATGCGTCGCCGAAGCGTTCGATACCACGTACAACATCCTGATCCTGCTATACCCTGTGAGCGCCCTCAACACGACACGTGTTATCGTACCATCCGTGGTGAACCTGCCGAGTTGAGACGCTGTGGATCCGCTCCAGGCTGAGTCAGGCGGTGAGCGCGTGGGTCTGATGTTGAACCCTCCGCATGTGGGCGACCTGAGCCGGGAAGAGCATGGACGAGGTCGGCTGCAACGTGACCGAAATGCGATCCGCCGTCCCGAGCGACGGCGAGCAACCACGCTCGATCTGGCGCATCCGGCTCGGGTCGCCCAGCGCCTTCATGCCGAGTCCGTCGGCCTCAGGCCCCAACACGTCCGGGGCCGTCAGTGGGTGATCACGGCCTGGTACTGCCCTGCATCTCTGAGCCTGTAGTCCTCTCCGGCGACCTCGAGGACGTGAACGCGGTATAGGGACAGTTGGCTGCGGTCCGGCACGCGGAATCGAACGAGCGTACCGGCCCGCAGGGGACCGCCCACGATGATCTGGCGCGGTCCGGACATCTCGGACTGATACAGTTCCAGACCGGGAGCGCGCACGGTCTCGATACCGGGCCCCTCCAGCTCGAGCAGGACGCCGGCGTCGCGATGGCCGGACGGCGGGGCGAACTCGACGGTCAGGAGGCCGGGACCCTGCGGTGCGGTTGCCGCGACGATCGGAGGGCCGGGAGTCCGCTCGGCGGTGGGTGGCCCCATGAGGTCGCCGGTGCACGACCAGATCGTGGCGGCGGCGAATAGCATGGCGAGCGCCCAGCCGACCCTGGCACGTCGGCGACGCCTCGCGCGCTCGAGCCTTCTCCGGCGCTGGGAGTTCCCCCGGGCTCCGGCCGCCGCGGCGCCGACGAGGGCGGTACCCACCAGGGCGGCGCCCGTAGCGGGACCGGGACCGGCGGGCGTCCCTCCGCACCGCGTCGCGCCCCTTCGGCAGCGCTCGATCCAGGAGAGCAGGTCGCCGAGGTCGTAGCGACCGTTCCGGTTGCCCAAACGGTCGAGCGCGGTCCGCCGCGCCTCGCTGAGCGGCCGCCCGCCGAAAAGCGCGTCGGCGCCCTCGTCCGGGGTCAGTCCGTTCACGATCTCCAGCGCCTCGCCTTCGAGGACCAGCGAGTCGCGCCCTGCGTCGCCACCCACCGCGTCGCCCGCGCTCGGCCCTTGAATCGTCGCCGTGGGAGAGTTCGACAGCGGCCGCCCGTCCGGCGTGCAGATCGCGCCCGCCGCGCCGCAGTCGGTCGTCGCCGCCAGCGTCACCGTCACGGAGTCGGACGAGTTCGTTCGCACCGTGATCGTCCAGCGCTGGTTCTGTCCCCGTGCCACGCGACTCGCGCCCGTCACCCGCGCATTCGTCGCCGTCAGCGCCTCGTCCCTGAGCTTCCTGTAGGGCAAGCGCCCGCCGAAGTTCTCGCTGAAGCGAAGTTCGAAGCTGAACTCGGCACCCCTGCCGCCGTGCGAGGCAGGCACGCCGTGGAACGCGGCGGTGAGCGGCGGGGGCGCGACCGGATCGGTGGCCGCGCTCACGAGCGTCTCCTCGTGGCCCGCGTCGTCCGTGAACGTCACTCGCACCCGGACCCGCATACCCTCGTCCGAGTCCGCGAGCGTGTAGCTCGAGTCCGTCGCCTCTGAGATGTCCGCATCGTCCGACAGCCACTGGTAGGCGAACACGGCACCCGTCAGCCCGTCCGCGTCCTCGATGGCCGCCGTCGCGGCCGTCAGCGTCTCGCCCACCTGGGCGGTCCCGGAGATCGTCGGCGCACCCGTCGCCGCGCTGTTCGTCGGCCGCGGCACCGTGTTCGCGACCGGCTCCGGGCCGAAGCTCTCGATCGCGAGTTCGTCGGCGTCACGCAGCACCGCACCGCTCGACGGTTTCGTGTAAGCCACCGTCACCGTGTCGCCCCACCGCACGGGCTCGACCAGGCGCAGGCCCACCGTGTTCTTCTCCCAGAACGCCGGGTTGGTCTGCCGCGGCACGCCGTCGACCAGGACCGTGTAATCCGTGTGGAGGCCCGAGATCAAGATGTCCTTCGTGAAGGTGAGCCTCACACCGCGTCCGTGCTCGGGCGTCGCCGCGCTCTCGAACCGGGCCGGGCCCGTGTGGCCGGCTCCCGGCTCCGACCACTCACCCGCGCCGACGGCGTTCCTTGCCCGCACCCGGGCTTCGTAGCTCCGTCCGGCCTCGAGGCCACCGATCGTGGCCGAGGTCGCGGTGTCCGCGTGCGTATGATCTGTCCAATCCGGCGCGCCCCGACGCCGGTACTGGATGTCGTAGCCCGCGACAGGCGGATTTGCGTCCGGCGCCGTCCAGGTCGCCTCGACGCTGGTGTCGGACGCCTGCGTCAGCGCAGGCGCGCCGGGCGCCGCCGGGACCTCCGCCGCCGCGTTCTCGACCGACATGTCCTCGATGTCCGCAAGCTGGTTGCCGTCCACGTCCCACAGTCCCGACGCGCCGTCCGGCCGGGTGTAGCTCACCGTCACCGTCTCGCCCGCAGCGATGTCGCGGCTCAGTGTCAGCACGAGCTTGTTCGCCTCGCCCGCGGGGAACGCGGCCCCCGTCACCGTCACCGGCCCGCCCGACGCCGCGACCGTGAACCACTCGCTTCGGGGCACGGAGTCCGTCGCGAAGGGCCGCCGGGCCGTCAGGATGATGCTGCCGACCTCCGCTTTCATTGCCCATCCCGTGGCGCAGCGATCCTCGGCCCGCCAGCGCTCGTTCACCACCTCATGGTGCATGAACCCGTCCACGGCCGTGCCGTCGATGCCCTGGAGGGGGGAGGTGGCGGGCTTGGTGTACGTCACCGTGAACGCGGGAGAACAGGGGAACACCGGGTGCGCCAGGCGCAGCACCGCCGTCGAGTCCTCCACCCCGACGGTGGTGATGCTGTTGGCGGTGTATGCCACCCGCTCGCCGTGGTGGAGCGGATGGTGGAGCGTGAACGCGTCCGTAGCCGGCAGGCTCGCCGGATCGAGGGGCATGTCGTAGGCCAGCGCGAGCCGTGCGCCGTCCACGGCCACCGACTGGAGCGCCGGTTTGCCGGCCGACTCGGCGGTCAGCGTCCGCGTGAACGTTGCCGCGTTGTTGCCCGCCACGTCCCGGATCGGGTCCGTCCCCGGCGTGTAGGTCACCTGGAACAGCGTCCCGGACGGTGCGAGCCGGTCCAGCGTCAGGACCACGTTGTTGCCGCCCTCGAAAGCGACGTTCGAGATCGTCACGGCGACGCTGCTCACCGTCACCGCGAAGTCCGCGGCCGCGGGCGCGGAGGACTCGTCCAGCGCCTCGTTGAACGACAGGACCATCATGGACTTCGCGGGGCTGCTGCCCGTCTGGGTAACCGAGCCGCCGAGCAGCTCCGGCGGTATGCCCTCGATCACCGTCTCGACCCGGAATTGCTCGAACGACAGCACGGCGGGGTTGCCGGTGCCCGTGCCCCGCAGCCAGTTCGCTACCGGCCTCGTGTAGTTCACATACGCCGTTTCGTCCGCGCGCAGCCCCTCGGCCAGCTCCACCGTGACGGTTTCGCCGCTGATGGCCGCGGTGCCCGTGCCCGCGACGCCGCGCACGTCGCCGTCCGCATCCTCCGCCACGACCAGGAAGGCGCCGCCCGCCGGCACCGACACCTCGTCCAGCGCCGCGTCGAAGGCCACCCGCAACGCCGTCAGCACCACCTCGGCGCGCACCGGCTCGGGTCCCGCTGCGCCCCCCGTGTTGTTCGTCACGGCCCGGTCCCGGAACATCGGCGCCCGGCGGCCGCCCTGGCTGCCGGGCGCCTTCAACGCCGTGCCGGTGTAGGTCAGCGTCACGGACTCGTCGGCGCGCGCCCCAGTGCCCAGCTCCAGCCTCAGGACACTGTGCTGGCTGGTGGACCTGCTGACCCTGGTGGGGTTCAGGGCCTTGTTGGGGTCGTCGACGCCGATGCCGCCGATGCCCGCCACCTGGAACTCGAACTTCAGGTCCGCGAAGCTCCCGGCGGTCAGATTCTTGTCGAAGTGCACGGCCATCACCGCGCCGTTCACGAACACGTCCGTGACGCGCGGCCCCACGTCGTTGCCGCCCGTCTTGGCACCGTTGACCTTGTGCAGCGGATCGGCCGTGGTCCGCATGTCCTCATTCAGGTTGTTCGTCGTCAGATCCGCGCGGGCGCCCGTGAGCGCGCTCACGACCTTGTCACTGGCGTTCGGATCGAGGATCACCCGGTTCTGCGCGTTCGTGTGCACAAACACGCCATTGGCGGCCACGTCGCCGGGCTGGACGACGTGCTTGAAGCGCAACGTCCTGCCGCCGTGCAGCACCCTGGGGAGAGCCGTGTTGCCACCCGTGGAACCGAGCACCTTGCGGTTGTTGCCGACTTGCAGGCGCAGCCGCACCTCCCCGCCGCCGGTGACCTCGATGGGCTCGCTGAACTCCACGTCCACGAGGATCTCGTCGTGCCGGAGGTACGTGTCGTCCGTACCGTTGTTGTCCGCGTCGAAGGTCGGCCACGAGACGATCCGCACCAGGTTGATCGTCGGCTGGCCCGCCTGCGCGTTCGTGACCGCCCTGTCGGAGAATCCCGGGACCAGTAGTTCCGCCCTGTCGGCGTCCCGGAGCGGGTTGTCCTCCGGCACCTCGTAGCTGACCGTCACCGTCTCGCCGGCCAGCGCCCGCCGGCCGAGCGTCAGACTAACCTTCGTGCCCGAGACATCGACCGCGGTCGGCGTCTGGTCCGCGCCAGCCCCCTTCACCGTGAAGGCGGCCGGCGCGGGTTCCGAACCGGTATCCAAGCTCCCGTCGAAGGTGATGGTCAGCGCTGTGCCGTTGACCTCCGCCGAGGAGAACGCCGGCGGGGTGTTGTTGGTGACGGGCTGGTTGCTGAATGCCTGCGCGGCATTGCCGGAACGGTCCTTGAGGCGCAGGGTGGGGTCGTTTGGCACCACGTACCACATCCTGACCATTTGGCCGCGCCGGGCCGCCGTGAGGAAGCCCGCGGTCGCCGTCCGCCCGGAGATGGAGAGTGGAATGTTGCCCCTATCTGCGTTGTTGCCGTCGAGGGTGGCCAAGAACACAACCGACCCTACCGACACGGTCTCGTCCAGATCCTCGTTGAAGGTGACCGTCAAGGTCAGTCCGTTCATCGCCGCGCTCACGAACGTCGGCCCCGTCGTGTCGTCCGGCGTGTTGTTGGTCACCGACTGGGCGCTGAACTCCGGCACCGGAAGCAACAGTTTGTCGGCGTCCTTGAGCTTGTTGGCGCCGGGCGTGTAGGACACCGTCACGGCGTCGGTGTCGAGCACCGCCGCGGCCAGGGTCAGCGTCACCGTGCTACCGCTGACCGCCACCGGGTTCGTCTCCGCCAAGGCCCACGCGCTCCCGCCCACCTCTACCGCGAAGTCGCCCGCCGCCGGCAGCGAGCCCGCGTCCGTGGCCAGACCCCCGTTGAAGGTGATGGTCAGCGTCGTCCCGTTGACCTCCGCCGAGGAGAACGCCGGCGGGGTGTTGTTGACCACCGCGTGCTTGGCGTGCTGGCCGTGGAAGAAGGTCGCCAACTTGTTCCCCGCGAGGTCCTGCAGAACGGTGCCGGTGTAGTCGAACGAAATGGCCTCGTCGTGCCGGGCCGCCGAAGTCAGGGATGCGGTCAGGACGTCGGCGGCGGTGAACGGGCTCGTGCCCATGCTGACGCCAATTCTCGAGACGTTCGAAGTGAAGCCGCCGGTCCCCGTCGGCACGCTCGACCTGTCCATCGCCTCGCTGAAGGTGAACGTCACCGTGGTCCCGTTGGCCACCATGCTCTCGATTTCCGGCGCCGTCGTGTCGCCGGTGCCGTTGCGCACCGGCTGGGCGGAGAAGTTCGACACTTCGTTGCCGCCGGAGTCCCGCAGCGGGTTGCTCGACGGCTTGAAGTAGGACACCCTCACCTCCTCGCCGGCGGCCACGGCCACGGCCAGCGTCGCGCTCGCCGTGGCGCCGCTGATGGTCACCGCCGCGGTGGTGCCGTTGATGCTCCTCGCGCTGCCGCCCTGGGGCTGGGCGACCACGCTGAACGCGCTGCTCGTCGGCGCCGAGCCCGTGTCCAGGTCCTCGTCGAACGTGACCCGCAGATCGGTGCCGTTCACCCACGCGCTGGAGAAGGCCGGCGCGGCCGCCGTCTCGTTCTCCACCGGCTGGCCTGAGAAGCTCTCCACCTCGCTGCCGGCGCCGAAGCCCCGCAGCGGTAGCGCACCTGGACCGGTCGGCTTGGTGTAGCTCACCGTGACCGTCTCCCCTGCGGCCACTGCCGAGGCCAGGGTCTCGCGCATCGCGGGGCCGGCGATGGTCGGTCTGCCGGTGCCCTGGATGGTCCTCGCGGTGCCGCCCTCGGGCGTTGCGGTCACGGTGAACACGGTGCCTCCCGGCACCACGTCCCAGCGCAGGTCCCTGTCGAACGTGACCGTCAGCGTGGCGCCGTCCACTGTCGCGCTGACGAAGACCGGAGGTGGAGTGACGTTGACGTTGCGCACCGGCTGGTCGGAGAAGTCCGCCACGTCGGCGCCGGCGGGGCCCTTTAGCGGATCGCTCGCCGGCTTGGCGTAGCTCACGGTCGCCGTCTCGCCCTCGGCCACCGCCGAGGCCAAGGTCACGCTCACGCTGGCACCGCGGATCGTCACCGCAGCGCTCGTGCCGGCGATGGTCCTCGTGGTGGCGTCCGCCGCCAACACCGTCACGGTGAACGCGCTGCTCGCGGGCGCCGAGCCAGCGTCCAGGTTGTTGTCGAAGGTGACCGACAGGACGGTGCCGTCCACCGTCGCGCTGGAGAAGGACGGAGGAGAGGTGACGTTGCGCGCCGTCTGGCCGGAGAAGACCGGTACGTCCGTGCCGTCGGCAAACCGCAGCGGGTTGGTGGACGGCTTGGCGTAGCCCACCGTCACCGTCTCGCCTTCGGCAACCGGCGAGGCCAGCGTCACGTACACCGTGGGGGTCGCGGCCGTAATGGTGCCGCTGATCGTCACCGCCGCGCTTGTGCCGGCGATGGTTCTCGCGGTGCCGTCTGCCGCCGTCGCCGTTACGGTGAACGCGCTGCCCGCCGGCGTCGAGGCCGTGTTCAGACTCGCGTGGAAGTTGACCGTCAGGGCGGTGCCGTTCACCGTCGCGCTGGACAGGGTCGGCTCGGCCTTGGCGTAGCCCCGGACGGCCAGCTTGTAGGGACGGTCGGCGCCGACCCACGTGGTGCTGGCGGCAGTCCGGCTGCGCGCCGCGTCGAAGCGCCATCCCGCCGCGGCGCCCGCGTCCTCGTCGATCGAGGCCGTGACCCGCCACCCGAAATTGCTGCTGTTGGCGCTCCCCACGTCGAGGACCACCCAGTACTGCGTGTCGGGATTCAGGTCGATGCCCGCGCCGTCGGCGGTGAACCTGTTGCTGCTGCCGGTGCTGAGGGAGGCCGGGTTCGTCAGCGTGCCCAGGACGGTGGTCCCCGGATTGTTGGACGCATCCGACACGATGCGCACGGCGTAGTTCGGGGGCGTGCCGCCGGGGTCGAACAGGTCCAGGTCCACCGCGGTCAGCTTGTAGCCCGCTGCGTTACCGCCGCTGGTGAAGGCCTGCCCGCCGTCGTTCTGGAACGAGGTGCTGCTGTGGGTCGTCTGCCCCGTGTTGCCCACCAGCTTGACCGAGGTCTGCGCCTGCGCAGCCCCGGTGCCGAGCAGCAGGGCGAGGATGGCGGCGAGCAGGCACGCCGCCGCGCGCCTGGAGCGGGCCGGGCGGACGGCGGCGTCCAGGCAGACGCCAGGCCTGGCCGGACACGGAAGGCGCAACCTCGGCGCCCGCATCCGGCGTCGCGACCGACTCGCCCTCGAACTCTCGCGGTTTCTCGGCATCTACTTTCTTTGCCCGCTGAAGTGGCAGAGCCCCCATGCGATTGAGCGACGGTTGGGCCGCTCGCGCTCGCAGGCAGGTTTTGCTCGCGATAGCGGGGAGTTATCGCGAGCAAGACGCGTGGTCGTTGCGACCGAACCGGAGCCCACTCGATGCCAGATTCAGACGCGAAGTCCCCCATAGATGCCCTGGCCGATGCAGCATCCGACGTGGAGATGGCGGAGCGGTTGACGTGGTTCTTCGAGACGGTCACGAGCGCGTTCAGCCGGAACACGGAGCGAGCGCTGCGGGCCGACCTTCGGGTATTTCTGGCTTGGTGCCGGAGGCACGGTCTGGCGGCAATGCCTGCGAGCGACGCCACCGTGGTCGCCTTCATCGACGACATGGCGTGCAGCAGGGCTCCGGCCACGGTGCGCCGCTACGTGTCCAGCATCGCCACCCTCCACAAGGCGCTTGGCCTGGCGAACCCGAAGGAGAACGCGGCCGTGAAGCTCGCCCTGCAGCGGATGTACCGGATGCGCGGGCGCAGGCAGACGCAGGTGGCCGGGATGACATGGCCGCTCCGGAACCGGCTGATCGAGGCTGCGGGAGGACGGCTGATCGACGCGCGGAACCGCGCGTTGGTGGCCGTGGCCTACGACACGCTGCTACGGCGATCCGAGCTGGTGTCACTGAACGTGTCCGACCTGGTCGAGGAGGCCGATGGCTCCGCGACGCTGCTCGTGCGACGGAGTAAGACGGATCCCGAGGGGGCGGGCGCCATGCTCTTTGTCGCGCGCGACACCCTGGGGATCGTCAAGGTCTGGCTCGGTCGCGGCGCGATCGCCGAGGGGCGGCTGTTCCGTTCGGTTCGCAAGGATGGCACGGTGGGGGAGACGCTTGACGCCAGCCAGGTGCCGCGCATCTACAAGGCGATGGCCCTGAATGCCGGAGTGCCCGCCGCGGACGTGGTCGCCCTCGCCGGGCACAGCACGCGTGTGGGCCCGGTTCAGGACATGATCGCCTGCGGGATCGAGTTGCCGGCGATCCTCCAGGCCGGACGCTGGAAGAGTGTGCGCATGGTCCAGCGTTACGGCGAGCGATTGTTGGCGCGCCGCAGCGGGGCTGCGCAGTTAGCCGAGCGACAGCGGCGCTGAGGCGGCCCGGTCGCCGAGGTGGGAGGTGCCGAGTCCACCCCCCACGGGAGCGTTGTCGCGCGCGCGGGGTCAGAGAGTCGTCACCCGGAAGCTTGCAGCCGGGGGTGTCCGGCATTCAATTCAATACAGACGTGTAGCGCGCGATAACTCCCCGCTATCGCGAGCAAAACCGACCGAGCAATCGCTCAGAACATCGACCCATTCGGCGCCCTCTTTCCCGTCGAATGGCCGCGGGTCGGTGCCGAAGCAAATGTCAGCGTTCGCCACAGGCATCCGCCGCGCCGTAGCCCTCGGTCGCCGTAGTGCACCGGATCGTTATTGTCCGACCAATCAAACTGACACGGCAATTCCGTCTTGTCCATAAGCTCATGTGTTACCATAGGTTACAGGTGCTATTGTATCGTTAATGTGCCGTTACACTGCAAAAGCGAGTCGTCACGAGGAGGCGGCAGAAGGACCGGGCCCGGCTTCCCCGAGGACGAAACCTTCTCCCGGAACTTCCCTGGAAGGCCGATCCGTCACCGGGGCGCGCAGGTCGGCAACTTCTTCCTCGGCGACAAGGAGAGCGGCCGGGAGTTCACACGCGAGGACGAGGAGGTTCTGGCGCTGTTCGCCGCCATCGCGCGAGGCGGGGACCGTTCGCGTGGAGGAGATGGTCCTCGAGACGCCGGACGGCCGCAGAGTCAACACGCTGATCAACGCCACGCCCATCCGCTCGGAGCGGGACGACATCGAGTCGGTGGTCGTCACGCAAGGGTTTGGTGGAGGCGCATGGGGGCCGCATCTGGGCCGACGCGCGGAAACGGGCCCCGACGCGCGCTTCACCTTCACGATCCCGGTCGTCGACGAGCCTGGGCTCGGGGGCGCGGCGCGTCCGGCGGGAGCGGCTGCCGACCCGCCAGCGGCCGCGGCGGACGCGCCGCCCCGATCTCGGGCCGCTCGACCTGTTCCTTCCCGGCACGGACGGCATTGAACTAATGCGCACCCCTCCCGCACTCACGGACCAGCCGGTCATCGACGCTCGACTACCTGCTGCGCCCCGTATCGCGCTCCCGGCCCGGCGGAAGTCCCAAGAGTCGTCGGCGTCTACATCAAGCGGCTCCACAACGCCTGCCACAAATGCTTAAACTGCGCCATCCGCAGATCATGATGCCGCCGTTCGCGCAGCTCGATTGTGCGCACTACACAACAATCGCCCATTTTCTAATGAGGTTCGGCCTCCCTCCGCCCACTTTTCTATATGGTCCGCGTCAGCAGCCCGAAACTCCGGAAATTCTTTCTCACACCTCGATTCGCCCTTCTCCCATTCACACCGTCCGTCCGCGCGATTCCATATCGCCACCTTTTGGTCATCCGTGAACCCCCGCCTCGGATCTCGCGGCTCCGCCGTCGGCAACCGATCCAACATGAAGTTCATCAGAATTCCATGTCGCTGGGCACATCGATTTTGGGCGTACCCTGCGTTGCTCAGTGCGGCATTAAAGTTGACATAGGGCGGATCATCCTTATTGACTTGCCGCGCCTCCTCGAATTCACCTGCCGCCTCTACAAAGCGAAATGCCTTCGGCAGCGCAAGTTTCTTGAGACCTCGCCACACTCGATAGTACGTGAGAATCAAGAAGGCACTCCTCAGCCCCGGATGAACCATACTCTTACCGTCTTTCTCAATCCGCACATCTCGATGGAATTGAGATAATGACATCCTGAATCTGGTCATCTCGGTTTCGGTGAGTGTTTGAGCTTTATCCAGGTAGAGTGACTCTAGGCTGGACCAATGTTTATCCTGACCCGTGTATAGAAATTCATGCAGAAGAATGTCACATATGTTACGGTGAGCCTTGCGACGATTACGTATTTGGATTTCAGAGAAGAAATCGTGACGCCCCGGAGCCTCTTCATCTTCAAGATCATCTTCCGACACTAGCGTTGGAGGTATAGTTAGATCACTCACAAAATCTGTCACAAGACCCGGCAAAGCCGCTCTCACTTCCGTCTTAGTCAGACTTTTTCCGCCCTGCAATTTCACGAAGATATCTTTCGCAGTATCTTCGTTGATGTCCGTGTACTCTAATATCGCTGGTTCATAGTCATCGAAATCATCTCGAAGTTCCATAGGCAAAAGTAACGCAGGATCATCTCCCTCCTGCAGGGCGTATTTCATGCCGCGTAGTTCCATTTCGACGTGCCGAAGGTCAGGTAGCGAAATATGCCCCTCAAAGAAGCGTTTGATCGCAGTCAGACGTTGCCGTCCGTCAATCGGCACGCGGACTTCATCACCCTTTTTCCATAAGATCATCTGACCGATCGGATACCCTCGCAGAATTGACAAGCACAGGAGACCCATTTCGACGTCGGACCACACGAGTTGCCGCTGCCACAGCGGTAAGTCAGCTTCGTCGATGGAGATCATTTCACTGCGCTCTTTCTCTCTATTTGCATGCAATCGCCGCAAGAGCTGCTTCAGAGATCGAAACTCGAGGGGACGGGGTGTGGGCATCGGTTGGCTCCTTGCCTGGGCTTTGAATCGGTCACGGGCAAGGTGCAACGGTGGGGGCTGCGGCGGTAGATGCCGTGATGGACCCCAGCCTGGGCGTTCGCCCCGAGGGGCCAGGGCCACGGGGCTCGGCGGGGCTCTTGGGTTGAACCGGGCGCAGGGGGGGCGAGTGGCCCATGGGACGCCGCAGGGGGACTGCCGAGACGACCGTTTGGGGGATCGTAGGGCGTGATGGAATTCTGGACGTTTCGTTCCAGGCCCCGAAGAAGGTTCGCGGCGCGTGGCATCGGTTTCAGCGTACTACTTCAGCTGCCCGAACGCAGCGTCGACGTCGGCACATGAGCATCGAGGAACCGGACAAGACGCGGGACCAGCGCGTCCAAGTCCGCGATCTCGCACTCCCAGACTACGATTGCGTCCCAGCCGATTTCAGCGAGACCGTTCATGTTTCGGCGATCCCGAACCATGTTGGCGGTGAATTTGTTCTCCCAGAACGAGGTGCGAGTCCGGGGCGTGGTCGTGCGGGGACACCCCTCGTGCCGATGCCAGAAACAGCCGTGGACGAAGATCACCTTCTTCCGGCCGGGGAAGCAAATGTCGGGGGTTCCCGGTAGGTCACGACGGTGGAGCCGGTAGCGGTATCCGAGCGAGTGCAGAAGCCGCCTAACGGTTACTTCAGGCCGGGTGTCCTTGCCGCGAATCCGCGCCATGTTGGCACTTCGTTCCGGTGAAGGCCCGGGTTCGCCCGACGGCCTCGGGCGGGATTCACTCGGCAATCGTCAGCGCATCGTCTTCTGAATCTTCGGATGAAGTCAAACTCCGGAACTCAGCCTGCGGTTTTGAACATAACGGATTCGACACTCCTGGGCGCTCCGACGAGACCCCTCGAGCGCCGCTCCCAGTCTCGGCTGCACCGTCGTTGAGGCCGAGATGAACCGAAGGGGCTACATTGGGGATGTCCGCCATCGCTTGACCCAAGTGAGAGAAACTCCATGGCCTCACCGTCCGAGCAAATCCACGAGGCACCGTTTCGCCCGAGGGCGAGGGTGTTGCAGTTGCTCGGTGACGAACTCATCGGTAGCCCGCGGTTGGCGGTGTTCGAGCTGGTGAAGAACGCATACGACGCGGACGCCACGGAAGTCGTGGTTCGGATCGACTTGGCTTCGAGCGATCCTCCAACCATCACCGTCACGGACGACGGAGATGGCATGTCCCTCGACCTGCTTCGTTCGGTCTGGCTCGTACCGGGCGACGATCATCGGCGCAGGCAACGGGAGGAAGGGAAGCGCTCCGCCAAGCACCATCGGCTACCGCTTGGTGAGAAGGGGCTCGGCCGGTTCGCTGTCCACAAGCTTGGCAACCGGATCGACGTCACGACGCGGGCCGCACGGTTCGACGAATGCGTGGTCGATATCGACTGGAATGAGCTGATCGAGAAGCCGTTCCTCGATGAGGCCCCTGTCACCGTGCGCGAGCGCCCTCCCAGGCTGTTCACAGGCGGGAGGACGGGGACCCGCATCAGGATCTCGGAACTGCGGGGACCTGAATGGCAGCGAGGGGAGATCCGGCGCTTGGCCAACCAGATTACAGCGATCTGCTCCCCTTTCGAGGAACCGGGCGGGTTTCAGGCTAAACTGGAAGTTCCGGGGAAGGAAGATTGGATCGAAGATCTGCCCGACTTCAGGGAAATCCTGAATCGCGCCACCTGGAAATTCTCGTTTCGGCTTGATGAGACAGGGCGCTTCGATTTCGACTACCAGTTCCGTCGCGTTCCGGGTCTCAACCTCGACGGGCGTGAGGTCAGCAAGAGCGGCGACAAGCTGAAGCTGCCGCCGGTAGCCAAGAGGGGCCGAACGAGTGAGAACGTGGTTGCCAACACTGACACAACTCGGGGAATCGGACCCGTAACGGGCGAGTTTCATGTCTTCGATCGTGATCGTGAGGTGCTGCGCCGGCTTGGCGATACTCGCCTTTTGACCAGCTATCTTGACGAGAATGGCGGCGTTCGGGTCTATCGGGACGGGATCCGCGTGTACAACTACGGAGAGCAAGGCGACGACTGGCTCGGCCTCGACCTCCGTCGCGTCAACATCCCGACGCGCCGAGTCAGCAGGAATATCATTCTGGGAGCAGTGCATCTGTCCATCGAATCCTCGGTCGACCTAGTCGAAAAAACCAACCGGGAAGGCTTCGTCGAAAACGACGCATGCTCGCGACTGCGCGACATCGTATTGGGTGCGTTAGGGGCCCTGGAGGAAGAGAGGCAGATCGACAAGGAGCGGATACGGCATCTCACTCAGAAGCCGACGGACGCCGCCGCGCGAATCGACAAGCCTATCGCGGAATTGCGAAGAGCGCTTGACGACCGGGGAGCTCGCGAGACGTTCGAGCCCTACGTCGCGAAGATTGAGCGCGACTACGTCGACATGCAGGAAACGCTTCTCACGGCGGGCATGTCGGGTCTCAACCTCGCGGTCGTTTTTCACGAAGTCGATAGGGGCGTTCGAGTTCTTCATCGGGTCATCACCGAAGGAAAGGACATGGAGGGCGCAGCCCGCCAAGCCAAGGAACTCACGCGGGTCCTGGACGGCTTCTCGACGCTCCTCCGGCGAGACAGCAAGCGGCGGCATCGGGCAAGCAGACTCGTAAAGGCGGCGCGGGAGTTCAACCTCCTGCGCCTACGCCATCATCGAATCCGTTTCGAGTGTCCCGTACTCGATGGCGCCGGAGATTTCGAGTCGAGCTTCAGCTTCGGCTTGGTGTTGGGAGCCCTGAACAACCTGATAGACAATGCCCTGTACTGGATGCGGGTGAGGTGGCCGGAACTCCCCGACGATCACGCCACTTCCAGACGCCGCTTGTTCCTGGGTACGTCTCACGACTTCGAACACGGCCCCGCCATCTTGGTGGCGGACAGCGGGACCGGATTTCGCGATTCTCCAGAGCACATCACACGGCCGTTCTTCACCCGGAAGCCCAGCGGCATGGGACTTGGCTTGTATTACGCGAACTTGGCCATGGAACTCAACGGTGGTCAGCTGGCGTTCCCTGAACCGGGCGAGGTTGAAGTTCCCGAGACATACGATGGAGCGCTCGTCGCGATGGTTTTCAAGGGATAGAGAGAATGCTCGGCTCACCACAAGTCATAGCGATTGATGACCGCGAGGATCATTTGGCCGGACTTGCAAATTGTCTCAATCAGAACGGAGTGGCGTGCCTCCAGATTCACTTCTCAGAAGATCACACCGGGATCCATGCCTGTCCGGATGTGCGCATCATCTTCGCGGATCTCCACTTGGTGCCCGGAACGGCATCCGATCACACGGCCGACTTTGCGGTAATCGGCGGGCTTCTCGAGAACACTATCAGGCCGACGGGACCCTACTACGTCGTGCTTTGGACGCAGTATCCGGAACAGGCTCCAGCGCTTCACGAATTCCTCGACGAGCGACTGGGAGGCGGCGTGACGAAGCCGTTCGATGTCTGCCCGCTGCCCAAATCGGACCACATCGACCAAGACGGAAACATTGCCGATGAGCCGCTGATGGAGGCCATCTACAGCATCGTGCGCGGATTGCCACAGGTCGGAGCGCTGTTTGACTGGGAGGGGCAGGTGCTCGGTGCTGCCGGGCGCACTGTCTCCTCGATCTTGGCCTTAGCGTCGCAGGGTGACGGGGACGGGCGCGCCGACCGGTTGGGGAGGATTCTCGGACGGCTCGCAGTCGAAGCGGTCGGAAGAGAACACGTGGAACGCGATCGCTTCCGCGCGATCAACGACGCTCTGCTCCCGATCCTGGCCGACCGAGTAGCCGAGATGGGCATGGAAGCGCTTGACCAGCAATTGTGGGACGAGGCATTGACGATGCCTGAAACAGCTGTGATGTCTTCGGTCGAGAGAGCAGCCAGACTCAATCGTTTGGTTCACATTGCGGACCCTGACGGCATCTCCGCGACCGAGCGCGGCGCCGTAGTCCTCCTCCCCGAGTCGTATCGTGATGGATTTCAGGACTACTTTGGTCTCGCGGAGCCGCAAGCAGCGGAGAAGCAGTTCCGCTGCAAGGATTTGACTCGCGAGGACAGCCGCTTCCGATGGGTCCTAGTGCAGTGCCAGGCGGCATGCGACCACGCTCAGTCCAATCCGGGCACCCTGCCATACTACCTTGGCCTAGACTTCCCGGAAGCCAACCGATCCGGCACTAAGCCGCGTGACTCGACTTGGCGCGGACCGGTCTTCGAGTTCGAAGGCGAGATTCGTCGGCTTCGCGTCAACGCGGGCTCGTCATTGTCGTTACCACCGTCCGCGATGCGGGATGCCAAACCGCTGTACCGTCTCCGAGAGCAGATGCTAAACGATCTCGCCTACCATCTACACACTCACGGTGCCCGACCGGGGCTCATTTCGTTCGGCAGGAGGTAGCGACCGTGGTCGGGGAGGCGTCGCACGGGCGAATTCAGGCAGGACGTGTGATCACTCCCCTGATACGAGCGACCGCACCACGGCTTCCATTACGGGCGGGCAGACTCCGTTTCCAAGGAGTTTGATCCGGTCGCGGCGAGTCCCTACCGGGAGCTTAAAGTCCTCACCGTGTCCCATCGCGCGTCGGAGTTCGGGGACCTGCAACATCCGCATCCTCCACATGTCGCCATCATGCTCGACCAACGCGAATCGGTCCACCGTGGTAATCGTTCGCAGCGGCCGGTCGAGCCTTTGCCAGCCACCACTTCCGTCGTTGCCGTAGTAGACGAGCAGGAAACTGGCTCGGTCGCCAAGGGCCGCAAACGCGCGTTTCGCCTTAGTAAGCGTTGCCTCCGCCCTCCGGGGACCGAACAACGGCGACATCCTCCAAGTTCCTGGCTCGTCAAGGATGCGACGTGCGGGGACAGGGTGCTCCACGTACCCCGCGAGTTCGGACCTGGGGTCTTGCTCACGGTCTCCCGTCAGAAACAGGCGTCGCCGCGATTGCGGTACCCCGAAGTCCGATGAGTTCAGGACACGTTCTTCGAGCTTGTAACCGAGTTGGCGGAGGCCCTCTTTCAGCTCGCCATATCGCGACCACGGACGCATATGGATCACGTTCTCCAACACCAACCACCTGGGTTTGAATACCCGAGCGTATTCGATGGTGAGGAGCGCTGTTTCCCGACTAGCCTCGTCACGCGGAGCAGCGCCGCGAGCGCAAGTGTGGTTCCTGCACTCCGGCGATGCCAGCAAGAGATCGACGCGGCCTAGGCGGTGCTTTAGGTCGGCGAGATCGATGTCTTCAAGTCGGCTCTGGATGGCCTTGGCGCGCGGAAAATTGGCCTTGTAGGTGTCGGTGGCGATCGGACACGCGTCGATCCCCGCCACGATCGCGGCACCCGCGGCGGCGGCGCCGACGCTGCTGCCGCCTGCGCCGCAGAACATGTCGAGAGTGCGGACCGTCTCCATCAAGAAGGCCATCCCCGGATGAAGTTCGTAAGCACGGTGAGTTGTCTCAGCGGCACGCGTATCGGACGCACTCCGCAGGCGGAGAAACCAACTCCGATCACCGGGGTGGCTCGCGTGGACAACCCGCGCACGATCTCCGTAAGAGTTTATCCTTGCTTCAGTTAAAGGCGGTCCAGCACGTACGTGCGATGCCAACCGAGGCCGGGCCGGGGCGCCCGGATTTGGCTACGACCGCCTTCGGCGGCCCGCCTAATCTCGGGGGGCGACTTGGATGACCAGGCCCACTTAACAGTCCGCCCAGCCAAAACTGCCCAAGCGGGCGGGAATCGGGGCGCCCGGATTTGAACCGGGGACCTCTGCGTCCCGAACGCAGCGCTCTACCGGACTGAGCCACGCCCCGAGGGGTACTGCGGACCGCGCGGTGGGCGCGGGGGCCGGGCTCGCGGGCGAGCCGGCTGCGAAGAAGCGGGTGACCGGATTCGAACCGGCGACCTCAACCTTGGCAAGGTTGCGCTCTACCAACTGAGCTACACCCGCGTGTCCCTGCTTCCTCTCCCTCCAAGGCCTCCGGCCTGCCGGCTGTCGGCGGAGGGGTCCTTCAGAGCCACCGGTCGGATTTGAACCGACGACCGCCGCATTACGAATGCGGTGCTCTACCCCTGAGCTACGGTGGCGAGCCGTCGGCCGCTACCCGGGGCGCCCCTGGCGAGGAGGCTCGCGGGGGGTGCGGGGGTGGACGGCGAACGGGGAGTGGAGCCGGCGGGATTTGAACCCGCGACCTCTTGAGTGCGATTCAAGCGCTCTCCCAAACTGAGCTACGGCCCCTCGCTCGACACTCTTTTCGGAACGGGGCTGACGGGATTTGAACCCGCGACCTCCGGTGTGACAGACCGGCACTCTAACCAGACTGAGCTACAGCCCCCTGCAGCGGCGTTTCGATGGGGCCTACTGGACTCGAACCAGTGACCTCTACGATGTCAACGTAGCGCTCTAGCCATCTGAGCTAAGGCCCCTCCGAAAGACACGACGAGCGGGCCCCGGGTGGGAGCCCGCTCGGACGACACATGCTAAAGGAACGGCCCGAATCGGTCAACCTCGGCGGGCGCCGGATCGGCGGTTCGCGGCGACGGTTGCATCCACCGGAACGGGCTTTACCTTGTTCGCGACCCGGGCTTCCGCCGGCGGAGGTTTTCGGGCGACTCACATCGTCGATTCCCCCTCAGAGAGGCGGATGAAGATAAGCTCTCGCGCGGCCGCGGGCGTCCTCGTCGCGGCCCTCGGCGCCGCCGCTCTGGCGCTGTACCGGCCTTCAACCGGCGAACTCGATCTCGCTGTCGCGAGCCTCGATCCGTCCTCCTTCCTTCACGTCCAGGAGAGCGCGGATCCGCAGGCCGAGGGCGAGACGGCCGCCGCGTCCGCCCAGTACGCGGATGAGCAGGATCTCGCGACGATGCCCGCCCAGTGGCGCGCGATCTACGATCACGAGAACGCGAGCCGCGGGCCCGAGCAGCCGATCCCGTTCAACCACCGGTTCCACGTCACCGACCTCCAGATCGACTGCATGTACTGCCATGTGGGGACGGAGCGGTCGGTGTCGGGCGTCGTGCCGTCGCTCGAGGTGTGCATGGGATGCCACCGCATCGCGGGCACGGGGCTGCCGCCGGTCGAGGAGTTGCGCCAGTACGAAGCGCGCGGCGAGCCGATCGAGTGGGAGTGGGTGTACAAGCTGCCCGAGTTCGTCCAGTTCAGCCACAAGGCCCACGTGCGGAACCTCGAGTGCCAGGACTGCCACGGCCCGGTCGAGGAGATGGACCGGGTCTACCAGTGGGCGCCTCTGACGATGGGCTGGTGCCTCGAGTGCCACCGGCAGCCTCCCTCCGAGGGCGACGTCGCGACCGACCACACGCTGGCGCGGGACAACCCGCCGCCTCGGGCGCCGGCGCCTCGTCAGCCGGAAGGGTTCTACCCGAGGGACATCGACACGGACTACGGCCAGACCCGGGCTCCCACGGATTGCGCGGCATGTCACTACTGAACGGGGGCAACGGCGGCTGCGGCTGCGCGGGGAGCTGCTCGGGTGGCGCGGCTCCTGAAGCCGACGCCGTGAACGGCGCCGCGGCGAACGGGACGGGGACTTCCCGCCGCCGCTTCCTGAAGGTGCTGGGGACCTCCGGGGCCGGGGCCGCGACGCTGGCGGCGTGCGGTCCGCCTGACTTCGGGGACAAGCTCATCCCCAGCCTCGTCGAGGAAGAGGGGATCACGCCGGGCGTTTCCGACACCTACGCGACGGTGCTGCCGGACGCGGGACCGGAACCGGTCCCGGTCCATGCGCAGGTCCGCGACGGCCGGGTCCTCGGCCTGAGCCCCAACGATCGGTTCGGCGGAGGCACGAACGGCCTTTCCTCGCTCACGCATTCGACGCTGCAGGACCTCTACGATCCGGATCGCGTCAGCCAGCCGATCCAGCGTAATCCGTCCACGGAGGAAGGGGCGCCTCCCTTCCAGTTCGCGAACTGGGACGACGCGACGGCGGCGCTGACCAACGCGGTGCGCGTCGGCGGCGCGGTGCTCCTCACCGGCCGGGTGACGGGCACGACGGGCCGCTTCATCGCGGAGTGGGCCCGCGTGATGGGGGTCGAACACATCGCGTGGGAGCCGTTCTCGAACCAGGCGCTGGCGGGCGGGACCGCGGACGTGAGCGGCGGCGCGGGCATGCCGCGCTTCGACCTCTCCTCAGCGGACCGGGTCGCCTGTTTCGGCGCGGATTTCCTGGGCACGTGGCTCGCCCCGACGCAGATGTCGGCGGGTTTCGCGGCGGCGCGGGACATCGAGGCCCACCACCACGCGAAGTTCACCTTCGTCGGCCCGCGCCTTTCCCTCACGGGCGCCAACGCGGACGAGTGGATCGAAGCCCGGGCCGGGACCGAGGGCGCCGTGGCGATGGCCGTGGCAGGCGTCGTGGCGGCGGCGCGGGGCGTCACGCTTCCGGCCGGAGCGTCCGCCGTGTCGCCGGAGGCCGTCGCGGACGCCGCGGGGGTTTCCGCCGACGCGATCCGCGCGCTCGGCGAGGAATTGGCCGCCGCGGAGAACGCGGTCGCGATTCCGCCCGGGCTCGAGTCGCAGGGAGCCGCCGCGCGGCAGGCGCACCAGGCGGTCGCCGCGCTGAACGAGGTGCTCGGCGCCGTGGGTACCCGGGTCTTCCCGGGGGGCGGCGCGCCCGAAGGCACGACGGCGAGCTTCTCGGACATGCAGGCGCTGATCGGGCGCATGCGGGCCGGGCAGGTGCGGACGCTCATCGTGTCCGGATGCAATCCGGCCTACGCGCTCCCCGCCGCCGCGGGGTTCGGCGAGGCGTTGGCCAACGTGGCGAACACCGTCGCGATCACGCCGCACCTCGACGAGACGGCGTCGGCCTGCGGCTGGGTGCTCCCCTGCCACCACGCGCTCGAGTCGTGGTGCGATGCGGACCTGGCGGGCGGCGCGATGGCGCTCGGCCAGCCCCTCATGCACCCGGTGTTCGACACGCGCCAGCGCGAGGATCTGCTGCTGGACGTCGCAAACGCGGCGGGACAGGGCGGCGCGTTCGGCGGGACGGACTACGCGACCGTGCTGCGGAACACCTGGACCGAGCGGCTCGGCGGCGATGCCGCGTGGCTCGACGCGCTTCGACGCGGCGGCGCCTCGGCGGCGGCATGGGCGGGCGACGAAGGCGCGGACGCGGGTGAGGACGCTGCGCCCGCGGGCGGCGTTGACGGCTTCGCGGCCCCGCAGGCGCCCGACGGCACGCAACTCGTCGTGTATCCGACGGCCCAGTTCTACGATGGCCGGGGCGCGAACCGCTCCTGGATGCAGGAACAGCCCGACGCGATCACGAAGGTCGTGTGGAACTCGTGGGTGGAGATGCACCCGGACATGGCGGACGAACTCGGCGTGGAGCGCGGGGACGTCGTCCGCGTCGAGTCCGCCCAGGGCGCCATCGAGGCGCCGGTCTACGTCTACCGCGGCATCCGCCCGGATACGGTGGCGATCCCGCTCGGACAGGGACACACGGAGTACGGCCGCTACGCCCGGAACCGCGGCGTGAACCCGCTGGACCTGCTTGCGGCGAACGCGGATCCCGGTTCCGGCGCGCTGGCGTACGCGGGGACGGCGGTCACGGTCACGCCCACCGGGGAGACGGCCCGGCTCGTCGTCACGCAGGGGTCCACCGACGACCAGGACCGCGAGATCGTCCACGCCATGAACGTGGAGGACGCGCTGCACGAGATCGAGGCGCACGAGATCGACCTCGTCGAGATGGTCGAGGCCGCGTGGGACTCCGATCCGAACAGCCCGTACCGCTGGGGCATGACCATCGACCTCAACGCCTGCACCGGCTGCGGCGCCTGCGTCACCTCCTGCTACTCCGAGAACAACATCCCCACCGTGGGCGAGCGCGAGGCCGCGATGCGGCGCGAGATGTCGTGGATGCGGATCCACCGCTTCGAGGAGGAGACGGAGGACGGCGGGTTCCAGACGGTGCAGCAGCCGATGCTGTGCCAGCACTGCGGCGACGCGCCGTGCGAGCCCGTGTGCCCGGTCTACGCGACGTATCACAGCCCCGAGGGGCTCAACGTCCAGGTCTACAACCGCTGCGTCGGCACGCGGTACTGCGCGAACAACTGCCCCTACAAGGTCCGGCGCTTCAACTGGTTCAACCACGACGCGCGCGGCCGCGGCGACGGAGGGGCCTTCGCGTGGCCCCTGAACCTCCAGCTCAACCCGGACATCACGGTCCGGGAGGTGGGGGTGATGGAGAAGTGCACGATGTGCGTGCACCGGATCAACAAGGCCAAGATCGACGCCAAGGAGGAGGGACGGACGGTGAGGGACGGCGAGGTGATGACCGCCTGCCAGTCCAGCTGCCCGTCGAACGCGATCACCTTCGGCAACCTCAAGGATCCGGAGAGCGAGGTCTCCCGCAAGGCGAAGAGCGCCCGCGGCTACCACGCGCTCGGTGAACTCGGGGTGCGTCCCGCGATCACCTACCTCGAGGACGTCACGCACCGGCACATGGCGGCCGGCGGGCACGGCGAGCCGGCCGGGGAAGGCGAAGAGGCGCACTGATGGCGACCGCGGAGGCGAAGGTGCCCGCCCACCCGACGCTGGCCGAGGCGAACCGCGACATCACGCGGCCCATCGCGATGCCCGACAAGCGCTTCTACCTCGTGCTCGGGGTCGCGGCCGCGGGTCTCGCCCTCATGTTCGGAGCCTGGTTCTACCAGATCGGGGCCGGCATCGGCGTCGCGGGCATCACCCACCCCGTTTTCTGGGGCGTGTACATCACGACGTTCGTCTTCTGGGTCGGGATCGCCCACTCCGGGACGCTGATCTCGGCGATTCTCTACCTCTTCCGCTCCGGCTGGCGCACGACGATCAACCGGACCGCGGAGGCGATGACGATCTTCGCGGTGATGACGGCGGGGCTCTTCCCCCTCATCCACCTGGGTCGCGTCTGGTACTTCTACTACCTGATGCCGTACCCGTCGCAGCGGCAGATCTGGCCGGACTTCCGGTCGCCGCTCGTGATGGACGTGTTCGCGGTGTCGACGTACCTCACGATCTCCGCGCTGTTCTGGTACACCGGCCTCATCCCCGACTTCGCGATCCTGCGCGACCGGGCCAAGGGCTGGATGTACAAGATCTACGGCGCGTTCTCGCTCGGGTGGCAGGGGACGGTGAGCGAGTGGCGGCACTACCGCCGCATCTACCTCTACATGGCCGGGATCGCGACGCCGCTGGTGCTGTCGGTGCACTCCGTGGTTTCGTGGGACTTCGCCCTCTCGATCGTGCCGGGGTGGCACTCGACGATCTTCGCCCCGTACTTCGTGGCCGGTGCGATCTTCAGCGGGGTCGCCCTCGTGATCACGATCATGATCCCGCTGCGGTGGGCGTTCGGGCTCGAGGCGTACATCACCGAGAACCACTTCGAGAACATGGCGAAGCTGGTTCTCCTCACGTCGCTCATCGTGGGCTTCTCGTACGGGACGGAGTTCTTCCTCGCCTACTACTCGGCGGACCCGATCGAGATCGAGAGTTTCCGCTGGCGTGCGATGGGGGCCTACGCCCTGCCCTTCTGGGTCATGGTGTTCTGCAACGTGGTCGTGCCGCAGGCGCTGTGGTTCAAGAAGGTCCGCACCAGCCTGCCGGCGCTGTTCGCGCTCACGATCTTCGTCAACATCGGGATGTGGTACGAGCGGTTCGTGATCATCGTCACGTCGCTCGCCCACGAGTACGAGCCCGGCGGATGGGGCCTGTACACGCCGAGTTGGGTGGAGATGTCGATTCTCGTCGGCAGCTTCTGCTGGTTCTTCTTCTGGTTCCTGCTCTTCTCGCGCAGCCTGCCGGTGATCTCGATCGCCGAGGTGAAGGAACATCTCGCGCACGAGCACTCGCACGCAGAGCACGGAGACGGCGGGGACGGCCATGAGTAGCGGCGTCCTGGGGCAGTACGACACGCTGCACGGCACGCTCGACGCCATCGCGCGGCTGCGTGACGCGGGGCACCGCGACATCGAGGTCTTCTCGCCGATTCCGTCGCCGGAGATCGAGGAGGCGATGGACATCCACTCCTCGCCGGTGCGCGTGTGGGCGCTGACGGGCGCGATCACCGGGTGCACGCTCGGGGTGCTGCTCACGGCGGGCACGTCGCTGGCCTACCCGCTCGTCACGCAGGGCAAGCCGCTGGTGTCGCTGCCTCCGTTCGTCGTGTTCATGTTCGAACTCACCGTGCTGCTCACGGGGATCTTCGGGCTGGTCGCGCTGCTCGTGCACACGAGGCGGCCGGTGATCAACCTCGACCCGGCGTATCGAACCTCCTTCTCGGTCGACCGCTGGGGCATCTTCGTCCCGGTCAACGGCGAGGGGCACGCCGCCGCCGAGGCGCTCGTGCGGGAGACCGCCGCGGTGGACGTGGAGGTGCAGGGATGACCGCCCGGGCCGCCGCGACCGTGGTTCTCGCCGCCTTCGCGCTGGGCGGCTGCGACGACCAGATCAAGCACCTGGATCAGCGGACCCCGTTCTTCAACACGATGTCCTGGCAGCCCTCGCTGGAGGCCTACGAGGAGCGGGCGCGCCTGCCGGTGCCCGGCACGATGCCGATCGACGGCGAGCGCACGTACGACCTGATGGCGGCCGACACCATGCTGGTCAGCCCGATCTCCGGCACCGAGGCCGACCTCGCCCGCGGGGCGGAGCTGTACAGCCAGTTCTGCACCGTCTGTCACGGCGTGACGGGGGCCGGCGACGGCTCCGTGGTGGGGCAGAACCGGATCCCCGACATCCCGCTCCTCAACATCCGGGGCGAACTCACGCGCGGATACACGGACGGCTACATCTGGGGCATGATCGGGAACGGACGCGGGCTGATGCCGCCCTACCGGCGCATCCCGGCCATGGACCGCTGGTACCTGGTCGCGTACGTGCGGCAACTGCAGGCCGAGGCGATGGCCGAGGAAGCGGCGGCGGCAGAGGCCGCGGCGGCTGAGGCGGCAGCGGCCGAGGCGGCGGCGGAGTCCGCACCGGGCGAGGTCCCCGGGACGGGAGGAGGCCAGTGAGCGGCGGCGGCGACCGTCCGGCGCTCACCACGGGAGAGGCGCTGAAGACGATCAGCGGCCGCATCCCGACGGTATGGCTCGCCGTGTGGCTGGCGGCGGTCGCGATCGGGGCCGTGGGCTTTGCGACCACGGTCGGCGGCGACGCGCAGCGCGCCTGGATGAGCGTGTGGTCGAACTTCCTCTTCTGGACGGCGATCTCGATGGCGGGCATCGTGTTCGGGGCCGTCCTCCAGGTCGCGAAAGGGCACTGGGGCAAGAGTTTCCGCCGGCTGGCCGAGGCCGCGGGCGCGTTCCTCCCCATCTCCTTCGCCCTCTTCTTCGTACTCCGGCTGGGCGCCGAACACGTCTTCCCCTGGATCGGGCCGGTGGAGACGGAACACCTGAACCGCGACTGGCTGACGCTCGAGGGCGTCTTCATGCGGAACGGGATCCTGCTCGCGGTGCTCTATCTGCTCGGCTTCGTGTGGCTCTTCTACTCGATCCGGGCCGATGCGCCGCTGGTCGCCGCGGAGAGCCGGGGCTGGCGCAAGGCTGTCGTTTCCCTCTTCGCGCGCGGGTGGCGCGGAGACGACGTGGAGGTCGAGCGCTGCCGGAGCCGCATCGGGCGGCTGTCCGCCGTGCTGATCCTGAGTTGGGCCGTCATCTTCTCGCTCCTGTCGTTCGATTTCGGGATGTCGCTGACGCCGGGCTTCATGAGCATGGTGTGGGGGCCGTACTACTTCATCGGCGGCTGGCTCGGGCTGCTCGCGCTCGTCGCGGTCATGGCCCACCGCTACAACGGGCGGTCCGACGGGATCCGGCTCTGGGGCAAGTACGACTTCCACGATCTCGGCAAGCTGACGTTCGCCTTCGTGGCGTTCTGGACCTACCTCTGGTTCGCCCAGTATCTCGTGATCTGGTACGGCAACATCCCGCGCGAGACGAACTTCTTCATGCCGCGCTCGACCGGCGGCTTCGGGCGCATGTTCTGGCTCCAGATGGTGCTCATCTTCGCCCTCCCCTTCCCCTTCCTCCTGGGGCGGAGCCCGAAGATGAGTTCGCGCTGGCTGGCGTTCGTCGGGCTGCTGATCCTGATCGGCTTCTGGGTCGAGCGCTGGAACATGGTGGCGCCGTCGATCTGGCACGGGGAGGGACTGCCGCTCGGTGTGCCGGAGGCGATGATTTCGATCGGTTTCGTCGGCCTGTTCGCCCTCGCGTACGGCGCCTATTCGACGACCTTCCCGAAGGTTCCGATGCGCGAGACGATCGCGCTGGGGAGTCCCGGCCGCGGCCCGTAGGCGGCCGCCGGTTTCGGCCCGACGGACGAAGGGGTGCCCCGGGCGGCCTCCAGCCTCTATTTTCAAATGCTGGCAGTATGAGGTGACGGTGCGAACCATGCCGGTCGGGCGTTGCGTCGCACCGCGAAGTTCTTGACCGAGGCGGTTTGGATGGAGCTTTCCGACAACTACGAGCAGATGCTGCAGCGCACGACCGCGACGGTCGAGAAGTACCGCGAGGGGGCCGAGGAGCTGAGGGTGAAGCTCCGCGAGGCCCGCGCCGGCCGAAAGGTTCAGATCATGGCCATGATCGACCGGCTGGAGCGCAAGTACGACGGGGCGAAGACGCGCCTCGAGGAGCTTTCCGACTCCGAGGAGGATGGCAACAGCCAGGCCCTCGGCGTCCTCCACCAGAAGGTGGTCTCCGAACTCTCGGACATGAAGCGGACGATCCAGACCCGGATCCGCTGACCTCCCCCTAAGCCTCGGGAAGTCCCCTAAGCCTCGGGAAGCCGAAGCGCGGTTCTGAGGAGGCGGCGCTGGCGGTGGACGTGTTTGCCGAAGTAGCCCTCCGCCGGGCTGGCTCGCTCGGGGCGGCCGACGTAAACGGGCTCGCGGCCGATGAGTTCCCGCAGGTGGGGCCGCATGAACGTCCAGGCGCCCATGTTCTCCGGCTCTTCCTGTACCCAGCAGATCTCCGCCTCGCGGGGATAGGGGGCCAGGGCCGCGGCCAGTTCCTCCGCCGGGAAGGGGTACGGCTGTTCCACGCGCAGGATCGGGATGTCGTGGGCGGGGGGAGCTTCCGCCAGCAGGTCGAAGTAGACCTTTCCGCTGCATACGATGACGCGGCTCACGTTCGAAGGGTCGCCCCGGAAGTCGGGGTCCGGGAGCACGGGGCGGAAGGCGCCGCCGGTGAGGTCGCCGATCGTGGAGCGGGCCCGGGGATGGCGCAGCAGGCTCTTCGGCGTCATCACGATCAGGGGACGGCACGTCGCGCGAAGCGCCTGCCAGCGCAACGCGTGGAAGTACTGCGCGGGCGTCGTGCAGTTCACGACGCGGATGTTGCCTTCGGCGGCGAGTTGCAGGAACCGCTCCAGCCGGGCGCTCGAGTGCTCCGGGCCCTGGCCCTCGTAGCCGTGCGGGAGGAGCAGGACGAGCCGCGACTCCAGTCCCCACTTCGTGCGGCCCGAGACGATGAACTGGTCGATGATCGCCTGCCCGACGTTGGCGAAGTCGCCGAACTGGGCTTCCCACATGACGAGCGCGTCGGCCGCGATCGTGGAGAAGCCGTACTCGAAGCCGAGCGTGGCGATCTCGGACAGGGGGCTGTTCGCGATCCGGAACGACGCCTGCCCTTGCTCGAGGTGGGCCATGGGCGTGTACGGACGCCCGTCCTCCGCATCGTGCAGCACCAGGTGGCGGTGGCTGAACGTGCCGCGCTCGGTGTCCTCGCCGGTGAGGCGCACCGGGACGCCCTCCGTGAGCAGGCCCGCAAGCGCGAGCGACTCGGCGTGCCCCCAGTCGATCCCTTCGTCCAGCGCCGCGCGACGGCGTTCCAACTGCCGGCCGAGCTTGTGGAAGGGCTCGAAGTCGTCGGGCCAGCGGTGGATCGCCTCGTTGAGGTCCCGCAGCCGCGCCTCCGGAATGCCGGTCGGCCGCGCCGGCTCCGCCGGATCCAGCAGCCGCTTCGGGCCCGGGGCGGTTCCGGTCCGTGCGTCCGCTTCCTTGTGCGCGGCGATCGCTCCCCGGGCCGCCTCGAGTTCCGCATCCACGTCCGCAACCATCGCGTCGGTCTCTTCGCGGGACAGAAGCCCGCGCTCGACGACGACTTCCGCGAACTGCGCGCGCACCCGCGGGTGCGAGGCGATCCGCTCGTACATCATGGGCTGGGTGTACGAGGGTTCGTCCCCCTCGTTGTGCCCGTAGCGCCGGTAGCCCACGAGGTCGATGACGAGGTCCTCCCCGAACTCGAACCGGTAGTCGACGGCGAGCCGCACCGCGGCCATGCACGCCTCGGGGTCGTCCGCGTTCACGTGCACGACGGGAAGCCGGAAGCCGAGTGCGAGGTCGCTCGCGTACCGGGTCGAGCGGCTGTCGCCGGGCAGGGTGGTGAAGCCGAGCTGGTTGTTCGTGATGATATGAAGCGTGCCGCCCGTCTCGTAGGCCCGCAGCCGGCACAGGTTCAGCGTCTCCGCCACGACGCCCTGCCCCGCGAAGGAGGCGTCGCCATGGATGAGGATGGGGAGGATGGCCGAGGAGTCGGAGGCTTCGCCGCTGAAGCGCGCGGCCCGGGCCATGCCGAGGACGACGGGGTTCACGTGCTCGAGGTGGCTCGGGTTGGGGGCGAGCCGCACGTCCAGTTGGACCTCGTCCTCCGCGACCTGCGACCGGCCTCCGACGTGGTACTTGACGTCGCCGGATCCGTGCTCCGGGAGCGCGGTCATGATGCCGCGCGCGGCCTGTTCCTCGAATTCGGCCACGATCGACTCATAGGACAGTCCCATGACGTGAGCCAGCACGTTCAGGCGCCCGCGGTGCGCCATTCCCACAAACACCTGGCGAGCCCCGCGCCGCCCCGCGCTCCCGATGATCCCACGCATCATGGGCACGAGCATGTCGAGCCCCTCGACGGAGAACCGCTTCTTCCCCAGGTAGGTGCGGTGCAGGAACGTCTCGAGCCCCTCCACGCGGGTCAGCCACTCCAGGCATGCCTTCGCCCGTTCCCGGCTCATGAGCAGCCGGTGGCGGTGCGACTCGATGTAGTCCACGAGCCAGTCGCGCTGGGTCGGGTTCTCCATCTGGTCGAGTTCGTAGCCGATCGGGCCGCAGTAGATCTCCTCGAGGCGGTCCACGACTTCGGCCGCGTTGTCGCCCAGGTGCTTGAGCCAGACGGCGGATGCCGGCACGCGCGCGAGTTCTTCGCGGCGGATGCCGTGATACTCCGGTTCGAGCACCGGGTGCCTCGGAGGCTCGGAACCGAGCGGATCGATGCGCGCCCCCAGGTGGCCGTACGCGCGGTAGTCCTCGACGAGCGCCCCGGCGATGGCGGCGAGCCGCAGGTCCTCCGTCGCCACGACCTCCGCCTCGGCGGGCGTGGGTGCGGGGGGAGGAGGAGGAAGGACCGCCCTCGGTGGCGCTTCGACGGCTGCGTCCGCGGATGGATCCCAGCCCGCCAGCGGCGGCGGGATCACGCCCCGGTCGCGCAGCGCCCGTTCGACCAGCCCCTCGGCGTATCCCGCGTTGTAGCCGTCCGCGACCCAGCCGCGGCCGTCGGGGGAGCCGCTTCCGTCGTCGCTCATCGCGTCGTCGCTCGCTTAGTGGTGGCCGTGGCTGTGGCCGTGTTCGACATCCTCGCCGCCCGCCGCGCCCGAAAGACTGCGGTGCACGGTGTCGAGCCAGCGTTCCGTCGAGATGAACCCGGCGCCCCAGTCCGCCCACTCCTCGGAGACGCCCTCGCTCTGGACCTGCTCGCTGCTCAGCCCCGCATCGATCTTGCCGCGGACCATCGCGATCGTCTCGGTGATCATGCGGTGGTACGTCCGCAGGTCGTCCACGGTGGAGAGCGGACCGTGCCCGGGGATGATCCGGATGTCGGCCGGCACATTGTTCAGCACCTGCGAGATCCCGCTCGCGAGCCCTTCCACGTTCCCCCCGTTGTCGATGTCGACGAAGGGGAAGCGGCCGGCGAAGAAGTCGTCTCCCATGTGGAGGACGTTCGAGCCCGTGAAGTAGATGAGCGCGTCCCCGTCCGTGTGTCCGTGCGGGATGTGGAACGCCCGGATCTCCTCGCCGTTGAAGTGGATGGAGAGGGCGTCGTCGAAGGTGACGACGGGCAGGGCCACGTCGGGCGATCCGCCCGCGGCCAGTCGCGTGCGCACGTTGGTGTGCGCGACGATCGTGGAGGCCTCGCCGAACTCGACGTTCCCGCCCGTGTGATCGCCGTGGAAATGGGTGTTGATGAGGAACTGCGGCCGTGCCGCCTCCTCCGATTGTCCCACTTCTCGAAGCGCGTCGCGGATCTTGTCCGCCAGCGGCGCGAACTGGTCGTCGACCATCACGACGCCATCGGGGCCCGAGGACACGCCGATGTTGCCGCCGCTTCCCACCAGCATCCAGACGCTGCCGGCGACGTGCGTCGCCTCGATCTGGACGGCCGAGAAGTCACGCTGCGCGAAGACGGGGGCGGAGAAGAGACCCGTGCAAAGGGCCGCGAGGAACAGCGATCGAACTTTCATGGAAAGCAACTCCTGAATACGGGCGCCGTGCAGCGCCGAACGCGTACCGCCGGGCGCGTACCGCCGGGCGCCCGAAGATGGGGCAGGGCCCGGGCCAATGCCACCTTTGGCCGCCTCCGGCCGCAGCGCCGGAACTCTTGACCGCCCGGCGATTCCCGAACCACACTTCGCAAAATGCGCAGCTATATCGTCTTTCTGCTTCTCTTTTCGATCAAGGTCGCTGCGAAGGCGCTCTGCCGGGTCCGGCTGGAGTGGCTCCGCGAAGCCGACGATCCCTGGTCCGGTCTGCGCGTGCTCGCCCTGCTCAACCACACGAGTCTCTTCGAACCGGTCTTCCTCGCCGTGGTGCCCGGCCGCGTGCTGTGGCAACTCGCGACGCACGGCGTCGTGCCGCTCGCGGACAAGACCGCGGCCCGACCGATACTGGGCCGGCTCTTCCTGCTCATCGCCAAGCACGTGGTGCCGGTGACGCGGGAGAAGGATGACACGTGGGAGGAAGTGCTCCGACAGGTACGGGACCCGGAGGCCGTCCTCATCATCCTGCCGGAAGGGCGAATGATGCGCCGCACGGGGCTGGATCTTCAGGGGAATCCCATGACCATCCGCGGGGGCATCGCGGACATCCTCCGGGCGATGCCGGACGGCCGGCTGTTCCTCGCTTACAGCGGCGGGCTTCATCACATCCAGGCCCCCGGCGAACGCTTCCCGCGGCCCTTCCGGAGCGCCTGGCTGGGCGCCGAGGTCGTGGACATCGAGGAATACAGCGGAGAATTGGGCGGCTCGGAGTGCGCGGAGACCTTCAAGGTGGCCGTGATCGAGGATCTGACGCGCCGGCGGGACGCCTACTGCTACCGCAACGGATGAAGCCGAAGGGCGTTCCGTCAGTTGAAGCGGACGCGCCTCCAGTTCCCCTCCCGGTCGAAGGTCCACGCATCCCCGTCGATCACGACGAACGAGATGCGGCGCGCGTTCCGGATGTCGGCGGCGGGGTTCGCCTCGAGGACGAGGAAGTCGGCGCGCTTCCCGATCTCGATCGTCCCCCGCTCATGCAGTTGGCCGAGCTCGATGGCGCCGTTCCTCGTGGCCATGCCGAGGACTTCGAGAGGGGGGATGCCGGCCTCCACGAGCAACTGCATCTCACCGTGGAAACCCTCTCCCCATGCGGTCGTGCGCGGAGCATCGGACCCCACGAGCAGGCGGACCCCGTGGCCGTGGAAGGTCCGGACCAGCGCCTGGGCCTTGGGCCAGACCGCCTCGAGCGCCCTCCGTTCGTCGTTGGACAGCGGCGCGCAGGTGGCGGCGGCGGCCGGACAGTCGAGGGAGGCGGACGCGCTGGCGAGCATCGGCAGAAGGGCCGAGTCGTTCGAGAGAAGCGCGTTGACGGCACGGTCGACGTCGGGGCCCTGCGGCTCCAGCCGCTCCAGCCACGCGATCTGGGCCGGGACCTGCCCCGCTTCCGCAAGCGCCTCGAAGGGTCCGCGCTCGCCCTCCGGAAGCAGCTCGGCGTCGCCGGAGACCAGGGGACCCGCGACGTCGGACCCGGCACGGAGGGCCAGCAGCCAGCCGCCATCCCGGCGATCGGCCCACAGGGGCACCTCCGCGCGGCGCGCGGCCCGCGCGATCCCGACGAGCCAGGACGGAGGCACGCCGGAGGCGACGGAGACGAAGCCGGCTCCATCCGCGGCCTGCCGCGCCACCTCCGCGACGGCGGCGGCCTCCGATTCCAGCGCCGCGCCGCTCGACGCGCTCCCGGCATCGAGGACCGGTCCGCCGACGTAGACGGCGGGAACGGGGTCGTCGCCGAAGCCTCCGCGACCCCGCTCCTCGAAGGCGGCCAGGGAGGTGGCTCCGTCGCGCACCCCGGTGATCCCGGCGGCCAGCAGCGCGCGCAGTTCTTCCGTCGTCTGGGGCGAGGCGTGCGCATCGATGAACCCGGGGATGAGGTAGGAGCCCGAGAGGTCCACGACGACGGTGCCTTGCGGGGCGGCCACGGAGCCCCGGGCGCCGATGTCCTGGATGCGGCCGCCCCACACGAGGACCGACGACGAAGGCCTGGGCGGCCCCCCGCGGCCGTCGATCACGGTCACATTGGTGAACAACTCCGACTGTGGCGCGATGAACGTGTCCTGGCCGGCACCCGCCAGGCCGCCGGGGACAACCGCTCCCGCCAGGATCGCGGAAACCGCGACGAGCGGCCGGCTTCCCGGGTTCCCGGCGCGTCGCAACTCAGGCTCCGTCCGCTGGCCCATCCGCGGACCGGATGAAGAGTTCCCGCTTCGGGTAGGGGATCTCCACGCCCGCCTCTTCGAAGGCGGGGAGCGCCCTCTCGCTGATGTCGTCGGCGATCCGCCGCCTCGCCCTCGCCTCCAGGATCCAGACGCGCAATTGGAGGTTGACCTCGGACGGGCCGAAACTCCGGGCGATGACGATCGGCGCGGGATCGTCCTTGACCCCCTCGACCCCCAGGGCGATGTCCACCAGCAGTGACTTCGCCCGCTCGATGTCCGATTCGTACGCGACCGAGAAGGGGATTCGGAGCCGGATGTCCTCGCCGGACATCGTGTAGTTGATGATGTCGCGCTGCATGATCTGATTGTTCGGGACGACGATGACGAGATTGTCCGGATTCCGGATCTTCGTGGCCCGGAGCCCGATCTCGATCACGTCGCCCCAGGACCCCGTCTCGTTGGGAGCCGACCACAGTTCGATCCGGTCCCCGACCTGGAAGGGGCGATCGACGATGAGGAGCACTCCGGCGATCACGTTGGAGAGCGTGTCCTTGGCGGCGAGCGAAAGGGCGAGGCCCATGACGCCGGCGCCGGCGAGGAGAGGCGCGATGTTGATGCCCAGTTCGGCCAGCGCGAGGACGACACCGAGGGCGATGACCAGGAAGCGGATCGCGTTGTTGACCATCGGGAGCGCGGTCTTGTCGAGCGGCGTCGAGGTGCGGGAGACGACCTCGGTCTCGACCGCGGTCAGGAGGTCGCCGACGAACCGGCTCAACGGGAAGAAGAGGACGCCGATCCAGATCGCATAGACCCACTGCGCCACAGTGGGCAGGGCCCAGATTTCGAGCAGGCGCCAGACCGCCAGTGCTCCGCTCGAGAGCAGGAGAGCCTGGCGGAGCAGACGCACGGCCAGATCGTCGAGTTGCGTCGCGGTCCGGGTAACCCAGTGTCTCTGCGCGCGGCCCAGCACCATGAGCGCCACGAGGTAGACGAGGCCGGCGACCGCGATGACGATCAGGCTGGGCAGCCAGCGCGGAGCCGTGAAGGCGACCACCTCGGTCCACAGTTGTGACAGTCTCTCCATCAAGCGTCGCCTCTCTCAAGCTATTGCCGCCACCCGCGGGGCTCTCGCACCCGCGTGGCACCTGCACCTGCGCGCGCGGTCGCCGCACGAGGCCGCGCAGAATGGTATCGTAACGGTACCGTGGCAGCCTCCTCACGGATAACTTGGGGGATGGAGCGGCAGGAATCGAACCGGGAGCGGTGATGTTGAACGGAAAGTTCAGAAAGATGGGCGTCGGATTGGCCCCGCTCGGGCTGGCGCTGCTCGTCGGCGGGTGCGCGCCGGAAGCGGCGGGGGAGAGCGGAGGCGCGGCCGCGACCCCCTCGATGGCAATGGTCGATGCGACGTTGGCGGCGACCATCGCCGAGACCCCGACGATCACGGTCTACAAGTCTCCCACCTGCGGGTGCTGCGCCCTCTGGGTGGACCACATGCGGGAGGCCGGGTTCGAACTCGACGTCCTCGACATGGATGACGCGGACCTCATCCGCGTGAAGCTCGACGCGGGAGTCCCGCTGCAGATGCAGACATGCCACACGGCGCTTGTGGGCGACTACGTGTTCGAGGGCCACATCCCCGCGGACGTCATCGCCCGGTTCCTCGCCGAGAAGCCCGCCGCGCACGGGCTCGCGGTGCCCGGGATGCCGATAGGCTCCCCGGGCATGGAGTTCGGGGACCGCGTCGATCCCTACGACGTGATCGAGTTCGACGCGGCAGGCAATCTGTCGGTCTACGAGAGCCGCTGACGCCGTAGCAGGCCGCTCCCGGCACATCGCGGACGCGGTCTGAATTGACTTCGTTCATCGCTGCGCTGCTGGCGCCGGTTGTCGGCGTCCTGCTCTACATCTGGCTGCACAATCGCCCAAGCACGATTCGTGCGATCGATGCCGTCGTCCTGTGGATCCTTCCGGTGCTGGTCGCCTTTCATGTCCTCCCACACGCCTGGGCCGAGCGCCACGTCGCACCCCTCATCGCGGTCCTGTTGGGAGCGGGCGTTCTCTATGCCATCGAGAAGATCTCCCGTTCGCTGGCGCGGCACACGGACGACCTCGCCATCGTCCTGGGCGTGTTGTCGATCGCCGTGCACGCGCTGTTGGAGGGCGGCGCGCTGACGCCGGCCACGGCGAGTGCTCCGTTCGCCGTCGCCGTCATCCTGCATCGGGTCGCCGTGGGGCTACTGATCTGGTGGCTGCTCGAGCCTCGGCACGGCGTCGCCGCGGCCATGGCGGGGGTCGGAGCGATCCTCGTGGCGACGACGATCGGGTTCGCGGCGGGCACGGAGATACTCCCGGATGGGCACGGGGCCATCGAACTCTACCAGGCCTTCGTCGCGGGGTCGCTGCTTCACGTCGTGTTTCACCAGGGGCGTCGCGACCACAGACACGACTAGCAGGCGTGGCCCGCGAGGCCCGGCAGCCAGCCGGGCCGGCTCACCGCCTCGGCGACGTACGCCACGGACTTCCTCGTCGCCATCCCCGCATCGGATATCCGCAGGAGGCCTCCGGCGCCGTGCCGGCGAGGAAGAGTTCGGGCTGGCCCCGACATCCCCACCCGGCGCGCAGACCGGTCCGAGGCTCGACCTCGACCCATTCCACGCCTTCGGGAAACCGGAAGTCGGATCCGCCGCCGGGTCCGAGGACCCGGATGAGAAAATCCGTGAAGATCGGCTGGGCGGCACGCGACCCGGACAGGCCCAGCCGCGTCCCGTCGTCGAAGCCCACCCAGACGCCGACGGCCAGTTCCGGCGTGTAGCCGACGAACCAGGCATCGCGCGAGCCGTTCGTGGTCCCGGACTTCGCCGCGATGGGGCCCCTGTACCCGGCCGCGCGCACACCGCTCCCGGTGCCGCGCTCCACCACCCCGCGCAGGGCGGACGTCACGAGGTACGCCTCCGCCGGGCTGATCACGGCCTCACGGCGAAGCTCGGCCGGTCGGATGGCCTCGCCCTCTCGACCCAGAACGGCGCGCGCGGCGCGCGGAGGCGCCCGCCTTCCCTCCGCCGCCAGCACCGCATAGGCCGCCGTCAGCTCGAGGAGCGTCACCTCCGAGGCTCCGAGGGCGAGACTCGGATACGGGGCCAGAGGACTCTCGACACCCAGTCGTTGCGCGGTCTCCACGATCCTCTCGGGACCGACGGCGAGTCCCAGACGGGCGAACGGCACGTTGCGCGACCCCTCGAGCGCGTCGCGCAACCTCACGGGCCCGAGGAACTCGCGGTCCGCGTTGGAGGGTCGCCACATCCCCGCCGGCGTGTCGAGCGCCAGCGGCTCATCCCGCAGGGTGGAAGCCAGGGTGAACGGGGCGTCCGCCCGCGGATCCAATGCGGCCAGCGCCACGATCGGCTTGAAGGCGCTTCCCGGCTGACGCAGCGCATCCGCGGCGCGATTGAACTGCGACGTGCCGTAGGCGCGTCCGCCGACCATCGCCAGGATGTCGCCGCTCCGCGGGTCGAGGGCCACGAGCGCCGCCTGCAGAGGCCCCGTCTGCTCCGTGAGGCGGGGACGGGTGCGCTCGAGCGTGCGGATTCCTTCCGACACGGCCAGCTCCGCCGCTCGCTGGATCTCCGGCTCCAGCGACGACACGACGGTCAGGCCCGCGCCATCCAGACTCAGCGGACGTGCTCCGGACCCCAGATCTCGCCGCAGGAAGTCCAGGTACCAGCGGGCATCGGCTCGCCGCTCCGGCGGAGAGCTGAGGGTCAGACGCGTTTCGAGTTCGGCGTTCAGCCGGTCCGCGTCGATATGTCCGAGCGCGTGCATCTGCCGCAGGACCATGTCCCGCCGGGCCCGGGCGCGCTCCGGGTGCCGGTGCGGGGCGTACATGCTGGGACCTCGAATGATCCCCACGAGCATCGCGGCCTGCCCCAGCGTCAACTGCGAGACGTCCCGGTCGAAGAAAAACGGCGCCGCTCGGCCGAAGCCGTGAATCGCCACGCCTCGGTCCTGCCCGAGGTAGATGTGGTTCACGTACGCTTCGAGGAGACGCCGCTTGGAGAACCGCCTCTCCAGGGCCACGGCGATGGCCGCCTCGCGGACCTTCCGCAGCAGCGTGCGGTCGGTCGACAGGAAGAGCGTGCGCGCGAGTTGCTGGGTGAGGGTGCTGCCGCCCTCGGCGATCCGCCCCTGGCGCAGGTTCGAGAGCACGGCGCCCGCGATGCGGCGGGGATCCAGCGCGCCGTGTTCGTAGAAGCGGCGGTCCTCCACTGTGAGAAGGGCGTCGATCAGATGGCCGGGGACTTCTTCGAGCCGTACCGGGATGCGGTCCCGGCCGTGCTCGCCGGGCACGGTACCGATGACTTCGGGATCCAGGATGAGCGTCGCGAGGTCCTGCCCGTCCGCGTCCCGAATCGATGTCACGCGACCCGCGCCGGCATAACCGCGAAACCGGACGCGCACCGTACCGCCGGGATCCATGTAGCCGCCCAGGCGCAGCGGGCGCCGGCCGAGCCTCAGTTCTCCGCCGCGCCACGCGAATTCTCCGCGGTCCGGCGTGCGCTTCGAAACGGAGCGGTAACCGATGCGCGCCAGATGGCTTGCCACCTGACGAGGCTCCACGCGGTCGCCCGGACGGAGGACCAGCGGCCGAGCGACGACGCGGGTCGGGGAGACCGCGTCGATCGCTTCGAAGTCGCGCACGACCTTCGTCTCGAAGCCGAGATACCCGAGCCAGCCCGCCGCGACGACGGCGGCCAGGATCCCCAGCCTCCGCCAGATCCTTCTCCTGCCTTTCCTGCCTCTCTTGCGTTTCACATGGTCTTGGACGCTCCGGGTGGGAAAAAGGTTCCCGGATCAGTCGGCCGCCCGCAGGTGCGTTCCGAAGGTGTCCAGATCGATGTTCGAGCCGGAGAGGACGAGGCCGACGCGACGGCCTTCCAGCCTCTCACGGAGGGGACCGCACGCTGCCGCCAGCGGAGCGGCGGAGGCGGGTTCGGCGACCAGTTTCGCGTCGAGGAACAGCGCTTTCAGGGCGGAGCGCATCGCGTCGTCGTCCACGAGCACCACGTCATCCACGTAGCGCTGCACGAGTCCGAAGCTGTACGGCGCCGCGTGCGGAGCGCCGAGGCTGTCCGCGATCGTGTCGATGCGATCGAGCGCGACCGGCTCGCCCGCATCGAGGCTGCGCCGCATGGAGTCGGCGCCGACGGGCTCCACGCCGTAGACCCTGCACGCGGGCGCAAGCTGTTTCACGATGCTCGCTGTGCCGGAGATGAGACCTCCGCCCCCAATGGGGACGACGAGCGCCTCGAGGTCGGGAAGCTGTTCCGCGACCTCGAGACCTACGGTCGACGTGCCGAACACCGTCGCCTCCCCCTCGAACGGGTGGATCCCGAGCCGACCCTCCTCCCGGGCAATCTCCTCCATGCGCGCGAATCCGCTCGCCCCGTCGTCCGCGAACTCGATCACCGCCCCGAAGTTCCGGCAGCGCGCGACGCGGGCGGGGTTGGCGGAGGACAGCATGACGACCTTGGCGCTCGTGCCGGCGGCCCGAGCGGCGTAAGCCACGGAAATGGCATGGTTCCCGGCGCTCACGGCCGTGACGCCTCGCCGCAGCGTCTCCGCGTCCGCGCAGAGGACATTGTTCAGGGCGCCCCGGACCTTGTAGGAACCCGTGCGCTGGAAGAGTTCCAGCTTGAGAAAGAGCTCGACGCCCGCGGGCAGCGAGGCGACGCCGGGGTCGGGAATCCAGCGTCTCACCGGCGTGCGTTCGATCCACGGCGCGACGCGCGCGCGGGTCTCCCGGCTCTGCGCCGGCGTCGGGGGCCGGGGGCTGGCGGCCGGAGGTTCGGTCATGGTTTCCCCGGGGTCGAGGTGGAATGTCCCGGCGGGCCGTGGCGGAAGCCCGCCGCGTCGGCGGCTTGACAAGCTAACGGCGCGATGCGATCCTCCGCGCCCATGACGAACACCCATCCGTATTTTGGCCATTATTACTACCACCGCGTGCGCGGAGGCCGGTGATCGTCTAGCTGTAACCTGAACACAGATTGCGAACGATCGATGCCGGCCCGGGGTGGCCGGCTTTTTTTGTCGCTGCCCTCCCCTCCGGCCTCGGCCTCCCGAGCCCAGGACATGAACCACAAAACGACAAGACTCGCCCTGCCGAAGGGGCGGATGCAGTCCGGCGTACTCGAACTGCTGACCGCCGCCGGCGTGCGGGTGGATCTCGGGGAGCGCCGCTACCGCCCGGTCATCTCGGTCCCCGGTTTCGGCGCCAAGTTGCTCAAGCCGCAGAACGTCGTGGAGATGCTGCACGCGGGATCCCGCGACCTGGGATTCGCGGGGGCCGACTGGGTGGCGGAACTGAACGGATCGCTGGTCGAGCTTCTGGACACGGGGCTCGACCCCGTGCGCGTCGTGGCGGCCGCTCCGTCGCGGATCGCCGGGGCGGGACTGCGTGCCGCCGGCCACCTCACGGTCGCGTCCGAATACGCGCGGCTCTCCTCGCGCTGGATCGAAGATCGGGAACTCGACGCGACGCTCGTGCGGTCGTACGGCGCGACGGAGGTGTTCCCGCCGGAGGACGCCGACGTCATCGTCGACAACACCGCGACGGGCGCAACGCTCGACGCCAACGGGCTCGAGATCGTCGACGAACTCATGACTTCATCGACCCGCCTCTACGCGAATCCGCGGGCGCTCGAGGACCCACGGCACCGCGAGCGCATCGAGGACCTGGTCGTGGTGCTGAAGTCGGTGGTGGAGGCCCGGCAGCGGGTCATGCTTGAAGTCAACGTGGACGCGGCGCGGCTGGATGGCCTGGTGGCCGTGCTCCCCTGCATGCGCAAGCCGACGGTGTCGCGTCTGCACGGCGAAGAGGGCTACGCCATCCGGGTCGCGGTGCTGCGCGAGGCGCTTCCGGGCCTGATCCCGCGCGTGAAGGCGCGAGGCGGCACCGATCTCGTCGTGACGACGCCGGGGCAGATCGTCGCATGAGCGGGCTGACGGTGGCCGCACCACCGAGCGAACGGCTCCGGCTCGATCACAACGAGCGCCTGTTCCCCGCGCCGGAACTCGTCCGTCTCCTCTCGCAGGTGCCGGCGAGTGCCCTGACGCGGTATCCGGAGGCCGCCGGCCTGGAGGCGTCCCTCGGCGAAGCCTGGGACCTGGAAGCCGACCGCGTCCTGGTCACGGCGGGAGCGGATGACGCGATCGACCGCGTGTGCCGCCGCTGGCTCGCCGGCGGGCGGGAGATGATCACCGTGACTCCCACGTTCGAGATGATCCCGGCCTTCGCGGCGCTCGCGGGCGGACGGGTGCGGTCGATACCCACGCTTGACGACCCCGCGCCTCTCGGGCCGATCCTCGACCGGGTAGGGGAACGGACGGGGCTGGTCGCCGTAATCTCGCCGCACAACCCCACGGGAACGGTGGCCCCGGTCGAGCGAATCCTCGCCATCGCCGACGGCCTGCCGGCGAACGCCGCGCTGCTCGTCGATCTGGCGTACGTCGAGTTCGCCGACCGCGACCCGACGCGGGAACTGCTGCAGCGCGACAACGTCCTCGTCGTACGGACGCTGTCCAAGGCGTGGGGCCTCGCGGGGCTTCGCACGGGTTTCGTGCTGGGCCCGCGCGCGGCGATCGCGGACCTCCGCGCCGGCGGCGCGCCCTTCCCTCTTGCGGGCCCCTCCATCTGGTTGGCGGAGCAGGCGCTGGGGTTGGGCGACCGGGTCACCGCGACGTACGTGGCCGCCGTGCGCCGCGAGCGCGGGCGGCTCGTCTCGGCGCTGCGCGCGTCAGGGGCCGAGCCCTTCGAGTCGCAGGCGAACTTCGTGCTCGCCTCCACCGACCGCGCCGCCGCCCTGCACCGCGGCTTTCGGCAACGGGGCGTCGCCATCCGACGCTTTCCGAACTTCCCGGACCTGGTCCGGATCACGCTTCCGGGGGAAGAGGCGACGTTCCGCCACCTCCTCCGTGCGCTCGACTCGACGTTTGGACACATCTCGTGAAGGGGATTCCCATGAATGCGAACTCGAATGCGAACTCGGGAGAGAGTCTCCCGGCCAACGGGCGGGTGGGAGAACGGTCCCGGCGCACGCTCGAGACCCGCATCGAAGCCCGGCTGGACCTGGACCGCCGGGGACGCAGCCGCGTCGATACCGGGCTGCCGTTTCTCGACCACATGATCGGCGCCGCGGTCTTTCACGGCGGCATGACGCTGGATCTGCGGGCGCAGGGCGACCTCGACATCGACGACCACCACACGGTGGAAGACTGCGGGCTCGTCTTCGGTTCGGTCATCCGCGAAGCGCTCGGGGACCGGCGGGGGGTTCGGCGCTTCGGGTACGCCTACGCGCCTCTCGACGAGGCGCTCGCCCGGGCGGTCGTGGACCTTTCCGGGCGTCCCTTCGCCAGCGTGGACCTCGGCCTGCGGCGCGAGATGCTGGGGACGGTCGCGACCGAGAATCTCTCCCACTTCTTCGCCTCGCTCGCGACATCGGGAGGCCTGACGCTTCACCTGGATGTGATCCGCGGCGACAACGACCACCATCGCGCGGAGGCCGCCTTCAAGGCGTTCGGTCTCGCCCTCGCCGACGCGGTCGCGGAGCGCTCGGCGGCCGGAGTTCCGAGCACGAAGGGCGTGCTCGAATCGGCCGGGTTGCCTCAATGAGCGCCGCGCGGATGGCAACGGGCCCGGAAGATGTCGGGATCGTTCCGACGGGCGTGGCGAATCTCGAGGCGGTGGCGGCCGCTTTCCGGCGCCTGGGGAGAGCCCCGCGGCTGCTGGATTCCGCCACGGGAATATCGAGCGCCGATTACGTCGTCCTTCCGGGCGTGGGGTCGTTCGCCGGAGGCATGGCGGAGCTTCGCCGGCGTGGCTGGGCGGAGGCCGTCCGCGGACGCGTGGAGCAGGGACGGCCGACGCTCGCCATCTGTCTCGGACTTCAACTCCTGTGCGAGGAGAGCGAGGAAGCGCCGGGCACCGCCGGTCTCGGGTGCGTACCGGGCCGCGTGGTCCGGCTGGCGGAGAGCTGCCGCGTCCCCCAGTTGGGCTGGAACCGCGTCGCGGCCCCGGCCGGGACCGTGTTCCTGCGATCATCCGTCGTCTACTTCGCCAACTCCTACGGGCTCGAAGCGGGTCCCGCGGGCTGGACCGCCGCGATGGGGCGGCACGGAAGCCGCTTCGTGGCGGGGCTGGAGCGCGGCGGAGTCCTCGCCTGCCAGTTCCACCCGGAGTTGTCGGGGAAGGTCGGCGCGGGCCTCCTGAAGCGATGGCTTGACGAATCGCCGGGCGCGGCGGCGGCGTTCGAACCGCGCGCGCAACGGCCCACGCTCGCGGCGGCATGCTGAACGTTCGGGTCATTCCGTGCCTGGACGTGAGGGACGGAAGGGTCGTCAAGGGCGTCCGTTTCGACAACCTCGCGGATCAGGGCGACCCCGCCCGGCTCGCGCGGCGCTACGAGCGCGAAGGGGCGGACGAACTCGTGATCCTCGATGTCTCGGCTACGGCGGAGGGAAGAGTGGCCCGGTTCGAGACGGTGGGGCGCGTGCGGGACGAGATCTCGATTCCGCTCACGGTCGGCGGCGGCGTGCGGACGGCGGAAGACGCGGGCGCCCTGCTGGAGGCGGGGGCGGACCGGGTGGCGGTGAACACGGCGGCGGTCGAGCGGCCGGAACTCCTGTCGGAGATCGCGACCCGGTTCGGGGCCCAGTGCGCGGTTTTGGCCCTCGACGGCGGCGCGACGTCGGACGAGACGTGTGCGAGCGGCTTCGAGGTTCTGACACACTCGGGAAGCCGGCGCACGGGCGTCGATGCCGCGGAGTGGAGCCGCCAGGCGGCGGAGCTGGGCGCGGGCGAGATCCTCCTCACGAGCTTCGACCGCGACGGTACGCGGAGCGGCTACGATCTGGCCCTGATCGGCGTCATCCGGGAAGCCGTGCCGGTGCCGATCGTCGCTTCGGGCGGGGGAGCCCATGCGGGTCACATGTGCGCGGCGGTCGAGGCGGGAGCCGACGCGGTTCTGGCGGCGTCGATCTTCCATCAGGGCGACTGGTCGATCGGCCGACTCAAGGATCGGCTGCAGCAGCTCGGGGTCGCGGTGCGCCGATGATCATCCCATCCATCGACCTCATGGGCGGCCGGGCCGTGCAGCTTCGTCAGGGCTCGACGCTTGAGATCGATGCCGGCGACCCGCGGCCTCTCGCCGAGAGGTTCGCCGTGGCGGGGGAAGTCGCGATCATCGACCTCGACGCGGCGCTCGGCCGCGGAGACAACGCCGCCCTGATCCGCGAACTGCTCCGGCTCGCGCCGTGTCGGGTGGGCGGCGGCATTCGGTCCCGCGAGGCGGCGCTCGACTGGCTCGACGCGGGTGCGCGGCGCGTGATCCTGGGCACGGCCGCGACGCCCGAGGTGCTGGGCGGACTTCCCGCGGAACGCGTGATCGCGGCGCTCGACGCGCGCGACGGCGAGGTCGTCGTGGAAGGCTGGCGGCGCGGGACGGGCCGCGACGTGCTCGGGCGCATGGAGGAGCTCGACGGCCTCGCGGACGGCTACCTGGTCACCTTCGTGGAGGTCGAAGGCACCCTGGAGGGAATTCCGCTGGATCGCGTATCCGCCCTCGTCGCGGCCGCCGGATCCGCGCGCGTGACGGTGGCGGGCGGCGTCCGCGAGGTTGCGGAGATCGCGGCGCTGGACCGAATGGGCGCGGACGCGCAGGTGGGGATGGCGATCTACAGCGGGCGCATGGATCTGGCCGACGCCATCTCGGCTCCGCTGAAGTCCGACCGGGCCGACGGGTTGTGGGCGACGCTGGTCGAGGACACGGCCGGGCGCGCGCTCGGGCTCGCCTGGTCGAGCGCGGAGAGCCTGCGCACCGCCGTCAGGGAACGGCGGGGCGTCTACCAGAGCCGCTCACGGGGACTCTGGAGGAAGGGCGAGACATCCGGCGCCACGCAGGAACTCGTCCGCGTGGCGCCGGACTGTGACCGCGACACGCTGCGCTTCACGGTGCGACAGCACGGGACCGGCTTCTGTCACACGGGCGCCCCGACGTGTTTCGACGCGGCGCCGTCCCGGGGGTCGGCCGCGCTGCCGCCCCTGTCGGGCATGGGTCTGTCCGACCTCGAGACCCGCCTCCGCGAGCGGCTCGCCGATCCGGAGCCGGGCTCGCTGACCGCGCGACTCGCCGGGGATCCCGAGTTGATGCGGGGGAAGCTCGTCGAGGAAGCGCGCGAACTGGCGGAAGCCGGATCGAAGGCGGACGCGGTGGCGGAGTTCGCGGACCTGTACTACTTCGCCCTCACGCGGCTCGTGAAGGCCGGCGGTTCCCTCGACGACGTGCGTGTCGAACTCCAGCGGCGCGCCCTCAAGGTGCGCCGTCGGGTCCCCAGGCCGCCGGAAGGGCCGACCGGGCGGAGGGACCGGGCGCCCGCGGCGGCGGCGGCGGGCGCGATCCTGCCGCCGATCGGCCTCGAGGAGGCCGTGCGGGCGGTGCGCTCGCCGGCGCTCGATCCGGCGGCGCTCGAGGTCGCGCGGACGATCCTGGACGATGTCGAGCGGCGCGGAGAGCCGGCGCTTCGCGAGCATGCCGAGCGGCTCGGCGACCTCGAGCCGGGCGACGACCTGCTCCTCGACCGGGCGGCGCTCAAGCGCGCGACGGAGGCACTGCACGCCGACGACCGCGAGTTGCTGCGCCGCGTGGCCGACCGGATCCGGACGTTCGCGGAGGCCCAGCGGGCATCCGCGACCGACCTCGACACGCCGGTCGCGGGCGGCCGCGGCGGCCATCGGCTCGTGCCCGTCGGAGCGGCCGGCTGCTACGCGCCCGGGGGGCGCTTCCCCCTCCCGTCCTCGGTGCTCATGACCGCCATCCCCGCGAGGGTGGCGGGCGTGGGCGGCGTCTGGGCGGCATCGCCGCGCCCGACCGCGGCGGTCCGGGCCGCGGCGTTCATCGCCGGCGCGGACGGCCTGCTGGCCATCGGCGGCGCGCAGGCGATCGGCGCGCTCGCCTTCGGCGTCGGAGGCGTCGACCGCTGCGAGAAGATCGTGGGGCCGGGCAACCGGTTCGTCACGGCGGCCAAGCGCCTCCTCTACGGCCGGGTCGGCCTCGACACCATCGCCGGGCCGTCCGAGCTGCTCGTCGTCGCCTCGCCGGATGCCGCGCCCGCCCGCGTCGCGGCCGACCTGCTCGCCCAGGCCGAGCACGACCCCGACGCCGTGCCGCTTCTGTGCGCCTTCGACGAAGCGACCGTCGAGGCCGTCCGCGAAGAGGCCGAGCGGCAGTTGGCCGCGCTGCCGACCGCGCCGATCGCGCGCCAGGCCCTGGCGGCCGGCGGCGCCCTCCTCGCGGCCAGCCCCGACGAGGCCGCCGCCATCTGCGACGCGGTCGCCCCGGAGCACCTGCACCTGCACGGCGACCTCGCCGAGTCGCTTGCCCGCCGCGTCGACCGCTTCGGATCGCTCTTCCTGGGGGCGGCCACGCCCGAGGCGGCCGGTGACTACGGAGCCGGACCGAACCACACGCTTCCCACATCGGGCGCGGCGGCGTTCGACTCCGGGCTCTCCGTGTTCTCGTTCCTGCGGCGACCGACGTGGCTGGCGCTTTCGGCGGAAGATGACGCCTACGAGGACCTGCTGCGCGACACCGCCGCGCTCGCCCGACTGGAGGGACTGGAAGCGCACGCGCTTTCGGCCGAACGCCGGCTCACGGCAGCGGCCCGGGAGGATCGCGGTCGGAAGGTCCGCGCCTCGTGAGGTGGTCGAGGGCGCGGTCCACGGCGTCCTTCGTCGAGGCCGTGATCCCGCCCCTTTCGTACTCCTGCACCGCCAGCCGCTCCAGGCGGTCGACGAGCGCATCGACCCCGGGCCGCGGGGACGACGTCAGGGCGCGGACGTGGTCGGTGGCGCCGAACAGGTTGATCCAGTACTCCGTCCGGCGCCCCCACTCCAGCAGCGCGTAGAACTGTCGGCCCGCCCGGGGCCCGATTCCGAGCACGTCGAGGAGGGCGACGAAGAGCGAGATCGGCAGCAGCAACGCATCCCTCAGCCCATCGAGGAGCAGTTTCAGCTGGAAGACGGCCACGTCGCGCATGAGCGTCCATCGGGAGGGAACGATTTCGGGATGCAGGGTTGCTCTGGCGGGAAACTCGTCCATCCTGTCTCTCGATTCCTTGATCCGCGAAATAAACTCCGCGGCTTCGGGTAACCCTCGCGAGGCGAACAGTCACCACAGGTTCACGCAGGTGCCCGCGACCATGGGAGCCATCATTGAACAGCTCGGAGGCAACCGACCGGATGCTCGTTCTTCGCGCGCAGCGCGGCGAGCGTGCGGCCTTCGGCGAACTCGTCACACGATACATGCAACGTGCCTACTATACCGCGCTCGGCCTCGTCGGAAACCACGACGATGCCCTGGACCTCTCTCAGGAGGCCTTCGCCAGGGCGTTCCGCGCGCGCGCCAGGATCGACCCCGAACGTCCCTTCTTCCCCTGGCTGTACCAGATCATCCGACGCCTCTGTTTCAACCATACGCGAGACCAGCGGCTGCACCGCCTGAAACTCGAGAAGGCGGGCAGCTGGCTTACGGACACGACGATGGGGCGGCGCCCGCTCAGCCCCGATCAGGCGGTGATGCGTTCGGAACTGCGCGAACAGGTCGGCGCGGCCATCGAACGCCTGCCCGAGCGGGAACGGGAGACGCTCGTCCTGCGCGAGTTTGAGGAACTTCGTTACCGCGAGATCGCCGAGTTGCTGGGAATCCCCATCGGCACGGTGATGTCGCGCCTCTATCGGGCGCGGCGGTCTCTCGCGCGTGAGATGGAGGCGACGGGAACGCGCCCCGGCCAGGGGGGAGGTGCGGGCGATGAGTGAGAGAAACGTGCATCCGCCGGGGGACGAGCGGGTGCGCCATCTGATGATGGCCGAACTGGACCGGGAGATTTCGGGAGAGGGACGGCGCGAACTCGAGTCCGCGCTCGAAGAGAACCCGGGTCTTCGCGACGAACTGGCGTCATACCAGCGCCTGAAGGAGGTCACCGACACCATGGCTCCGCTGAAGCCGCCGGAGGAAACCTGGGACAGTTACTGGGAACACGTCTATCGCCGGCTCGAACGCGGCATCGGCTGGGTCCTGGTCTCGCTGGGAACGATCATCGTGGGGACGTGGGCGCTGTGGACCGCCGTGAGTGAACTGATTCGGGACACGACGATGCCCGCGTACATTCGCTGGAGCATGCTCGCGCTGATCGCCGGCTTCGTGATCCTGTTCGTCTCCGTCGTTCGCGAGCGCCTGTTCATGCAGAAGAAAGACCCCTACAAGGACGTGGTCCGATGATCCTCACCTCCCGAAACGACCTCGCCGGACACCGGATCGTCGAGGAATTCGGCCTCGTCCGCGGCAGCACGATCCGGGCGCGCCACCTGGGCCGCGACATTCTCGCCGGCCTGAAGACGATCGTGGGCGGCGAGATTCAGGAGTACACGAAGATGATGGCCGAGGCGCGGGAACAGGCGGTCGACCGGATGGAGGCGGAGGCGGAGGCGGCCGGCGCGAACGCGATCCTCTGTATCCGCTTTTCCACCTCCTATGTCCTGGGAGGGACCGCCGAGATCGTCGTCTACGGCTCCGCCGTTCGGGTCGAGGAGGTCTGACCATGGTCCTGCGAATGCTCGTCGCGGCCGGGTGCGTGCTCGCCTCTCCGGCCCTGGCGCAGGAGCCGGATCCGGATCCCGCCGGAAGAAGCGGAGGCGTGGAGGGCCGGTGGGCGGGATCGGTCGTGCTCCCCACGGGCGAGCTGCCCTTCTCGGTCAGCTTCGAGCGCGCCGATGGAGTGCTCTCCGCCACGATGGACATCCCCGTGCAGGGCGCGCTGGGTCTTCCTCTCACGGCCGTGTCCTACGAGGACGGCCGCGTGCATTTCGAACTCGAGGCTTCGATCGGTCTCGCCGTGTGGGACGGCGCCCTCACGGGTGACGCGATCGAGGGCGAATTCACCCAGGGCGTCATGACCGGCACGTTCTCCGTGTCGCGGGAGGACCCTCCGGAAGCGGAGGCGGAAGAGCCGGTACCGTACCGGGCGGAAGAGGTCTCGTTCGAGAACGGCGACGTCCACTTGGAGGGGACGCTGACGGTGCCGGAGGGGACGGGACCGTTTCCGGGCGTCGTGCTGATCACGGGGTCGGGGCCCCAGGACCGGGATGAGGTCGTGGCCGGGTTCGCCGTCTTCCGCCTCCTCTCCGACCACCTCACCCGGCAGGGCATCGCGGTCCTCCGCTACGACGACCGCGGCGTCGGCGGCTCGACGGGCAGCGTCTCCGGCTCCACCTCGTCCGACTTCGCGGGCGACGCCCTGGCGGGGCTCGCGCGACTCTCGGAACATCCGGACGTCGATCCCGCGCGCGTCGGCCTCGTGGGGCACAGCGAGGGAGCCATCGTGGCGCCGCTCGCCGCCTCGCGTTCGGAGGCCGTCCGCTTCGCCGTGCTGCTGGCCGGTTCGACCGTGCCCGGCACCGAGATCCTGTACGAGCAGTCCGCGGCCATTCAGCGCGCGAGCGGCGTGCCCGACGACCGCATCGAGTGGAACACCGACTTCCAGCGCCGTCTGTTCGCGGCCCTGGAGGCGGGGGAAGACCTGGAGGCGTATCGCGAGGAGCTTGGGGCCGCGATCCGCGAGGGCATCGAGACCCTGCCCGAGGCGCAGCGCGCCGCGATCTCCGACGTGGACTCCTACGTGCAGACCCAGATCGACGCGCAGATCGACCGCGTCGAAACCCCCTGGTTCCGGTATTTCCTCACGTACGATCCGACCGAAGGTCTCCGGGGCACGCGGGTGCCGGTGCTCGCGCTCTTCGGCGGGCTCGACCTGCAGGTGCTCGTCGACCAGAACCGGCCGCCGCTGGAAGAGGCGCTGGCCGGGAACCCGGACGTGACGGTCGAGGTACTCCCGCGCGCGAATCATCTCTTCCAGGCCGCGACGACCGGATCGCCGGCCGAATATGCGACGCTCGAGCACGACTTCGTCGACGGCTTCCTTGAAACGATCGCCGACTGGATCCTCGCCCGCTTCGGCAGCTAGCCCGCTCCGGAACAGCTTCCTTCGCGGCCGGTCAGCTGCCGCCGGGCCAGAGTGCGGCCCGCTGCCGGAAGACGGACGGGTCCGCGCGCCATTCCGCAAAGCCTGTACGGCGTTCGTCGGTCAGCCAGTTGATTCGGGCATCGATGCAGGCCAGCAGATCGCGGTCGTCCGCATCCAGCGCGAACCCCCCGAATTCGGCGAGGGAATCCCGGGCGGTCACAGTGAACTCTCCGCCCGACCTGTGCGCGGCCTCGCCGCTGCCGATTTCCCCCTGGGCCACGGCGTCGATGCGGCCATCGCGCAGGGCGTCGAACAATTCCCGATCGCCGGACTCCCGGCCAAGGTACACCACCTGCGGCATGTCGCCGGATGGGGGGTGAAGGCGGGTTCGGCCCCCAAGGACGGGCGATGCCATTGCGGCCGTGATCGTAAACGCCCCCGTCCCATCCGCCACGACCGTGCCGGCCGGCGTCTCCACGCGCGTCCCCGCCCGGAGCACGCCGGAACCGTCCACGATTCCCGTGATCTGGAGCAGCCGTGCCTCTCCCGTCGTCCCCGGAAGGACGCCCACGCGCACCGCGCTCGTGAGCGCGTCGTAGGAGGAGAGCCGCGCGGCATCCTCGCTTCGCACCAGGAGCGACTGGCGGAAAGCGATGTGGCCGGACGTGAACGCGACCGCCCGGGCGCCGGTATCGTCGAGCGTCCGTGACTCGAGAATCGTGATGCCGCCGCCGGCCATGTCGAAGTCCGGCGTCGCGGGCAGAAGCCAGATTCCGGGCCAGTCGGCGATCGGGCGGCGCACGAAGGAGAGTCCGGTACCGGGCATGGCCTCGAGCGCGCTGAGGAGGTCGGCTTCGTAGCCCATGTGCCGACTGAACCCGGGCGAGTTGGGGTCCTCGTCCGCGCTGTAGCTGACGGGCGCGAAGAGTGCGTAGAACGCCACCGTGAGAGGAGCGTCGCCGCACGTGGCCGACAGCGGCGGCTCCACGGCGCCTCCGCAGCCCACACCGACGAGCGCAAGCCCGGCCAGCAGCCGCCGCATGATCGACTCTGTCGCCTTGAACTTCAGCTCGACACCTCGCTCAGCCGTCGGCCCGCAGTGAGACCGCGTTTTCGCATGTGTTCGGAAACGGTATTCTTCACGAGCCGACTCCCGCCAGAGAGCGGCATCCTGTGCCCCTGGCGGCCGACGACGACGACCGCCGAAAGATCCGACTCAAGGAGACGCAGCCGCCATGTACGCACGATATGCCCGGAACATCACCGGATTCATCGTCTCCGCCCTGTTCGGCATGGCCATCGTCGGGGGCATCCCGGCTGTGGCGACGGCCCAGGCGCCGGGTGACGACGTGCGGCGCCTCGCCGAACATCCCGCGGTGCGGAGCGCCTTCAGGGTCATCGAGGAACTCGAGCCGAGGACGATCCGCGAACTCATCGAACTCACGGAGGTTCCGGCGCCCCCATTCATGGAGGACGAGCGCGCCCGGGTCTACGCGGAGTGGCTTCGCGAGGCCGGGGCCGACTCCGTGTTCATCGACGAGGAGGGCAACGCGATCGGGATCCGATACGGCCGGGGCGGCGCGCGGGGATCGACGCCCGAGGGGGAGCGGCGGACGGTGGCGCTGTCGGGACACCTGGACACGGTGTTCCCGGCGGACGTCGACGTGACGGTCACGCAGCGCGGGGACACGCTCTTCGCTCCCGGCATCGGCGACGATACGCGCGGCCTCATCGCGGTCCTCACCGTGCTGCGGGCACTCGAGGCCGCCGGCATCGAGACGGAGGCGGACGTTCAGTTCATCGGGACGGTCGGGGAGGAAGGGCTCGGCGACCTGCGCGGGATGAAGTACCTGTTTCGCGAGGGCGCGGACCCCATCCACACCTGGATCGACATCGACGGCACGGGGCTGGGGCGGATCGTGAACAAGGGGCTCGGTTCCCATCGTTTCCGCGTGACGTTCCGGGGCCCCGGCGGACACTCCTGGGGCGCGTTCGGGATGGCCAGCCCCGCCCATGCGCTGGGCCGCGGGATCCGCCATTTCCAGGACGTGGCCGACACGCTCACGCGATCGGGCCCGCGCACGAGCTACAACGTGGGGCGGCTCGGCGGCGGCACCTCGGTCAACTCGATTCCGTTCGAGGCGTGGATGGAGGTGGACATGCGCTCGGAGAGCGAGGAGAGCCTCGCGCGCATCGACGCCGCCTTCCGGGATGCGATGCGCCGGGCGCTGGCGGAGGAGAACGCCCTGCGCCGGGCCGGGCCCGAGATCGAACTCGTACTGGACCAGATCGGGGACCGTCCGTCGGGAGAGGTCGCGGACGACCATCCTCTCGTCGAAAGGGCCCTCGCGGTCATGCCGCTGTTCGGGGCGGTGCCCGCGCTGACCCGTTCGTCGACGGACTCGAACATCCCGATTTCCCTGGGCATCCCCGCGGTGACGATCGGGAGCGGGGGCATCGGGAGCGGGGCCCACTCGCCCGGCGAATGGTGGATCAACCGTGACGGCCACCTCGGGATCCAGGCGAACCTCCTCCTGCTGGTGAGCGAGGCGGGCCTGGCCGAGCCCATCCCCTGAGCACTTCCAGGGCGCGGTTCGGCCTCCACACGGCGGCGGCGGTCGTCGTCGCCAACATGATCGGGACCGGCGTCTTCACGAGCCTCGGGTTCCAGCTCGAGTCTCTGAGATCCGGGTTCGCCCTGCTCATGCTGTGGGTCGTGGGCGGGGTCGCGGCCGTGTGCGGCGCGCTCACCTACGCCGAACTGGGGTCGACGATCCGGCGCTCCGGGGGCGAATACACGTTCCTCTCGCACATCTACCACCCCGCCGCCGGCTTCGTCTCCGGCTGGATCTCGGCCACGATCGGGTTCGCGGCCCCCACGGCGCTGGCCGCGATCACGTTCGGGACCTACCTCTCGTCCGTCTTTCCGGTACTTCCGGCCCGGTGGCTCGCGGTGGGGCTCGTCGTGCTGCTCTCGGTCGTCCATGGCCGCACGCACCGCACCTCGGGCGGCTTTCAGCGCTGGTCGACGACGGCCAAGGTGGCGCTGATCCTCGCCTTCGTCGCGGCCGGGCTGTCCTTCGTCGCGGAACCTCGGGAAGTCGGCGTGCTCCCCTCGGCGGACGGCGTGTCGAACGTGTTCTCCGCAGGGTTCGCCGTGTCGCTCATCTTCGTGTCGTACTCGTATTCGGGCTGGAACGCCGCGACGTACGTGACGGGCGAACTCCGCGACCCGCGGCGGACGCTCCCCCGCGCGCTGGCGGCAGGGACGCTGCTGGTGATGCTGCTCTACATCGGACTCAACTATGTCTTCCTGCGCGCCGCCCCCGCGGAGGAAATGGTGGGACGGCTCGAGGTGGGATACATCGCGGCGGGGTACATCTTCGGGCCGGTCGGGGCCGACCTGATGGGGATCACGCTCGCGCTCCTCCTCGTCTCCACCGTGAGCGCGATGGTGCTCGCGGGTCCGCGCGTCCTCCACGCGATCGGCGAGGACTACCCGACCTTCCGGTTCCTGAGTTCCATCAACGCACGCGGGACGCCCGGCGTGGCCATCTTCACGCAGGCCGCGATCAGCCTGTTGTTCATCCTCACGGAATCGTTCGAGACGATCCTCGTCTTTTCGGGCTTCACGATGGGCCTCAACACGTTCCTGGCCGCGGGCGGCGTCTTCCTCCTGCGCCGACGGCAGGCGTCGGACCGGACCCCGGACGAACCCTACCGGGCCTGGGGCTACCCCGTGACGCCTCTCGTCTTCCTGGCCGTGACGGGCTGGACGCTCGCCTACATCCTGCGTGACCGACCGCTCGAAGCGGGGCTGGGACTGGGGCTCATCGCCGTCGGCCTCGCCATCTACGCCGTGACGCGAGCGCGCGATCGAAGGACCCGCGGTTGAACCCGAGTCCGCAAGCGGCTGCCACGCGGGATCTGCTGCTGGCCTTTGCCGCGGTGTACCTGGTGTGGGGGTCGACGTACCTGGCGATCCGCTTCGGCGTCGAAACGATCCCGCCCTTCCTCCTCGGGGGAACGCGCTTCCTGGCGGCGGGCGTGATTCTCGCCGTCGTGTCCCGCCGTCGCGGGGCGCCCATCCCGAAGCCTTCCGAATGGAGGAGCGCCACGATTTCGGGCGTGTTCATGGTCGTGGGCGGCAACGGGCTCGTGTGCTGGGCGGCGCAGTACGTGCCCTCGGGGCTCACTGCCCTGCTCGTGGCCACGGTGCCGCTGTGGCTGGTCGCGATCGCACGCCTCGGGCCGGACCGCGAGAAGACGAGTCCGCTCGAAGTCGCGGGGCTCGTCCTGGGCCTGGGCGGAGTCGTCCTCCTCGTGAGCAGTTCCGGGGCGGACATCGGGATCCGCGGGGCAAGCGCGAACCAGGTCGTGGCGGGGGCCCTCGTCGTCGTGGGGGCGTCGGTCAGCTGGGCCATCGGCTCCATGTACAACCGGCGGGCCGCGCTGCCGCAGCCGCCGCTCCACGGCACGGCGCTCACGATGGCTGCCGGGGGCCTGGTCCTCGTGCTGATCGGACTGGCGACGGGGGAGTTCGGCCGCCTGTCGCTCGGCGACGTGTCCCTGCGGTCATGGCTGTCGCTGATCTACCTGGCCGCCATGGGGTCGATCGTGGCCTTCTCGGCCTACATGTGGCTCCTGCGCAACGTCCGGCCCGCGGCGGCCGGGACCTACGCGTACGTCAATCCGGTCGTGGCCCTGTTCCTGGGCTGGTGGCTGGCGGATGAGGCGTTCACGCTGCAGATGCTGGCGGGCACGGTGATCATCGTGGCGGGAGTCGTGCTGGTGCAGCGTGGGCGGGCGCCGAAGGGCGGCCCGAGGCCAGCGACCGTGCGGGCGCCGGCCTCGAGGTAGCCGCCCGCGCGGTCAGAGGGAGAGCGGAGGCCGGCGCCGCTGCTGCAGCTCGGCCAGGTACTCCCGGTACTTCTCCATCTGCTCGTCGCTCAGCACTTCGGCGAGCCTGGTCTCCGTCTCCTGCTGGAGTTCCTGCATGAGCTGCATCATCGCGTTCCGGTCCCCCGACCCACGCACGCCCTGGAGACGCTCGCGCCGGCTCTCCGCCTGCGTCTCGAGGATCTCGCGGACCTTCACGACCTGCTCCTCCTCCAGCGCCAGCCGGTCCGTGAGAGCCGTCATCTGGTCGTCGAGGCTCATGCCGAAACCGCGGGCTCCCCGCTGAGCCTGTGCCTCCAGCGGTGCCGCGGCCGCGAGTGCGACCACCAGGAGAGCGAATGCTCCGATCGTCTTCCTCATCGATATCCTCCGTTTCCTGCCATTTTCCGTGCCTGTTCCGCGCCTGTTCTCCCGCCGGCTTCTCTCCGCGTCAGGCGCAGCCTTCTCACTGGAGACGACACGGCGCCGGCCGGAAACGTTATGGACCCTTGCGCCGGACACTTCGGATGCGCTCAGCTACGAAGTCGCGGGAGAACGTACGGCCGCCGACACACGGCAACGGGGGGTTCGCATGAAGATTCTGTCGGGGATTTGTGATCGGTTCCGGATCCGTGCGGCGGCGGGCGGCATCTTGATCGTCGCCGCGTGCGTTTCGGGGTGCGGGGAACCCCGCGCCGCGCCCGAGGACGACGAGGCGGCGCACGAGCGCTCGCACATCGCGGGAATGGCCGCGCACCACATCTGCTCGGGCGTCTTCGTCGTGGGCCGGGACTACGAGCGTTCGGTCGAAGAGGTCGTGGCGCAGGACATCCGGCGCTTCGAACTGTTCAACTGGCAGGACGACTTCGAGTACGACGTGAATTTCGAGACGCGCACCGCCTCCGTCTCGGGCGCGGACTTCGGCACCCGTTCCGCCGAGTACAACGGGGACCAGGGCTGCACGATCCTGCCGGCCGATCTCGAGGACGTGACGTACGAACCGCAGGTCGTCGAGCGGCTCAGCCCGGATCCGGCCGTCACCGCCTGGCCGACGGGCGATGTCGGCGCGTACCACGACCCGCCGCCGCCGGAGGTCGACATGGCGGCGCTGGAGGCCGCCCTCGACTGGACGATGGCCCAGACCGAGCACAACACGCGCGCGCTCGTCGTCATCTACGCGGGGAAGATTCTCGGGGAGCGCTACGCGCCCGGCTTCACGCGCAACACGCCGCAGATCTCGTGGTCCCAGGGGAAGAGCATCGCCAGCGCCCTCGTCGGCGCGGCCATCCAGGCCGGCCACCTCGACGCCGGACTCGACGACCCCGTGCCCGTGCCCGAATGGCACGGAGAGGACGATCCGCGCCGGGAGATCCGTATCCGGGACATCCTGAACATGAGTTCGGGCCTCGACTTCCTGAACCTCGGCCTGACGGACTCGCTGTCGTGGACGCACACGAACGAACACTTCCGGATCTACTTCGAGGGAATCGACGTGTTCGAGCACGCGATCGACCAGCCGATGGACACGCTGCCGGGCGCGGTCTTCCGCTACCGGAACTCCGACCCGCTCACCGCCAACCACATCGTGCGAGAGGCGGTCGAGGCGCGCGGCGAGGACTGGCTCACGTACCCCCAGCGCATCCTGTTCGACCGCATCGGGGCGAGGAACTACGTCCTCGAGACGGACGCGTGGGGCAACTTCATCATCACCGGCTACGACTACGGGAGCGCGTGGGACTGGGCCCGGTTCGGCCTCCTCCACCTGTGGGACGGCGTGTGGCCGACACCCGATGGCGGAAGCGACCGCATCCTGCCCGAGGGCTGGGCGGAGTTCGTCAGCACGCCCGCGCCGGGCGCCGATGCCCTGCAATACGGCGGGCTGTTCTGGCTCAATCGCGGCGGCTCGCTTCCGCGCGCGCCGGAGGACGCCTACTGGGCCGCGGGATTCATGGGACAGTACACGGCCATCATCCCGTCCCGGGATCTCGTGATCGTCCGGCTCGGCCCGAGCCCCGGCGACACCGGTGCATATCTGTCGGACATCATCGGAGAGGTGACGGCGGCGATCGACCGTTAACCGCTTGAGCCGGCGCCGTCGCCAACGGAGGGTCGCCATGAGTACTCGCACTGAGAGTCGTCTCCCCACCGGGCTCCTGATCGCTGCGGGCGTCGCCCTGCTGTCGGCGGGCTGTGCCCCGGAGTCGGTGGAACCCGACGAAGCCGTGGAAGACGAGGCCCACATCCGCGGGCACGTCGCCGGGCGCGTGGCGCACCACCTTTGCGCCGGCGTTTTCGTTGTGGGCCGGGACTACGAGCGCACGGTGGAGGAGGTCGTTGCGCAGGATCTCGAACCGTTCGATGAGTTGCGGGATGATTTCCGGTACCGCGTGGACCTCGAGACGCGCACGGCCTCGGTGACGGGAGAAGGTTTCGGCACACGCTCCGCCGAATACAACGGAGACCAGGGCTGCACGATCCTGCCGATCGGATTCGAGGACGTGGCCTTCGAGCCGACGGTCGTCGAGCGTCGGACGCCGGATCCCGAGATGACCGCCTGGCCGACGGGCAATGCGGACGCACACCACGATCCGCCCCCCGCGGAAGTCGACATGGCCGCGCTCGATGCGGCTCTCGATTGGGCGATGGCCCAGCGCGAGCACCACACGCGCGCGCTGGTGGTCGTCTACGCCGGGAAGATCCTCGGCGAACGCTACGCCGGCGGCTTCGGGCCCAACACGCCGCAGATCTCCTGGTCCCAGGGCAAGAGCATTGCGGCCGCTCTCATGGGCGCGGCGATCCAGGCCGGCCATCTGGACATCGGACTGGACGACCCGGCGCCCGTCCCGGAGTGGCGGGGAGAGGACGATCCGCGCCGCGAGATCCGCATCCGCGATCTCCTCAACATGAGTTCGGGGCTCGACTTCCTGAACCTGGGCTCCGATGACGAGCGCTCCCGGACGCACGCCAACGAACACGGCCGGATCTACTTCGAGGGCATCGACGTGTTCGAGCACGCCATCGACCAGCCGATGGACACCCTGCCGGGCGCCATCTTCCGCTACCGGAACTCGGACCCCCTCACCGTGGCGCGCATCGTGCGGCAGGCCGTCGAGGCGCGCGGCGACGACTGGCTCACCTATCCCCAGCGCATCCTGTTCGACCGCATCGGGGCGAGGGATTACGTCCTTGAGACGGATGCGTGGGGGAACTTCATTATCACCGGCTACGACTACGGGAGCGCGTGGGACTGGGCGAGGTTCGGTCTCCTCCACCTGTGGGACGGCGTGTGGCCGACGCCGGATGGCGGATCCGACCGCATCCTTCCGGAGGGTTGGGTGGACTTCGTGAGCACGCCGGCTCCCGGCGCGGAACTCCTCAACTACGGGGGACTGTTCTGGGTCAATCGCGGCCGGTCGCATCCGGGGGCCCCGGAAGACGCGTACTGGGCGCTCGGGGCGATGGGACAGTACACCGCCATCATCCCATCGGACGACCTGGTGATCGTCCGGCTGGGACCGAGCCCCGGCGATTACAGTGCGTACATGTCGGATATCATGGGCAGGGTGACGGGGGCCATCGATCGATAGCCTGCTCCCTCTTCGCACGGATCCGCCCTAATGTGTAGTCCCTCCCTCCGACTCCCCGGGGGAGGCCGACCGTTCATCGTCCGCAGGAGGCTCTTGTGTACTCCGTGACCCGTTTCCGGAAGCTCCTTCCCGCCGTTCTCCTTTTCCTCGGTCCTGCCTTCGCCGTGGCACAGGACTCCGGGGATTCACTCCCCTCGATCGCGGACAAGACCGCCTCGATGCGGGCCATCGACGGCTTCATCCCCATGTACTGGGAGGCGTCGAGCGGCAAGCTGTGGATCGAGATCTCGCGCTGGGACACGGACATCCTCCACATGACGGGGCTCGCCTCGGGGCTGGGGTCGAACGACATCGGCCTCGACCGCGGGGCGCTTTCGGGCTCCCGCCTCGTGCGCTTCCACCGGGTGGGGCCGAAGGTGCTGATGATCCAGCCGAACCTCGACTTCCGCGCGAGCAGCACGAACCCGCGCGAGGTGCGGGCCGTGACGGACGCCTTCGCCCCCTCCACGCTGTGGGGCTTCACGGCGGCGGCGGAGACGGACGGGCGCGTGCTCGTCGACGCGACGGACTTCGTCGTCCGGGACATGATCAACTGGGCGCAGCGGCTGCGGCCGGGGACATACCGGTTCGACGCGGGCCGGAGCGCGGTGCACCTGCCGATGACGATGGGGTTCCCGGAGAACACCGAGATCGAGGCATCGCTCACCTTCGTCCGCCAGCCGGGCGGCGGGGGCGGCGGATTCGGCGGATTCGGAGGGGGCGGCGGGACGTTCGAAGGCGTCGGGAACGTGGCCTCGACCGGCGAGGCGGCCACGATCCGCCTCCATCACTCGTTCGTGCAACTGCCGGAGTTGGGGGAGTACACGCCCAGGGCCTTCGATCCCCGGTCCGGCTACGGGACCATGAGCTTCGCGGACTACTCGGCGCCGCTGGGAGAGGACATGCAGCAGCGGTTCATCCGGCGCCACCGGCTCGAGAAGCGGGATCCCTCGGCGGCGATGAGCGAGGCGGTCGAGCCGCTCGTCTACTACCTGGACCCGGGGGCGCCGGAGCCGATCCGGACGGCGCTGCTCGAGGGGGCTCGGTGGTGGAACCAGGCGTTCGAGGCGGCGGGCTTCCGGGACGCGTTTCAGGTGGAGATGCTCCCGGACGGCGTGAGTTCGCACGACGTGCGCTACAACGTGATCAACTGGGTGCACCGCTCGACGCGCGGCTGGAGCACGGGCGGCTCCGTCACCGACCCCCGCACGGGCGAGATCCTCAAGGGGGTGGTGACGCTCGGCTCGCTCCGCTGGCGGCAGGACTACCTGATCGCCGAGGGTCTCCTCTCCCCGTACGCCAACGGGGACGAAGTGCCGGCGGACCTGGCGGAGTGGGCGTTGGCGCGGATCCGGCAGCTGTCGGCGCACGAAGTGGGACACACGCTCGGCCTCGTCCACAACTACTACGACAGCAGACTCGGTCGGATCTCGGTCATGGACTATCCCCACCCGCTCGTGACGCTGGGAGACGCCGGACAGCTCGACTATTCCGAGGTCTATGACGTGGACATCGGAGAGTGGGACAAGGTCGCGATCGTGTACGGGTACTCCGAATTCCCGGAGGGAGCGGACGAAGCCGCCGAGCTGGAGCGGATCCTCGACGAAGCCTGGGAGGAGGACGTCATCCTCTTCACGAACCAGGACATCAGCATCCACGCGCGCGCCGACCAGTGGTCGAACGGGGTGGACGCGGCCGCGGAACTCGAGCGGATGATGGACGTGCGGCGGCACTCGCTGGACCGCTTCGGCGAGCGTGCGATCCGCGCCGGGCGGCCGATCGTCACGGTCGAGGAGGCGCTGGTCCCGCTGTACATGCACCATCGCTACCAGGTGGACGCGGCCGCCTCTCTGCTCGGAGGGCTGGAGTACGTCTACGCCTTCCGCGGGGATGGGCGGACGCCCGTGAAGCGCGTCGCCGGCGAGGCGCAGCGGGCGGCGCTCGGCGCGCTGGCCCGGACGATGCGGCCGGCGGAGTTGGAGATCCCCGCTGGTGTGCTTGAATTGCTGCCGCCTCGGCCGCCGGGCTTCGGGCGCTCGCGCGAGACGTTTCCGCGCTACACCGGGCCGGCCTTCGATGCCGTCACGCCGGCGGTGGTGGCGACGGACCACACCGTGTCACGCGTCCTCGAACCGTCGCGGGCGGCGCGGCTCGTGCAGCAGCACGCGCTCGACCCGAGCCTGCCGGGGCTCGCCGAAGTACTGACCGCTCTGGTCGATGCGGTCCGCCCCGAGCCGAACGAGACGCTTTATCGCACCGAACTGCGGCTCGCGGCCTACCGCGTGCTCGTGGACCGGATCATGGCGCTCGCCGATGGGGCCTCCATGCCGCATGTGCGGGCCCTTGCGACCCGGAAGCTTGTGGACCTGAGGGCTGAGATGGCGGCGAACCCCCCGCCGGAGAGAGACGCGGCCTTCGTGCAACTGGTCGACCGCGACATCGAGCGCTTCCTCGAGAAGCCGTCGGCGCCCTACGAGATGCCGGGGACGCCGAACGCGCCGCCGGGCGCGCCGATCGGGCAGCCCGCGATGGACTGGCTGGCGCGCGACGCCTGGACCACCGCCGGCCCCGCCGGCTGGGCGACGGGGTGGCTCGGGACTTCACCGGCCTGTTCGGCCGATCGCAAGAACTTCTGAGGGGAGTTCCGGCGGGAGACGTTCCCGCGGGAACGCCGAGCGCGGATGGCGGCGTTCCCGCAGGAACGTGTGAGCGTCAGCTGTAGCCGATGGCGAGGGCGATGACGAGGGCGACTGCTCCGAGCGCCATCAGCATGAGGTAGCGCGGGATCACGAAGCGAAGCCACGACTCGTAGCGGACGCCGCTCGCGGCCAGGATCGCCATCAGCGCGCCGTTGGTGGGCGTGATGAGTTCGCACAGCCCCGCCCCGTACTGGTAGGCGAGGATCGTGATCTGCCGTGAGAGTCCCAGCAGGTCCGAGAGCGGCACGAGGACCGGGAGCGTGAGCACCGCCTGGCCGCTCACGCTGGGCACGGCGAAATGCAGCACGCCCTGCGCGGCCGACATGCCGATGGCCGAAAGCGCGAGCGGCAGATCCGCGAGCGGGATGAACAGCCCGCGCACGATCGTGTCGATGATGCGGCCGTCCACCATGACCACGTAGATCGCATGCGCGAAGCCGATGAGGAGCGCCGCGTATCCCATCGACCGGAAGCCTTCCGCGTAGGCCTTCGCCGTCCCCGTCACGCCGAGCCGCCCGATGATCCCCACCACGATCCCCATGATGAAGAAGAGCGCCGACATGTGGTCGAAGTCCCACTTCAGCCCGACCAGCCCCCACACGAGGATGCCGAACGTGGCGATGACGATGGCGAAGATGGTCCCGTCCCTCCATCCGAACGCGGCATCGGGTTCGGAGGCGTCCGCATCTTCCGGAGGGACGCGGGTGCGGGCGGCGTAGCGCATCGTCCACCAGATCCAGAGACCGAGGGCGATGGCGAGGAATGCGATCCGGAAGAGGCTGCCCGAAAGCGCCGGCACCTCCGCCACCTGCTGGGCGATCAGAACCTGGAACGGGTTGATGGGACTGAAGGCCGACCCGACGAAGGCGGAGCCCGCGCTGACGGCCACGCCCACCATCGGAGAGTAGCCGAGCCGTTTGGTGAGGAGCATGAGCGCGGGAACGAGGGGGATGATCTCCTCCTGCATGTTCTCCGTCACGCCGCCCGCCGCGAAGGCGAGACAAACGACGGGGATCGCGAGGATTTCGCGCCCCTCGAGGCCTCGAACGAGCCACGTGACGCCGCGTCGGAGGGCCCCCGTCGCATCGAACACGGCGAACGCCCCGCCGATGAGAAAGATGAGGAACACGACATCGGCGCGGTCCGCCATCCCCCGCGGGATCGCGACGATGGCCTCGAAGGCGCCGATCCGGTTGGCTTCGACCTCGTGGAAGGTCCCGGGCACCACCACGCTGCGCCCCGTCACGGGATCGTCCCGCCGCTCGTACTCCCCGGCCGGCAGGACGTACGACAGCGCCGCGGCCGCCAGGATCGCGACCGTGAGCAGCGTCAGCGGATGCGGAAACCGCAGCGATCCGAGCCGGTTCCTCACCCGCTCGTTCGTCCTTGTCGCGTGGACCTGCCGTCGTTTACCAGCGGCATGCCTCCGCAGTGACGGGGGTGCCGCTCGTGCTCTCAAGCCGCAGGCGAAGCACGTAGCTAATGTCGAGCGCGTCGCGGGCGATGCCGTGGACGATGCCCCTGGGACCGACATCCATCGGGACGAGGGGGCCGCGCGGGTACGAGTAGACCTGGAGGCGCGCCGGTGTCGACACCTCGCCCCGGAAACGACCACAGTTGTCGAACAGATCCCAGGTCGGATCCTCGTCAACATCTTCGGGATGCCGTCGCACCCATAGCCAGCCCTCGGGCGACACTTCCAGGCCCGCGATCAGGGGCTTGAACTCCGATTCGTCGGAATCGTCGGGTGGGGGTGACGGAGGATTGCCGAGTTCGATAGTGCGGACGGTGTCCCCGGCGAAGGTGACCTCGTGGAAGCGCTGGACCGCCCTGTTCGCCACCCAGACGGTTTCGCCGCCTGCGAACGCCCAGACTCGCCTCGGAACAGGGACCCTGAAGGTACCGGTGACGGCGACGTTCCCGCCACTGCCCGATCGAGTCTGCACGGTACTCGTGGAGATCTGACTGTCGAACACGACAGAGTCCCGCGGCAGAACCGGGTTGGGATGCTCCGGGTATACGGGCAGACGCACGCCATAGGTGCGGCTGTGCGAAACGGTCTGATCTCCCGAAGTCGTGCGCTCGCTGACCCTCACCTGCTGATAGACGAATCCGTCGGCGTCGGCGTCGACGACTCTGCTCCGCGGGCCGCGGAACCCACCACCCACCCGACTCAGTTCGTTCCCGAGCGAATCGAAGCTCAGCTGCTGGAAGCCGTCGCCGATCCAAAGCCGGTTCGGCGGCTGGAACACGATTCTCTGCGCCGAAGAGAACTCCCGGTAGCGCACCTCACCGGGACCCTCGCCCCCGCGCGCGATGTTTCGGAGGTGCAGGCCCTCGCGGTCGAAGACGCGGACCTCCTTCGAGCCGACATCCAGCACGTAGATGTTGCCCCGCCCGTCCACGGTGACCTCGTGCACATTCCCGAACACTTCCGGCCCGGCGCCGTCCACCTCGCCGAGCCGGAGTTCCTCGACGAGGCGCCATTCGTCGGGCCCGCCGCCACGTCCCGGGGCAGCGTTCCTCACGAGGATGCGCCCGCCCTCGAGGGTGTCGACGGTCACCTCCTGCAGGGAGTGCGGGAGCAAGGGGCGCGGGGAGCCCGCACCCTGCGCGGGCCCGGGGGTCAGGCCGAGTGCGAGACCGATCGCGAGGGCGGCCCCCGTCGGGGCGGAGGCTCGAAGAAGCGCCTCGGGCAACTGCCGTCGGCTCCTATCCACGGGAGGCGCCGCGCTCGCCGGAACTGCCGCGCTCGCTGGAGACGCCGCCTTCCTCGGAGACCGGCTTGCCGATGAGTTCGAGGCCGAGGTCGCGGCCCTTCACGACGGCCGGGACGCCTTCCTCCATCCAGCGCGGGGCCGGGGCGTCGATCAGATAGTGGTCGAAGAACTGCTGCATGCGGATCGCCCAGTCCTCCTGGTTCGCCTGGCGTCCGAGCCCGTGTCCCTCACCGTTGTAGTTCAGCATGAACACGGGCAGCTCCAGCCGGCGCATGGCAACGAACATCTCGATCCCCTGGTACCACGGCACCGCGCCGTCCTCGTCGTTGTGGAGCATGAGGAGCGGCGTCCGGATCTTGTCGGCGAAGAAGACGGGCGAGTTGTGGATGTAGCGGTCGCGCTCGTCCCACAGCGTCCCGCCGATGCGGCTCTGCGTGCGCTCGTACTGGAACATGCGGCTCATCCCGCTCTGCCAGCGGATGCCGCCGTAGGCGCTCGTCATGTTCGACACGGGCGCGCCGGCCTCCGCCGCCGCGAAGACGTTCGTCTTCGTGATCATGTAGGCGATCTGGTATCCGCCCCACGAGTGGCCCTGCACGCCGACCCGGTCCGGGTCGATGAACCCCTGCGCGATGAGCGCCTGCACGCCGGGCACGACGGCGTCGAGCGCGCTCTCGCCCGGATAGCCGATCTCGTACGGGATGTCGGGGACGAACACGACGTAGCCGCGGCTCGCGTAGAAGGAGAAGCGGACCGAGGCCCGGTTCGGCAGCGGCGGCTGGTAGCTGTGCAGCCCGTCGGACATGCGCTCGTAGAAGTAGACCATGAGCGGATACTGCTGCGAGGGGTCGAAGCCGTCCGGCTTGATCAGGATGCCGTCGAGGGGCGTGCGGTCGTTCGACATCCAGTGGACGAGTTCGGCGCTCCCCCAGCGGTACTCCGCCTGCTGCGGGTTCGCGTCGCTCACCTTGCGCGCGTTCCCGAAGTCGGCGTCGCCGACCCACAGGTCCGGGAACTCGACGAACGTCTGGCGCGTCCACACGTAGCGCTCGGCGTCCTCGGCCTTCGTCGGCGACGCGTAGCGCACGTCGCCCATGACGAGTTCCTCGACCCGGCCCGCCTCGTCCGTCCGGCCGCGCGCGAACCCGGACGCCTTCGTGCCCATGTCGAACACGGAGAAGAGGACCTCGCCCTCCTCAAGGCCCTCGCCCGCGCCGCCGCCGCCGAAGCCGAAGCCGAAGAAGTTGCCGCCTCCGCCCTCGGCCACGCGCTGCACGCGGTAGCGGAGGTCGGCCTCCCTTCCCTCCGTGAGACGCACGGCAGGCTCAGCGCCGCTCGGATCGACGCGCCACACGTCGTTGCGGTCGTACACGAGCATGGCGGCGTCCCCCTCGACCCACGTCGCGCCGCCGTAGGGGGGCGGCCCCTGCGGGTGATCGTCGAGTTCGTTGTAGAAGGCGACCGGCAGACTCCCGGTCAGGCTGCGCGCGGGTCCGGAGCCGTCCATCGGCGCGGCCTTCCAGTCCCGATCCGTCTCGTCCCACCAGTACGCGTACGTCCCATCCGGCGAGAGGCTGGCGCCCCCGAAGCCGCGCACGGCCTCCACGATCATGCGGCGTTCGCCGGTCAGGACGTCCACCGCGTAGGCGTCCTCGTAGCGCCCGTCCCACGAGACCTTCTGGCGGTGCGGCATGTCGCTCGTGGCGAGGACGTAGTCGCTCATGCCGCTCTCGGGGCGCGACACGTCGGGGATGCTCGCGGTGCCCAACTGCACGACGGCGTCCCGGCCCTCGTGCGCCACCGCCAGGTAGGAGCGGTTGCGTTCGCGGTTCGCCTGCACGAGCTGCATCGGCTGCAGGTAGGGGTCGCGCCAGTTCCAGATGTCGAGCGTCACCCGGTCCGCGTCGAGGATCTCCTCGTCCGGCTCGGGTTCGGGGCGCGGCGCGGTGCCGAAGAAGAGACGATCCCCGTCCTCGCTGAACGAGACGGCCCCGTTCTCGCTGATCCACCAGCCGGCGGGCACGCCGCCCGTCTCGTGGTCCGCGACCTTCTCCGCCGCCCCGCCATCGGACCGGTAGAGGGCGAAGGACGGCTGGTCCATCTCCCATTCGTCCACGTTGCTCAGGAAGGCGAGGCGTTCGCCCGATTCGTCGAAGGCGACCTGCTCGTAGTGGCCCTCTCCGGCGAGGACCTCCACGCTCTGGCCGGTCGCCGGATCCACGAGATGGAGCCCGTCCCCGCCCTCGTCCTCGGTCGAGGCCACGTACGCGAGACCGTTCCCCGCGTCCGCGACCGTGTAGGACACGACGTCGGCGAAGCTGTGCTCCTCGCCCGTGTCGAGATTCAGGAGCACGAGCGGCGTCCCATCTTCCTTCTCGTGCCGCTTCTCGTACTCCGCGGAACGCTCCTCTCCTCCTCCTCTTCTCCCTCTTCCTCGGTCTCCTCCTCAGCGGCTTCCTCGGCCTCGGCCTCTTCTTCCTCCTCTTCTTCCTCGGGATTCTCGGACAGGAGGTACGCGACGAAGGCGCCCCCATCCTCCGGGACCCGGAAGGAATCGATGGGGCCGGCGCGCCGGACTCCGCCGTCATCTCCGGCACCGTCCGCGAACGCTTCGGCCAGGTTCACGACGGCGAGCGAGTCGCCGGGCAGATCGCCCCCGCGCGTTCCCTCGAGGCGAAGCGAATCCACCACCGCCTTCACCGGCGGCACGCGGAAGGCGAGGTGCCGCGAGTCCCGCGTGAAGGAGGGCGAGCGACCCCGGAAACGGAGTTCCGCCGAGCCGTCGCTGCGCGTGATCACGAGCGTGGGGTCGCCGTCCCAGGGCGTCAGGACGTAGGCGAGCCAGGCACCGTCCGCCGAGATCGTGCGGCCGCCGATGGAGTTCCAGCGGTACGTGTCCTCGTGATCCAGCGCCGGCTTGACCTCCTGGGCGGCCAGCGCGGCGGGCGCGAGGAGAAAGGCGGCCGCGAGTACGAACCGGCGGCGGAGACGGACGTGAGGACGGGACGGATCAGAGACCGGAAGCATCCGACGCTCCTGTTTCGGAAGTTTCGTGAGTTCTCGGAGTTTCATGAGTTCAACGCTTGAAGTAGACGGGTTCGGTCGGCAGCGCGTCGACGTCGACGATCCTGCCGGCGGCCATGACGACCGACTGTTTCCGGATGTTCGCGATGTCGGCGAGCGGGTCGGCGTCGAGCACGAGGAGGTCGGCGAGCTTGCCGGCTTCGATCGTGCCGAACTCGTCGAGCGCGCCCGCCGCAATGGCGCCGTTGCGGGTGGCGGCGACGATCGCCTCGCCCGGCGTCATCCCCAGTTCGACGAGACCCTCGATGGCGAGGATCGTCCCGATGCCGGGCTCCTGCCAGATGGGCTTGGGCGCGCGTCCGTATTCCGTCGCCACGCCCGCATAGTTGTCCGTGCCGAGAGTGGTGATGCAGCCGCCGTCGATCAGCTTCCGCGCGTTCAGGCGGCGCATCTCCGTCCCGAATCCCAGCGCCCGCTGCTCGCGGCGAATCTGGTAGCTCGTCTTCTCCCGCTCCACGGGACGCCGCAGCCGACCCCACTCGCGCGCCCGGGCTCCCTCCGCCTCGCGGGCCAGGCGTTCCTCGGCCGCCGCCCGGTTCGCCAGGTGGTTCTCCCAGGCGGGACCGGTGATCGTGTTCACGAGCATCGAGCACACGATGCCGCGGTCCACGATCTGCTGGACGAGCGCGTCCGACATCTCGCGGTTCGCGAGTACCTCGGGGTGCTGGATGAGGTCGATCCCCGCCTCGACGGAGAGCCGCAGCCCCTCCGGATTCGTGGAGTGGGTCTCCGCCATCAGGCCGCGCGCCTGCGTCTCCTCGACGATCACCCGCTGGGCCGCCGGCGAGAACCCGATCAGCGTGGGAAACGCCCAGTGGCTCGTCCCCCCGTACTTGAGGAAGTCGACGCCCTTGTCCAGGTACTCGCGGATCCTCACCCGCAGTTCCTCGGGATACAGGTCCATCAGGTCCTCGCCCGCGCCCTGGGCGATGTGGTCGGAGAACTGTTCCTCGTAGAGCGAGAGGTCGTCCTCGGGGATGAGGGCGAAGGTGATCGAATAGGGGCCGCCCCAGCCGACGATGTTGCCGGCGACCTGGAGCCGCGGCCCGATGGCCTTGCCCGACGCGATGGCGTCCCGCACCTGCTGGAGTTCCGGGAGCGCGCCGTAGCTGTCGCGGAGGTGGGTGACGCCGAACTTGAGGTGCATCTGCGCGGCCTCGAGCGTGAGTTCGGGTCCCATCAACCGGTAGAAGACGGAACTTTCCTTCCGGTCCTTGTTTCCCCCGCCGTACAGGGAGATGTGGACGTTCGTGTCCACGAAGCCGGGCGTGACGAACTTGCCGGCGCCGTCGATGACGCGCGCGCCATCCGGCACGTCGACTTCGGCCCGCGGCCCGGCGGCCGCGATGCGGTCCCCTTCCACGACAACGGTCGCATCGGCGAGAGGAGGGCCGCCATTCCCATCGATGAGGGTCGCGCCGACGATCGCGGTGGTCTGGCCAAGCAGCGGCCCGCCGCCCGGGACGAGGACGGCGAGGGAGGCCAGCGCGGCGGCGACGGAGAGAACGCGGCGGGGGGCGCGGAACATGCGGGAACCTCCTCGTTTCAGCGGGTCGTGCGTAAATTGAGACTAACAGCTTGCTCGGCTCGCGAGTAGCCGCCCGCTCCGGCGAGGTCGCCGGCGGTTGGCAGGGCGGGACGGTGCGCGTTAGGCTGTCGCATCCTGCCTATCCCGCACTCCGCCAGGGGAACGGCGCGGCATCGATGGGCAAGCCGACGACGACCGATCACAGACGACTGACTACAGGCGAGAGATAATGGCGACGATCACCACGAGATTCCCCCTCAGACACATCGAGCGCTCACGGCTCGAATCCGTCGACTTCGACAACCTTCCGTTCGGCTCGATCTGGTCGGACCACATGTTCGTGGCCGACAACATCGACGGTGAATGGACGGACGCGGAGATCCGGCCCTATGGCCCGATGCCGATCTACCCGAGTTCGAAGGGACTTCAGTACGCCGTTTCGATGTTCGAGGGGTTCAAGGCGCACATGACCCCCGGGGGCGACCTCGCCGTTTTCCGGCCGGACATGAATCAGAAGCGGTTCAACCGCACGGCGACCCGGTTCGTGATGCCGGAACTCCCGAAGGATCTGTTCTTCGACGCGATGCGGGAACTGCTCGACGTGGACCGCGGCTGGCTGCCTACCGCCGAGCAGGGCGCGCTCTACATCCGCCCCAGCTACTTCAGCACGGATCCGACGCTCAGCGTCGTGTCGGGCCGCTCCTTCCGGTTCGTCCTGATGACGGCGCCGGTCGGGCTCTACTTCACCGGGTCGGAGACGGTCAGCCTCGTGACGACGCGCAAGTTCGTGCGGGCCTTCCCCGGCGGTACCGGCGGCCACAAGCCCGCGGCCAACTACGGACCGACGATGCTGGCCTCCCAGCAGGCGCAGGCGCAGGGGTACGACAACGTGATCTGGCTCGACGGCCACGAGGGCCGGTACGTCGAGGAGTGCGGCGTGATGAACATGTGGTTCGTCATCGACGGGACCGCGATCACGCCCCCGCTCGAGGGGACGATCCTCCCGGGCGTCACGCGCGACTCCCTGATCCGGCTGTGCGCGGACTTCGGGATCCCGTGCGAGGAGCGCCGCATCTCGGTGGACGAGCTGCTGGAGGCGCACGCCGCCGGCACGCTGGAGGAAGCGTTCGGCTCGGGCACGGCCGCCACGGTCCAGCCCATCGACCGCCTCGGCATCGACGGGACGGACGTGCTGCTTCCGCAGCGCCCCGGCTCCCTCGCGGCGCGGCTCAAGGCGGAACTCCACGGCATACAGACCGGGCGGATCGAAGATCGACACGGATGGCTGTGGCGACCCTAGGGAAAGTGTCGTAGGCGTGTCTTCGGATCCCCCGTTCAAGGCCACGCTCGGGATCAGGCCCGCGTCCCGCACGGACTTCATCGACGTGCGCGCGAGGCTGGCCGAGGAGTTCGGAGCCGAGTTCGCCCGGTATCCGAAGGCGCTCTACATCTCCCACCACACGACGGCGGGATATCTGGACCAGCGGCTGGCGCAGCGGCTCGACTACGACCGCAAGAGGCTGCGGGAGTACATCAAGGTCTTCCACGAGATCTTTCCGCCCAACGCCGGATACGAGCACGATGAACTCGAGCTGCGGACCGAACTGTCGGAGGAACAAAAGGCCACGGAGCCCGAGAACGCGGACTCGCACCTGACGTTCATCTCCGCCGGGCTCCAGAGCGCCACCTCGTACGACAACGAAGAGGGCCGGCCGGTCTGGTTCGTCGATCTCGATGGCGTCCACAGGGGCGGGACGCGCAATCGGCGGACGACGGTCGTGGGATACGGTTCGGAAGAAGTCGTGGCCCAAACGCAGTTGAGCATCGAAGCTTCGCCGCGGGCGATCGATGCCATCGACCTCAGGGAGCCGGGCGCCGGTTTCGTGGATCGGCTCCAGGACCTGGTCGAGGAACACGGGATCTCGTTCGGGCGGCTCGATATCTCGCTCGCGCCGCGGGAAACCAACGCCAGCCTGACGGTGAACGAGTTCGAGCCCCTGTTGATGACGCGCGACCTCCGCGGCGCCCTCCTCAGCCCCCTGCGATTCATGGCCGATCAGGGCAAGGAGATCCTGCGAACGCCGCTGTCGCTTCCGGGCAAGGCGCTACGGCTGCCGGGGAAGGCGCTGCGGCTGTCGGGGAGAGCGCTCAACGTCGCCAAGATGGGCACGACCGTGCTGCGAACCTCTCCCGGACCCGTCATCGACACCGCCACGGTGGAGGCCGTCCACATCATGAACCGGGTCCTGGAGCGGATCGGCGTGGACGAGTCCGTGATCGCGCGCGTGCTGAACCGGGCGCTGGCGCTTCCGGTGCGCCGCTTCCAGGGCCTCAGTCGGGAGATCAGCCTGCCCGTGATCGACCGTGACGGGGATGGAAACGGCGAGATCCCGTGGGGAACCTACCAGAGCCCCATCCTCATCCAGTGGAGGGCCCCGGCGGAAACGACCCGCGAACTGGACGTGAAGCTCGTCCGCTTCGCCTAGCAGGAGGCGGTCAGACGAGGGAGCGGCCCTGTGAACCGTCCACGGCGATGCAGGCGCCGGTGATCAGGCTGGCGCGCTCGGAGGCCAGGAACGTCACGACGTCCGCCACCTCGTCGGCCCGCCCGAACCGTCCCAGCGGGAGGTTCGCCTCCACGAACTTCCGCATCCCCTCCGGGTCCGACTTCACGCGCTTGTCCCAGCTCCCGCCGGGGAACTGGATCGAGCCCGGCGCGACGCAGTTCACGCGAATGCCGTCCTTCGCGAGCTCGAGCGCCATGATCCCGGCGGCCGAGATCAGCGCCGTCTTCGTCGTGTTGTAGATCGAGAGTCCGGGGCCGCCTTTCTCGCGCCCGAAGACGGACGACACGAAGACGATCGACCCACCGCCCGCCGCCCGCATGTGGGGGATCGCCAGCCGGCTGGCCCGAAAGCCCGACAGGACGTTGAGCTGGAGGATGTCCAGCCAGTCCTGATCGCTCGTCTCCTCGAACTTCCCGCGCCGGTTGCCCCCGACGTTGTTCACGAGGACGTCCAGCGCCCCGTAGCGGTCGACCGCCGCCTCGACGAGCTGCGCCGCACCGCCTTCCTCGGCGATATCGCAGGCCACGGTGAGAACGTCCGCCACACCATCGGCACGCAGCGACTCGGCCGCTTCTTCGAGCGGATCGCGGTTGCGCGCGCACAGCGCCAGCCGCGCGCCCTCCGCCCCCAGCGCCCGCGCGATGTAGAGGCCGATCCCCCGGCTCCCGCCGGTGACCACCGCAACCTTCCCCTTCAGCATGAGATCCATGCGCGGGACTCTACCGGGCACCCACGTCAGTCGCCAGCCCTTCGCTGACTCGGCGTTCGTGGAGGCTAGCGGACGAACATGACGGGGCTTGTGGGGAGGGCACCGACGTCGATGACCTTTCCTTCCTTCATCACCATCGATTGCTGGCGGATGTTGCGGATGTCGTCCAGGGGGTTCGCGTCGAGGAGGACGAGGTCCGCGAACTTGCCGGCCTCGATCGTGCCGAAATCCTCGAGACCGCGGGCGGCGAAGGCGCCGTTGCGCGTGCCGGCCACGATCGCCTCCGACGGGGTCATGCCGAGCTCGACGAGGCCTTCGATGGCCATCAGCGTGCCGATGCCCGGTTCCTGCCAGATGGGCTTCGGCTCGCGCAGGAACTGGATGTCGGCGGCGGGGAAGTTGTCCGTGCCGAGCGTGACGATGCAGCCCGCATCGATGAGGCTCTTCGCGTTCTGGCGGCGCATGGCGTTGCCGTGGCCGAGGGCGTTGCGCTCGCGGCGCAGCTCGAACGACGTCTTCTCCCGCTCGACGGGCCGGCGCAGGCGCCCCCATTCGGCGGCCTTCCCCTCGCTGGCGAGGCGTTGCTCGGCGGCCGCGACATCCGCCAGGTGCTGCTCCCACGCCGCGCCCGTGATCGTGTTGACGAGCATGGAGCAGATCACGCCGCGCTCGCGGATCTGCGCCAGCAACTCCTCCGAATACGGCCGGCCGGCCAGGAGTTCCGGGTGCTGGATGAGGTCGATCCCGGCTTCGACGGCGAGTCGCAGGCTCTCCGGATTGGTGGCGTGCGTCTCGGCGACGAGTCCGCGCCTGTGGGTCTCCTCCACGATCACCCGCTGCGCCTCGGGAGAGAAGCCGATCATGGTCGGATAGGACCAGTGGCTGCTCCCCCCGTACTTCACGAAGTCCACGCCCTTGTCGAGGTAGTCGTTGATCGCGACGCGGAGTTCCTCCGGGTACATGTCCATGAGGTCCTCGCCGGCACCCTGCGCGAGGTGGTCGGAGAACTGCTCCTCCCACAGGGACAGATCCGAGTCGGCGATCAGGGAGAACGTGACGGAAAAGGCGCCGCCCCAGCCGACGATGTTGCCGGCGACCTGCATCCGCGGGCCAATTTCGCGGCCCTCGGCGATGGCGTCGCGTACTTCGATGAGTTGCGGGAGCTGGCCGTAGCTGTCGCGCAGGTGCGTCACGCCGTGCTTCAGGTGCATCTGCGCGGCTTCGAGGGCGATCTCCGCCCCGCGCTCCCAGTAGAAGACCGCGTTCTCCTTCCGGTGCTTCCCGAAGCCGGCGCCGTAGAGGCTCGTGTGCACGTTCGTGTCCACGAAGCCGGGCGTGAGGAACTTCCCCGCCCCGTCGATGACCCGCGCGCCATCGGGCACGACGGTCGAAGCGCTCGGTCCCACCGAGACGATGCGAGCGCCTTCCACCACAACGGTGGCACCCGGCAGGGGTTCTCCGCCGTTCCCGTCGATGACCGTGGCCCCGACGATGGCGACCGTCTCCTGCGCGGTCGCGTTGGATGGCACCCACGCGGTGATCAGCCCGGCGGCGAGCAAGAGGGTGAATCGTCGAATCGACATGGGACGACCTCCTTCGTGAAGCAGACTGTCGGAGCGTAAGGATCGGTTCCGAAAGCCGTCAATCGGTGTGACAGGTCCGACTTCAGCGTGCGCGCCCCGCTCGCGGGAGGGAGGTGCGGGGAGTGGGCGTTGCGGTGCAGGTTGGGGGCGGACGCGGAACTGCTGCTACGAGGTGCCGATGAAATACGCCCTGTCGCTCCTGCTGGTCTCATCGTTCGCGTTGGGTTCGTCCCACGACGGGTTTCGCCAGGCTCCGGAACCGGGCGGGGTCGGGCCGGAGCCGTCCCGGGGGCCGTCTTCGGAACGGATGGCGCTGGACACGTATCCGAAGAACCCGGCCATCGATGCGCTCAACTATGCGTTCGCGCTCACGCTGAGCGACGAGACGGACATGATCTCGGGCGAGGCGACGATCGATCTCCGCTTCCTCGAGGCGGGAATCGATGAGGTGCGGCTGGATCTGATCGAGCAGAATGCCGACGGGACCGGCATGCGCGTGGAGGCGGTGACGGGAGCGGACGGCCCGCTGGCGTTCGACCACCGGGAGGACGCGCTCTTCATCGCGCTCGCGAGTCCCACGGAGGCCGGCGAGCGGCGTCAGATCACGGTCGCGTACGAGGGCCTGCCCGCCACCGGTCTCATCATCGGGCCCAACAAGCACGGGGACCGGACCTTCTTCAGCGACAACTGGCCCAACAAGGCCCGGAACTGGCTGCCGACGATCGATCACCCGTACGACAAGGCGACGAACGAACTCATCGTCACGGCGCCGGCCCACTACCAGGTCATCTCCAACGGACTGCTCATCGAGGAGACCGACCTCCTGGACGGCACGCGCCGCTCACACTGGAAGCAGTCCGTCCCGATCGCGACCTGGCTGTACGCGCTCGGGGCGGCCCGCTTCGCCGTGCAGACCGTGGACTACTACAACGGGATGCCGATCCAGACGTGGGTCTACCCGCAGGATCGCGACGCCGGCTTCCATGACTTCGCGGTGCCGACGAAGCAGGCGATGGAGTTCTACGGCGACATGGTCGGCCCCTACTCCTACGAGAAGCTGGCGAACGTGCAGTCGAACAGCGTCGGAGGCGGCATGGAGGCGGCCACCGCCATCTTCTACGGCGACGCCTCGGTCACGGGCGAGCGGGACGTGCGCTGGCGGAACGTGATCATCCACGAGGTGGCGCATCAGTGGTTCGGGAATTCCGTCACCGAATACGACTGGGATGACGTCTGGCTGAGCGAGGGGTTCGCGACCTACTTCACGCTCCTCTTTATCGAACATCAATACGGGCAAGACGAGTTCATCGAGCGGTTGAAGGTGAGCCGCGACCGCATCCGGGACTTCATGTTGGTGAACCCGGACTACCGGATCGTCCACGACAATCTCTCGGACATGGGCCTGGTCACGAGCGGGCCGGGGACCTACCAGAAGGGGTCGTGGGTGCTGCACATGCTGCGCGGGGTCGTCGGGGAGGACGCGTTCTGGGCCGGGATCCAGGCGTACTACCGGGAATTCCGGAACCTGAACGCGACGACGGCGGATTTTCGGCGGGCGATGGAGGAGGCGTCGGGCCTCGATCTGCGGACGTTCTTCGACCAGTGGCTCTACCGCGGCGGGTGGCTGGAGTTCGAGGGCGGCTGGAGCTACGACGAGGCGGCGGGGGCGATTCACATCGATCTCCGGCAGACGCAGGACGAACGCTACACATTCCGCATGCCGGCGGAGATCGCGATCCACCTTCCCCCGGATGGCCCGATCGAGGGCGGCGTGCACGGGGGCGTTCGGCCGCCTCGAGTCGAAGTGATCGACGTCGATGGACGGCAGGGCCGGTTCACGATCCCCGTCCCGGCGGAGCCGCTCGACGTCGTCTTCGACCCGAACACGTGGCTTCTCATGGACGCGGACTTCGAGCGCCGGTAGCACAGCGCGACGGGCGGCCGCCCTGTTGTTACTTTGACGCCGCATTTGACTCGCTTCGGAAGGGGACGCGCCACTTGGCGATCGATCGACGGGAGTTCCTGAAGAGCGCGACGGCCGGGGCGGCTGCGGCCGGGCTGTCGCTCGGCGGCTCATCCCCCGTTCCGGGCGCTCCGCCGCCTCCTCGCTCGGTGCCCGTGCGACGCCCCGCCGGCCAACCCCCGGACATCGTCGTAGTCGGAGCCGGGAACTTCGGGATCTGGACCGCGCTGAACCTCGTCCGACTCGGGGCCACGGTCACCGTGCTCGACGCCTACGGCCCCGGCAACTCGCGCTCCACCTCGGGCGGGGAAACGCGCGGCGTCCGGTCCTCCTACGGCGGGCGTCCCGAGGGCTTCGTGTGGAATCGCTGGGCCAACGAGGCCATCCGCCGCTGGATCCAGTGGGATGAGGAGGGACAGGAACTCCTCCTGCCGCGGGTTTTCTACCAGACGGGCGATCTCATACTCCGTGAGGAGTTGGTCCCCTATCTCGAAGACACGATGGCCCAGTGGGACCGGCTCGGGGTCGACTACGAGCTGCTCGACGTAGACGAGATCAACTACCGCTGGCCCTGGATCCGGACCGAGGAGGGGATCTCCCTCGGACTCCATGAACCCAACGCGGGTGTCGTGCGGGCGCGGCGGGCCATCGAGTCGGTGGCGAAGCGGTTCGAGATGGAGGGGGGCGAGATCCGGATCGCGCGCGCGGCTCTCGGGGGATCGGACGGTCGCCGGCTGAACGACGTGACGCTCGGCGGCGACGAATCTCTGGCGGCCTCGACGTTCGTGTTCGCGGTGGGGCCGTGGATGGGGAAGACGTTCCCGGAACTGTTCGGGGACCGGATCCGCATCCCCGTGGGCAACGTCTTCTACTTCGCCGTGCCGGACCGGCGTTTCATGTTCCCCAACATGCCGAGCTACGGCGTCCCGGGCTGTACCGGGTGGCCGGCGCTGGGCCCGGACCACCGCGGCTTCCGCGTGCGGGTCGGCGGGCAGGCCGGCGACGATCCGGACACGAGCGACCGCTGGGTGCCGCCGGAGGCCCACGAGCGGCCGCGCCAGGTCCTCGAGCGCTACTTCCCCGACCTGGTGGGCGCGGCGGTCAACGAGACGCGCGCCTGCCATTACTGCTTCGGTCCCAGCCGCAACTTCCTCATCGACCGGCATCCCGACTTCGACAACGTGTGGCTCGCGGGCCTGGGGACGGCCGAGTCCTTCAAGCAGGGGCCGGTGCTCGGCGAGTACATCGCCAAGCGCGTTCTGGAGATCGAGGACGACCCGGAACTGGCCGAACAGTTCAGGTTCTCGCTCGAGGGGCCCGAAGGCGGAGAGTTGGATCCGAACCTGGAGGATCTGGGCGGTTGAGCGAACGGCGCCTTCTCCCGACGGCGGCTCTGGCGTGGATTGTCGCCGCGGCTGCGGTCGCGGGCTGCTACGGTCCGCTGCAACTCACGCCGTCGGATCACGCCACGGTCCTCGCCGAGCAGTCGCTGGACGCCGACCACCCCGCCCTTCCCGGGCCCTACCCTGTCTCGCGCCTCTACTACGGGAGCGGCACGGACAAGCGCCGGCCCGAGTACCGGGACTCCGTGTCGATCGTGACGGAGACGGTCGACGCCTCGAAGCTCGTCTCTCTCGGCCAGTCCGCGAGCGAGCGGAACGGCTACTGGGGCTTCACGCCGAAGGAATTCCCGATCAACGGACGCGCATGGTATCCCGAGGGGGAGGGCCCCTTCCCGCTGGTCCTCATCGTCCACGGGAACCACGACATGAGGGACTTCTCCGACCCTGGATACGGCTATCTCGGCGAGTTGCTCGCCAGCCGGGGCTACGTGTTCGCCTCCGTCGACATGAATTTCATCAACGGCGGCATCCGCAACGAGAACGACGGGCGGGGGTGGTTCCTTCTCAAGCACATCGACGCCTTCAAGGAATTCGCGGCGGACGAATCCACCCCGTTCCACGATAAGATCGACTTCGACCGCATCGCCCTCATCGGCCATTCCCGGGGGGGCGAAGCGGTTGGCCATGCCGCGGCCTTCAACCGGTTGTCCCGGTATCCGGACGACGCTTCCCTCGAGTTCGACTTCAATCACGGGATCCGCGGCATCATCGCCATCGCCCCGGTGGACGGTCAGTACCTGCCCACCGGCAGGCTCGTCCCGGTCGAGAACGTCAACTACATGGTGTTCCACGGCTCGCACGACGGGGATGTGACGAGCTTTCACGGCTTGCGCCTCTATAATCGCCTGTCGTTCACGGATGGTGGCGACTACTTCAAGACCGCCATCTATATGTACCGGGCCAATCACGGACAGTGGAATACCGTCTGGGGGAACAAGGACAACGGGCCGCGGAGCGCGCGGCGCCTCGACTTGCGGGGACTCATAGACGGAGAAGCGCAGAGGGAGTTCGGGAAGATCTATATTTCCGCCTTTCTCGAGACCACGCTTCGCGACCGCCCCGACTACATGCCGATGTTCCGGGACCATCGCACGATCGGGGGCTGGTTGCCGGAGACGATGTACATCACGCAGTTCGAGTCGAGCAGCTTCCGGGCGCTCGCGTCGTTCGAGGAGGACATCGACCTCACCACGGGCACGGCACCGGGTGTGACGCTGGAGGGAGATTCGCTCGGGACGTGGCGGGAGAACCTCCTGGACCTGCGCTCACGGAACCGGCCCACGACGTCGAGTTCGCAGGGCAACAACGCGCTCCGGCTGGGCTGGAACAACCGCGTCGCCGGCGACGGGGACGCGGTGGGGACGCCCGCCAGCTACGGCATCTCTTTGCCGGACGGATTGGCCGCGGAGTGGGGTCTGAGCGCAGCCTCGCGGCTGAATCTGCAGCTCGGCGCCGTGGAGGGTCGTCCCTCGCCGAGAAGGCCGGAAGGTGGCGACGAGCCACAGGCCGGCGGGGGGGAGGACGAGGCAGAGGCCGGCGGCGGCGATGCCGGTGGAGACGACGCCGGGCGGGACGGGAACGACGAACCCGTGGACCTGTCCGTCGTCGTGACGGACGCCGACGGCAAGTCGGCGGGCGTGCGGCTGTCGGACTACGGGCCCATCCGGCGACCCCTCGAGACCGTCGTGCGGCGCCGCAACGACGCGGAATCGTTCGACAACCAGTGGGAACTCGTGCTCCAGTCCTTCTCCATCCCGCTGGCGGACTTCGTCGAGGCCAATCCCTCGTTCGATCCCGCCCGGCTCGACGAGATCCGCCTCCTCTTCGACCGCACCGCGGCCGGCACCGTCGTCGTGGACGACATCGGCTTTTCCGGAAGCTGAGGGATCGGAGGCGAAGGACGCGACCTGGTGTAGCGTCAGCGGAAACTGAGGCCGAAGCGGTGGGCGTTTCCGTCCACGTCGAAGGCCTGGAAGGCGTACTCCAGGGTCAGGGCGTCGCCCGTGAAGGCGAGGCCGAAGGTGAACGGGCTCCTCTTGTCCTCCACCACGCGCTGGAGTCCGGCACGGAGGCGGAACGTGTAGCCCTGAACCGGCCAGTACGAGACCTCGACGCCGCCCGCCGGAATGATCTCGCCGTCCCGGCGCCGGGCGACCTGGCTGGTGAGGAACATGTCCAGCTCCCCGACCTCGAAGCTCTCCGTCGAGATGCCCAGGGTCAGTTGCGTGGGGAACTCTGAGTTCCCGCCCACTGTGGGTCAGATCCGACCCCAGGTTGCGGGCGGCGATGCTGACCATCGTCGGGCCGAATCCTCGCGCGACGCCGACATCCAGCAGCGTCGCTCGCTCCGTCCGGCCGAGGTACTGGTACTCGAGGTGCTTCGCCACGATTCCCGCACCGACCGCACCGAAGAGTTCTCGAGCGTAGCCAAACGATACGACGAACTCGGTCAGCGGCGGGCCATCTCCCTTGAGGGCCGGAAACTGGAGGTTCGGCGTTTCGGGGAATCGTTCGGTGTTGTAGCGGAAGTACTGCAGGCCTACGGCAAAATCCCCAAGTCCTATGGATCCGGCTCCCGCGAGCGTCGCCAGCGTTCCCTCGGAACCGTAACGCTGGAGGCCCGCCGCCAGACCGTCGATGCGGTCGATCAGGGCGGGCGCGTAGAAGATCAACTCGGCCCCGCTGCCGAGCAGGTAGGGGGCGTTCCCGTAGGACGCGGCTTCGACGCCGGCGGGAGCCTCGAACACGAGTCCGGCGTATCCAGCGAAGCGAGACTGGGCCTCCGCCGCACTCGCGCCGATGGCCAGCCAAAGAGCTACGACGGCGGGCCTCAGTCCCACAGGCGCTCCGTCGCCAGGAACTCCCGGAACCCGTCCGGGTCGTCCGCGGCGCGCTCGATGCGGGCCACGCCGCGCTCGATGTCCTCCATGCTGTTCGCGATCGAGATGCGGAGGAAGTTCTGCCCCTCGGAGCCGATGCGGCAGAACGAAGCCCGGTCCATCGTGGCCACGCCGTACCGGTAGAGCAGAAACATCTGCAGCATCCCCGACGGCGTCGTCCGCGCACGGGACTTCGGGGGCATGGCGTCGTGCGCCTCGAACACTCCCAGCCGCTCGCACATGCCGGACACGTTCGGGAAGACGTAGAACGCCCCCTTCGGCAACCGGCAACTCAGGCCCTCGATCGCGTTGAGCGCGGGCACGATGAAGTCCCGCCGCCGCTCGAACGCCCCCACCATGTGCGCCACGACGCCGGCCGTCTCCGGGTCCTCGTACGCCGCCCGTCCCCCCTCCTGCAGGAACGGCGGCACGCACGACATGATGTTGATGTTCAGATTCTTGAAGACGTCGGCCTCCTCCGGCGTCGGCAGGACGGCCCAGCCCAGGCGCCACCCCGTCATGGCGAAGCCCTTCGAGTGGCCGCTCGCGATGACCGTCCTCTCCGCCATGCCCGCGTGCGACGCGATGCTCTGGTGCTCCAGGCCGTCGAAGAGAATGTGCTCGTAGATCTCGTCGGAGTAGATCCGGACGTCCGGGTGACAGCGTTCGCGGATCACCGCCGCGATGCCCGCAAGATCTTCGGCCGACAGCACGCCCCCGGTCGGATTCGACGGCGAGCAGAGGATGATGAGCCGGGTGCGCTCGGTGAGGAGCGCCCCGAGGTCGTCCGCCGTGAACGCGAAGCCCTTCTCCTCCGAGAGGTGCAAAGGCACCGGACGCGCACCGACGAACGTGGCCCACGACTCGTAGATGGGGAATCCCGGACTCGGGTAGACGACCTCATCGCCCCGGTCCACGTAGGTCTGGAACGTGTAGCCGATGGGCGGCTTGGCCCCGGGCGTGACGACGACCTGATCCGCCCCCGCGTCGATGCCGCGCGTGGCCGAAACGTGGCGCGCGATCGCCGCGCGGAAGGACGGGAGTCCCGCGGCGTCGCAGTACCCGGAGTTCCCGGCCTCGAGTTCGGCAACGGCAACCGCATTCAAGTGCGGCGCGCTGCGGAAGTCCGGCGCCCCGATGTTGAAGCGGATGACGTCCATCCCCCGATCCAGACAGACCTGGATGTCATCGTTGACCTTGAACGCGTTCTCCGTCCCCAGATCGGCCAGACGCCGCGCTAGAATGGGCATGCCCGATAATGTCCCTGGGCCCCCATCCGGTGCCAGTGGACCGGTCGGATTCATTTGATGCCCCCTTAGCGGACACGTACGATGCGTCCATGACGACGGAGAAGACGATGACCGACTCGTCTGGGCCGTATCGGCACGGAATTCAAGACACCTCGGAGGATCCATGTATCGAAACGCCGTGACGGGTCGGATCGCGTGCGCCGGACTCTGGGCGGCGTTGCTGCTTCCTCTGCTTCCGGTATCCGCTGACGGGCAGGAGGCGCGGCGGCGGTGGGAGCGGGTGAACCAGATGCGGCGCGAGAAGTTCGATGTCGTGCTGCCCGAGGTCATGCGCGAGAACGGGATCGACATGTGGATCACGATGCGCCGGGAGGGGCTCGACGATCCGCTCACCCCCGATTTCGGCCCCGGGTATGTGAACCCCATCGGCTACTACGTCTTCACCGACCGCGGTGGAGACCGGATCGAACGCGCCGCCCTGGGAATCGGCGGATACCTGCTGGCCGGCAACGGCGCCTACGATATCGTCACCGGCAACTTCGACCTTCGGGAGTTCGTCGCCGAGCGGGACCCGGAGCGGATCGGCCTCAACATGGGATCGAACATCGGCGCGGCGGACGGACTGTCCCATACCGGTTACCAGCACCTCGCGGAGACGCTGGGCGAACCGTGGGCGTCGCGGTTCGTCTCCGCCGAGAAGCTCGTGTCCGATTTCAGATCGCGCCGCGTCGCTTCGGAGATCGCGGGGTTCGCCGAGGCGGGCGAGATCTCGCGAGAACTCGCGGAGCGGGCCCTCTCGAACGAAGTCGTCACGCCCGGCGTCACGACGCTCCGGGATGTGGCGTGGTGGCTCATGGACCGGCTGCTCGAACGCGGGCTCGGCTCTTCCTTCGGCTTCCCGTCGATCTACATCACGGGGCCCGACGGCATCGAGGCGACGTCCAGCGACCGGATCATCCAGGGCGGCGACGTCATGATGATCGACTGGGGCGTCTGCCACCTGAACTTCTGCACGGACATGAAGCGCGTCGCCTACGTGCTGCGGCCGGAGGAGACGGAGGCGATGCCGGGAGTGCAGAACGCGTTCGACCGGGCGATCGAAGCGCGGGAAGTGTCGCGCCGCGCGATCCGGCCCGGCATCACGGCGCGCGAGAACATGGACCGGATCGGCGCCGCGCTCACGGCGGCCGGATTCAATCCCATTCCCTTCAACCAGCCCACCGATGGGCCGCAGACGGACGTGACCTGGGAGGGACACCACTCGGTCGGCAACCTCGGACACGGAATCGGCCCGTCGATCGCGACATGGAACCCGCGCCGCCTCACCTTCGAGGTCGTGCCGACGAATCTCCTCGCGATCGAAATGTTCGCGTACACGGCGGTTCCCGAGTGGGGGGGCGCGAAGTTGCGCGTGCCGCTGGAGGACGATGCGGTGGTCACCGAACGGGGCGCCGAGTGGCTCTACCCCGCGAACAGCCGCCTCCTCCTCATCAAGTCCGATCCGGCTGCCGGGCGAACGGTCTCTTGACCGGGAGCTCTCCTGGGATGGCCCCGCTTCACGAGCTTCTCGTGCGCGCGAGCCGCACGTTCGCGGTCGGCATCGAGATCCTCCCGCCTCCGCTGCGGGGCGAGATCATGGTGGCCTACCTGCTGCTGCGCGTTTCCGACTACCTGGAGGACAATCAGGAAATCGCGGGGGACGAAAAGGTCCGCCTGCTCGAAGCGTGGCGGCGCGTGCTCGGCGGGGGTCCGGGACGCACGGCTCTCATCGATCGCCTGGGAGAGGCCGCGGAAGACACGCCGGACGCGGCCGTGGCCCGGCACGCGGCGCACGTTCTCGAAGGCCTCGACCGCCTGGCGCCCGAGGCCCGCGAGATCATCGTGCGCCGTGTGCGCGAATCCAGCGCCGGGATGGCACGATGGACGGAGCGGGGCTCGGAATTCGGGACCGAAGAGGATCTCGACGACTACATGCACGAAGTCGCCGGGCGGGTGGGCCATCTGCTGACGGAACTGTTCGCCAGTCGGCTGTCGGGCGTCGGAAAGGACCGTGCGCGAATGATGGCGCTGGGGAGAGAGTTCGGCCTCGCGCTGCAGACGGTCAACGTGATCAGAGGGCTGCACGAGGACCGGCATCGCGGCTGGGTATACGTGCCCACCTCCTTCCTCCCCGCCGGCATGGATCCGGGCGAGCTGTTCGAGCCCGCGAACCACGCGGCGGCGATGACGGTGCTCGAGCGGCTCGTGGAGAAGGCGGACCGACACCTGGCGGCGGCCCGGAGCTACCTGCGGATGATCCCGAGACGGTACCACCGGGTGCGCCTCTTCTGCCTGCTCCCGCTGCTCTTCGCGGTGCGGACCCTGGCCATCAGTCGGACGAATCCGGAGGTGCTGGACCGGGAGACGAAGATGTCCCGCCGTGAGGTCCTCGCGATCACGCGCCGCGCGAAGCTCTTCGGCTTCTCCAATCGGTGGATCGCGCGGTACTGCCGCCAGCTGGCCGCGCGGGGCGCCTGACGAGCTTCGCGGCCCCTACCGCGCCAGCCGCCAGCGCGCCCGCCACGCCTCGATGTTGTACTGCGTCATCACCAGCGCCGGCACGACGACCATGAGGAGGATCGTGGCGATGAACACGCCGAAGCCGACGGAGGTCGCCAGCGGCACGAGGTGCTGAGCGTAGGTACTCGTCTCGAACACGAGCGGGGCCACGCCCAGGAATGTAGTGATCGACGTGAGCATGATCGCCCGGAATCTCTCCTTGGCTCCGCTGATGATCGCGTCCGCGGGTTCCAGACCGGAGTCCCTCAGGTCGTTGATGAACCGGATCATCATGAGGGAGTCGTTCACGACCACGCCGAAGACGCCGACCAGCCCGTACAGCGACCACAGTCCCCAACTGAGACCGAGGAGCATGTGGCCGGCCAGGGCACCGATCGCGCCGAGCGGGACGGCGGCCATGATGATGAGGGGCTGCGTGTATGAGCCGAAGGGGATCGCCATCAGGCTGTACATGATGAGGAGAGCGAGGATGAGCGAGCGGCCCAGCACGGAGATCGCGTGATCCTGCTCCTTTCTCTGGCCGCCGTACGTGTAGGTGAGATCCGGGTTCTCGCTCGTCAGTCGCGGGAGAACGTCGTTGTCCAGCCTGGCGTTCACCTGCTGGCCGGTGGCGATGCGCGGGTCCACGTCCGCGGTGATCGTGACGGCGCGGCGTCCGTCGACCCGGTGAATGGCGGCTGACGAGCGGGAGAATCCGGCGGACGCGATCTGACCCAGCGGCACCTCCCCGCCCGGCGTGCGGACGAGGTAGTTCTCCACATCCGCCGCGGAGTTGCGCTCTTCCTCGGGAAGCCGGACCCACACCCGCATGTCTTCGCGGCCCCGGGGCACCCTGAGCGCTTCCGCCCCGAAAAAGGCCGAGCGCACCTGCGTCGCGAAGCGGTCGAGCGTCAGGTTCAGGGAACGGCCCTCCGGATTCAACTCCAGCTGAAGTTCCCGGAACCCTTCATCGAGATTGCTCCGGACGTCGAAGGTCCCCGCCATGTCGGTCAGTTCGGTCGTGAATGCGCCGGCAATGGCCTCCAGGCGGTCGGGATCCGGATGGGACAGTTCGTAGTGAACGGGCAGCCCCAGACCCAGGAGGTTCGATGAGATCGAGAGCGACTTCACTTCGGCGGGGATCCCGACTTCTTCTCTCCACACCCGTTCGAAATCGGAAGCGGCGATGCCCCGGCGGTCCCAGTCCTGGAGCTTGAACTGCACCGTGCCGAGGTGGCCGCGAGCCGCCTCCACCGCGTCGCCTCCGAGAGGATCGTACAGCGCCGCCAACTCGCCCACCGTGACGGCGACGTCGAACTCCAGCGGATCCTCGCCTTCGCCGCCCTCATCCGAGAGACGGGACACGGCCCGATGTCCCGCGGCTTCGACTTCCGCGACGATCCGGGCCGTGCGTTCGGCCGGCGTACCCGTCGGCATCTCCAGGTTCGCCGACACGACATCGCCCTCGATCGGCGTGATGAACTGGTTGGGCACGAGCCCCGACGCCACGGCCCCCAGCGAGATCACGAGCAGGCCGGCCGCCGCGGCGAGGACGATGGAGGGCTGCTCCGTCGCCAGGCGGAGTCCACGGTCGAGGGGACCGTCCGCGATGCGCTTCATGATCCGGTCCACGGCCCCCTGCGCCCGGTGCAGCATGCGCTGGGAGGCGCCGGATCTCCGCACGCCGGGAGGGGCCAGGTGGGACAGGTGATTCGGGAGAATCAGCAGCGATTCCAGCAGCGAGATCACGAGCACCGCGATCACCACGAGCGGAATCCCGCGCCCGAGTTCCCCCTGCGGGCCGGGCGCGTTCAGCAGCGCGGCGAAGGCCGTGATCGTCGTGAGAACGGAGAATATGACGGGAGTGCTGACGCGGCGCGTGCCGCGAATGGCGGCCGCGAGGCCCCTGTGGCCGCGCTCTCTCTCGGCGAAGATGCTCTCTCCCACGACGATCGCGTCGTCCACGACGATGCCCAGCGCCAGCACGAGCGCCATCAGCGAGAACATGTTGATCGAGATGCCCAGGAAGCCCATCACGAGGAAGGCGCCCATGAACGAGACCGCCAGACCCACGGCCACCCACATCGCGAGCCGGATTTCCAGGAAGAGCGCCAGCGCGAGGAAGACGAGCGCGAATCCGATCAGGGCGTTCTCCGTCATGAGACCGAGACGCCCGCTGACTTCCTCCGAATCATCCTTCCACAGGTCCACCGAGACGCCCTCGGGCAGGGTCGGCACGACTTCGACGTCGAGATACCGCTTTACGGCTTCGGCGATGTCGAGCACCTGCTCGTCGGAGGTCCGGTACACGTCGACCCGCACCGCGGTCTGCCCGTTGTAGCGCACGCTCAGATCGGTGTCCGCGAATCCGTCCCGTACCGTCGCGATCTCGCCGAGGCGAACCGACGTGCCGTCCGGCCGGCCGAGGAGGATGATCTCCTCGAAATCCACCTGTTCGTAGTTCTGTCCCAGCGTGCGGACGAGAATGTCCTCGCCGCTGGTCGACACCCTGCCGGCGGACAACTCGAGCGAACTCTGCCGCACCGCGAAGGCGACGTCGTCCAGGGTCAGGCCGAGGGCGCGAAGCCGCCTCAGGGGCACCTCGATCGAGATCTCGTACGGACGGGCGCCGCTGATCTCGGCCAGCGACACCTCGGGAAGGGCGGAGAGTCCCTCCTCGATGCCGTATGCCAGCTCCTTGAGCGTGCGCTCCGGCACATCGCCGTACACGAGGAGACGAATGACGCTCTGCCGACTCGTGATCTCGCGGACCTCGGGCCGCTCGGCGGCGGCCGGAAAGGTCGGAATACGGTCGACTTCGGCCTTCACTTCGTTGAGGGCGCGGTTGACGTCCGTCCCCGAATCGAACTCCGCGATAACCGACGCGAGCCCCTCGGACGCGGTGGATTCGACCCGGCTCAGGCCGTTCACCGCCCGGATCTGCTCCTCGATCCGGCGGACGATGGATTCCTCGACCTCCTCCGGAGCGGCGCCGGGATAGGGGACGACGATCTGGACGCGGTCCAGGGAGAAGTCGGGCAGGACTTCCTGCACCAGGTTCCGCGCCGAGACCAGTCCGGCGAGGACGAGAAACAGCATGACCACGTTCGCGGCGATGCCGTTCCTCGCCATGAAGCCGATGGGGCCCCGGGTACTCCTTCGGTCGACGTGACCCTCGTCACTCACACGGTGCTCCTCCGTGATGTGTCCCACCTCCCCTCAGCCCGACTTCGCCGCCACGGGCTGCTAACGGTTTACGCGGCGCGCGGTCGATTCGCCAGAGCGCCGGGCGAACGGCGGCCGGGGAGTCGCGCCCCGAAACTTTTGCCAATCCGTGTGCGGAGGTATTCTCTACGGTTGAAATAGTATTCTCTTCGGTTAAATGGAGAGGCCGAGACTGACACTCATATGAGGATTCCGTCCAGCTACGCTGACGGGTACGAGGCGGCGCGGGCTGTCGACGCCCGTATGGCGGACGATTTCATCCGCCATACGACCATCGGCGATCCCCTTGCCGATCGCGTCGTCGAGGATCTCGCGGCCATGTTTTCCCCCCACGAGGTGCACCCGCTCATCGCTTCGGCCCTGCGGGATCCGCTTCAGTTGCCGGACGGCCTGCCCGACTCTCTCAGGGAGTTGGTGAGCGAGGTATCCGTCATTCCGGACTGGTACGATCCGAAGCTGGCGCAGGCGGCCACGCGCGGCTTCATCCGCAATTCGAACATCATTCCGGCAGCCCTGGCCGGAGCCGCGATCGTGGAAGGCTTCTCGACGCTGATCAGCAAGTCTTTCCGGATTCGGGGCCGCATCACGCAGAACGGCGTTCGCCGCCTCCGGCAGAACCTGCTGCACCTGGCCGATCAATATCTCCCCGGCGGGATGGAGCCGGGCGGAGATGGGTGGCGACTGACGCTTCGGATCCGACTGGTGCATGCGCAGTCGAGGATGCTGCTCAAGGATTCCGACGAATGGGATGCGGCGGCACACGGCCTGCCGATCAGTGCTGCCAATATCCTGCTCGCTTCGACCACGTTCTCCGCACGTCTCCTCCAGCACGCCAGGCGCCTCGGCGCCAAGTTCAGCGACATGGAGTGGGAGGGCTACGTCCACGTGTGGAGGTATACCGCGTGGATCATGGGCGTCCCGGAGGCGATTCTCTTCGAGGACTACGACGACGCGCGCCGCAGATTCGAGATCGGGATGTTGTGCGAGCCCCCCCCGGACGACGATGCCATCATCATGGCAAACAGCATCGTCAACAGCGCTCCGCTCCTGCTGGGCGTGAAGGACCCGAAGGAACGGCGGCCCTTCGCCACGTTCATCTACCAGGTGTGCCGGGAACTGGTCGGAGACGAACTCGCCGATCAGTTCCTGTTCCCCCCATCCAAGAGGGTCCGACAGGTTCCGCTGCTGTGGCTGAAGCACCGGCTGAGGAGGGTGGCACTCGAGCGGATTCCGGGATTCCACAAACTCGACTCGGGGTACGACTACATGGAGATGCTCGACATCTCCAACGTGGGAGACTTCGAGCAGTCCTACAGCCTGCCCACCACGGTCCACGACGAAGCGTCGCGTCCCTGGTAGGCGCCGTTACCCCCTCGTAGGCGCCGTTACCGGAAACTGAGGGCGGACTGGTCGCGGCCGCCGACCATGATGAACGCCACGTTTCCCATGTCGCGGATGTTCTCGTCGGGCCGGCCGTCGATCGCGATGATGTCGGCAAAGCGGCCTACCTCGACCGTCCCCACTTCATCCTCGATGCCCACGATCTCGGCGTTCAGCCCCGTGGCCGCGGTGATCGCTTCGAGCGGCGTGAACCCCGCGGCGACGAGGTTCTCCATCTCCAGCAACATGTACCCGTGCATGCTGTCCGTCCCGATGCCGACCTTGACGCCCTTCTCCTTCGAGCGCCGGAGCTGTCCGAGGCGGTCCAGGCGCCGCTGCGCCCGTCCCGGGTTCTCTTCGAGGGCCCGCTCGTGCACGTGGCGTCCGCGCTCGAGCCAGTCGCGGATGTCGCCCGCCTCGTTGTCGAGGAAGCCCCACTCGTTGAAGACGCTCTGGAAGCCGATGGTGTACGTGTTCACGAACCCGACATCGCGGCTCGCCATGAGGTCCATCAACTCTTCGTTGAGGTTCCCTCCGTGCTGGATCGAGTTGACGCCCGCCTCGACCGCCAGGCGGATGGACTCTCCGTTCGCGTGCGCCGTGGCCTCGATCCCGAGCCGGTGCAGTTCGTTCACGGCCGCGTCGATCTCTTCCTTCGTGTAGTTGCTCTCCCCCGGAGCGTACGGGGTGCCGTTGTTGGGACCCACCCGCGCGCGGTCGGTGATCGTGAGTTTCATGTGGTGCGCGCCCATCTCGTAGTTCTGCCGGACGAATGTGCGCATCTCCCACGGTCCGTTCGTCGTCCGGTACTCCGCCGGGCCGTGGCCGGCGGTGGTCGAGATGAAGTTCCCGCTGGGATAGATCCGGGGGCCGGGAACGATCCCCTCCTCCACAGCCTGTGAGGCCTGGATGTCGTTGTAGTGGACCTCGCCGACGACGTAGACGCTCGTGACGCCGGACATGAGCTGAACCCGGATGTTCCGGATGATGCGCGCCATCTGCATCGCGTCGTGCTGCTCCATTCCTTCCAACTGGCCCCGGAGCGTGCGAATGTCCGGCCGGATCGAGAGGTGTGCGTGCGCGTCGACGATCCCGGGCATCACGGTGTGTCCGCTCAGATCGACGACCCGCGCGCCGGCCGGGACCGCGACGGCGGCCGCGTCGCCCACGGCTTCGATCCGCTCGCCGCGCACGATGATGACCTGGTCTTCGCGCGCCGGCTGACCCGTGCCGTCGATCAGCCGGCCGGCCCGGATCGCGGTCACTTCCTGGGCCGCCGGGGTGTGGACGGCGGCCATCGCGGGGGCGGCGCCGTGCGCGGGGGAAGGGGTGAAGGGGACGATAGCCGCGGCCAGCACCGCGGTCCGAAGGGTCATCGCTCTCGTTCGCATCGGACGCTCCTCGAGTCGGCGGGGGGTCATCGGGTGGTCGGCACCTGCGAAACCTGTGGCCCGCGTCCGGGTGCGGCCAGACGGTCGGAAGCCCCCGCCGTCAGGGCGGTACAACGAACCGAGTCGGGCTATCGACTCCCCGGCGCGCAGACTACGTTGCCGCCGGCCGACACCTCATCTCCCGTCCAGAACGAGCCCACCGACCTGGATGCCCCAACCGATGACGTCCGATAGCCGTGTAAGGCGGACCGCGCTGCTGGCCCTTTTCTTTCTGTCGGGGGTCAGCGGGCTGATCTACCAGATCGCCTGGGTGCGGCAGTCCGTCTTCACGTTCGGGGTCAGCGTCTACGCCTACAGCACGGTCATCGGGGCCTACATGATCGGGCTCGCGCTGGGCAGCTACGCGATGGGCAGGCGGATCGACGCGCACGCGCGGCCCCTGCGCACGTACGCGGCACTCGAAGTGGGGATCGCGGCCCTCGCCACGCTGTCGCCCTTCCTGCTCGGGGCCCTGCACACGCTCTACCCGGGACTCAGCAACGCCCTCCCGGCCGGCGGCTTCTGGCTCACGCTGGGCCGGCTCGTCCTCTCGCTGGCCGTGCTCACGCCGACGACCTTCCTCATCGGGGCCACGCTGCCCGTCATGAGCCGGATCTACGCGACGCACGGCGGACGCGTCGGGAGCGACGTGGGGCGGCTCTATCTCGTGAACACGGCGGGCGCCGCGCTGGGCTGCGTCCTCACGGGACTCGTCTTCCTCCGGTACCTGGGGGCGCGGGAGACCATCTTCCTCGGCGCGGCGATCAACCTGTTCGTCGGGGCAGGGGCGCTCGCGCTCATGCGGGTGGCCCGGGCTCCGCGGGCGGGCGGTGCGGCGAGCGAGGCCGGCGGTGTCGCGACGGATGCGGCGGTCGGTGCCGGGCCAGCCGCCGGACCCGCCAAGGACGCGCTCCCGATCTCGGCCGGAGCGCTGCGCTACGTGGCGATCGCGTACGCCATCTCCGGCTTCATCGCGCTCGGCTACGAGGTGGTGTGGGCACGGATTCTCTACATCCACTCCTCGCACGCGGCGTACTCGTTCTCGCTCATGCTGACGGTCTTCCTTGCCGGGCTCGCGCTCGGGGGCGCCGGCGGGAGCTGGGTCCTGCGGCGGAGACGGGCGACGCTGAGACACTTCGGGGCGATCCAGCTCGCGATCGGACTGCTGGCCGTCCTCATCCTCCACGCCTTCGCGCGACTTCCCGCGCTCCACCTCGACGACTGGTTCGGCGGCTACACCGTCGCGTACGAGTTCCTCATCGCGTTCGTCACGCTCTTTCCTCCCTCCGTCCTTCTCGGGGTGCTGTTCCCCGTCGTGGGCAGCCTGTACACGCGCGAGCGGGCGGAGGCCGTGGGGCTTCGCATCGGCCGCGTGAATGCGTTCAATACGCTGGGAGCCATTGCCGGCTCGCTCGGCGCGGGGTTCGTGCTCGTGCCCGTCCTCGGACTCCGCAACACGACGGTGGCGCTGGCGGTGCTGAACCTCGCGCTCGGAGCCGCGGCGCTGCGCTTCGACCGCGGCGGCCGGCGGGCGCTGCGCTTCGCGCCGGCGGGCGCGGTGGTGGCCACGGTCCTGGCCGTCGCGGCCCTCCCCACCGGCTTCTATCTCGGCTCGTACTACACGGAGGTCGACCGGCTCATCTTCTACAAGGAGGGCGTGGAAACCACGGTCGCCGTGCTCGAGGTCCCGGAGGACAACTACAAGATCTCCTTCGTCAACGGCCGCGACGAAGTGCCGACGGACCGCGCGAGCATGTCGGCGTTCAGACTGCTCGGACACCTCCCGCCGCTGCTCCGGCCCGGCGCCCGCAACGCCCTGGTCCTGAGCTTCGGCAACGGGATCGCCACCGGGACGATGAACACGCACGACATCCCCGTCATCGACGCGGTGGACCTCTCTCCCGAGATGATGGAGGCGGCCGCCGTCTACTCCGAGGAGAACTACGACGTCCTCGACAGCGACCGGCTGCGGCTGCACGTCGAAGATGGGCGGAATTTCCTCCTCCGGACGGAGGCGTCGTACGACATCATCTCGGTCGACGCGACGCACCCGGCCAACGCGAGTTCGTGGGCGCTGTTCACGAGCGAGTTCTACCGGTTGATCGAGAGCCGGCTCGCCGAGGACGGCGTCTTCATGCAGTGGATCCCGATCCACGGCGTCCGAGAAGACGACTATCGCGACATCCTGCGGACCGTCTGGGACGTCTTCCCCAACATGGTGCTCTGGTCCACCGGATCGACCCACAGCTACGTCGTCGCTACGCGGGAACCGATGTCGTCCGTCGTGATGCAGTCGGTGCTCGCGCGGGCGGCCGCCAACCCGACCGTCGTCCGGGATCTCGGACCCCCGGAGGCCATCGCGGGCTATGTGGCGATGGCCGAGGGGGACCTGACGCGCTACATCGGCCGCGGCCCCGTCATCACCGACAACGACGCCTTCTTCATGCCGGCGCGCTAGCGTCGGCTGATCCGCGTTCCCGGGCATCGACACGGCGACGACGGTCCGGTAGACTGCGGCCATGCGCCGGTTTGCCATCTCCTTGCTTCTGATCGCGGTCGTCCTGCCGTACGCGCGCGCCCCGCTCTGCGAGGTGGGTTCCCACGAGCACCCGTCGCACCACCATGCGACCGCCGCGGCGTTGACCCCCGCCGGGGGTGACGAGGCAGGAACGCCGGGAGACTGCCACGCACTTATGGCGTGCACGGTCGTGCTGCTGGCGTCGCTCGCGGAGACCGGGGCCGGCTTCCGCTCCTTCTCGCAGGCATGGGATCCCGCGCTTCAGGGCAGCGTGGCCCCGATTCCTTCGCGCGCCTCTCCGGACACGCCCCCTCCAAGAACCGCCTGAACGGACGTAGTCCAACAAGCGCCTCGACCGCCGCTGCGATGGCGGGCCGAGGCGGAGTGTCATCGTTCAGACGAGGGGCATGCCATGCCATCCACACATCTTGCCCGGCGTCCCGCGGGCATCATCGGGTTCGTCGCGTTCGCCGCAGCCGCCTGCGGATCGGCTCAGCGCAACGACGTCTATCGCCTCGCCGCGCCATACAATTTTGCGTTCTACGACACGCACGAAGAGGCGGCTCGATCGTTTTACGCCGCGCACTTCACCCACTTCGCCGCCTACGAGATCCTGATGAGCCCGGGGCAGGACACGCCCGCGCGGATGTCCGAGTTCGAGACTCGGGTCCGGGCGTACGTCGCGGATCCGCCCAGGTTCGAGCCGCCCGCGGAGATCATCGCGCCCCGCTGGACGCGGCTCGCGTTCGAAACCGCCCAGTCGATGGACTGGGCGCACATGCTGCACTCCCAGCTCTACGACATCCTCACGGACGACCGGATCACCGATAAACGAACGGCCGGAGAGCGGGCCATCGCCTACTACCTGTCGGAGACGGAAGCGGCGTTCTCCACACGCGGTTACGGACACCGCTTCATGGAGGGGGGCGGCGAGTGGGCCGGTAACTTCCACGTCGCGTACCCCGACATCAACGGGATTCTGTGGGCCTACCACTGGCATCACGCGGCCGTGTACGAGGCGCTGATGGAGACCGACCCGGCTCGACGGCGCGTGGAACTCGACCGGGTGATCGACGTTTTCACGGACTCCGTCCTCCTGGAGCTTCCGCACGTCATGCCGCTCACGGCCGAGGTCGCGCCGCGTTTCTCGCGCCTGTTCCCGGCCGCCGCGCACATCTTCGACAACCTCCACATGATGCACGATGTGGTGAACGACATCATGGCCGAGCCTTCCTACTCCCTGTCGGAGAAGGCGGCGGAGATCGAGCGCCTGCGGGGGCAGATGGTCTACGCGGGCCAGGACACCGTCGAAGCGCCCGGGATGCCGATGGGCGGGGACCATCGCATGAGCGACGGAGCGATGCGGGTCCCGACCGAACTCCCGACGGGACGGTGGCTGCCGCAGGGGCACCCCGAGGCGCGAATGGCTCCGATGGGCGACTTCATGCGACCCCTTCCCGCACCCCGATCGGGCCGGCCAGCCGGCGTCTCGGGGGGAGGTGTCCGGTGAGGGCCATCGCAAGGAGTGTCGCGGCGACCGCCAGGTGGGGCGTCCCGGCGACGATCGCGCTGTGGCTGGGAGCCGCCGTCCTTCCCGCGCCGGTCGCCGCTCAAGAGGACTTTCGCGCCGCCGAACTCGACCGCCCGACACGCATCGAGGATGCGCACCCGATCAAGTTCCGGGAGTGGGAGTTCCAGAGTGGGCTTCGCGGCTCTCTGGGAGAGGGCGACCGCGGCTTGCTCGGTCTGCTCGAGTTCAAGACGGGGCTGTTCCGCAACGGACAGATGGGGGTCGAGATCGAGGGCGGCGTCGAACGCCCGTCTGCGGACAGGACGGGCGGCGGGATCGAGGCCGCATCCGCGCACCTCCTGTACGGACTGGCCCGCGAGACGGTCTCGCTCCCCGCCGTCGCCGTGCGCCTCGACGCGAGCACGCCGGGCGCCGGCGCCATCGGCCACGACGACTGGCAGTTCGGCGTGATGGGAATCGCCACGCGCTCCCTGGGTCGACTCCGTCTGCACGGTAACGGCGGCTACCGGATCGCCGGCGAGGCCGACGGCGGCGACTACTGGCGCTTCGGCCTCGGCGCGGACTACCCCCTGGGACTGTTCAGCCGCGCGATCCTGGCCGACCTCTACGTGGAGGCGCCGGTTTCGGCCGGGCGAGCGCGGGTCTGGGCCGAGATCGGGACTCGCTTCCAGGTCAGCAACTGGAGCGTCCTCGACTTCGGCCTCGCCACGAGGCTCGACGAATGGGACGAGGGGAATGCCAACGTCGAGATCGTGATCGGCGTGTCGCGCTCATTCGGGATCCCGGGGCTGACGAGAGTCCCCCTGTACCCGAACCCGACGATCCCCTGAAGCTTCAGTACGAGACGCCGGTCGCCCGGCACAGCCAGCGCTGGAACGGGGCGGCGGTGCGGCACAGGGCGGTGAACCGGTCGAGGAAGTCGTCCGACATCAGGTCGTCTTCGCCGAGTTGCACCACGGCGATGAAGTCCTTGCGCCGGAGATCCTCGATCAACGGATGGTCTACGCTGAAGCCCTGCGGGGCCCGGACGAGCGAGTCGCCCGAGAGTTCGAAGGTCCCGCGAAAATCGGCGTCGCGCGACGCCCGCTTCCAGGCTTGCGGATCCTCGTCGATGGACTCGCGGATCTTCCGGAGTGCCGGCCCGCCGGGGCGCCAGGAGCCGCAGCCCACGAAGCAATGCCCCGGCTGGATGTGCAGGTAGAAGCCGGGAGCGTGGGCGTCCTTGCCCGCCTCGTGCCGGAACTGGATGCCGGTGTGGGTCTTGTACGGGCTCTTGTCCCGCGAGAAGCGGGTGTCGCGGTAGATCCTGAAGAGCGAGCCGCCGTTCGCCCTCGGGTCCGCGCGAAAGTGGGGGCTGATCTCCTCGAGGGGCATGGAGAAATCGGAGATGAAGCGGAGCGCCGGCTCCTTGACGTCCGCCTCGTACCGCGACTTGTTGGCGAGAAACCACTCGCGGTTGTTGTTGGCGGCCAACTCGCTCAGGAAGCTGAAGGTGTCGGGGGTAAAGTAGGCGGTCATCGCAAGGTGGCTCGTCGGCTGGAGAGACAGGTATGATGAGCGGCGCCGATACCTATGACGTAGGCCCGAAGCAAGCAAGCAGAGGGATGCCATGACGCGCACCGAACTCAGCCTTACCGTCGACGCTCCGCTCGGAGTCGTTTTTTCGACCGTCGCCGACATCGCCAACTTTTCCAAAGCCGTGCCGCACATCGAGCACGTGGAGTTCCTGTCCGAGGAAAGGACGGGCGTCGGCGCCCGCTTCCGGGAGACGCGCCTCATGGGGAGCAGAAGGGCGACCACCGAGTTGGAGGTGACCGAATACGTGCGGGACGAGCGTGTTCGCTTCGTGTCCGACGCGGGCGGCACGATCTGGGACACAATCTTCACCGTCGAGCCGGACCCGGATGGCCGCGGGACGCGGCTGGTCATGGTGATGGAGGCGAGGCCCCACAAGTTTGTCGCCAGACTCACCACGCCGCTCATGAAGAGAGTGATCGCCAAAGCGATCGCTGCGGACCTCGATGCCGTGAAGGCCTACGCCGAGGCGGCCGGATAGCGGAATGCGTCGAAGGGGGTTGAGCGGGGTCTACGCGGGATTGGTGGTCGGCGCGGTCGCGGCGCTGGCCCAGGCGACCGTGGTCGAGGTCGCGGCGCAGGAGTTGCCCCTCGCGCGGACGGACCAGGGCCGGTGGGCCGAGGTCATCGCGACCTCCCGCGGGAAGCTCGACTCGCTTCGGCAGGCGATGTCGATCCCGGGGCTTTCCATCTCGGTTTCGGTGGACCGCCGCGTCGTGTGGTCCGAGGGGATGGGCTACGCGGACCTCGAGCTTCGGAGCCCCGCGACGCCGCAGACCCGTTATCGGATCGGGAGCGTCTCCAAGATCCTGACCGCGGCCGGCGCCGCGCTCCTTCACCAGCGGGGCGAACTCGACCTGGACGCGCCCGTGCAGGAATACGTCCCCTCCTTCCCGCGCAAGCCCGAGGGGGAGATCACGACGCGGCTTCTCGCCGGACATCTGGCGGGAATCCGGCACTACGTGGACATCGAGGCCGAGTACTTCCTGACGCGGCGCTACGAGACGGTGTTCGAGGCGCTGGACATCTTCCGAGACGACCCGCTCGTCGCGACGCCCGGAACCGAATGGTCCTATTCGAGCTACGGCTTCAACCTCATGAGCGCGGTCATCGCGAGTGCCTCGGGACGCGGATTCCTGCAGTACCTCGACGAGGAGGTGTTCCGGCCGCTCGGGATGCTTCACACTGGCGGAGACCACACCGACAGCCTGGTCGTGAACCGCGCGCGCCCCTATGACCGCACGCCGGACGGTCGCCTCATCAACGCGCGCTACATCGACAACTCCCACAAGTGGGCCGGGGGCGGTTTTCTCTCCACGACGGAGGACCTGCTCCGCTTCGCCCACGCCCACGTTGAGCCGGGACTGTTCAGCCGGGAAACGCTGGACCTGGTGTGGACGTCTCAGCGCACGCTCGCCGGCGAGGAAATCGGCGTGGGAATCGGCTGGCGCCTCATGCCGCCCTCGCGGGCGGGCGGTCGCCGAGCGGTCGGACACGCGGGCGGCGCGATCGGCGGGAACGCGCTGCTCATCATCTACCCGGACGATGGGCTGGCCGTCGCCGTCGCCGCGAACATCGCGGACATCGGCTATCCGCAGGGCGGCGCACTCGTGTTCGGAAACGTGATCTAAGATCGCAAACCTCTTCATCGAGGCCCGCTGAACGATCCGACCGCCTCCCGGCGGTGGGGCTGCTGAGGGGATGGAGCCGATCGGATTCGAACCGACGACCTCCTGCTTGCAAAGCAGGCGCTCTCCCAACTGAGCTACGGCCCCTCGATACGGCGGGATACGGGGGGTCCCGCAGGTTGAAGGATGGGGTGCCCGCGCTCCGCTCGCCAGTTTCGCAGCCGCCCCGCTCTCGGTCGAGGTTGCTGGGAGTTGCGACGCTTGAAGGCTGGCATCTACGCTCCTTTGAGAGTCACGTAGCCCAACTCCTGGAAGGCCGGTGGTCATGGCGGAATCTCGCAGGACGTTCCTGAAGCAGTCTGCCGCGACGGTGGCCGCCGTTTCCCTGACCGGCTGCGCTCCCGGCGAGCGAGCTGCCGAGACCGAGGGAGACGCGCTCTCTCGCACCGATGGCACCACCCCGGTCCCTCTCCCTGCCGCGACGCTGCGCGGCGTCGCCGAAGCCGTCCTCCCGGACGAACTGGGCGAGGACGGCCGCGAACGGGCCGTGCGTGCTTTCGAGCGCTGGTCCGAGGCTCTGGAGCCCGTCGCCGAACTGAGCCATCCGTATCTCGTCCCCGAGATCAGGTATTCCGGCCCGGACCCGCGGCCGGGGTGGGCGGCGCAACTCGAGGGTCTCGAGAAGGAGTGTGAGAGCCGCCACGGGGTGTCCCTCTCCGACCTTGAAGTGCCCGGTCGCCGGGAACTGCTCGCGCGGCCACTCGCGGACACCGGGCCCGGCCTCGGGGCGCCCCAGAACGCGGACCATGTGGCGGCGGCCCTGCTGGCCCACTTCTTCGGCTCGGCGATCGCGACGGACCTCTGCTACGGGCGGGCCATCCGGAGGGAGCTCTGCCGCTCGATCGAGGGGGCCGAAGAAGAACCCGCACCGCTGGGAGCCGCACCGTGAGCCGGGCAGTCAGGCGGACCACCAGGCGCGTCGTGGAGAGCGACGTCTGCATCATCGGCGGCGGGATCACGGCCGCCATGGTCGCGGAGCGGCTCGCCGAGCGGACCGGCGCCTCGATCACCGTGGTCGAGGCCGGCGAGCGGACGGCGTCTCTCGATGAGCGGTCCGACACCCGCGCACGGATGCTGGCCTATGGCGAGAATCCCTGGCCCAACGACCATATCCGTGGCCAGACGGGCACGGGCGCCATGTACAATTCCATGGTCGTGGGCGGCGCGGCGATGCACTGGGGCGGCGCGGTCCCGCGCTTTTCCCCGGAGGACTTCCGCCTGCGGTCGCTGTACGGGGTCGCATCCGACTGGCCCATCTCCTTCAACGACATCGAGCCGTACTTCCAGGAGGCGGAGGAGCGCATGGGCGTGGCGGGCGAACAGGGCCCACCCGAGTACGACCCCCGCTCGAAGCCCTACCCCATGCCGCCGCTCCCGCTCTCCTACAGCCTCGCACGCATGCGGGAGTGGACGGAGAAGACGGACATCCCCTTCTGGACACAGCCCTGGGCGCGCAACACGGAGCCGTACCAGGGGCGGGATGTCTGCCGCCGCTGCGACACCTGCTTCGTTTGCCCGACGGGAGCCAAGTACACGCCCGACTTCGCCTTCGACCGGTTGCTGGAGGCCGGACGCATCGACCTTGTCACACGCACCCTCGTCCGGCGCCTGAGCCTCGAGCCGGGTTCGGACCGGATCGCGGTCGCGGAAGCCGTCGACCGGGACGCGCCCGACGAGCCCGTCGAGTTCCGCGCGGGCACGTTCGTGATCGCCGCCGGCCACGCCTGGAGTTCGCACCTCCTGCTGCTCTCGGCGAACAGCCGTTTCCCGGACGGCCTCGCGAACCGCACCGGCAACGTGGGACGGTACATGACGGGACACTGGTACCTCAGCGGCTTCATCAACCTGCCGATGCGGCTCTATCCCGGCATGTTCGTCTACAACAGCCTTCTCTCCCGCCGCTTCGCCAGTCCGGGACCGCTGGATCGCTACGTGCGTCACGACCTCCGCTTGTGGGAGTCGAACGTCGGCCGCGCCCCGAGGCTCACGGGCGAAAATGGGCAGCTCCTGTGGGGCGACGAGATCATGGCCGACTGGAGGGCCCGCACGGAGTCCGAGTCCAGCGCACGCGTCCGGGCCTACTACGACCTGCTCCCGGACCGGGACAGCCGTCTCACGCTGGACGCCGGGAGGACGAACGAGCTGGGCGACCCGATGCCCCGGATCGACTACCGCCCCGCGCAGGAGAGCATCGACCTCCAGGACCATACGGTCGAGACGATCTCGGGACGGTTCGAGCAACTGGCGCGGGCGGCCGGAGGCTCCATGAGGAGCATCGGGCGGCCGTCCGAGTTGTGGGAACACCCGGGCGGCGGCTGCCGGATGGGCGACGATCCGGACACGAGCGTCGTGGACCGCTGGGGACGCACCCACGACCACGAGAACCTCTTCGTGGTGGGCGCGCCGACCCTCGTCTCCGGCGGCTGCGCGAACGGGACCCTCACCTTCTGCGCCCTCTCCCTCATGTCCGCCGAGGAGATGCAGAAGGAACTCCCCTCGGCCTGAGCGGTCACCTCAGGTCCTCCCCGGGCGTCAACCATTCGGATCTTCGGCCCACGACCATGGATCATTCGGGGACGCGTCCTTCCGGGGGCTCGCGCGCTGCCGTTCCTTGCCACCGGAGTCCACGCGCTCAATGGGTCGGACCTCCAACGGTGGCACCGCGTTCAGCAGATCCTCCCCCAGGCCCAGGGCAATCGCGACGCGCAGCAGGCTGTCCAAGCCGCTCGGCTGGCCGGCCTCGATACGTCGAAGCGTGCGGAGTCCTATGCCCGCGTCTTCAGCCAGCGCCCGCTGCGTCACGTTTCTCGCAAGGCGCAGCCTCGCAAGGCGACGCCCTATTTCGACGCGCACCACACGGGAAGTCAGGTTCTCATCTGTCATCTCCCCAATACTGCCGCCGGTTGGGACGGAAGATCAAGAGGCCATTTATTACCCCTAACAGCCATAATCTGACGATATGCGGCCAAATATCGCCTTTACGTGGCAGCCAGCCCTCCCCCATCGGCCCCCCTCCAAATTTGACATGATTCACCAAACAAACCAAGATTCACTGTACGGTGAACAAGGCGTATTTGGTGAATCATGACGGATGGCAAACTGCTCGACGCCGGAGAAGCCTGCTTGCGGAAGATCCTGGATTCGGCAAGCGGGTTTCAACTGGATTCGTCGATGAGCGGAGCACAGGTAGGCGCGCAAGGCGTTGACGCGGTCTGGCGGCTTCGGTCGGATTCTGACGAGGCCTGCCTTCTGATTGAGGCCAAGACCAACATCTGGCCACGCGACGTGGCCCCGGTCTCCGCTCGACTCAAAGCAGCGGCAGCAGCCCTGGATGCGGATGGCTGCGTACTCGTTGCCCCGCGCGTGACGGAACGTACACGTGACCTTCTTCAGCGAGCTGGTGTCGATTACATCGACCTTCGAGGGCAAGTGCGCGTCGTCATTCCGGGCCGGCTTCTGATCGTAGCTCAGGGTGCCCAACAAGCTCCAGGCGCCTACAGTCCAGACCGAAACGATAGAATCGTGAATCCCTTCCGGGGAAAGGCCTCTCGAATCGTACGAGCCCTGCTTGCCGAGCCACAACGTTGGTGGGGCGTCACGGAACTCGCCGAGTGCGTGGGCGTGAGCGCGGGCCTGTCGGTGAAGACCTTGAAGACGCTTGAACGCAATATTTACGTGCGACGCGACCAGGATCGTCGTGTGACCCTGGCTGATGGTGAGGCGCTGCTGCGGCAGTGGGCAGCCGTCGTGGACAGTGCTTTCCGCAACGCCGGCAGGTTCGTATCGCGACTCCCGGATCCTGACGAAGTCACGCGACGACTCTCAAGTAGACTTGAGAGCCTCGGCGTACGCTACGCCGTGTCTCGCTTGGCGGCGGCGCGGTTCATCGAACCGTACGCGCCCGCTCGCGTGGTGGACATCTATGTGGATCGCGACCCCGGCGATCTTGCGGAGCCACTCGGCCTCCTGCCCGTGGACCGCGGAGAAACCGTTCGCCTTGTCAGACCGGGCGACGAAGGAGTCTTCCAGTTTTGCGGCGAGTACGACACGGTGACTGTTGTCAGTCCCGTCCAGTTGTTCATCGATCTCTCCAACGGACGAGGGCGCGACCCCGATGTCGCAGAGCGCCTCTTCGAGAATAGCCTGCGTGAGACCTTGGTCGGGCGTGGCGAGCCGTGAAGACACGATCCATCTACGGCCCCGAGGTGGCGAGCCGAGCCCAACGCGTAATAGCCGATGTCTTCGCCGCCATGGGACGCCGGGCCCGGCATGCAGTGCTGGTTGGCGGGGCCGTCCCCCGACTCCTGGAGGATGTTGCTCTTCGCGGAGCCCCGGGACATGCGGGCACGATGGACGCCGATATACTCCTGGACTCGAACGTCTTTGGCTCCGACGACTACGCGACGCTGGCGGACCGACTGCATGAACGCGGATACCGCTACCGACAGGACGCTGATGGGAACGACTTGCAATTCAGCTTTGAAGTCGACGTCGACGGCCATGGTGTCGTCGTGGATTTCCTCGCTCCGCCCATGGACGCTGAGCCGGGATTTCGCGTCCGCCTTCAACCTGGGCTGCATGCTCATGCGATATCCGGGGCGCACATCCCGGAGTGGTTTTCGATCAATCTGACTCTCGACGAAGAACTGCTACAGGGTGGACGGCTTCCGGTCCGTATTCGACTGGTCGATGTTCCGGGTTTCGTCGTGCTAAAGGCGCTCGCCTTCGAAGACCGTCAGGCCCCCAAGGACGCTTACGACCTCTGTTACGTGTTGACGTACGCGAGAGAGGGGCCGCCGGCCATCGCCGACCGACTCGCCCGGCATGCCGACGATGCCGAGGTGGCCCGTGCAGTCGCTTACCTACGTACCGCTTTTTCTTCGCCGGATGCCGCGGGTTCCGTCGCCGTCGCGGTATTCGAGGAAGCACGGGGCGAGGATGTCGCGCGACAGGCCGCATTGGCTTATGCCGTCGTCCAATCGTTCCTCACGGGATGGGACGACAGGGACCGCTGACAATCAAAGTGGTTACGGCCGCTTCTCTCCGGCGGTCACGGGGAAGCGGAGGTAGTTCTCGCGTGGCGGGAGGCTGCACACGGAGTGGGGGGTGAAGGCGCACGGTGCGTTGTAGGCGCGGTTGAAGTCGATCGTCGTCCAGCCGTCGTCGTCCGGGAAGGGGGCGCGCATGTAGCGGCCCGCCTGGTAGGTGTCGGTCACGGCGGTCGAGTCCCACAGGCTGATGAAGTAGGAGCGGCTCGACGCGCCGGCGAAGGCCATGAGCCGATGCTCTGCCCCGTCGACGCGGAAGACGAGGTCCCCGGGCGCGGTGTTCTCGAGCGTCCCGCCCCTCACGTCGGCCAGCGAGACCGTGCGCGGCTCCGGATAGGGCTCGAAGCGCGCCGTCACCCGCCAGTCGTTCGTGATCGGGAAGTACCCGGGAAGCTCGAAGGCATCGAGGCGCGGGGCATCCGTGTCCCAGACCCGAAGCCACAGCCTCTCCGTTCCCGGCTCCGCGTGGATCCGCATCCCGAGCGACCCCAGCGCCAGGCGGATCGTCCCCTCGCTCCGGTCGTCCGGCAGCGGCATCGGCTCCGTGACGGGGTCGCCGACCGCGCCGGACATCTGGTCTCTCAGATGCAGGCCGCTCCCGGCTTCGGGGACGAGACGCACGGCCCCATCCTCGAGGTACAGCGTACCGGCCAGGGACGGCGCGTCTTCCTCCGGCAGGACGATGGACGCCGCCGGATCGGACCCGAAGGTGTTCGCGCCTTCCCGCAGTTCGAACAGCCCGTCCCAGCTGATGACGCCCGCGTTGGGGTTCGCGAGACTGCGCCGCCGCCCCTCCCGCCACTCCTCATGCTCCGCCGCCAGCACGCCGGACTCCACCGGCGCCGGGTCCGGCCACGTCTCCGGTCCGCACGCCGCCAACGTCACAGCGAACGCGACCGGTCGCACCGTCTGGATAGCATTCTTCTTCACGGGACCAATTCCTCCAGGGCGTCGGGGTCGCGGGGGAGCGCGTCGGTGAGGACTTCGGCGCCGTCGTCGGTGACGAGGAGGACCTCTTCCACGAACACCGAGACGCCGAGGTCGTGGTTGTAGTACCACGGTTCGATCGTGAAGACCATTCCGGGGGCGAGCGGTTCGTCGAGAAGGGCGGGATCTCCGGTCGAGAGCCCGATGTGGTGGCCGAAGAAGGAGGGCGTCTGCATGTACGGCTCCTCCTCGTCCGGTATCGCGTCGTACGCCACCTGCGTGAGTTCGCGCAGGGTGACGCCCGGGCGCACGGCGGCGATCACGGCCTCCGCGGCCCGCGTGCTCACGAGGAGCTTCTCGCGCTGCACCTCGGTGAAGGCGCCGTTCACCGGGAAGGTCCGTCCCACGTCGCTCACGTAGCCGTTGATCTCGCACCCCACGTCGAAGATCACGAGGTCGCCGTCCTGCAGCGTGCGGTTGCGGCGGTTGTAATGGGCCGCGAGGACGCGCCACGGCCACAGGCTGTTGGGACCCGACTTGATGATCGGCGTGAACGGGATGGACTGGGCGCCCGCCTCCCGGCAGGTGCGCTCGAACTCGCCCTGGAGCGTGCGCTCGTCGACCCCCGGCCGAACGAGGGCGGCGGCGGTCCGGATCCCGCGCATCGTGGCGTCCGCCGCGCGCCGCATGCGCATGATCTCGGCGGGCGACTTCACCATGCGCAGACGGGCGACGATCTCGAACGCGTTCACGAACTCCGCCTCGGGATGGTCGTCTCGCAGCCGCCGGATGAGAGACGCCGTGGGGTCGAGACTCCCGACCAGAGGGACGACCGGATTGGGGACCTCACCCGCGACACCCGCGTTCACCCGCAGGATCTCGCCCCTCCCCACGCGCTCGCGCAGAAAGCCCTCGAGTTCGGCGACGTCCCGGTAGTCATCCGCGCCGCCGATGCCGCGGATCTGGTAGTCGTCCAGCAGCGGACGGCCCGGGAAGTCGTTCGGCCGGCCCGGGTTCTCGAAGCGCGGATCGCTCTGCGGCATGAAGAGGATCGAGATGTCGCGCCTCGCGTCCAGCACGAGCATCGACTGCGGGACTTCCAGCCCCGTCAGGTACCAGAAGTCCTCGAGTTGCCGGAACGTCTCACCGTGCGTGATGCCGTCCGACGAAGGCACGAGCAGGAGACCGCCTCCGGTGGCGCGCAGGCCGTCGAGGATGCGGTTGCGGCGAAACTCGTACTCCTGCGGGCGGAAGCCCGGGCGGACCCAGTCGGAGTAGCGTTGCTCAGGCGTCTGCGCCGAGAGCGGCTCCGGACCCCCCGCGACGGAGCCCACGCCCGGCAGGCCCGCGAGCAGGCAGCTCGCGACCAGCAGGCCACAGGTCCGATAGGCGGGCGCCGCGTTCAAAGCCGCCAGACCACGAGGAACTGGACCACGCTCTCCGACACGTCCGTCCCCAGCTTGTTGTGCCAGTACTGGTATTCGATGCCGCTCATCAGGCGACCTCCCTCGCCGCCCAGGATCCGGCCCACGTCCACGGTCAACTGCGGCTGGGCGAGGATCCAGGCGCGGACTTCGTCGCCGAATTCATTCGTTACGGCACTAATGTACTCCGCGTGGCCGGTGAAGGTGAACGTCTGGCCCATCATCTCCCACGTCGCGAGCCAGTTCACATCGAACATCCAGCCGTCGTCCGTCGCCGGCGCGCCGCCGTTGTCGACCCCGCTCGAAGCGTCGACGATGCGGGCGAAGTCCGTGTTGAGGAAGATGAACCCCGGGATGCCCCACGACGCGCGAAACCCCGGTGTGTACTTGAGCACCTTCGCCTGCGACCCGTAGTTCACGCCGCCCAGCAGGGCGAAGTCGCGGATCGGGCCGAACCCGGCGCGGCCGCCGCTGATCTTCCCCAGACTCAGCGAGGGATACCACTCGCCGTACAGGTCCTTCTCGTTGAACCCGTCGTTCCCCCCATCCGCCGTGTAGTCGAAGAACATGAAGTGGTCGCCCCACGACCACTGCGCGGCGTGCTGGAAGGTGACGACCGTCGTTCCGTGTCTCGTGTCCGCGAACGGGTTCACGAGCTTGCCGAGCTGGAGCTGGAATTCCGCTTGCCCGGCCGCGGCCGCAGGCGCCGCGAGGAGGAGCAGAACCGTGGACAGCCCGCGAAGTGACCGTGCGGTCAGATTCATTCAGCCTCTCTATCGAGGAGGATCAGGGCCAGCGTGGTCGCGCGCCGGAGGTTACAGCCAGATGAACTTCGCGGCGAACACCAGCGCCACCACGAGCAGCATCGGCGGACACTCGCGCCAGCGGCCCGCCAGCACCTTGATGGCGACGTAGGTGATGAAGCCGAGGCCGATGCCGTCGGCGATGGAATACGTGAGGGGTATCGCGATCGCGGTCACGACCGCCGCGGCGGACTCCGTGATGTCGTCCCATTCCACGTCCTTCAACGCGCGGGCCATGAGACAGGCGACGTACAGGATCGCTGCCGCGGTCGCGAACGGGGGGACGGACTCCGCCAGCGGCGCGAGGAAGAGACAGACCAGGAACAGTCCGGACACGACGACGGCGGTCAGACCGGTGCGGCCGCCGGCGCTCACCCCCGCCGCGCTCTCGATGTAGCTGGTGACCGACGAGGTCCCGAGCAGCGTCCCCGCCACGGTCCCGGTCGAGTCGGCCATCAGTGCGCGCTGGATCCGCGGCAGCCGCCCATCGTCGTCGAGCAGGTCGGCCTGGTGCGCGACGCCGATCAGCGTGCCCGCCGTGTCGAAGAGATCGACGATGAGGAAGGTGAAGATGACCGCGATCATGCCCAGTTGCAGCGCGGCGCCGATGTCGAGCGCGAACAGCGTGGGGGTCGGATCCGGGGGCAGCGACGCGAAGCCGTGCCACTCCGAAACGCCGAGGAGCAGGCCGATGGCCGTCACGCCGAGCATCCCCAGAATCGCCGCGCCCGGCACGCGACGCGCCGAGAGCGCCGCGATCGCGCAGAAGCCGACCAGGGCGAGCACGGCCGGCGGCGCCGTCAGTTCGCCCATGGTGACGAGCGTGGCCGGACTCCCCTCGATGATCTCCGCGTCCCGCAGCGCGATCACCCCGAGGAAGATCCCGATCCCGGCCGAGATCGCCATCTTCTGTCCCCGCGGGATCGCGTCGATGATCCAGCGCCGCACCGGGAGCACGCTCAGCGTGACGAACAGCGTCCCCGACAGGAACACGGCCCCGAGCGCGACCTCCCAGGCGTACCCCATGCCGAGCACGACGCCGTAGGTGAAGAAGGCGTTCAGCCCCATCCCCGGCGCCAGCGCGATCGGGTAGTTCGCGTACAGTCCCATCACGAGCGTGGCGAAGGCCGCCGCGAGGCAGGTCGCGACGAACACGGGGCCGAACGGCATCCCGGCCTCGGAGAGGATCGACGGATTGACGAAGGCGATGTAGACCATCGTCAGGAACGTCGTGACCCCCGCGGTCACCTCCGTCCGCACGTCGGAGCCGCGCTCCGACAGCCTGAACCAGCGTTCGAGCGTCCCGGTCATCGCCTCGACTCCTCGCAGGGGTGTGGTCTCTGATCCTGCGAAGCGGCACCCGATCGCGCCACGCCCGGGATCACCTCTGCGGCTTCTCCGGCATGGGAACGAGTTCGTTAGGGCCGGTGAAATGCAGGCCCACGGCGACCCGGCCGGCCATGCTCGAGGCGGCGGCCCGGTACACGTCGGCCTGGATCCGGTAGCCGCGGGCGGCATGCGGCGCCTGGGCCGCCGTGATGGGGTGCGTCTTGAAGTCGATGACGAGGGCGTCCAGTCCCTCTTCCAGGCCGAGGGCTCCGGCCAGGCGGGCAGGGGCGGTGCCGGGGGCCGGGCCGGTGTCGGGACCTTTGAGGCGCCGGTACAGGTCGAACGCGCCGAACCGCCAATCCCGGGCTCCGAGGAGGTGCGTGAAGGTGAGTTCCTTCCAGTAGTCGCGGCCGAGTTCGCCCTCCGTGTACCAGGCCCACTCCTCGCTGGCGGCCACGCGGCGGATCTCCTCCTCCAGTTGCTCGCGGTATTCGCTCCCCGGGCGGAGCATGGCTTCGAGTTCGGGCTCGTCCAGCGAGCCGATGGTCTCTTCGACGACGCGCGCGATCTCGGCCTCCGCCTCCAGCCGCTCCAGCACGCCGTGGATGATCTGGCCCCGGACCAGGGCCGGGAGTCCCGCCTCCTCCGTCGAGGTTTCGGGCGCGAAGTGCCAGGGGGCGAGGGCACCGTGCCTGTACCGGCGCTCCCATTCCTCCGGATCCTCTTCCAGGAGCATGAGTTCGGTCGCCGAGCGGGTCCAGCGCAGCGGCGGCTCGGGGAGCGGATGGATCAACGCCGGCGGCGTCGCCGTCTCGTACCGGTCCAGCCACTCCAGCATCGGCGGGCGTCTCGTCTCGGGGGCGGCACTCACCTCCGCGTGTTGTCGTGTCGTGGCATCGCCTTTGGCCAGCCAGCGGTCGTAGCCCTTGTTGCCGCCGGTCGGCCCCACGATGACCAGGCGGTCGCGGGCCCGCGTCGCCGCCACGTACAGGAGACGCGCTTCCTCGGCCTTCGACTCGAGTTCCTCGCGGCGCACCAGGCGGTTACCCCGTTTCCCACGGGCATCCGCTCTCAGGCAGAAGAGGGGGCCCAGTTCCGGATCCGACCAGTACACGTTCGAAGGCTGACGCCACAGCGCCTTCTCGACCCCGACCAGGAAGACGACGGGCCACTCCAGCCCCTTGGCCTGGTGAATCGTCGAGAGCGTGACGATGTCATCTTCCTTCGAATAGAGAGGGGCCTGCGGGAGCCCGATGTCGCGGTTCATCGACCGGTCCCACACCTCGAAGAACGCGGTGAGGTCGTGAGCTCGGTGAGACGCCGCGAAGTGTATGAGACTCTGGAGGTTCCCAAGAACCTCCTCCGCACCCTCCATGAGAAGGATGTGAAGGCGGTATCCGGTGCGTACAAGCAGTTCCTCGATGACCTCGTCCAGCCCCATCCGCGGCGCGAGCTGGCGCAGATCGTCGAGAACCGAGAGACCTTCCTCGAGCGCTTCCCGTTCAATTGCGGTGAGCCGCGGGTGGTCGGGAGCCTCCGGCCATTCTCCGTTCTCGAGCCACCGGCTCGCTTGGCGAAGGAGCGGCCCGCGGCGCCCCAGCATGCGCAGGCGGGCGATGGTCTCGTCCCTGAGTCCGACGAACGGTGAGCGCAGGTAGCCGAACGCCCGCAGGTCGTCCCGCTCGTTCTGCAGCAGCCGGAGGGCGTTCAGAACGTCGAGGATCTCCTGGCGCTCGCCCAGGTGCGCCATCCCCGACACGAAGTAGGGGATGCCGTAGCGCTTGAGCGTCGTCTCGAAGTGCTTCAGCCCGCCGCGGGAGCGGTAGAGGAGCGCGATGTCCCGGAATGCGAGCGGGCGCAGGCTGCCCGTGTCGGGATCCCGGATTTCGACCCGATCCACCGATTCCAGAATCCAGGAAGCGATGCGGACGGCTTCGGCCTCGCGCCGAGCGCCCACCGTTCTGCCTTCAACACCGATCCAATCCACCCCGGTCTCCGCATGGTCGGGGATGCCGGCCACCAGGTCCGTGTAGCCGATACGGCTCGGAAGCCGTTCCTCCGCGAGGCCATCTCCCGTCTCCTTCATCGAGACCCCGCTCACGACGTTCACGAAATCGACGATCGGGGGGGCGCTGCGGAAGTTCCGGGAGAGATCCAGGACTTCGCCTTCCTCCGCGAAATCGGCGGCGACTTCGTTCCACACGGAGATATCGGCGCCCCGGAAGCGATAGATGCTCTGCTTGGGGTCGCCCACGAGGAAGAGTTGGGGGCGGTCCGCGCCCCGGGCGATGGCGAAGGCGATGTCCCGCTGCGTGAAGTCCGTGTCCTGGAACTCATCGATGATGAGCATCCGGTAGCGGTCGCGGATCGCGGCGAGCGCGGCCTGACCGGACGCGCCGGCCAGCAGTTCGGCCGCCCCAAGGACCAGGCTGTCGAAGTCGCGCCGGTTCTCCTCTTCCAACCAGGCGTCCCAGCGCCCGCGGGCTTCGCGGGCCACGTCCAGGAGATCCGAGCAGATCGCGAGCGCCTCTTCGTCCTTTTCCTCGCGCTCGGGACTCGCGGCCAGGACGGCCGGCAGATCCAGCGCGCCGGGGCGGCCGTGGGCCTCGAACAGGTCGAGCGTGCCGTCCTCCGCAGGGGGCAATTCGGGCAGTTCGGGCTGCAGCCACCTCGAGTAACGCCTCTCGCGCCACCGCAGGTCGCGCAGGACGTCCCGCACATGATCGGTGGCGCCTCGGAAGCGCTCCCCGCCGGTCAGCTTCCAGCGGCGGAGCAGCGCCTGCGCCGCGGGGTCTTCCGCCTCGAGCCTTTCGAGGAGGAGCGCCTTGATCAGTTCGTCCTGCTCGGCCCACGCGCTGTCCTCGTCCAGGACCTCGTACGTGGGATCGATCCCCAGGCGCAGCGCGTGTTCGCGCAGCAACTCGCCGCAGAAGGAATGGATGGTCCCGACCGAAGCGCGGTCGATCTCCCAGCGCAGGTCGTCTGCGCGGTCCGATGCCTCGATCTGCTTCCTGAGTTGTCGCTTCAGGTCGTAGGCCGCCTTCTCCGTGAACGTGATGGCGGCGATCTCGTCGAGCCCGCACGGGTCGGCGGGCGGTTCGATGGGTTCGCCCGTCTGCTCGCTGACGCCGAACGGGAGTCCGAGCCGCCACATGATTTTGCCGACCACTGTCGTCGTCTTGCCCGTACCGGCGTTCGCGACGAGGAGCGTATCATCCTCGGACCGGATCGCCCGCACCTGTTCGGGGGTCCACCGGATCTCAGCCATCGGTGTCTGCCCCGCCGCTCGCGGCATCTTCCCCGGGGTCGTCCCCGAAGTCTCCGAAGCGGTGTTCCCCATCGAGTTGCGCCTCGCTGCGACGGATCTCGGGCCTGGGATCCCAGGGCACCCAACCTCCCTTCCACGAGGCGACCGCCTCGAAGCACCCGGCCCGCACACGGCCGGGGATGGACAACGCCATGGAAAGGGCCCGCTCGTACCGCTCCTCGCCAAACTCGACGCGGCCTCCGTTCAGCGGCTTTCCGGGACTCCTGATCGACCGGTAGCGGCAGGAGCCCATCGCGTAGCCACGGTCAGCCATCACCTGGGCGTAGAGAACGCCCTGGAGGGCGGTGCCGTCATCGAATTTCGGCGCACCCGGGGTTCCGCCGCTCTTGTAGTCCAGTACGTGGTGCCGTCCGTCGGCCGTAATGCTCCGATCCACGCGGTCGATGAACCCGCAGAGCCGGAGGCGGGCAGAATGGCCGCGGACATCCTCACCTTCGAGGAACGTGTGTTCGTCGTCGAACCCGAAGGCGAACTCGGTGTGCACGGGCCGCTCGCTCTTCGCTGCCATGTGCCCGAGTTCCCACGCGATGTAGTCGTGCACCGCCGTGAGGATCGTCTCTCGCGTCTGCTCCCAGAGGGCTTCGACGCCGAGCCATTCTCCTCTTTCCACGCGTTCGGCGCAGACCTCCTCGGAGATCTCCGCCAGACGATGCTCGGCCGCGTCCGAAAGGGAGAGGGGGAGCGCGTCCTTGAACTCGGAGTAGAAGCGCTCGAGGATCTCGTGGGCGATGCTCCCGAAGATGAGCGGGGTCGTCTCTTCTTCAGCCTCTTCAGCGCCTTCGAGCCACAGCACGCGTTCGATGAGGAACGTAAACGGAGACCGGGCGTAGGCTTCGAGCTTGCCGGCGGACCACCGGTGGTCGTCGTCGAAGCGATGCGCCAGTTCCCGGAGCACGTCCGGGTCGCGCAGGTGGCCGTTCCAGGGATTCGGCCGATAGGCGGGATGCCGCATCCCCTCCATACGCGGGGAGGGCAGGAGGAAGCCGGGGTAGCGCTCGAGCCCCGGGCCACGGTGGATCTCCGCCGCGGCCGCCACGATGGCGCGGGCGATCCGCCCGGGGCGGGCGGGGGCGATGCGGGTCGACCCCTCCGCATCGGGCCGGCCGAGCGTCTCGTACAGTGCGAAGGCGGCGCGACGGTCCGCCTCGGCCGGGGTTACCGGTTGCTCGTCGTCGAAGGGCCGGCGGATCCGTGGCAACTCGATGGCGTCGTCATGCGGCGGAACCATGAGGGACGGCAGCAGAGGGGTGCCGCCGGCATCTGTCGTCCGGTAACTGACGCACACGGGGCCCGCCTGCTGGGTGACGGCGCGCCACAGCCCGCGCTCCCGGCGCAGCGCCTCGTTGCGATGGCTCACTGGCAGCCCGAAATCGGCGAGGCGGCGGCGTTCCGCGTCGGTGAACACCCCCGTGAAGCCGGTCGTGCGCGGGAACTCGCGATCGTTCGCGTGCACGACGAAGGTGTGGGCGAAGGGGACGAGCGCCGCGTCGTGCGCCTCCAGAACCTGCACTCCCTTCTGGCCCGGGGTGGAGAGGGAGAGTTCGTTCGCCTGCAGGAGTTTCCTGAGGAGCGCATGCCACGCCGCCGGCGGCAGGGCATCGTCCGAGTGGTCGAGATCCCGCCATTCCCTGAGCAGTCGCTCCAGGAGAAGGATCCCGCGCTGGTCGGAGCGCACGACCTCCCACCGTTCCTCGACGGCATCGCACACTCTGCGCCTCAGGTTGAAGACGCCGCGGTCCTCGGCGAGCAGGGCCAGGGTGAGCTCGATCCATTCGGCCTCGGTGCGGGCCTGACCCAGCGGCGCAAGCACCTCGCGCATGGCCGCGAACGCGTCGATGTCCTTCTCGACCCGGTCCAGGAAGAGCCCGCGACCACGGATCTCGCGTGCCTTTTCGATGACGAGTTGCCTGAGACCGACGAGGCCTTCCGCCCAGGCTTCGAGCCCCACGACGCGCCGGTTCGCCGCGATCGCATCGACGCTCCGGAGGTCTACGCGCGTGTTGAAATAGGGGTGCTCCAGGAGGGCCCGCAGGGACCGATAGTCCCAGTTGCGGGCGGCGCCCCGCAGGAGCAGGAGGAGGGCCTTGAGCGCCGGGATCTCGTCAAGCGGCGTCCGGATCCGGGCCGCGGCCGGAACGCCGGCCCGTCGCAGGGCCCTGTATGCGCGGTGCGTGTTGTCGCGGCCGGAACGCGCCACGACCGCGACCCGATGCGGCTCCGCGGCACCCGATACCAGAATCTCCTTGACCTGCCGCGCGACCCAGGCCATCTCCCGCGCCGCGTCCGGGACGGGTTGGACCTTCAGCGGCCGCGCGTCCAGCGGCTGCGCGTCCCCACCCGATTCGCCAACGACCTCCGTTCGGGCCGCCAGGCCGTCGAAGAACGAATCGGGCTCCGGTTCCAGTGGGAGATAGAGGTGGACGTCGACCTCCTCCTGCCGGGCGAGCGCCTTGATGATGCGGCGACGCGTGCGCGGACTCCCGATGCTGTAGATGTGCAATTCGGGGGCGCCCCGAACGGCCTGCGGGAGTCCACCCGCCTCGATCCGGTGCGCGATGTGCGCGTTCACGGAACGGGCATCCAGGAGGTCGCGTTCCCGCAGCGAGTCGAGGTACGCGCGGTAGACCTCGACGACCCACCGGTTGCGGCGTCGTGCGAAGTCGTCGCCCCCGAGCCGATCCAGCGCCCGTTCGAGCCGCTCCGGCGGGACGCCTTCCGGCAACAGGTCACCGAGCAGCCGGTCGAGCATGTGGCCACGGATCACGCCGTCGCCCCGGCCGGGCTCCCGCCCAAGGATGCGACGCCCCAGCCGTGCCGCGTGCCGGCTCACCAGCCGGCGGCGCGTGAGCAGCCCCACGGACTTCGCCCGGATACCGAAACGGTCGACGAGGTCCCCGAACAGGGTGACGGGCGGGTCAAGCCACCCCGGATGGCCGCGTGCCTGGGAAGCTTCGTACAGGAGGTCGCGCAGGTGGGCGTTGTTGAGCCAGATCCAGGCCGACGCCGCGACGCCGGGCTCAGCCGGTGGCGCGGCTCCCGCCAGGAATCGGTCGACGCACGCCTCCCACAGGGGGGCCGCCGCCGGCGCTCGAACTACGTTGAGAGGCACGCGTCAGATATCGGACGAATCGATGGTCTCCGGGGATCGGGATCTACGCTCGACGGTCGTGAGGTTCACGCGCTCCGTCAAGTTTCGAAGGACGCCTCGAGGGAGTTGCGCGCCAGCGTTTCGACGTCCTCGGTCGAGAGGTCGACGGCCTCGGCGACCCGGCGGAAGTTCTCGTTGATGTAGCCGCCGAAATAGGCGGGGTCGTCGGAGTTCACGGTCGCGAGGAGGCCGAGGTCGAGCATGCGCTTGATCGGGTGCGCCGCGAGATCCTCCACGACGCGGAGTTCGAGGTTCGACAGCGGGCACACGGTGAGCGGGATGCGGTCGTCGCGCAGGCGCGCCACCAGCGCGTCGTCCTCCAGGGCGCGATTCCCGTGGTCGATCCGTTCGACACCGAGAACATCGAGCGCTTCCCAGACGTACTCCGGCGGCCCCTCCTCGCCGGCGTGGGCGACGAGCCGGAGACCCATGTCGCGCGCCGCGTCGAACACGCGGGCGAACTTCGACGGTGGGTGTCCGACCTCGCTCGAATCCAGGCCCACGCCCAGGAGCCGGTCCCGGTAGGGTGCCGCGGCTTCGAGTGTCTCGAACGCCTCCTTCTCGGTCAGATGGCGCAGGAAGCAGAGGATGAGGGAGACGCTCACGCCCCGCTCGCGCGAGCGGGTGATCGCGCGGTCGATGCCGTCCATCAGCGTTCCCAGCGGCACGCCGCGTCCGGTGTGCGCCTGCGGATCGAAGAACATCTCGACGTGGACCACGTGGTCCGCCGCCGCCCGCCGCAGATACGCGTCGGCAAGCTCGAAGAAATCCGCCTCCGTCCGGAGGACGTTCATCCCCTGGTAGTAAAGGTCGAGGAACTCCTGGAGGTTGCCGAACGAATAGGCCCGGCGGACCTCCTCGACGTCGCGGTAGGGCAGCGACACCCCGTTCCGGCGGGCCAGGTCGAACATCATCCCGGGTTCGAGCGAGCCCTCGACGTGGATGTGGAGTTCCGCCTTGGGCGTGCTCCGGATGACTTCGTTCAGGTTCGGCATGGCGGGCGTCTGGTGGCCTCTCGTGACGACGGAGTAGGTTGGATCGTCGAACTCATGCAGGGGCACAGGCCCCCGCCCGGATAACGCCCGACTGGACATGTCCCATGAGCCAACCCCGCGATAACTGGAGTTCGAACGTCGGTCTCGTGCTGGCCGCGACCGGCAGCGCGATCGGCCTCGGCAACCTCTGGAAGTTCCCGTTCATCACCTGGGAGAACGAGGGGGGCGCCTTCGTCCTCGTCTACCTGGTCTGCATCCTCGCCGTGGGCCTGCCGATCATGATGGCGGAACTGCTCATCGGGCGCAGGAGCCAGAAGAGCGCGGTCGGGGCGCTCAAGGAGGCGGCCGGACCCTGGTGGGGCGTCGTCGGCGGGTGGGGCGTGCTCGCCGGCTTCATCCTCCTCAGCTACTACACGGTCATCGCGGGCTGGTCGCTGTACTACTTCGCCCAGTCCATCGGCTGGACGTTCGGCGGCTACCCCGCGGGGATGGCGGCGGGCGACCTCTTCAACGAGCAGGTGGGGAATGCCGGCCTGCAGCTCGCGCTCTCCCTCGGCTTCAGCATCGGCACGATCGCCGTCGTCTACTTCGGCGTGAGCAGGGGGATCGAGCGGATCGCCCGCATCTTCCTCCCGATCCTGTTCGGAATCCTCCTCCTCCTCCTCGTCAGCGCGCTGGGGATGAGCGGGTCCGGCGAAGCGCTGCGGTTCATCTTCCGCGCCAACTTCTCGGAACTGGAGATGAGCGGGGTTCTCGAGGCGCTGGGACACTCCTTCTTCACCCTCTCCCTCGGGATGGGGGCGATGATCACCTACGGCTCCTACATCTCGCGCAAGCAGTCGATCGTGAAGGCGTCGGGGGCGATCGTGGCGCTCGACACGCTGATCGCGCTCGTGGCGACGGTGATCATGTTCTCCGTCATCTTCTCGGTGGCGGGGATGAGCGACCAGGTGAGCGGTTCGCCGGTGGGGATGCTCTTCATCTCGCTGCCGGAACTGTTCTACACCGCGGTGCCGTTCGGCGTCGTGCTGGGGCCGCTCTTCTACGTGCTCGTGGCGCTGGCGGCGCTGACGTCGACGATCTCCCTCCTCGAGGTCGTGTCGAGCTACGTCATCGATGAACACGGCCTCGCCCGGCACAAAGCGACGATCCTCTGCGGGGGAGCGATCTTCGTGTTCACGATCTTCGCGGCGCTCTCGTTCACGGGCACGCCGTTCCTCTCCACGCTGGAGATCTTCGCGGGCAAGGAGGGCTGGTTCTCGACCGCCGACCACTTCGTCTCCAACTGGATGCTGCCGATCGGCGGGTTCTCGATCACGCTCGCCGCGGGCTGGTTCATGACCCGGAACGCGACGGAGCGGGAACTGGTGGACGGCACGGAGCCCGGCTGGTTCCGGTACGGGGCGTGGCGCTTCTTCATCCGCTGGGTGGCGCCGCTCGCGGTGGGGGCGATCATCGTCGCGGTCATCCTGGGCCGCGACTTCAGCTGACGGGACGGCGTTCGGAGCTGTGGCGGGCGGCGGTTTGAGGCGGACCCGGGTCGGCGCGGTGGCGCTGGCCGGGGCCGTTCTCATCGGCGGCTGCGGCGGCCCACCTTCCGCGTCCTCCCGGGACGGCGACGGGAGCGGCGAGGCCGGGGGCCGCCCCGAGATCGGCCGCGAGCAGGTCGTCGAGGCGCTGGCCCGGGGCCGGTTCCCGGGCCGCGTGGGCGACATCGCGGTGATCCCGGACTCGCGGGCGATCATCACGTACCCGAGCGAGAGCAACCGCTACATGCATGGCGGCCCGTGGCCGTTCGACAGCGACGTGCCGCTGCTCCTCCACGGCCCCGGCACCTTCCGGCCGGGCGTCTACGACGCGCCGGCTTCCCACCAGGACATCGGCGCGACCGTGACCGAACTGCTCGGCCTTCCGCCGTGGGGCGGCGCGACGGGGCGTCCGTTGAGGGAGGCGTTCGCGAACGGCGAGGAGGCCGGGCAACCGGGGCTGATCGCGGTCCTCGTGCTCGACGCGATGCGCTCCGACTACCTGGAACGGAAGGCGGACCTCCTCCCCAACCTGAGCCGGCTCGCGGGGGAGAGCGCCCGCTTCGCCAATACCCGCGTCGACTACCTCCCGACGAATACGTCCACCGCGCACTCGACGATCGCGACGGCGACGGACCCCGCGATTCACGGGATCGTCGGCAACGGGCTCTACGACCGGCGGACCGGCGAATCGAAGCTGGCCTACGAGGGAGCCGCCCCCTACAACCTCATGGCGCTCACCTTCGCGGACCGCTGGAGCGTCGCCACCGGCGGCCGCGCCGAGATCGTGGCGCAGGCGGGGACGGACTATCCGGCGGTGGCGCTCGCGGGCCATGGGGCGTGCATCCTGGGCGGCCACCCGCCGTGGATGGCGTACTACGACTCCGGGAGCGGCGCGTGGCGCACGAACGAGGACTGCTACCGCCTGCCGGCCGCCATCGCGGCGCTCCATTTCGGCCCCCGGCTCGACGCCGTGGACCGCACGTGGATGGGACATGAACTCGACAGCTACGGCGAGGCGCGGCGGTCGTCTCTCTTCTCCGCGTTCGAGGGGGAGGCGGCGGTCGCCCTCATCGAGGGGAGCGCCTTCGGCGAGGACGACATCGCGGATCTCTTCCTCGCCAACCTGAAGAGCCCGGACTACGTGTCGCACAAGTACGGTCCCTTCTCGCCCGAGATGGATGCGACGCTGGCGGAACTCGACGGCTGGCTGGGCCGGATCGTGGCGGCGCTCGAGGCGAAGGCCGGGGCGGGCGGGCTGGCCCTGATCGTGACGGCGGATCACGGCATGCCGGACACCCCGGCGAGCGATGACCTGTGGGTGACGTACGGCGACGTGACGGCATGGCTGAACGAGCGCGTGGACCCCGGCGGGCCGGGCGTGGTCGCCTACTTCGAAGGGTCCGAGAATCAGATGTTCCTCGACCACGCGCGGCTGGAGGCGCTCGGACTGGCCCCGGACGACATCGCCCGGACGCTCGAGGAGTCCCCGGCCGTGGGCTTCGCGATCACGGCGGACGAAGTGCGACAGGCGCTCCCTGCACGGAGGTAGTTGGCACATGTTGAACCGGCGGACGTTCCTCAAGACCGGCGCCTTCACGGCAGCCGGACTGGCGACGCGCGCGCAGTCTCTCCTCGCCGCCCCCTACGATCCTCTTCCCCGCATCTCCGGGACCGCGAACCCGATTCGCGTGCGGGGGATGGTCCGCGCGGGAGGCCGCGGCGTGGGGCGGATCGCGGTCTCCGATGGACTCCAGGTCGTGGACTCCGACGCCGACGGCCGCTTCGAACTCGTGACCTCGGCCGACCGGGGCTTCGTCTGGGTTCGGGTCCCGTCCGGATACGAGATCCCGACGAACCCATCCGGCACCGCGCGCTTCTACGAGCGCATCGACCCGACGCGGAGCGAGATGTCCGTCGCGTTCGACCTCGCCCCGCTCGGCATGTCGGACGAACGCCACGCGCTCCTGCTCCTCGGGGACATCCAGACGGAGACCGAGGAGGAGATGGGGTGGTTTCACGAGCGCTCCGTCCCGGACCTCCAGCAGACCGTGCGGGAGTTGGGCGACATGCACGTCTTCGGCATCTCCGACGGCGACATCATGTACGACCGTCTCGAGCTCTATCCGGAGTACGAGCGTGGCGTGCGGAGGATCGGGGTTCCGTTCTTCCAGGTGATCGGGAATCACGACCTCGACATGGAGAGCCCCACCGACGAGGCCTCCTCGGACACCTTCTCCCGCCACTTCGGGCCGCGCTACTACTCGTTCGACCGGGGCGCCGTTCACTACGTGGTGCTCGACGACGTGTTCTGGCACGGGAGCGGATATCTCGGCTACCTGGACGCGGACGCGCTGACCTGGCTGGCGGCGGACCTGAGCCGCGTGGAGGCGGGGGCACCGGTCATCGTGGCCACGCACATCCCGGCGCTCGGGAGCAACCACGTTCGACGCGGCCTGACCTCCCCCGATCCGCCCGGCGCGATCATGAATCGCGACGCGCTCTATCGGCTGCTGGAGCCCTTCCAGGCGCATATCCTCACGGGCCACACGCACGAGTTGGAGCATGTGTTCGAAGCGGGCACGCACGAGCACGTGGCGGGTGCGATCTGCGGCGCGTGGTGGAGCGGGCCCATCTGCTGGGACGGCGCCCCGAACGGCTACTGCGTCTACGAGGCGGCGGGCGAGGAGATCTCGTGGCGCTACAAGTCCACCGGGTTCGACGCGACGCACCAGATGCGGCTGTACGCGCCGGGGTCCGACCCGAACGCGCCGGGGGCGGTCGTCGCGAACGTGTGGGACTGGGATCCGGAGTGGACCGTGCGCTGGTTCGCCGACGGCGAGGCCCGGGGGCTGATGACGCGAAGAAACGGACTGGATCCGCTCAGCGTCGAACTGCACACGGGAGAGGACCTTCCGCCGCGCCGATCGTGGGTCGAACCGCGCATCACGAACCACATGTTCCAGGCGCCCGTCGAACCCGGCGTGGCGGAGGTGCGCGTGGAGGCCACGGACCGCTTCGGCCGCGTCTACTCCGAGGCCCTGCGACTGCCTTAGCCGCCCGGCCCGACGCGTCGGGCCCGCGGGGGCGTTGTAGACCTCGGACTCCGGGCTCATGTTGCGGAGACGGGGCGGCCGGAGGGTCGGCCGTCCACACGCTGATTCGGGCCCGGAGATGTCGCCATGACCCAGCTACGCCCGCGCTTCCGTCCGTCTTACTTCTTCCTCCCCGCCTCGACGCTGCTCCTCGCGGGCGCCTGCGCGCCGCCCCAAATGACGATGGAGGAGGCGTGTGCGGATCCCGCCAACGAGATCGTGGCGGAGAACTGTCTTGAGGGTCACCCGCCCACGGAATGGGACATCAACGGCTACGGCGATCCCAGCATCCAGGGCTTCGGGACCGACATCGCGATCAACCGGGGCGAGACGATCGAGTTCAAGGTCGACACGGACTCCGACGACTACCGGATCGACATCTACCGCATGGGCTACTACGGCGGCATGGGCGCGCGCCGGGTGGATTCCTTCGATCCCGCTGCGACGCTGCCCCAGATCCAGCCCGAGTGCTTGCGCGCTCCGATCCCGGTGCTCGCCGAGGGGGGTGGCCTCGAGACGTGGCCCGCGCCGCTCGTCGACTGCGGCAACTGGGCGGTGTCGGCCTCCTGGCAGGCGCCCGAGGACGCGACGTCGGGAATCTACTTCGCCCGGCTCGTGCGCGAGGACCCGATCGAGGGCTGGGTGAAGAACGATGCGTTCGAGCCGACGCCGCTCCCGCCGACGGGCGAAGACTCGCTCTGGGAGGCGCCGGGCTTCCACGCCGTGATGCGGAACCCGCTGCGCGAGGCGCGCGCCAGCCACATCTACTTCGTCGTGCGGGACGACGACGGCGAGTCGGACCTGCTCTTCCAGACCTCGGACCTCAACTGGCAGGCGTACAACCGCTATGGCGGCCACAGCGTGTACGGACGCCTGAATCCCGAGCGCCTCCGGCTCCACGGCGGACCCCCGCGCGCGCCGAAAGTGAGCTACAACCGGCCCTTCGAGAACCGGCACTACCGGGCCGTGAACATGGTGTTCAACTCCGAGTACCCGATGGTCCGCTGGCTCGAGCGCAACGGCTACGACGTGAGTTACTCGTCGGGGGTCGACACGGACCGACGCGGCGAGGAACTGCTCGAGCACAGGGTCTTCCTCTCGGTGGGACACGACGAGTACTGGACGGGCCAGCAGCGGCGCAACGTGGAGGCCGCGCTCGCGGCCGGCGTGCATCTCGGCTTCTTCGGTTCGAACGACATCTTCTGGAAGGTGCGCTGGGAGCCGAGCATCGATGGAGCGGAGCAGCCGTACCGCACGTTCGTGACCTACAAGGAATCGCAGGACCACCGGAAGCTCGATCCGGTCGAGTGGACGGGTCTGTTCCGCGATCACCGTTCGATCAACCCGGAGGGCCCGTGGCCGGCGAACGCCCTCACCGGCACGCTGTTCACGGTGAACGCGTGGCGGAACGACCCGCTCATGGTGGACGCCGAGTTCGCCGACCTGAGGTTCTGGCGGAACACGGAGGTCGCACGGCTCCAGCCCGGTGAGCGCTACGTGTCGATCAAGGGAATCCTCGGCCACGAGTGGGACTCGGACATCGACAACGGCTTCCGCCCGCCGGGGCTGTTCCGGCTCTCCGCGACGACGATCGACAACCTGCAGTACTGCGTCCACCCGGGTCGGGGCTGCGAGACGGGGTCGGCCACGCACAACGCGGTCATGTACCGGCACGAGAGCGGTTCGCTCGTCTTCGACACGGGGACACTGCAATGGCCGTGGGGCCTCGACGCCCACCACGACACCGAGACCGGCGTCCCGCCCGAGCGCCAGAACGGCATGGACACGCGGGTCGGAGTGGACCCGAACGGCCCGGATCTGGTGTTGCAGCAGGCAACGCTCAACGTGTTCGCGGACATGGGCGTGCAGCCCGCCACGATCCAGGCGGACCTGGTGCCGGCCACGGCTTCGACGGATGACGTCGCGCCGACGTCCTCCTTCGAGACTCCCTCCGGGCCCGATGCGGAGAGCGGCCTGATGACCGTCCGCGGGACGGCTTCGGACGCCGGGGGCGGCGTGGTCGCTGCCGTCGAGGTGTCGCTGGACGGCGGGATGACGTGGCGCCCGGCCCGTGGCCGCACGAACTGGAGCTACGAGTTCGACCCGGCCGCGGCCGGCGGCGAGGTCTCAATCCTGAGCCGCGCCGTGGACGACAGCGGCAACCTGGAGGCGCCGGGCGGGGGCGGCTGACCCGACGAAGCTCGCCACCGCCCGTTGTAGACTTCCGAGGGCGAAGTCATGTTCCGGGGACGCGCCGGCCGGGAGGGCCAGCCGGCGCCCACTCTGGCCGGGAGATCTCCATGTCCGCGTCCCTGGCAGCCCGTGGCGGGAGCCGCGCTGCGTTCCCCGCTTCCGTCGTTTTTCCGCTCGCGGTCGCCGCCGGCTCCGGCTGCAGCCTGCAGGTGTCCGTGGGGGATCCGTGCGCGAACCCCGCCAACGAGATCGTAGCGGAGAACTGTCTCGAGGGGCACCCGCCGACGGAGTGGGACATCAACAGCTACGGCGACCCCAGCATTCAGGGCTTCGGCACGGACATCGCGATCGCCCAGGGGGAGACGATCGAGTTCAAGATCGACACCGACTCGGACGACTACCGGATCGACATCTACCGCATGGGCTACTACGGCGGCATGGGCGCGCGCCGGGTGGATTCGTTCGAGCCTTCCGCGGCGCTGCCCCAGATCCAGCCCGAATGTCTGCGGGGCCCGATCCCGGTGCTGGCCGAGGGCGGCGGGATGGAGACGTGGCCCGCGCCGCTCGTCGACTGCGGCAACTGGGCGGTGTCGGCCTCCTGGCAGGCGCCGGAGGCTGCGACCTCGGGCATCTACTTCGCACGGCTCGTGCGCGAGGACCCGATCGAGGGCTGGGTGAAGAACGACCAGTTCGAGGCCACGCCGCTCCCGCCGACCGGCGAGGACTCGCTTTGGGAGGCGTCCGGCTTCCGGGCCGTGATGCGGAACGGCCTGCGCGAGGCGCGCGCCAGCCACATCTACTTCGTCGTGCGGGACGACGACGGGGAGTCCGACATGCTCTTCCAGACGTCGGATCTCACGTGGCAGGCGTACAACCGCTACGGCGGGCACAGCGTGTACGGACGGCTGAACCCGGAGCGCCTCCGCCTCCATGGCGGAGAGCCGCGGGCGCCCAAAGTCAGCTACAACCGGCCCTTCGAGACGCGCCACTACCGGGCCGTGAACAAGGTCTTCAACTCCGAGTATCCGATGGTCCGCTGGCTGGAGCGCAACGGGTACGACGTCAGCTATTCCTCGGGCATCGACACGGATCGCCGCGGCGAGGAACTGCTGGAGCACAAGGTCTTCCTCTCGGTCGGACACGATGAGTACTGGACGGGACGGCAGCGGCGGAACGTGGAAGCCGCCCGGGCCGCCGGCCTGAACCTCGCATTCTTCAGTTCGAACGAGGTGTACTGGAAGGTGCGCTGGGAGGCGAGCATCGACGGCTCGGGCGAGCCCTACCGGACACTCGTTACGTACAAGGACTCACAGGACCACCGGCGGCTTGACCCCGTCGAATGGACCGGCGAGTTCCGTGACCACCGATCCATCAATGCCGAAGGGCCGTGGCCGGAGAACGCCCTCACGGGGACGCTGTTCACGGTGAACGCGTGGCGCAACGACCCCATCATCGTGGACGCCGAGTTCGCCGACCTGCGGTTCTGGCGCAACACCGAGGTCGCGCGCCTCCGGCCCGGTGAGCGGTACGTGTCGATCAAGGGGATCCTCGGCCACGAATGGGACTCGGACATCGACAACGGGTTTCGGCCGCCCGGCCTCTTCCAGGTGGCCGCGACGGAGATCGACAACACGCTCTACTGCGTGCACCCGGGGCGCGGCTGCGAGACGGGCACGGCCACGCATCACGCGGTGCTGTACCGGCACGAGAGCGGCGCGCTCGTGTTCGGCGCCGGGACGCTGCAGTGGTCGTGGGGGCTCGACGCGCACCACGACACGGAGACCGGCGTGCCACCCGAGCGGCAGAACGGCGCGGACACCCGCGTGGGCGTCGACCCGCACGGTCCCGACCTCGTCCTGCAGCAGGCGACGATGAACCTGTTCGCGGACATGGGCGTCCAGCCCGCCACGATGCAGCCGGATCTCGTCCCCGCGACCGCGTCGACGGATTTCGACGCGCCCGTGTCCTCGTTCGGGCCGCCCTCGGCGCCGGACGCCGAAAGCGGCAGGGTCACGATCTCGGGGACCGCTTCGGATTCGGGGGGTGGGATCGTCGCGGCCGTCGAAGTCTCGCTCGATGGAGGAGAGACGTGGCACCCTGCCCGCGGGCGAACGGACTGGAGCTACGAGTACGATCCCGCCGCGGCCGGCGATGAGGTCTCGATCCTGAGCCGCGCCGTGGACGACAGCGGCAACATCGAGACGCGGGGTGAGACCACAGCGGGCGGCGGGGGAGGCTGACCCCCCGTCCACCGCGCCCCCGGGATCGGGACGCGGGTCAGCGGTTCGTGGGGAACCCCAGGTCGACGCGGCTGCCGGCGGGGTCGGGCCAGCGCGTCGTCATCACCTTCGGTTTCGTGTAGAAGTGCACCCCCTCGGGGCCGTAGATCGCGTGCGCCCCGAACGTCGACTCCTTCCAGCCGCCGAAGGAGTGGTATCCCACCGGCACCGGAATCGGGACGTTGAGGCCGACCATGCCGGCGTCGGCATCCTCCTGGAACTGTCGCGCGGCGCCTCCGTCGCGCGTGAAGATCGCGGCCCCGTTTCCCCAGGGGTTTTCCCGCACGAGGTCGACCGCCTCGTGGTACGTCCCCACGCGCACGACGCAGAGTACCGGACCGAAGATCTCGTCCCGGTAGACGGTCATGTCGGGCGTCACCTCATCGAGGAGGGTGACGCCGAGGAAGAAGCCGTCGCCCTCGAAGGGGGCGGCCCGGCCGTCGACCACGACGCGCGCCCCGGCCTCGGCGCCCTGGCGCACGTAGTCCGCGACGCGGTCGCGGTGTTCGGCCGTGATGAGCGGGCCCATCTCGGAGGCGGGATCGTCGCCGTGGCCGATGCGGAGCTTCTCCATGCGGGCGCGGATGGCGTCGACGAGCGGATCGGCGCTGTCACCGACGGCGACCGCGACGGAGATCGCCATGCACCGCTCACCGGCCGATCCGTACGCGGCGGAGACGGCGGAGTCCGCGGCGAGGTCGATGTCCGCGTCGGGCAGCACGACCATGTGGTTCTTGGCGCCGCCGAGCGCCTGTACACGCTTTCCGTGCGCGGTGGCCGTCTCGTACACGTGCCGGGCGACCGGCGTCGACCCCACGAAGCTGACGGCCTGCACGTCGGGGTGTTCGAGCAGCCGGTTCACGGCCACGTCGTCGCCGTGCACGACGTTCAGGACGCCCGCCGGGAAGCCCGCCTCGTGGAAGAGTTCCGCGATGAAGTTGGCGGCGCTCGGATCGCGCGGTGAGGGCTTCAGCACGAAGGCGTTCCCGCACGCGACCGCGTTGGGGAACATCCAGAGCGGCACCATGGCCGGGAAGTTGAACGGCGTGATCCCGGCCACGACCCCGAGAGGCCGCCGGACGGAATAGACGTCGACGCCGGTGGACGCCTGCTCGCTGTACGTCCCCTTCAGGTGTTCGGCGAGGCCGCAGGCGTATTCGATGTTCTCCAGTCCGCGGGCGACCTCGCCCATCGCGTCGGCCAGCACCTTGCCGTGCTCGGCCGTGAGCCGCTTCGCGATTTCTTCGGCGTTTTCCGCGACCAGGTTGCGGTACGCGAACATGAGCTTCGTGCGCCGCGCGACGCTGACCCCGCGCCACTCTTCGAACGCCGCCGCGGCCGTCGCGACGGCTTCGTCCACCTCCCCGGCCCCCGCGAGCGGCAGTTCGCCCGTCCGGCGGCCGGTGGCCGGATTGAAGACGGGCGCCGTCCGGCCCGAAGTGCCGGGCCGCGCCCGGCCGCCGATCAGGTGGGGGATACGTTCGATCGCCGCCATCGCGGCATCTCCGGCCGCCTCCCCCGCCGCCGGCGCCGATGTCGAAGACAATACGGTGCTCACTTCGCCCCCTCGTGATAGCCGAGGATCGCCTTCACCTCGAGGAACTCCTCGAGCCCGTGGCGACCCCACTCGCGCCCGTTGCCGGACTGCTTGTAGCCGCCGAACGGCACCCGGAAGTCCGGACGCGCGCCGTTCAGGTTGACCTGGCCGGACCGGATCCGGCGCGCGACGGCCCGTCCGCGTTCGCGGTCCCCGGCCGACACGTAGCCGGCGAGACCGTAGAGCGTGTCGTTCGCGATGCGAACCGCGTCATCGTCGTCCTCGTAGCCGATGAGCACGAGCACCGGGCCGAAGATCTCCTCGCGCGCGACGACCATCTCGTTGTTCACGTGCGAGAAAACCGTCGGCCGGACGTAGTACCCACGCTCCAGTCCCTCGGGCCGACCGGGGCCGCCCGTCGCGAGGCGGGCACCCTCCTCGATTCCCCGCTCGATCAGCCGCTGGATCCTGTCGAACTGCACGTCGGACACCGCCGGGCCGATCGTCGTCCCCTCGGCGCCCGGAGCGCCGACCACGACCTTCCCGGCCGCCGCCGCCGCGATCTCCGCGGCCTCGTCCATCCGCGAATGCGGCACGAGCATGCGCGTCGGCGCGTTGCAGGACTGTCCGGTGTTGTTGCAGACGGCGAAGACGCCCCGGGACACGGCGCGCCCGAAGTCGGCGTCGTCCAGGATGATGTTGGCCGACTTGCCGCCCAGTTCCTGCGCGACGCGCTTCACGGTGGGCGCCGCGTTCCGGGCCACCTCCACCCCCGCCCGCGTGGAGCCCGTGAACGAGACCATGTCCACGTCGGGGTGGGACGCCAGCGCCGCGCCCACCACCGGACCGGCGCCGTTCACGAGGTTGAAGACGCCCGGCGGCACGCCGGCCTCATCCAGAATTTCCGTGAAGATCAGCGCGTTCAGCGGCGCGACCTCCGACGGCTTGAGCACCATCGTGCACCCCGCCGCGAGCGCCGGCGCCACCTTGCAGGCGATCTGGTTCAGCGGCCAGTTCCACGGCGTGATGAAGGCGCACACCCCCACCGGCTCCCGCACGAGGAGCGAAGTTCCGAGGTCCGTCTCGAATTCGAAGTCCGCGAGGATCTTCAGCATGGTTCGGAAGTGGGCCAGGCCGGACGGGACCTGTGCCTGCGCGGCCAGCGCCATCGGCGCGCCCATCTCCGCGCTTACCGTCGCGGCCAACTCCGCCGAACGGGCCGCGTAGCCGTCGCAGATACGTTCCAGCAGCGCGACCCGTTCTTCCCGGTCCGTCTGCGAGAACGAGTCGAATGCGGCCTTCGCGGCCGCCACCGCGGCGTCCACGTCGGCCTGCCCACCCATCGCGATGGCCCCGATCACCTCCTCGGTGGCCGGGTTCACCACGTCCAGCGTGTCGTCGACCGACGGTTCGACCCACGCCCCATCGATATGGAAGTTGCGGAAGTTCTCCACGGATTCCCTTTCCTGCGCCGCGCGACGCGGCGTCCTGATGGTTCCGTAAAACACGACCCCGGCGGGGGGCGGCCTTCGCCTCCCGCCGGGGTCGGATCCTACCCTCCGGGCTCGCCCTCGACTACCGGCGATCCCGGATCCCGTCCGACTACGCTTCGGAACTCACCCGGTCAGCCACGACCACCGGTAGTTCACGCGGACGTAGTAGTATCCGCCGTTGAAGCCGAACGGCGAGCTCTCCGGATAGAGCAGACCGACGTCGTCGGCCGTGTCCGGAGCCTGCGTCGCCGGATACGTGTCGAACAGGTTGTTCGCGCCGATCGTGAGCTCGGCGTCGTCCGTGAGGTCGGTCGACAACTCGAAGTCGACGAGGAACCGGCCGGGGAAGGCCGTGCCCTCGACGCCGCCGATCACCACGCCGCCGACGTCCACCCACGAATCGTACCAGGTACCGCGGACGAGAGTGCGAACCCCGCCCAGCGAGTGCAGCACGTTGAGCGAACCCCGCCACGAGGGGACGGACTGCTCGAGCTGATCCACCCGGTCCGAGTCGATGACGTCGGGGTTGAAATCGGTGACGGACGTGCCGTTGTAGTTGAAGAGCGCGCTGAAGCTCGTCGCGCCACCCATCCCCGGGGGCGTGTAGTTCGCCACAACATCGAGCCCCTGCGTCCTCGTGCTGAAGTCGTTCGTGAAGAACCGGAACTCGGCGAGGTTCGCCGCGCTCGTGACTCCCTCCGACAGAAGACGCGTGACGTCTTCGGGCGCGAGCTTGAACGTCTGCGTCTGCGCGAAGCGGTCCGAGATCGCGATCCGGTAGTAGTCCACCGTCAACTTGAACGCGTCCGCGTCGAACACGGCCCCGGCGGTGAGGCTGAACGCCTTCTCGGGCGTCAGCTGCCGCCCGCCCTCAAGGGCCGCCACGGCCGACGTCGAGGGGATCGTGCCGCGGTTGACGAGGTCGCCGATCGTCGCGTCGAACACCGTCGACACGTTGAAGGCGTTCTGCTGCCCCGGCGTCGGCGCGCGGAAGCCGGTGCTCCCGCCCGCGCGCAGGGCGACCGCGTCGCTGACCTGCAGGCGGCCCGAGACCTTCCCCGTCAACTGGCTTCCGAAGTCGGAGAAGTCCTCCAGGCGCAACGCGGCGCCGAGCGTCCACGGGTCTTCGCTGCCGCCCAGCTGGATATCTCCGTAGATCGCCACGTTCTGGCGGTCCCAGTTACCCGCGGCGATCGGGCTGAAGCCCGGGAAGCCGTTGGAGGACGAGCTGAAGCCCTGCGCGGCGTAGGGCCCGATCTTCCACGACTCGTCCTGCCCCTGCCCGATCGTGAAGCGCTCTTCCCGCCGCTCGAGTCCGCCCGCGAGGTGGACCCCGTCGCTGGCCTCGTACGCGACGTCGAAGTTCAGGTTGAACTCATCCTGCCGGTACAGCCCCGGGTCGAAGTGCGTGGGCGTCTCCGGCCCGAGCGCCGCGTTCACCGTGTTGTAGATGAAGAAGTCGGCGGTGTGGCTGCCGAAGCTGGCGCTGGCATCCCACGTAAAGCCGTCCTCGTTGCCGCCCTTCACGCCGCTGACGACGGACCAGTCGGTGACGTTGCCGCCGAACTGGGGCGTGAAGCCGCCCGGGAACATCTCCTGGAACGAGAAGCAGTTCGGATCCGCGAAGACCTGCGCCAGCGCCACCGGGTCCGGCACATGGTTCGTGATGGGGACCTCCGGACAGTTCGCCGTTCCGAGACCCTTCGCCATCAGCACGTCGCCGATGAGAAGCGACTTCCCGCCGTCACCACTGAACACAGAGCCGCGCGTGTTCGGATTACGGAAGAAGAACCCGCCGTCCACCTCCTTGGTGGAGAGGTTCCCGAAGGCGTAGAACTGCTCGTCGTCGCTGAACGTGTAACCGGTGTTGAGCCACACCTTCAGGTCGTCGTTGACCTCGGGCGACCCCCAGATCTGGGCCGTCGGCGTGCGGACGGCGCTGTTGCCGGCCGCGAGGAGCGCGATGGCATCGGCGCGCTGGATGGCCCGGTCGGTCGGATCCTGGTTGCCGTATTCCACGCTGAGGTTGGCGAAGCCGGTAGCCCCCAGCGGAACCCCGACGTTGCCGGCGACGGTGAGCATGTCGCCATCGCCTTCGTAGTAGCTGCCGCTCTTGACCTCGATCATGCCGCCGTCGCGGTCGTCCTTCAGGATGAAGTTCATCACGCCGGCGATGGCGTCGGAACCGTACTGCGCCGAGGCGCCGTCGCGCAGAACCTCCACCTGCCGCAGCGCGATGCCGGGAATGGAGCCGATGTCGACGCCCTGGGCTCCGTCCGAGAGACCGGCCCCGAGCCACGTGATGATCGACCCGCGGTGCCGCCGCTTCCCGTTGATCAGCACCATCGTGTGATCGGACGCGAGCCCCCGCAGGTTCGCGGGACGCGTGATCGTGGCGGCGTCGCTGATGGGCTCGACGCGGACGTTGTAGGACGGGACCACGGTGCGAAGCAGAAAGTCGATGTTCGTCTCTGCCTGGCTGGTGATCTCGGACACCGGGATCACGTCCACGGGCACCATCGACTCGGTCACCGTTCGCGGCTGCGCGCGGCTTCCGACGACCACCAGCTCACCAAGGTTGATCGCCTGGAGTTCCAGCGCGAAGTCCTGGTTTGCCGTCTGGCCGCTCACGACCGAGACCGTCTGCGTCTGAATCGCGTAACCGATGAGCCGGACTTCGACCGCGTGGTCGCCGGCCGGAACGCCGGGAATCGAATAGGCGCCGCCGGCGCCCGAGCCCACCGATATGTCGAGCGCGGGGATCGCGACCCTCGCGCCGCTGAGGCCGGCGCCGGCCGGATTGGTCACCCTGCCCTCGATGGTCCCCTGGGCATAGGCCGCCGCCGGCGCCGCCAGAAAGGCGAGAGCCAGCAATGCTCGTTTCAGCATACTCAATCTCCTGAGGTTGGTTGTACTCAACTCCCGAAGTTGGTCGGTTCAAACAGGTCGGCTCGAAACTTCCCGTTCCCGAGGGCCCGAGCCGAGGAGCCCGCGGGACGTCCGGAGATGCTCTAGAGCGGAGCCCAGGGCATCTCGATGGACCTCCACATGTGTGCGACCGGACTGTTGTCGTACCCGAGACCCTCCTTTGGCTGCTTGAAGTGACGCCCGATGATGTCGATGAACGGGTCCAGCGAGACCTCCATGCCATCCTGGAAGGCATACGTGTCGTTGACGCAGATCATGCGGGCCGAAACATACAGCGGGTGGCCTTTCGCGTACTCCGCCGCCTGCTTGATGTAGTCCGGCGGGATGTAGTCCTCGCCGAAGATCCGGTTGTACAGCTCCGGGTATTCGTACCCGTACTCCTCGTCCGGATAGAAGCGCAACGCGCCGTGATACCGGATGCCCCAACTCACGTACTCGGGAACATACGGTTCGTAGAGCTGTGCGCCCCACCAGCCATGATCCACCTTGATCAGGTTCTGCACCGTGTCGTGGAGCAGGCCCGCGAGGACGTTCTCCTCGGGCTGCCCGTCATTCAACGCGTGAGTCGCGCTCTGCAGGACATGCCGGGCGGGCCAGAACCGCAGGCGGAAGAAATCCTCCAGCGTGGGATTCGCGGGGAGGGGTTCGACCACCTCGTCGGTGGGCCTGAACAGGTTGCCCGTTCCGCGCGGGGGCCTGACCTCCTGCCCGGCATCGTGATCGTCGTGGTGATCTTCGTGCCCGAATTCGGCTTCGGCCTCCGCGGCCTCCGCCAGCAACTCGTTCTCGTCGAGGAGCCGCGGGTCGAGGTCTTCGGTCCGCGGAACCGGACCGTGGTGGTGATGATGGTCGTGGGCGTGACCCGGATCCTCGCCATCGAGGAGGTCGCACATGTAGTGCTCCAGGGCCTCCGCCTTGTCCTCGGGTGTCATGACCGCGAGGGCCCCGGCACCAACCGATGCGAGGAACTTTCTTCGGTCGATCTCCATGATTCCCTCCCGGCGCTGGAGGTGACGCGACGGTTACACGTTCAAGGTGAATAAACAGGCGCGAGACCGCTAGGGAGGAAGGGTCGCGCGAGGCCGCCAACGAAATGCGGGGCCGCCAAAAAAAGGGGGCATCCCGTCCCGGACGCCCCCTTCCTGCCTGTCTCTCTGCGCGATGCGCGATCTACCGGCGGATCAATAGGCCTGCTTGACGACGTTCTCGGCTTTGGGGCCTTTCGGTCCGTCGACGACATCGAGTTCGACCTTTTCGCCTTCCGCCAGGCTCCGAAAACCATCCGCCTGGATCGCCGTGTGGTGAACGAAGACTTCGGCGGATCCATCATCGAGCGCGATGAACCCGAAGCCCTTTTGATCGTTGAACCACTTGACTGTGCCGCTTCTGCGCATGCCCGTGCTCCTGAAGATATGGATGTCGCCGAGAGTACGGGCTTGCCGCACATGCCGACCACAATGCCGGCGAACCTGATCCGGTTCGCATTTTCCGGAGCCCAGAATACGTGGGAAATTTGCGGTTGTCCATGCGCCGGGCGGGACGCGTCTATTTCCTTACGGAGAGGAAATCGCGCAGCCGGAGCTTCGTCTGGTGGTCCTGCATCCGCATGCCGCGCATGTTCTGGCCGCGAATATAGGTCCGCTGCCAGCCCTGTTGAACCGCCTCCTCGTCCTGGGCGTGGAGGTCGTCGATGAACTGGGCTCGGGATTCGTGCCACGTCGTGTACTGGTTCGCGATGAGCTTGTCGTCCCACAGCTCCCGGGTGCGGGGACGCACGTTCTCGAGATAGTGCCGCGGAATGGGGACGATCCGGCAGATCGGCTCTCCCTCGTCGAAGCGGATCCAGTGCTTGGGCCGCGTGACCTTCCAGTTCATCGTGAACGAGAACGGAGCCCAGTCGGTCTCGATGATCCCGTCGAGCGGGGCGATGCCGTCCTTTGGAAGGTTGGGGCAGCCTCGCGCCCAGAGGTTGTGTCCCTTCGTGGTGCGGAACAGATAGCCGGGCGTGAAAGTCAGGACTCCGCTCCCGAAATGGCTCGCGATGGCGGGGTGCGGCTCGTCCTCCCAGCGAAAACGGATGGAGTCCAGCGCGACCCCGCCGTCCCAGCGAATCCAGAACTTCGTGGGGCAGAGCAGGTCCCAGCCGGCCTGGTTCGCGATGAGGAGCGGGAGGCAGCGGTAGGCGAAGCGGTCGGGCGTCTCGTCCATCCACTCGCGACCCTGGTCGCCCGTCACGATCTCGAGGGCGGTCTCCGCGACCCGGAAAGCCGTCAGTTCGATGCCGCGCGCGGACTGCGGCCGCGCCTTGGCCTTCTTCGCCACGGGAGAGCCGCGCCCTACCGCGCCGAGACCCGGTTCGCCGGCCCGCCTCCGCCGCCGCCTTCGGCGGCTTCAACGAGCGACTTGCCGAGATCCAGAGGGACGAGCCGGCCACCGATCTCCGCGACGCCCTGAATGCGGACCCAGCGGTCGAGAAGGGTGACCTGGAGCACGGTCTCGAAGCCGTCGCTCGTCGCGGTGGGGTCGATCTTCATCGTAATCCTCCGCGCACCGACGTCGTACTCCCACGAACCGTACAGCCGGGTGTCGAGGGTCGTACCGCCCGGCCCGAATCCGGTCAACGTGAGCCGCGAACTCAGGTTCTGGATCGACCCGAAGACGAGACGGACATCGGAACCGGGGGGGAGGGGCTCGAAGTCGTCGGGAAGATGCGGCACCTGGCGCCTGAGAAGTTCGAGCGGCCGGTAGGCGCCGACGATGGTGTGATGGACGGTTCGGTATGCGGGGCCGTACGGGTTGTCGTCGAACTCGCACCCGGTCACGGCAGCCGAGAGGGCAGCGACCGAGATCGCCCACCCGATGTCTCGCGCCCGGACCCGCGCCTTGTAGCGTCCCATCCTGTTCCCACCTTCGTGGCGGCCGGGGGCCCGCGGACCGTCCGCGGCGTGCCTCCAACCTCGACGTACCTGCTCCGTCGCCCCTTATGAAACCGTCGCGAGGGGAAACCGGCAACCCCGCGCGGGCGCGCGCGCCGCGCGCCAGGCGTTGCGCCGCGTGGTCCGGCTCGGCAGGGTTGTCGCCGAACCGACTCTCACGCCAAACCCGAACCCCCCACGCCATCACGTCATGCTTACGATACGTCCCGTCCCGCGCGCGCTCGTACCCGTCGACTCCGAGGCCGCCCGCCGCGTCTCGGCTCGGAACTACGACGAATTCCAGGGGGATGCGGAGATCTGGGAGGCCATCCGGCGCGCACCCGACTCCGTCCTCAGCGTCACGATGGCGCACTGCGCGGTCGACAGCCCGACCGCGATTCCGCCGGGCGATTCGGAGGCGTCGCTGGAGCTCGCGCACCGCAACTTCCAGCGGCTGAGCGCCTCGCGTTTCACCCGCGAGGCGAAGCGGATCCTGTACCTCTACGAGATCGTGGACCCCCGGCGTCCCGGGGTGCGGCAGATCGGCCTGGGCGGGTTGGCCCGCACGAACGAGATCCGGACGGAAGACACGCCGGACGGGCCGATCATCCGCAACGAAGGGGTCCGCCCGCCCAAGGCGAGGGGACGCGCCCGACTCATCGAAGCCACGGGCGCCATCATCGGGACCGTGAACAACGCGGTGCCGGACGAGTCCGGGGCGTTCGCGGCGGCGCTCGAGCGCCACGCCGACGGAACCGCGCCCGACTTCGAGACCGGGGGCTCGGGAGACACGACCCATCGCATCTGGCTCGTCGCGGAACCGGGGGCCATTGCGCGCCTCCAGCGACTGCTCGCCGCGGAGCCCGAGGCGTACGTGGCCGACGGCAACCACCGGAGCGCGGCCGCCGCCATGCTGGGGTACGAGTCTTTCCTCGCGGTGTTCTTTCCGGCGGACCGGATGGGGATTTCCCCCTACAACCGGCTGGTCCGCCTCCCTCGCGAGCGCGATGCGGCCGCCGTCGACGCGGCGCTGGAGCGCTCCTTCGAGGTCTCGCCCGCGGGCGACGAACCTCTTCAGCCTCGCGAGACCCACGTGATCGGCGTCTATGCGGCGGGGCGCGGCTGGCGGCGCGGGACGCCCCGGAGCGGCGTGGTTGACGCCGCCGATGCCGCCGCCTCCATCGACCACGACATCGTGCAGCGGACGCTCTTCGCCGATCTCGGCCTGGCCGACGCGACGGACGAACGGCTCACGTTCGTGGGCGCGAACAAGGATGCGGCATGGCTCGCGGCCGAGGTGGACGGGGGTCGGGCCGACCTTGCCGTCACCCTGCCCGCGGTGACGATGCGTCAGTTCATCGAGGTGTGCCGGCAGCGGCGAATGATGCCCCCCAAGTCGACCTGGTTCGAGCCCAAGATCCGGAGCGGACTCGTCATGGCGCACCTCGACGGCGAGTAGCGGTCCGCCAGGTCTTGCAGGCTAGCTCCGGGACCGGTCGCGGAGCGCGGCGCGGTCGACCTTGCCCAGGTGCGTCCTCGGCAGATCCGCCGCGACGTGAACGGCGGCCGGCGTCTTGTACGAGGGCAGCCGCGAAGCGACGAACTCCCTGAGTTCCGGCGCTAGCTCGCCGGCGCCCGCGGCGGCCGATTTCGTCGGGACGACCCACGCGACCGGTTCCATGAGGCCCTCCGGAGTCGGCACCCCGACGACGGCCGCCTCCGCGACGGCGGCGTGTTGAAGCAGACAGTCCTCGACCTCGCCGGGGGAGAGCCATTTCCCCCTGACCTTGAGCATGTCGTCGCCGCGGCCGCAGTAGCGGAACACCCCGCGTTCATCGCGCACGATCATGTCGCCGGACACGTACCATTCGCCCCGGAAGGCCTCGGCCGTCGCCCCGGCCCGCTGCCAGTACCCCAGCGCCCGCGAGCCCCCGCGGACCCATAGCCAACCCACTTCGCCATCCGGAAGCTCTCGGCCCTCGTCGTCGCAGACCCGCACCTCGAAACCGGGAACCACCCGCCCCAGCGTTCCCGGATGTACCTCGTCGGGACGGTTGCTGAGGAAGATGTGCCACATCTCCGCCGTCCCCAGGCCGTCCAGGAGCGTCACCCCCCAGCGGTCGCGCCAGCGCCGGTGAAGTTCGGGCGGCAGTGCCTCTCCCGCCGAGGTCGCGAGACGAAGGCTCGACAGATCGCTCGCGGCGGCGTCCGGATGCGCGACCATGTGCCGGATCATGGTGGGGACGTTGACGAGCACCGTGGGGCGGAATCGTGCGATCCTCTCGAACAGGACATCCGGACTGCAGCGCTCCGGGAAGAGGGCCGCGGTCGCGCCGACCGAGAAGGGGAAGAAGAGGTTGGATCCGGTGGCGTATCCGAAGAACAGCTTGGGGACGGAGAGCGTGATGTCGTCTTCCGTGAGGCCCAGCACCCGCTTGCCGTAACACTCCGTCGTGTTCGCGAACGAGGCGTGCGTCTGCACGACGCCTTTCGGGCGGCCGGTCGTCCCGCCGCTGAACAGCCAGAGGGCGGCATCGTCCCGGTGGGTCGGGCAGGGTTCCAGCGCCGCGGGCTGGGCGCGAAGCCGTTCCGCGAAGGCCGGCTCGTCCACGACGAAGGTCTCGCGCGGAGCGGAGGGTGCCTCGTCCCAGGGGATGCCGGCTTCATGAGCCGCCGCGGATGCCGGCGCCCCGGAGATCCCCTCGCGGAAGAAGGGCGCACGGTCCGAATCCACGAGGAGGACGGCGCCGCGCGTGTAGCGAAAGAAGTACGAGATCTCGTCGCGCCGGAGCCAGGGGTTCAGCATGACGCCCACGGCGCCGATCCGCAGCGTGCCGAAGAGGGCGCCGACGAAGTCCGGTCCGTCCGGGAGCGCGATGAGGACCCGCTCCTCCGGTCGCACGCCCGCGCTGCGCAGGAGGTGGCCGTAGCGGTTCGCCAGCGCGTCGACCTCCGCGTAGGTCACCTCGCCGCTGTCCGTGAGGAGCGCGCGGCGGCCGCCCCGCCCTTCCCGGATGCGGTCGCCCAGGAAGTACTCCGCGATGTTGAAACGCTCGGGCGGATCGAAGATCGGCTGCGGCGCGGCGTCTCGCATCGGGCTCCGTCGGCGGGGGTCACGCACGGGTTCGGGTGTCGCACGGTATGCGCGACCCGGCGGGTCTACAACCGACCCGGACCGCCCGGACTTGCGCCTTTCCCCGGCACGGCGTAGCGAGACTCCATGACTCTGCACAGGCTTTCGGACCTCACCTGGGAGGAAGTCGGGGCCCTCGACCTCGATCGAACGGTCGCGATCCTCCCCGTGGGCGCGACCGAAGCGCACGGCCCCCACCTGCCTCTCGACACCGACGTCACCATCGCGGAAGCGATGGCGGAAGCCGGCGCGCGACGACTCTCGGCTGCGGGTCTGGAGGTCGTGCTCCTCGACGGCCTCCGGTACACGCCCGCCGCCTTCTCCGCGAGGTTTCCCGGCACGATCGATATCGGGGCCGCGACCCTCACCGCCCTCCTCGTCGACATCGCCACCAGCCTGCGCCGGGCCGGGATCGCGACCCTGGCGATCGCGAACGCCCACTTCGACCCCGCCAACCTCGAGGCGCTTCAGGCCGCCGCTGAGGCGGTCGGCGAAGGTGACTCCATTCGCGTCGTGTTTCCCGATGTGACGCGGCGGCCGTGGGGACGCCGGCTCACCGAGGAGTTCCGAAGCGGGGCCTGCCACGCCGGGCGGTACGAGGGCTCGATCCTCCTCGCCCGCGATCCCGGGCGCGTGCGCGAGGAGATCATGCGCGAACTGGAGGACAATCCCGTCTCGCTCGCCGCCGCGATCCGGGACGGGCTGGGAGACTTCGTGGAAGCGGGGGGGACGCGGGCCTATTTCGGCTTCCCGTCGCAGGCGACGGCGGAAGAGGGACGTGCTACCATTGAGACGCTCGGCGACATCCTCGCCGAGGCGGTGAGGGAAGCCCTGAGAGCGGAGGAAGAGTCGTGAGTCTTGCCGGACGTGGCGCGCTCGTCACGGGTGCGGGGCGCGGCATCGGGGCCGCGACGGCACGGGCGCTGGCGGATCGAGGCGTCCGGCTGGTCCTGGCGGCGCGGACCACGCCGGAGATCGAGGCCGTCGCGGCCGAGTTGCGGGACGGTGGCGGCGAGGCCTGGGCGATGACGTGCGACGTGTCGGACCCGGGGAACGTGGAGGCCCTGTGCCGCGAGGCCGGGCAGCGGCTCGGCGCCGTGGACATCCTCGTGAACAACGCCGGCGTGGCCAGTTCCGCGGCCGTCGTGAAACTCGCCCTCGAAGAGTGGGACCGGCTGTGGCGCATCAACGCGACGGGCGCGCTCCTCGCGATGCAGGGCGTGATGCCCGGCATGGCGGAACGCGGCTGGGGCCGGATCGTGAACGTGGCCTCGGTCGCCGCGCTGCGCGGCGCACGCTACATCGCCGCCTACGCCGCGTCGAAGCACGCCCTGCTCGGACTCACGCGTTCCGCCGCGGCCGAAGTGGCGGGCGCCGGGGTCACGGTGAACGCGGTTTGTCCCGGCTACGTCGACACGCCGATGACGGACGCCACGATCAGGAACATCGTGAAGCGAACGGACATGGCGGAGACCGACGCCGTCGAGGCGATTCTCGCGACGACGCCGCAGCGGCGGCTCATCGCCCCCGAGGAGGTCGCGGCATCCATTGCGTTCCTGTGCGAAGACGAAGCGCGGAGCATCAACGGCCAGACCGTCGTCCTGGACGGCGGCGCCACGGCGGCTCTCCAGTGACCGACGCGTTCGAGGTGCTGAACCCGGCCGCGCTGGGCGAGCCGCGGGGCTGGAACCACGGACTCCTCGCGCCCCCCGGCGGGCGCGTCCTGTTCGTCGCCGGGCAGACCGCGAGCGGATCCGGCGGACACGTCGAGACTTCGGACTTCGCCGCGCAGTTCGCGCTCGCGCTCGACCGCGTGCTGGCGGTCGTGCGGGCGGCGGGCGGAGAGCCCTCGCACATCGGACGGATGACCATCTACGTGACGGATCTCGCCGCCTACCGGGACGCCCGTTCCGAGCTTGGGGCCGCGTGGCGCGCCCGACTGGGCCGCCACTATCCCGCGATGGCGCTCGTCGAGGTCAGCGGGCTCGTCGATTCCGGCGCGCAGGTCGAGATCGAAGCGACCGCCGTCCTGCCGTGACCCCGCATCGCCCCGTGGAAGGAAGCGCGCCGTGTCTCTGAATCCGAGTTCGTTCCTGTACGAGGTCGACGCCGCGACGTCCGTCGCGACGATCACGCTGAACCGCCCGGACCGGCGCAACGCGCTGACCTTCGAGGTCTACGACGAACTCCGAAACACGTTCCGCGCGCTCGACCGGGAACCGGGGGTCCGCGCGGTCGTGATCACGGGAGCCGGCGCCGCCTTCTGCACGGGCGGAGATGTGCGCGACATCATCGGGCCGCTCCTCGAGATGGACGCCGCGGAATTGCTCGAATTCACGCGGATGACGTGCGACCTGATCGCGGCCATGAGGGAGTGCGGTCGGCCCGTCGTCGGCGCCCTGAACGGTACCGTGGCGGGGGCCGGGGCCGTGATCGCGACGGCCTGCGATGTGCGGATCGCGGCGGAATCCGCGAAGATCGCCTACCTGTTCACGCGGGTCGGGCTCTCCGGCGCCGACATGGGGATCGCCTGGCTCCTGCCGCGAATCATCGGTCTCGGGCGAGCGACGGAGCTTCTGATGACGGGCGATTTCCTCGATGCACGGGAGGCGCTCCGTGTCGGACTGTACAATCGGGTCGTCCCCGATGGCGAGGCGCTCGCCGCGGGGATGGAGTGGGCAGCGCGGCTGGCGGCGGGACCCACCGCCGCGCTGTCCGTCACCAAGCGCGCCCTGGAGACGGAGGCACACATGACGTTGCGCGACGCGCTCGCCGAGGAGGCCCGGCTGCAGGCCGCCTGCATGGAGGATCCGAACTTCCGCGAGGGCTTCCGCGCCTTCGTCGAGAAGCGGGCCGCGGTGTTCTCGTGATCGACCTCCACCCCGTCCGCGCCTTTCTCGAACCGCGGCACCTCGAACTCGGGGAGGGGCTCGGGCGCTACGCGGCGTCGGAGTTCGCCGAACACGCGCATCGCGACGATGATGATCTCGCCCGCCGCTACGCGCGGGAGATCTGCGCATCCCTGGGGCGGGGCGGCTGGCTGAAGGCCGTCGCCCGGCAGGACTTCCGGGCCTGTTCCGTGACGCGCGAGACGCTGGCCTTCTACTCGCCGCTCGCGGACGCGATGTTCGCCCTCCAGGCGCTCGGCTCGACCCCGATCGCGCTGGCCGGCGACGAGAGGCAGCGGCGGCTGTGGCTCGACCGGGCCATCCGGGGGCGAGCCGTGGCGGCCTTCGCGATGAGCGAGCCGGAGGCGGGGTCCGACGTGGCCGCCATGCGCACGACCGCCGTTCGGGACGGGAACGAGTACGTCCTCAACGGCATTAAGACCTTCATCTCGAACGCGGGGATCGCGGATTTCTATCTCCTGTTCGCCGTCACCGACCCGGGCGAGGGCGTGGCGGGGATCTCCGCCTTCCTCCTCCCGGCGGACACGAAGGGGTTCCGCTTCGTGCGGCCGCTTGTGATGGCCGACCCCCACCCGCTGGGCGAGATCGCGCTCGAGGACTGCCGGCTTCCGGCCGAGGCCCGCGTCGGAGGCGAGGGCGAAGGGTACAAGCTCGGGCTCGCGACGCTCGACCGCCTGCGCCCCACCGTCGGAGCCGCGGCGTGCGGGATGGCCGGGCGCGCGCTGCACGAAGCGCTCCACCACGCCCTCTCGCGCCGGCAGTTCGGACGGGCGCTCGCCGATTTCCAGATCACGCAGGAGAAGGTGGGGCGCATGGGGACCGACCTGACCGCCGCCCGGCTCCTCGTGTATCGAGCGGCCTGGGAGCGCGACGGCGGCGCGGATCGCACCGACCTCGAAGCCGCCATGGCAAAGTCCTTCGCGACCGAAATCGCGCAGGGGGTGGTGGACGACGCCGTGCAGATCCTCGGCGGACGCGGCGTGCTGGCGGACCACCCGGTCGACCGCCTCTACCGCTCCGTGAGAGCCCTCCGCATCTACGAGGGCGCCACCGAGATTCAGCGTCTCATCATCGCGCGTCATCTGCTCGACGCCGCGCGCGGCGAGAGCGACCTCTGAGAATCGTCTGCGTCGGAGGCGGGCCGGCCGGCCTGTACTTCGCGATCCTGATCAAGGGTTCGGATCCGGCGCACGATGTCACCGTCCTCGAACGCAACCGCCCCGGCGACACCTACGGCTTCGGCGTCGTGTTCTCCGACGCCACCCTGGAGGAACTCGCCGCCGCGGACCGCCAGAGCTACGAGGCGATCGTGCGGTCCTTCCACCACTGGGACGACATCGACATCCACTACCGGGGCCACCGGCTCACGTCGACCGGACACGGGTTCAGCGGCCTTGCCCGCACCACCCTCCTCGAGATCCTGGAGTCGCGGGCGCGCGAACTCGGCGTCGATCTGCAATACGGCGTGGAGGTCGAGTCGGAGGAGGCGTACGATGGCGCCGATCTCGTGCTTGCCGCCGATGGCGTGAACAGCCGCATGCGGGACCGATACGCCGCCGCGTTCGGCCCCCGCGTCGATCTCCGTCCGAACCGGTTCGTCTGGCTCGGCACGACGAAGCCCTTCCCCGCCTTCACGTTCCATTTTCGGGAGACCGAACACGGCCTGTGGCGCGTGCACGCGTATCAGTACAGGCCCGATGGCGCGGACGGGGAAGCCGTTTCCACCTTCATCGTCGAGGCGACCGAGGCGACGTGGCGCGCCGCCGGCATGGACGCCGCCTCCGAAGAGGAGACCGTCGCCTTTCTCGAGGATACGTTCCGCGAGGAACTGGATTCCCATCGACTCGTCGCGAACCGCTCGATCTGGCGGGGCTTCCCGACCGTCCGGAACCGAGCGTGGCGCCACGGCAACATCGTGCTCGTCGGCGACGCCGCGCACTCGGCCCACTTTTCCATCGGTTCGGGCACCCGGCTGGCAATGATCGACGCGATCTCGCTCCACGAGTCGCTTCTCGCCCACGATCTCGCGGTGACTCCGGCGCTCGAGGCCTACGAGACGGCCCGCCGGCCGGACGTCGAGAGCGCGCAGAGGGCGGCCCAGGCGAGCCTCGAATGGTTCGAGGGCACCGAGCGTTTCCTGGAGACGGAGCCCCTGCAGTTCGCCTTCAACCTCATCACCCGCAGCCTCCGCATCACCCACTCCAACCTCGCGCTGCGCGACCCGGAGTTCACCGCGCGCGTCGACCGCTGGTTCGGGCCGGAGCGGCGGGGGCCGGGAGGACGCCGCGCCGGTGGCCGAAAGATCTGCCGCCGAGAGCGTCGGGCGCGGCCCGGCTCCGCCCCCGCTCCTCGCCCCGTTCCGGCTCCGGGAGCTTGAACTGAAGAACCGGGTCGTCGTCTCGGCCATGTGCCAGTATTCCGCGGAGGACGGGACGCCGGATGACTGGCACCTGGTGAACCTCGGCAGCCGGGCCATCGGGGGAGCCGGACTCGTGATGTCGGAGATGACGGACGTGAGCCGGGAGGGCCGTATCTCGTTGGGCTGCACGGGAATGTACACTCCCGCGCACGTAGGTGCCTGGAAGCGGATCGTCGATTTCGTGCACCGCCATTCCGACGCGGCGATCGGCATGCAGCTCGGCCACGCGGGCCGGAAGGCTTCCACGCATCTGTCCTGGGAGGGCGACAACGAACCGCTCGAAGACGGCGGCTGGCCGATCATGGCCGCTTCCCCCGTGCCCTGGTTCGAACACAGCCCGGTGCCGCGCGAGATGACGCGGCGGGACATGGATCGGGTGACGGCCGAGTTCCGCCGCGCCGCGGAAATGTCGGAGGAAGCCGGATTCGACCTGCTGGAGATCCACTTCGCGCACGGCTACCTGCTGGCCAGCTTCGTCTCCCCTCTTACGAACCTCCGTGAGGACGAGTACGGGGGAGACGTGGACAGGCGGCTTCGCTTCCCGCTCGAGGTCCTCGCGGCGGTGCGATCCGCGTGGCCGCCGGAGAAGCCGATCTCCGTGCGCATCTCCGCGGTGGACTGGGCGGACGGCGGGATGACCGCGGACGGAGCCGTCGAGGTCGCGCGCCGCCTGAAGGAGGCGGGGGTGGACATCATCGATGTCTCGGCGGGGCAGACCGTCCCCTGGCAGGAGCCGGTCTACGGCCGCCAGTACCAGACCCCCTTCTCGGACCGCATCCGGCACGAGGCGGGGATCGCGACCATGGCCGTGGGCAACATCTCGTCCTTCATGGACGTGAACACGATCCTCGCGGCGGGGCGCGCGGACCTCTGCTGTCTCGCCCGCGCACACCTCTGGGACCCATACTGGACCCGGCACGCCGCCTATGCCTCGGGGGCGCCGATCCCCTGGCCGCCGCAGTATTCGTCGCTGGACGGCTACACGCCGAGATTCGAGTGGGGGTACTGAGGACGCGGGAGTACTGAGGACGGGCCACCGGAGGGAGCTTCATGGCGCACGGAAAATACCTGACCTATTCCGGATACCTGCACCTCGACGAGCTGCTGTCGCTTCAGGAGGAGCAATCGGGCGAGGGCGGGAGCCCCGAGCACGATGAGATGCTGTTCATCATCATCCATCAGGTGTACGAGCTGTGGTTCAAGCAGCTCCTGCACGAACTCGAGTTCGCGTGCGACCGGATGGGTGCGGACGACATGCCGCGGCTCCTGCATACGATGGAACGCATCCTCACGATCCTGAAGGTGCAGGTCGCCCAGCTGGACATCCTGGAGACGATGCGTCCGCTGGATTTCCTCGCCTTCCGGCAACGGCTGGAGGAGGCGAGCGGCCTTCAGTCGTACCAGTTCCGCGAACTCGAATTCATTCTCGGCCACAAGCGGACGGACGTCTTCGACCGATACCCGGCGGGAAGCGACGCGCGCCGGCGGCTCGACTCCCGCTACCGGGAACCGTCGCTGTGGGCCGCCTTCCTTCGCTTCCTCCACGGGCGCGGGTACGCGATCCCCGCGGAGGACCTGGAACGGGATGTGACGGCGCCGACCGAGCCATCCGCGGGCGTGCGGGCCGCCCTCATCCGGCTGTACCGGGAGGATCCGCAACTCGTCCAGCTGTGCGAGCGGTTCGTGGACCTGGACGAGGGACTCCAGGAATGGCGCTACCGGCACGTGAAGATGGTGGAACGCACGATCGGGGCGCGGCCCGGCACCGGCCAGACCGGCGGCGCCGCCTACCTCAGGAAGTCGCTGAACCGCCCGGTGTTCCCGGATCTTTGGGCGATCCGTACGGACCTGTGATGAGCTTCGCGTGACGGGCTTCGCGCCGGAGGATCTGTACCGGGAGCCGAACGCGCTGGCCCCGTACTACTCCCGCTTCCGGGTCGCCGAGCGGCTGCTCCTCACGGGACATTCGCACCAGGCGTGGCCCGACTGCGGATTCGCGGGACAGCTCCGGGCCTGGGAGGACGCCGCCCGCCTGGTGGACGGGAAGTGGGAGGAGGCGTTCGCCCGCGGGAATCGGGTCCGCGCCGGGTACGCCGAACTCCTCGGACACCCGGGGCACCCGGACGAAGGGGACTACGCCCTGGGCTCGAACACGCACGAACTCGTGGTGCGCTTTCTCTCCGCCCTCCCCCTGCGCGCGCGGCCCCGGCTCGTGACGACCGCGGGGGAGTTCCACTCCATCCGGCGCCAGCTCGACCGGCTGGAAGAGGAGGGACTGGCCATCGTTCGCGTGCCCGTGGACCCGATCGACTCGCTCTCCGAGCGGCTTGGTCTCGCGACGGACGACGAGACGGCGGGCGTGCTGGTCTCCGCCGTCCTCTACCGGGACGCCCGTATCGTCGGCGGGCTCGACCGCGTGGCGGAACGCTGCGAACGGGTGGGGTGCCACCTCCTCGTGGACGCCTATCACGCGCTGAACGCGATCCCCTTCGATCTCTCCAAGCTGGGGCTCGAAGGCGCGTTCGTGGTGGGGGGCGGGTACAAGTATTGCCAGCTCGGCGAGGGGAACTGCTTCCTGCGGGTACCGCCGGACTGTCGGCTGCGGCCCGCCGTCACCGGGTGGTTCGCGGAGTTCTCGGCGCTGCACGGGGGGGAGGACGCGGCGCGGGTGAGGTACGGAGCGGGAGCGGAGCGGTTCGCGGGCAGCACGTACGATCCGACGAGCCACTACCGGGCGGCCGAGGTGTTCGACTTCTTCCGGGAGCGTGGACTCGCGCCGGAGTTTCTGCGCGCGGTGAGCCGGCACCAGATGGACCGCCTCACGCGAGGGTTCGACGGGCTCGACGCGGACCCGGCGCTCGTGGACCGCGACCGGGAGACCCCGCCCGATGCGGTGGGCGGCTTCCTCGCGCTCCGGACGCCGCGGGCACGGGACTTCCACGAGGCGCTCGCGGCCCGGGGCGTGGCGACGGACTACCGCGACGATCTGCTGCGGCTGGGCCCCGCCCCCTATCTCAGCGACCGGCAACTCGACGACGCGGTCGCCGCCCTCGGAGAAGTCGCGGCCGGTCTCTAGCGTGACGCCGCGCTAGTCGGCTCCGGCGGCGCTCCGCTCGGCCCACTCCAGGTCGGCCCGGCTGTCCACGCCGCGCACCATCGTCTCGAGGTCGCCGAGTCGCTTCACCTGTTCGGCCGTGACGGTCCGCACCCGCAACCGCTCCAGGAAGCCCATCATCGAGGGGGACGGGCCGCCGGACGCCGCGGTGCCCGCCACGAGCCGCGCGGCCAGCCGGCCGACCTCCCGCCGATAGGCGGCGCACAGCGGCTGCGCCTGGCCGCGCGCGTGCGGCACGACGGCGTCCGACTCCGCGTCGCTCGCGAGTTCGCCGCTCAGGCGGTCGACGAGATCCGGCGTGACGAAGGGGAGGTCGCCCGCCAGCACGACGCAGATCGCGCCGCGCGCCGCGCCCAGCCCTGAAGCCAAGCCGGCGAGCGGGCCGAGGTCGGGCACCGGATCTGGCACGACGAGGAGGGCGCGGCCCTCCGGGCTGCGGAGCGTGACCGAGCCGGGCGGGCCCGCGCTTTCCGCGCCGGGCTCCCAGCCGTCCGCGGCGAGGGCACGCCGGAAGGGCGGAACCTCGCGCACCGCGAGGACCGTGTCCTCGAACTGCGCCGTGGCTCCCAGGATCCGCGACAGTACGGTGCGGCCGCCGATCTCGACCAGCGGCTTGTCGCGGCCGAGGCGGCGCGAACGTCCGCCGGCCACGATCACGAGCGACCGGTCCGGCCGGCTCACGCCCCGGGAGCCCCTCCGGGACCCGGCGCCTCCGCCCCGGGCGCCACGCCGAGATCGGCCAGCAACGCGGCCACCCGCAGGCGAATCTCGTCCCTCACCGCGCGGAACTCCTCGGCCGGCAGGTCCTTCGGGTCCCTCACCTCCCAGTCCTCCCGCCGCCGCGCGGGCACGTGTGGACACGCGTCGCCGCACCCCATGGTGACGACCGCATCGAACGGCCCGGGCGGCACGTCGTCCAACCCCTCCGACCGGTGGACGCCGAGATCGTAGCCCAACTCCGCCATGGATTCGATCGCCCGCGGATTCACGACGCCCGAAGGGCGGGAACCCCCGCTCGCCGCCTGCACGCCGTCACCCGCCAGCATGCGGGCGAAGGCTTCCGCCATCTGGCTCCGGCAGGAGTTCTCTACGCAGACGAAGAGGAGCCTCGGCACTAGCCCCCGAGGACGTTGAACTGCCGGCTGAACTTGACGATCAGCGAGCGGCCCTGCGGCCCGTGCAGATCCTGGATCCCCTGGATGTCGTTGTAGACGATGAACAGGCCCGTCCCCGCCGTGTTGAGCCACCCGAACCGCACGTTTGCGGAGAACGTGTCGAGCTGCGTCGAGTACTGGACGAGCGACTGCAGGTAGACCCTCGGCGTGAAGAAGTACCCGAAGTTCACCCCCGCCAGCGTCGTGACGAAGTCCCCGTGCTCCAGCGTGACGTTGTTGTAGTCGAGCCGGAGCGACGTGCTGAACGACGAACCCGGCCGCACGGTCAACGTCCCGTTCAGGCTGCGGCGCGAACCCGACAGGAATTGGCCGATGTTCGCCCCGCTGCGGAAGGAGACCTTCGCCGATTCGTTCGTCCAGAAGCGCAGTTGCGTCTCCCACCCATCGTATGTCCCGGCCGGCACGGTGACGTCCGTGCCGAAGATCGTGAAGGGCTCGTACAGTCCTTCGCGGTTCCAGTTGACGCCCGTGTGGGCCTCCATCCCGTCGTTGAACTCCCAGTGGTTGTCGATGTGGAGCCGGGCCGACTCCTCGAACCCCGGCGTCACTCCCGTCTTTTCGCTCCGGAAGGTGAAGTACGAGATGTGCGGGCGGATCTCGCGGAAGGTCTCGGCCGGATGGATGTTGTACATCAGGAAGACCTGGTAGTACTGGTGGCCCGTCCGCCGCAGGAAGCCCACTTCGGGGTTGAAGTTCTCGCCGAAGTACTGGTACTGGAAGTTCCCCCGCCACTTGCGCGTCGTGAGACCGAAGGTCGCGTCGAACGCCCCGTCCGCGTCCGTCAGGCCGGGGGTCGCCGTCCGCGCCCCCCACGCCGTCAACGTCCACGCCTCCCCCAGCCCCAACTGTCCATCCACCGCCCAGGTCCGGTTGTAGTCGCCGGAAGCGCTCCCGTCGCGGTTGATGAAGGCGCCGCCGATCCGCGACCGGTTCGGCAGTTCGCGGGCCACGCGGGCGACCGAGTACGCGTTCGCGCCCTGGATGCCCTCGATCCCATCGGTCCCGATGTGCAGCATCCCGACGTTGAACCCGGCCGCGCGCCCGGAGACGCGGGCGCCGCCGGTGATCGGGACCTGCCGTCCGTTGGCGATGCCGATGCGGCGGCTGAAGAAGAGATCCGCCCCGCCGCCGCCGACCGCGAAGAACCCCGCGTTCTCGAGGAAGAAGGGGCGCTTCTCCGGGAAGAGCAGACTGAATCGCGTCAGGTTGACCTGCTGGTCGTCCACCTCCACCTGCGCGAAGTCCGTGTTGTACGTCGCGTCGAGCGTCATGCCCCGCGTGAGCTGGAGCTTGGCCTCGCCCCCGAAGTCGTAGTTCTGGTCGAACGCCGTCTGCCCGCCCGCGTAGTCCCGCGCCGTCGAACCCAGCATGTACGGCGTGACCGAGCCGAGGCGCCGGAAGGGAAGCTCGAGCCCCGTCAGGTTCCCCGCGTAGTTGAGCCGGTAGAGGTTGAACTCGCGGGGGACCGCGGACCAGAAGGACTCCTCGTTCCGGCGCCGGATCTGACGGGAGACGTTGAAGCCCCAGGTCGGATCGGTCCCGTAGCGGAGCGTGTTGAAGGGAATCCGGAACTCGGCGTACCAGCCCTCGCCGTCGCGGCTCGTCGCGACGTTCCAGGAGCCATCCCAGTTCTTGTTGAAGCCTCCGCCGGCGCCGGATTGCATCCGCCGCTGGGTGTTGAAGCCGCCCCCCAGGAAGAAGCCTCCGCCACGGCCTTCGTTGGCGACCTGTCCATCGTACTCGATGCCCGCCGGCGTCGTCCCGAACACGAACGCGTTCTGGTAGTCGTGGTAGGTATCGAACGCGAGCAGCACGTGGTCCGCCTCGGACACCTCGGCGTCCCGGATCCGGTCCCCGGGGATGATCCCCGCCGGGTCCCCGTCGAGAGCCCACACCCCCACGTAGATCGCCTCGTCGTCGAACACCATGCGCACTTCGGTGCGTTCGGAAGCCGGCTGCCCGTCGAAGGGTTCGCGCTGGATGAAGTCCGTCATCACCGGAGCGCCGTTCCAGGCCGCATCGTCCAGGACTCCGTCGATGTCGGGCGCCTGCGCCGTGCGGACCGCAAGACCCTCGATCGGGAGGGGCGGCGCCTCTTCCGGCTCGCGCGGCCCCGGACCGTCCTGGGCGCGCAACTCCGGCGCCGGCAGGAACAGGGCGATGAGACAGGCGAGCCCGAAGCCGAGGCGACGGCCGGGGAGAGCGTGGTTTCGTCGGAAGCTCATATCACGAACACCTTGAAGTGACGAACACCTTGAAGGATGGACCTGCGCACGCCAAGCCGAGGAAGGTAACACGTACCGGCTTCGCACGGTTGCAACGGTGAGCCGCCGACCTGTATGTTCAGATATATGGACACCGTTCAATCACGACTGCGGTTTTTCCGTAAAGATGTTCAAGGACTGTCGTTGCGCGATTTTCGCGGCCGTGTCAACGCGGAGTTGCCCGAGCACGCCCGCGTGAGCCTCGGCACGCTCTCGAACTACGAACGGGAGGCCGCCCCCGGGTCCTCGAGGGCGGGCCCGCGGGCCGAGTTTCTGGCGGCGCTGAAGCGAGCCTTCCCTCCCCTTCGGCTCGAGTGGCTGATTCTGGGCGACGGAGAGCCGACGACGATCGCCGAGCGACTCGCCGCGCCCGAGGGCCTCGAGGCGAAGGCGGGGTCGTCGACGAGCGAAGAACCCTCCCTCGCAACCCGGGTTCTGGCGCGCTACCCCGACCTCGAGTTGCTCTCGCCGGAAGCTTCCGCCCTCTTCATGGCCGCGCTGACGCGACTGGCCATGGGAGAGCCGAAGCTGGCGCTGGACGAAGGGAACCTGATCGAGCTGGCGGGCGACCTGCGCTGGCTCCTTCTGCTTCCGCCGGGGGCGTGGGGGTTTCGCCACGCGCCCCCCTATCGGGTCTTCTCCGACTACGCCGTCGCGATGCTTCACGCGCTGAGCCAGCTCATGCCCGAGAGCGGGGAGGGAGACCCGATCGCGGACCACGCGGCCTCGATTCTCCCGCAACTGCGCCGCTTTCGCACGGTCGGTTTCTAGACGCGCGAGGGACGATTAGATTCCCCGCCGGGTCTTCGTCGCGGTTGGGGCGGGGCGGTTGCGGAAGGCGAAGGCGGAGTCGTGGCGAGTCTCCGGAGCCCGGAGACCCGGCACCCAACTCTTCCTGATAACCTGGACATACATGGCAACCCCTATCGACCAGACCGACGATCTGGAGCGCGCGCTCAGCGCCCTGGCCCGCCCCGAATGGCGGGATCTCCAGGCCGAGGACCTCCTCGCGATGTATCGCACGATGTACACGTCGCGGACGATCGACGACCGCGAAATCGCGATGAAGCGGCAGAACCGCATCTTCTTCCAGATCTCCGGCGCCGGACACGAAGCGCTCCTCGTCGCGGCGGGACGCGCGCTCAGAGCGGGCCACGACTGGTTCTTCACCTACTACCGCGACCGCGCGCTCTGCCTCGAACTCGGCATGTCTCCGTACGAGATGTTCCTCGGCGCGGTCGGGGCGGAGGAGGATCCGTCCACCGGCGGACGGCAGATGCCGGCGCATTTCGGTTCGCCGGACCTGCACCTCGTCACCCCTTCCAGTCCGACCGGCACGCAGTTCAACCAGGCGGTGGGATGCGCGGAGGGCATCGCCCGAGCCCGGACCGCCGGCCTCGACGGACTCGACGCGGTCGCCCCGAATGTGGAATCGGATGAGATCGTGCTCGTGTGCACGGGGGACGGCACGACCTCGGAAGGAGAGTTCTGGGAGGCGCTCAACACCGCCTCCAACCTGCAGCTTCCCATCCTCTTCCTCGTGGAGGACAACGGATACGCGATCTCGGTGCCGGTGGAGGTCAACACGGCCGGCGGGAGCATCTCGAGTCTCGTGCGGAACTACCCGAACCTCCACATCGAAGAGGTCGATGGAACGGATCCGCTCGAGAGCTACGTCGTCATGCGGCGCGCCGCGCGATATGTGCGGTCCGGTCACGGTCCGGCGCTCGTGCACGCGCATGTCACCCGGCCCTACAGCCACTCGATGTCCGACGATGAGCGGCTCTACAAGTCCGAGAGCGAACGGGAAGTCGAATCCGAGCGCGACCCGCTCGCCACCTTCGCCGACTACCTCGTTCGCGAAGGCGTGATCGAGGCCGGGGCACTCGAATCGCTCAACGCGGAGATCAGGGCCGAAGTCGCCGACGCGGCGGACCGGGCCATGGCCCGCCCGCAACCGGACGCCGATACCGTCTACGCGCACGTGTACTCGCCCGACGTCGACCCCACGTCGGGCGCCTTCGAGACGGAGGCCCGGCCCGACCCCGAGGGGAATCCGAAGACGATGGTCGACCTGCTCAACGCCTGCCTCCGCGACGAGATGCGGCGCGATCCGCGGATCGTGGTGTTCGGGCAGGACGTGGCGGACGCGAGCCGCGAGGAGATCCTCGATGAGGTCAAGGGCAAGGGCGGCGTCTTCAAGGTGACGTACGGCCTGCAGCGCGAATTCGGGTCGCTGCGGGTGTACAACGCGCCCCTCGCGGAGGCGAACATCGTCGGACGCGCCGTGGGTCTCGCGGTGCGCGGGCTGAAGCCGGTCGCCGAGGTCCAGTTCTTCGACTACATCTGGCCGGCCTACCACCAGTTCCGGAACGAGGTCGCGACCTTCCGCTGGCGCTCCGCGGGACGCTGGAAGTGCCCGCTCGTCATCCGGACCACCTACGGGGGCTACATCTCGGGCGGGGCGATGTACCATTCGCAGACGGGCGCCTCGCTCTTCACGCACACGCCCGGCATGCACGTGATCTGCCCCTCGAACGCGGTGGACGCGAACGGGCTCCTGCGGACCGCGATCCGGTGCGACGACCCGGTGCTCTTCCTCGAGCACAAGCACCTGTACCGGCAGACGTACAACAAGGGCGTCTATCCGGGTCCCGAGTACATGATCCCCTTCGGCAAGGCCGCCCTGGTCACGGAGGGCGACGATCTCACGATCGTCACGTACGGCGCGATGGTGGAGCGGACGCGCAAGGCGCTCGCGAAGCTGGACCGCGCGGGGGAGCCGGTGCGCGCGGACCTGATCGACCTGCGGTCGCTGAACCCGGTCGACATGGACACGATCCGCCGCTCCGTGATGAGGACGAACCGCGTGCTCGTGGCCTACGAGGACGCGAAGTCCTGGGGCTACGGGGCCGAGATCTCGGCCCGCCTCGCCGACGAACTGTTCGAGTGGCTGGACGCGCCGATCCGCCGGATCACCTCGACGGACACCTTCATCGGCTACGCGCCTTCGCTCGAAAACGCGTCCCTGCCGCAGGTCGACGACATCGCCGAAGCGATCGTGGAACTCGCCACCTGGTAGTCGGCGGGGACCGGCTTCACTCGGCGGGAGTTGTCCCGCCCGATCGAAGCTCTTCGAGCGCTTCCAGGCTGCGGGGCCAGTCCTTCCCCAGCAGCCGGGAGAGGGCCCGGTCCGCCAGCACTTTTCCGCCGGTCTGGCAGGCGGCGCAGTAGTTCGTTTCGTTGTCCGCGTATCGGATCCGCTGCACCGGCGCCGCGCAGGCCGGACACGGCTGGCCATACTTCCCGTGCACCGCCATCCCGGCGTGGAACGCGGTCACCTTCTCCGGGAACCTCCCCGCCAGCTCGTCCCGCAGCCGGCGCGTCCACCGTTCGAGCGTGCGGCGCGTGGCTTCGTGGAGCCGGTCGATCTCCTCGTCGCTGAGCCGGCTCGTCCACTTGATCGGCGACAGCTTCGCGCGGTGCAGGATCTCGTCGGAATACGCGTTTCCGATGCCCGAGAAGAGCCGCGGATCCGTGAGCGCGCGCTTGAGCGTGTGGTTGCGGGCCGTGAGCGTCTCGCGGAAGACGGCCGGGTCCGCGGCGAGGGGATCGATGCCGCCGGGGTCGTGCCGGGCGAGCGCCTCGGCTCCCTTCACGACGTGCAGCGACGCCCGCTTCTTCGTTCCGGCCTCCGTGAGAAGGAGGCTCCCGTCGGCGAAGTCGAAGGCGGCGAGACCCAGCCGTCGGGGGATCTTCACGCCGGGATCCCGCCACCTGAGCCGCCCCGCGATCATGAGATGGAGGACGAGCCACAGCTCCGGTTCGTCTTCCCGGTCATCCGGGGCCGCGAGTCCGATCGCGATCCGCTTCCCCAGCCGGCGCAGGGCCGCGACCCGGCGTCCGTGCGCCTCCGCCAGGGGCGGATCGACGCTCCGGAGCAGGAAGGGACTGCCGAGCCGCACTCGCTCCAGCGTACGGCCGAGGACGCGCGCTTCCAGCCCTTCCAGGTAGATCGTGATGTCGGGCAGTTCGGGCACTACCCTCAGCTGCCGGCGGAGGGGGATGCGCGGCCGTGGCCGTGGCCGGCTTCGTTCGGTTTCTCGAGCGTATTGCGAAGATCCTGCACGTAGTCCGGGTGCTCGCGGCTGAACTCCGGCCAGTCCCCGGCCGCCGAGATGATGATGCCGCCGATCGCGCCCATCGCACGGTCCGGCGCCGCGTGACCCAGCGGGTTCGAGTACTGGACGGAGATGCGGTAGACGTGGTCTTTCCGGATCCGCGCGCCTCCGCGCCACCAGAGCCGGCTCGTGGGCACGCCGACGGTCCGGCCTCCGCCGTCCACCTCGGGCCCCGTCTCCCAGATCACCTTGCCCGCCGTGACATCCTCGAGCCGAATCCAGTCCCCGTAGTCGTGCAGGTGCCCTCCGACGGCGAGGATCCGCCCGTCCACGGCGGGGCTGCCCTCCCAGCTCCTCCGGTGCGTCCCGGGCGGAAGCGGAAACTCCTTCTCGCCGACCGGGCCCATCACGTCGAGATAGAACGGATAGACGTCCACGGGCTCGACGAGGCCCGGATCCTCGAACGGCGTGTACGGAAGCCGGATATGCAGGAAGGCTTCGTCGTGCGACGCGTCGGGGAGCGGGGCGAACATCGCGCTCACGAGGACCCGGGTGCCCGGCGCGAGGGGAACGCCCAGCACGCCCGGCAGAAGCTCGCTCTTCGTCTCGCGGCCCGCGGCGAGAATGCGGCGCGGGACGGCGGAGAAGAGTTCGCGGCGGTCGGGGTCGATGACGTTGACGTGATGGAGGAGGCGGTCGGGGAGCGGGTTGCCCTCCCGGTCCCTCATCCGCCACGAGAATCCGTGCATCCAGCCCGCGACGGGCACCTCGGCAAGCTGCACGGGAGGCCGGAGGTGCGGACCGCCGGCCGGCAGGGAGAGGGGGCCGACGACGATCTCGAACTCGCGGTCGGCCGCGTGCACCCGCACGTCGATGAGCGGGCTCGCGGCGGGCAGGCGAGGCGGGGCCGGGTCGCCGGCCGGGGCCGAGGCTGCGTGCGCGTGTTCCTGCGCCGTGGAGGCGTGCGGCGACAGCAGGAGACCGAGGCTCAGCAGGTGCGGGCCGCGCGGGCGCCGGTTCCACATCGCGGTGGCTCGCCTCAGGGGCTCACGCCCGGGTTCAGTCGGGCGGGGGAACGTCGAAGTAGGTGTAGTTCTTCGCGGTGAAGGCATCATACTGCTCCGGCACTTCGTCGTCCGGATAGATCGCCTCCACGGGGCACTCGGGCACGCAGGCGCCGCAGTCGATGCACTCCTCGGGATGGATGTAGTACTGATCCTCTCCCTCGTAGATGCAGTCGACGGGGCACACGTCCACGCAGGACGCATCCTTCTCGCTCATGCATGGTTCGGTGATGATATAGGTCATGCGCGGGAAGATACCCGAGGCCCGAGGGCTGAGCAATTCGCCATCCCCGCGCGCGGGCGGGGCGCGTCGGGTTGGTCCGTTGTGCAACAGCCGGTATCTTGGAGGGTTCCGGGCGGACGGCACGCGGACGCATCGGCGCGGTGCGCGGGACACGAAAACGCGGTCCGGATCACACAGCGAGAAGGCGGCAGCCTTGAAGCCACTCGAGGTCATACAGGGAGGGAGCACGGCCGATGCCTGGCCTGCGCGGAAGCCGCGTTGGCTCAAGGTGCGGGCACCCGGAGGGCCCAACTATCTGCGCCTCAAGGAACTGATGCGGGGGCTGGAACTCAGCTCCGTCTGCGAGGAGGCCCAGTGCCCCAACATCGGCGAGTGCTGGGAGGCGGGCACGGCGACGTTCCTCATCATGGGCGACGTGTGCACGCGCAACTGCCCCTACTGCGCGATCGCGCACGGCCGGCCGGAGGAACTCGACGAAGACGAGCCGCGGCGGGTCGCGGAGGCCATCGAGCGGCTGCAACTCAACCACTGCGTCATCACGTCCGTGGACCGCGATGACCTGCCCGATGGCGGCGCCTGGATCTTCGCCGAGATGATCCGCGAGATCCGGTCGCGCCGTCCCGAGTGTTCGATCGAGGTGCTGACGCCGGACTTCCGGGGGAATCCCGAGGCGATCCGCACGGTGATCGCCGCGAGGCCGGAGATCTTCAACCACAACATGGAGACCGTGCGCCGGTTGCACCGGGTCGCCCGGCCGGGCGGCCGCTACGACCGATCGCTGAACGTCCTGAAGACGGGCCGGCAACTGGACGACCAGGTCCTCATCAAGACGGGGATCATGCTCGGGCTCGGCGAGACGCCCGCCGACATCGACGAGTTCATGGGCGACGCGCTCGAAGCGGGCGTACAGATCCTCACGCTGGGGCAGTACCTGAGGCCATCGCCGGACCATCTTCCGATCGACCGCTACGTGTCCCCGGAGGAGTTCATGAACTGGAAGGAGATCGGGGAATCGCGCGGGTTCCTGCACGTCGAGAGCGGGCCGCTGGTTCGGTCCAGCTATCACGCGCGCGAGCAGGTGGTTGAACTGCGCCGCAGGGTCGCGGCGCTCGCGGCGGGATGAGCTCGGCGAACCCCGGCCGGTCCACGGCCACGGTCTCCGACGATCCGGCGGCGGGAGCCCCCGGCGGGGCATCGAGCGCAGACCCCGACGCATTCCTCGGACTCTCGAAGGAAGAGTGCGTGGAACTCCTCCGGGAGATGATCATCGAGCGCCGGTTCGAGGAGAAGGCGGCGGAGGTCTACCAGGTCGGCAAGATCGGCGGCTTCTGCCACCTCTACATCGGGCAGGAGGCCGTCTCCGCGGGGTCGATTTCGCCGCTGCGGGACGACGACTACGTGATCACCGCGTATCGCGACCACTCGCAGGCGATCGCGCGCGGCATGACGCCGAACGCCGTCATGGCCGAACTCTACGGACGCGTGGACGGCTGCTCGAAGGGCTTCGGCGGCTCGATGCACATGTTCGACAAGTCGCTCAACTTCATGGGCGGACACGGCATCGTCGGGAGCCACCTGCCCCTGGCAATCGGAGTCGGCTACGCGATCCGCTACCGGGGCGGAGACCAGGTCTGCCTCTGTTTCTTCGGCGACTCCGTGGTCAACATCGGCGCCTTCCACGAGTCGCTGAACATGGCCGCGCGCTGGAAGCTGCCCGTCATCTTCCTCCTCGAGAACAACCGTTACGGAATGGGGACCGACTATCGGCGGGTGGCCGCGGTGAAGGAACTCAAGGACCGCGGCCGGGCGTACGAGGGCCTCACTTCGCTGGACGTGGACGGCATGGATGTGCTGGCGGTCCGCCAGGCCATGGAGGAGGCGATCGAGCGGGGACGGAACGAGAAGACGCCCAGCTTCATCGAGGCGCGCTGCTTCCGCTACATGGGCCACTCGATGGCGGATCCGATGCACGGGACGTACCGGACGCGCGAGGAAGTCGAGAAGTGGCGGTCGGATGACCCGATCCTCTCCTTCACCCGGCAGCTCATGGACGCGGGGCGGCTGACGGAGGAGGAGTACAAGACGATCGACCGCGAGGCGAAGGAGATCGCCGAGGAGTCCGCGGCCTTCGCGGACCGGAGCCCCTTCCCGGATCCGGAGGCGCTGTATCGCTACGTGTATTCGGACGGGTATCCGGACGACATGCGGCGACGGGATGCGTGGCGGAAGGAGCTGCGCTGATGGCCGTCCTCACGTACCGGGAAGCGCTCAACGACGCCCTCCGCGAAGAGATGGAGCGCGACGACTCGACCTTCATCATCGGCGAGGAGGTGGGGGAATACGACGGCGCCTACAAGGTCACGAAGGGGCTGCTCGACCAGTTCGGGGAATGGCGCGTGCGGGACGCCCCGATCGCCGAGTTGGGGTTCGCGGGGCTCGGCGTGGGCGCGGCGATGGCGGGTCTGCGGCCGATCGTCGAGTTCATGACGTGGAACTTCGCCCTGCTCGCGATCGACGAGGTCGTGAACGCGGCGGCGAAGATGTTCCAGATGTCGGGCGGGCAGTACAACGTTCCCATCGTCTTCCGGGGACCGGGCGGCGCGGCGCTCCAACTCGCGGCGCAGCACTCGCAGTCGCCGGAGCCCTGGTACAGCTACGTGCCGGGGCTGAAGGTGATCGCGCCCGCCACGGCGAAGGACGCGAAGGGACTGCTGAAGAGCGCGATCCGCGACAACGACCCGGTCGTTTTCATCGAGAGCGAGATCATGTACAACCTCGTCCGGGATGAAGTGCCGGAGGAGGAGTACCTGACCCCGATCGGCAAGGCCGAGGTGAAGCGCGAGGGGTCGGACGTGACCGTCGTGTGCCACTCGAAGATGGTGCACCAGGCGCTCGCGGCGGCCCGCACGCTCGAGAAGGAAGAGATCGACGTCGAGGTGCTGGACCTGCGCACGGTGCGTCCGCTGGACGTGGACGCGGTCGTGGCGTCGGTGAAGAAGACGAACCGGGCCGTGGTCGCGGAAGAGGGATGGCCGATGTGCAACGTCGGGGCCCAGGTCGTGGACGACATACAGCGCGAGGCTTTCGACTCGCTGGACGCCCCGGTGGCGCGCGTGAACGGGCTGGATGTGCCCATGCCCTACGCGAAGAACCTGGAGAAACTCGCAACCCCGAACGCGGACCATGTGGCGGCGGCGGTGCGCCACGTGTGCTACGCGGACTAGCCGCGGGACGCCGACCGATATGCCTACGAGAGTCGTGATGGCGCAGCTGAGCCCGACGATGGAGGAGGGCAAGCTCATCGAGTGGAAGGTCGCCGAGGGCGATGCCGTGGCGCAGGGCGATGTCGTCGCGGAAATCGAGACCGACAAGGCGAACATGGATGTCGAGGCGCTCGGCGGCGGCGTGCTGCGCAAGATCGTCGTGCAGGCGGGCGCCACGGTCCCGGTGGGCGCGCTCATCGGCGTGATCGCCGAACCGGACGAGGCGATCGACGAACTGCTCGCCGAGGCACAGGCGGCCGGCGGCGACGGGCCGGCGGAAGGTCCCGCCGAGGAGTCCGCCGCGCTCGCCGTGGCGCCGGAGCCCGCAACGTCGGCCGAGGTCGCCGCGGCGCCGGTGCCCGCCGCGCCGGCGCCTGAAGGCATGGCCGCGGCGACGCCCGGAGACTCGGCCGCGTCGGCCGGGGGGCGCATCAAGGCCTCGCCCGTCGCGCGGCGGATGGCCGCGGAGAGCGGGATCGCGCTGGCCGGCCTCGCCGGATCCGGGCCGGGCGGCCGGATCGTCAAGGCCGATGTCGAGGCCGCGCTGGCCCGCGGCGTCCCGGGCGTCGCGCCGGTCCCCACCCCCGCGGTGCCCACGACCCCCGCGCCCACACCGTCTCCGGCCGCCCCCGACCAGCCCCCGCCCGCGCCGCTCCCTACCGGCCTCGAAGACCGGGTCGAGGAGGCGAGCCAGATGCGGAAGGCGATCGCGCGCCGGCTCGGCCAGTCGATCGGGCCCGTCCCCCACTTCTTCCTCACGACCGAGGTGGACATGGGCCGGGCGCTCGAATTGCGCGCGGACCTCAACGCCCGCTTCGCGGACGGCAAGATCGGCGTGACGGACCTGCTCCTGAAGGCGACGGCGGAGGCGCTGAACCGCCACCCGGCGGTCAACGCCTCGTGGGAGGATACCGCGATCCGCTACCACGGCGCGGTCCACCTCGGCATCGCCGTGGCGCTCGACGAGGGCCTCATCACGCCGGTGCTGCGCGACGCGGGCCGAAAGGGGCTGCGGCAGATCTCGGTCGAGGCGCGGGACCTCATCGCCCGGGCGCGGGCGCGAAAGCTCGCGCCGGAGGAGTACCAGGGCGGGACCTTCTCGGTCAGCAACCTCGGCATGTTCGAGATCGACCAGTTCACGGCGATCATCAACCCGCCGGAAGCCGGCATCCTCGCCATCGGGCAGACGGTCGAGAAGCCCGTCGCCGTGGACGGCCAGGTCGTCGTCCGCAAGCGGATGCGCGTGACGATGTCCTGCGATCACCGCGTCATCGACGGCGCCACCGGCGCGGCGTTCCTCGGCGCCTTCAAGGCGATGCTCGAGAACCCGCTCGAAATGATCCTCTAGAGAACCAGAGAACCAGAGAGTGAAGGGATAGATGTCGGAGACATACGACGTCGTCGTAGTCGGGGCCGGACCGGCCGGCTACGTATGTGCGATCCGGGCCGCGCAACTCGGACTCCGGACCGCCTGCGTCGAGAGCGGGTCGTACGAGGGTGGCCTCGGCGGCACCTGCCTCAACTGGGGCTGCATCCCCGCCAAGGCGCTGCTCGAGAGCGCCGCGCTCGCGCACAACCTGCAGCACCACGGCGCCCGCATGGGCGTGAAGCCCGTCGAGGTCGAGTACGACTTCCCCGCGGCCGTGAAGCGGAGCCGCATCATCACCCGCAAGCTCACGGCCGGCGTGAAATACCTGCTCGGAAAGAACAGGGTCGACATCGTGCAGGGCCGCGGCCGGCTGGCCGGGGCGGGCCGCGTCGCGGTCGAGTCGGAGGACGGCGAGACCCGGGAGATCGCGACCCGCAACGTCGTGTTCGCGACGGGCTCGGTGATGCAGACCTTCCCCGGCTTCGAACTCGACGGCGAGAAGGTGATCGGCAGCCGCGAGGCGCTGGGCCTCCAGGAACTCCCGGCGAAGATGGCGATCGTCGGGGCCGGATTCGTGGGCGTCGAGTTCGCCGACGTCTTCAACGCCTTCGGCGTGGAGGTCACGCTGATCGAGGCGCTCGACACGCTCGTGCCCTTCGAGGACCCGGAGATCGGAAACGCGCTCGAACGCTCGTTCAGGAAGCGGGGCATCCGCAATCTCACGAACACCCGCGTCAAACACCTGGACCGCGACGCGAGCCCGATGGTCCTCACGGTCGTGAACCCGGACGGCAGCGAGACGGCCGAGGAGACCGATCTCGTGCTCATGGCCGTCGGACGGCGGCCCGTGACCGAGAACCTCGACCTCGAGAAGAACGGGGTCGCGGTCGAGGACGGCTTCATCCGGATCGACGAGTGGTGCCGAACGAACCAGCCCGGCGTCTACGCGATCGGGGACGTGGCCGGGCAGCCGATGCTGGCGCACGTCGGGTCGCACGAGGGCATCGTCGCCGCCGAGCATATCGCCGGCGTGGCCAAGCACCCGATGACGTACGGGAACATCCCCTCCGTCGGGTATTGCCACCCCGAGGTCGCCTCGATCGGCATGTCGGCGGCGCAGGCCGAGGAGGCGGGCCACGAGGTCGTCACCGGCAAGTACCCGCTCGGGGCGCACGGGCGCGCGCTGACCGCCGAATCCGCGGACGGTTTCGTGAAGATCGTGGCGGACGCCAAGTACGGCGAAGTGCTGGGCGTCCACATGATCGGACACAACGTGAGCGAACTCGTGGCGGAGGTCGGCATGGCGCGCGAACTGGAAGCCACGCTGGACGAGATCGTGGGTCACGCGCACGCACACCCCAGTATGGCGGAGGCCGTGATGGAGGCCGCGTTCGCCGCGCTCGGGCGCTCGATCCACATGTGAACGGGGAGCGGCAGCTTCGGGTGGTCGACCTCGGCCGCCGCGAGTACCGGGAGGTACTCGAGCTTCAGCGCTCCATCGCCCGCTGGCGCCGGAGTTCTCCGCCGGACCATGACCTCCTGCTCCTCGTCGAACACCTGCCGGTGATCACGGTGGGGCGGGGATCGAGGCAGGACATCACGCCCCCCGACGAGGCATGGCTCGCCGAGTCGGGGCTGGACGTGGTCGAGATCGAGCGCGGCGGCGACCTCACCTATCACGGCCCCGGCCAGCTCGTGGGCTACCCGATCCTGGACCTCCGCGCGCACCGGCAGGACCTCCACTGGTATCTGCGCCGCATCGAGGAAGTGCTGTTGCGCGTCCTCGCGGAGCGCGGCCTCCCGGCGTTCCGGGTCGAGTCGTACACCGGAGTGTGGACGGGTTCACCACCCGCGGGGAGCCTCGAGACGGTCGACGACGATGGGTTCGGAACGGTCGCCGCCGGACGCGCGGACGCCCTCATCGGGGCCGGCGCGATCCGCAAGGTCGCATCGATCGGCGTGCACGCGAGCCGCTGGATCACCTGGCACGGGTTCGCGCTCAACGTGACGCCCGAGCCTCTCATGAACTTCCGCGGAATCGTGGCGTGCGGCATCCACGGCGTCCGCATGACGAGCCTCGCGTCCGAAGGCGCCTCTCTCACCCTCGAAGAGGCCGGCGAAGCCGTGGTGCGCGCCTTCCCCGCCGCGTTCCCGAGCCTCGCGCCGTCACCCGCCCCCGAAGTCGGCCTCCGCATCTGACGTTCCCGCGGGAACGCGCGCGCGGGGACGAACCCGCTGGCGGGGACGTTGCCGAAACGCGGGTTCGGGCCGACCTTGTGGCGCGTCGCCCTCCGATGCGGGCGACCCGATGTCCGTCGCCGAACCGCCGCACAAGGATGGCTTGCGAAGATGAGTACGATTCTCGGGATCCTGCTGCTCAGCACGGTGGTCGTCGCCCTGCTGCTCGGACAGCTCGCCCGGATGTCCCTCCGGGAACGCATCCTTCAGACCACCGCCATGCTCGCCGCGGCCTTCATCTTCTACGGTCTCGTCGTGCTCCTGGAGTCCGCCACCCACTAACCGCCCGATTGGGCGGCCGCGGCGGTTTCGTTGGGGCCGTGGACGATCTTGGAGCCCTGCCAGGCGGCGATTCCGATCATGAAGGTCGCGAACAGGCCCAGCAGGAGGACGAACCGCCGCAGCCGACGGTCGTCGCGCTCGTGCAGCGCGAAGGCGGCGAGCGCGCCGGCGGTGAAGGCGGGGACGGCCGCCCACGTGGCCCAGAAACGGTGGGTCTGGACGATGCCGGGCCGCACGAAGGTGCGGTCCGCGACGACGTCGGCGGCGGCGAGGCCGGTCAGGTAGGCGGGGGCCACGAAGGCGCCGGCGATGACGAGGGCCACGAGCCCCCACAGCTCGAGCGGCTCGCGGCCGCGCGCCCACCCGTACAGGCCCACGGCGCTCCCACTCGCGGCGAGGACGATCGGGAACGAGTGCGAGACGATGTGCAGGTGTTCCCAGCTCATAATCTTGACACGCCTTCCAGCCCGACTAGAATATCGCTTCCCAACTCCGCCCCCTTCGTCTAGTGGCCCAGGATACCTGGTTCTCAGCCAGGAGACAGGGGTTCGATTCCCCTAGGGGGTATGAAACGCCGCGGCGGGTCCCGACCGGACCCCCGCGGCGTTTGTCATGTTACGGGACGTCCGGCGCGTTCAGGCTCCAGTCGTAGTCGTGGTCGAGGGACCCGTCAAAATCCCGAAGCTGCTCCGCCAGGTCGCCCTCGGCGTACTTCCGAAGGTGTTCGAGCACGCCCGCCTCGGAATCTCCGAAGTCCTCCTGATACCAGAAGTAGATGCTGGAGACGATACCCGACGTTTCGTCGCGGAGCGTCACGCCTCGCGGATGATTCACGTAGTCGCGCGCCGCCTGATCCAGGAGCCGTTCCAGGTTTTCGGCGGTATAGGGCTCCGGGGCCAGATTCGGACAGCCGATGCTGGCGCAGTTCACGCCGTAGTGGATCCGGGCGTCCCGCCAGATGGGGCGCAGGATGTCGTGCTCGATGTTGTCCAGCGTCAGCGGGTGTCCGGCCACGTTCGCGTGGATGTCGCGCCATGGGCCCGTGGCGGGAATCAGGCCTTCGTGGATGTCCTTGATCGACTCGACGGGATACTCGTCCACGACGACCCGCAGCGTCACGGCGTTGTAGAGGTTGATCCAGTACGCCATCTGCACGTCCTTCGCGTACTCTCGCGGATCCAGTCCCTGCAGGTAGTCGATGTAGCCGGCCAGGCGCGCCCGGTCGGCGGCGTTCGCCCGCAGCTTCGCGTAGTCGACGAGGGTGACGCCGGACGGGTCGTCGGTGATCAGGTAGGCGTCGAGCAGCGCCTGCCATTCGCCGTGGTCGAGCCGCGCGGCATTCGCCGGGTCGTGCGCGTCCCAGGCGACGTCGGTGGACGGCCCGGCGCACGAAATCCCGCCGAGCGCCAGGAGACCGAGCAGCCCCCACCGGGCGACCCGCGCCGAACTTCCTTTCATCTTCCTGCCTCCTGCGACCCGGTGGAGCGCGCGGCGCGCCACTGCCGCCAGCGGAGCCGAGCGATCATCGAGAGGATGCCGGCGCTGGCGCCGACCACTCCCCGAACCGTGCCTCCCACCTTCGACCGGCCGAAACGGCGCCGCAAGGTGTCCACGGGCACTTCGACGACCCGCAGATCGTGCTGGATGGCCTTGACCTGCATCTCCACGGTCCAGCCGTACGTGCGGTCCCGCATGTCGATGCGGCGCAGCGCCTCGGCCCGTATGGCACGGTAGGGACCGAGATCGGTCACCTTCGCCCCCCACAGCAGGCGTATCAGCAGACCGGCGACCCGGTTGCCCGCGATCTGCGGGGCCGACAGGGCGCCCGGCTCCCTCCGGCCCAGCGCGCGCGATCCGATGGCCAGGTCCGCCCCGGCGGCGACGGCGTCGAGCAGCCGGAGCCCCTGCACGGCCTCGAACGACCGGTCGCCGTCCGTGAACAGCACGATGTCGACGGGACGCAGGTGCGCGAGGGCCGTCAGGCAGGCCAGCCCGTAGCCCGGCGTATCCTCCCGGACGATCCGCGCCCCCGCCTCGCGCGCGCGGGTCGCGGTGGCGTCCCTCGACCCGTTGTCGCAGACGACGAACTCGTCGACCACGCCACGGCCGCGGTCATCGCGCAGCGCGAGCAGGTCGGCGACGACATCGCCGATATTCCGCTCCTCGTCCCTCGCCGGCACGACCACGCCCACCGTCATTCCCGCGTACACGCCGCCCCGGCCCCCGCCTACCCGCTCCGGCTCAGAAATCGACCTGGGCGAGGAACTGGAACTGGCCATCGGACAGCGTCGGCGCGTGGGGCGAGTCGTCGAGCGCGGTGGCGTACTGCAGCCCGAACCTCGCGTAGCCGTCCGGATACAGGTTCAGTCCGAACACCATGAACTTCCGGTCGGCGCCCAGGGCCGGCCGGAATCCGTCGTACCGCACGACGCCCTCGAGCAGCCCCCAGGGCCGATAGCCGAACTGCACCCAGCCGCCGGACGCCTCCGTCTCGGCCGACCCGCTCCCGCTGAGCGGAGCATCGAGATCGAAGTCCGCCCGCAGGTACTCGCCCGTCAGCGTCAGGCTGTGGTAGGAGACCTGAACGTCCGCACCCCAGTACAGGCGGCTGCCCGCGAAATCGGACGTGATGCCGGGCGCCGCCGACCGGTCTCCGGTGATGATGCCCTTGCCGAGCGGGGCGGATGTGTCCTCCGAATAAGCGAGGGAAGCTCCCGCCTGCACGACGAGGTCGTCGTAGAAGGCGATCGTGCCGATCGAGTTGTACTGCACGCGGCCGGCGAACATGTAGTCGTCGCCGTCATTCGCGATGGACCGGCCGTTGCCGTTGTAGAGGCCGGCCCCGTAGGTGAACCGGCCATCGAGCGCCTGCCCGCCCGCCTGCACGCCGATCTGCCGGTCCGGCCTGAGGGCGGTCGCGGCCTGCGAGCGCTCGACGAACGTGATGTCGCTCCGCGACACGGTGGCTTCGTAGCCGAAGTAGGGCTTGAACATGCCGAAGCTGAGTTCGAATTCCGGAATCACCGGCATCGTGACCACCGCGTCGTGGATCCGGTACGCGTCCCGCGACGCGTCGTAGCGGACAACGAACTTGTAGTCGAAGACGAGTCCGACGGCGCCCTCCACCTTGAGGCGGGATTCGAAGAGCCGGAATCCCTGCCCGCCGAGGGTGGAATCCGAATGCGCCCGGGCTCCGGCGCGCAGCAGCCCCCCGACCTCGATCGGGGAGGCCTCCTGCGCCGCCATTCCAGCCGGCATGGCCAGGCCAAGCACGACAACCGTTCGCGCGCACATTCTGGCGATCATGTATCACTCCTCATCAGGTATCGCTCCTCATCATGTTTCGGGTTCATCGGGTTCGTCGACATCGAAGTTCGCGTGGAGGTAGCGCCAACCTCCGAGGCCGATCGCCGCGTTGATCCAGAAGTGCCCGACGATGGACGGGAACAGACTGTCCGTCCAGATGACGGTCACCGCGAGCACGACGCCGAGCGCCGTCGCCCGGACCACGCCGACCAGCTTCTGGTATCCGTGAGCGAGTCCGAAGGACACGGAGACCAGCGCCACGCCGAGCCAGGGGTTGCCGGTCCATGCCGAGACGGCCCACAGGCCGAATCCACGATAGGCATACTCCTCGCAGACCGCCGCGATCCCGGAGAGCGCGAGAAACCAGCGTTTCTCCGAGGCGTTTCGCGGCATCAGCAGCAGGACGGCCCCGGTCTCCCGGAGCCCGGCGATCCGCGCGGCCGCGGTGATCAGCCAGGCTGCCAGGAGCCCGACGGCGGCCACGCCCAGGCCCTGGAGCAGCGCGGCCGGCGGCGCGTCGACCCTCCAGCCGAGCGCGACCGCGGGGACGTTCTGCCACGCCGCGACGCCGAGCGTGACCAGGCCGAGGACGACGAGCGATGCCCCCACCGACACGTACAGCAGCCGGCGGTGTTTCGCCGCTGCGGCGAGATCCGCCCCGCGACGGGCATCGAGGGCGGCGAGGAGGGGCATGCCGATCAGGAGCAGCAGAGCGTACGCCGCCGCGATCGGGGTCGGAGTCTCCGGCATCGCGGACGGATAACGTGGCGCAGGCGCCGCGTGCAACACGCGCACCGAACGACGACGGCCGGGCCCGTTGACAGCGGCGCGCGCTTCGGGGACGTTCACGCGCATGCCGCTCGATATCGCGATCGCCCAGTTCCGGCCCTCCAAGGGCGACCTCGACGCGACGCTGGACGGCTGCGCGGGGATCATCCGGCGCGCGGTCCGGTCGGAGCCGCGGCCCCGCCTGATCGTGTTTCCGGAGACCGCGCTCACCGGCTATTTCCTGGAGGGCGGAGTCCGCGAGCAGGCCATCCCGGCCCCGGAACTGTTCGAGGCCCTCAACGCGCGCGCCGGCGACGCCGCGGACGGTCTCGATGTCGCGATCGGCTTCTACGAGCGGGACGCGACGGGCATCTACAACTCGGCCCTCTACGCGACGCTGGGGCCCGGCGGCGGGATCCTTCACGTCCACCGCAAAGTGTTCCTCGCCACCTACGGCGTCTTCCAGGAAGAGCGGTTCGTCGAGGCGGGGGCCGGAATCCGGGCGTTCGATGCGCCGCCGGGACGGACCGCCCTGCTGATCTGCGAAGACGGCTTTCACTCGGTGTCCGGCACGCTCGCCGCGCTCGACGGCGCGTCGATCATCCTCATTCTCAGCGCCTCGCCGGCGCGGGGGGCCGCCCCCGGGGCCGGAGTGCCCGGCAACGTCGTCCGCTGGGACGCCCTCGCGAGTGCGATCGCCGCCGAGCATGGCGTGTTCGTCATCGTGTCTCAACTGGTCGGCTTCGAGGGCGGCAAGGGATTCGCCGGCGGGTCCGCGGCCTACGATCCGCACGGACACCGGCTCCTCGCGGGGCCGCTCTGGGAGGAAGCGCTGCTGCCCGTGCGGGTGGACCTCGACGAGGCCGCGCGCGCCCGCACCGAAGAGCCGCTCTTTTCGGACCTCGAACGGTCCTGGACCCGTCTTCTCGTGAACAGTCCGGGATCCGGCGTGCGCCGGCCGGCCCCCGACGGCGAATGACCGGCGCCTGGCCGCCGCCGGGCACCGCGGAGGCCCGCGCTCCGCACCCCGCCGACCGGGGCCCGCTCGACATCGATACGGACCTCGTGCGGGATTGGCTCGTCCAGTTCCTTCGAGAGGAGATCGAGCGTCGGCGCGGTTTCCGCCGCGTGGTGGTCGGGTTGTCGGGAGGCGTGGATTCCGCCCTCACGGCGGCGCTGTGCGCGGAAGCGCTCGGTTCCGAAGCCGTGCTCGCCCTCCTGTTGCCCTACCGGACCTCGAGCCCCCGGAGCCGCGAGCACGCCCTCCTCGTGGCGGGGGAATTCGGGATTCCGACGCGCACGATCGATGTCACGCGGGCCGTGGACGGCTATCTCGACGAGTTCGAGCCCGAGGCGGGCGGACACCGGAGGGGCAATGTGGCCGCGCGCCAGCGCATGATTGTCCTCTTCGACCAGGCCTTCAAGCTCTCCGCCCTCCCCGTCGGTACCGGAAACAAGTCCGAGCGTCTCCTCGGCTACTATACCTGGCACGCGGACGACTCCCCGCCGGTGAACCCGCTCGGAGACCTGTTCAAGAGCCAGGTGTGGGCGCTCGCGCGGGCCGTCGGCGTGCCCGCCGAGGTCGTCGACAAGCCGGCGACGGCGGATCTGATCCAGGGACAGACGGATGAGGACGACCTGGGAGTCGCCTACCCCGAAGCCGACCTCATCCTCCATCACCTGATTTCCGGACGCGGGCCGGATGATCTCGTCGAGGCGGGGTTCGAGAGGAAGAAGGTCGAACTCGTCGCCGAGCGACTCGAAAGCACCCACTGGAAGCGCCACCTGCCGACGGTCGCGATGCTCTCGCCGACCGCGATCGGGGAATGGTACCTGAGACCGGTGGACTACTGACGGACTTGTCATGGGGGGAGGATAGGCGGGCCGGGTAACGTCTCCAGACAGGGAACTGTCACGAGTTCGTCACGGGTCGAAACGCGCTCTGTCGCGTGTTACGATACCGCCCGCCCTGAACCCGTTGGACGCGGATGGAGTGATGCCGGACGCACAGATCCTGGTGGTGGACGACGAACCGGACATCCTCAGCGTGCTCGTCTATCACCTGAGCCGCGAAGGATACCGCGTCACGACTGCCGTGAACGGGCAGGGAGCGCTGACCTCGGCGGAGGCCGAGCAGCCGGACCTCATCATCCTCGATCTCATGCTGCCCGGCATGGACGGATACGAGGTGCTGCAGCGGCTGCGGGGCGCCGAGAGCACGAGTTCGATGCCCGTGATCCTCCTGACGGCGAGGCGGGAGGAGGACGAGCGGGTCAGGGGATTCGAGGTCGGCGCGGACGACTACATCACGAAGCCGTTCAGTGCCCGCGAACTCACGCTTCGGGTCGAGGCGCTCCTGCGGCGGTCGAAGGCCGAACCCGTCTCCACGTCGCGGAGGGTAACGGTGGGACCGGTCGTACTCGACCGGGAGGCGCACCGGGTCTTCTCGGAGGGCGTGGAGGTCGATTTGACGCGGCTCGAGTATCGCCTGCTGGAAGTGATGCTGGAGAGACGGGGGCGCGTGCAGACCCGCCGCCAGTTGCTTCAGGCCGTCTGGGACACGAACGCGGCGATCGAGACGCGCACGGTCGACATGCACGTCGCCCGGCTGAGAACCAAGCTTGGCAATGCCGCCTCCCTCCTCGAAACGGTTCGGGGGATCGGCTACCGATTCCGCGCGCTCGACAAGTAGCGCGCTCGAGAGGACCCGCTCCGTGAGACTGGCGAACCGCTTCTTTCTGGCCGCCGCCGCGGTGCTCGTCGTGGCGTACTCCGCCGCCCGATCCCTCCTCCGGATCGACGGGACGGGCGTGGGGGTCGAGTTCGCCGTCCTCGGGGGCATCCTGCTCGTGCTGTGGCCGGTTGCCCGACGGCTGGCCCGCAAGACCGACCGGGAACTCGGAGAGGCGCGGGAAGCCGTCGACCGCATTCGCGACCGCGTGAAGGTCTCCGAACGCGAGTCCGGCGACCTGCGGGTGCTGTTCGACCGGCTGGACGATGGCCTCGCCTTCATCGACCGGGAAGGACTCGTGAGTCTCTGCAACCCCGCCTTCGAGCGCTGGGCCGGGCGCGATGTCGCCCCCGGGGCTCGAGTCGGCACGCTCTTCCGTTCTCCCGGCATCGCCGAGGCCGTGAGCGCCGCGCAGGGGGGAGAATCCACGACGGCGGAGGTGGAGCTCGGCGAACACACCGTGCTGATGTCGACCCGGCCACACCGGTCGGGCGCCATCATCGTACTCCACGACCTCACCGTCCTGCGGCGACTCGAGGGGGTCCGCCGGGATTTCGTGGCCAACGTGTCGCACGAACTCAAGACGCCGCTCACGAGCGTGGTCGGTTTCGCCGAGGCACTCGTCGAAGGAGGCATCGACGCGGATCAGGCAGGTGGGTTTGCCCGGCGCATCCTCTTCAATGCGACGCGCATGCGCTATCTGGTCGATGACCTGCTCGACCTGTCTCTCCTCGAATCGGGCAGCTGGAGCCCCGAGCCGGAGACGGTCTCGGTCGGGGCGATTGCCCGGGAGGCCTGGGAGACGCTCTCGCCGAAAGTGCGGGCGGACGACCTCGAGCTGCGCGTGTCGGGGACCGGGGAGTTCGCCTGGGCGGACCCGGATGCGGTACGTCAGGTCATGCGGAACCTGCTCGACAACGCGGCGCGCTACAGCGACGAGGATCCGGCCATCAGCGTGCGGGTCGCGTCGGATGGACGGTTCCAGCGCGTGGAAGTCTCCGACCGCGGGCCGGGGATCGCCTCCGTGCACGTCGAGCGCGTGTTCGAGCGCTTCTACCGGGTTGACCCGGCCCGTTCGCGCGCGCGGGGAGGGACCGGACTCGGGCTCGCGATCGTGAAGCACTTCGTCGAGGCGCACGGCGGCGAGATCGGGATCGAAAGCGCGCTGGGTCGGGGGACGACCGTGTGGTTCACGCTCCCGGACGCCGCCCGGAGACCGGACCGAGAGAGCGTCGATGTCCCGGCCTGACGGACGGCTGCGGCCTCATGGGCGGCTTCGAGCCGGCCGCAGCCGGTGGGGCGAGCGCCTGATCGGGGCGCTGCTCTTCGGCTGTGGCGCGGTCTCGATCCTGACGACCGTCGGGATCGTCGTGGTACTGCTCACCCAGTCGCTCGGCTTCTTCACCGAGGTGTCCCCCCTCGAGTTCCTCGCCGGCACGCGCTGGTCTCCGGATCCGGCTCCGCGGTCTTTCGGGATTCTCCCGCTCCTGAACGGCACGCTCCTCGTCGCGGGGGGGGCGGCGCTCGTCGCGCTCCCGGCGGGCCTGGCGACGGCGATCTACCTCAGCGAGTACGCGTCGAGACGGACGAAGCGGATCGTCAAACCCGCGCTCGAGATCCTCGCGGGCATTCCGACCGTCGTCTACGGCTATTTCGCCGTCGTCTTCGTGACCCCGATTCTGCGGGCCGTCTTCCCGGGCGCCGGAGTCTTCAGTGCCGCGAGCGCCGCCGTCGTCGTCGGCATCATGATCCTCCCCATGGTCTCATCCCTGTCCGGGGATGCCCTGAGCGCAGTGCCCCGTTCGCTGCGGGAGGCCGCGTACGGCCTCGGCGCCACCCGGCTCGAGGTGTCGACGCGTGTCGTTGTGCCGGCCGGCCTCCCCGGGATCGCGGCCAGCTTCATCCTGGCCGTCTCGCGCGCGGTCGCCGAGACGATGGTCGTGACGCTGGCCGCCGGCGCGACGCCGCGGATGACGCTGGACGTGCTCGAAAGCGTTCAGACGATGACGGCGTATATCGTACAGGCGAGCCTGGGCGACGCACCCTCCGGGACCATCGAGTACCGCGCCCTCTTCGCCGTCGGCCTGGTCCTGTTCTTCATCACGCTGGCCCTCAACCTCGTGAGTCGGCGCATGGCGACCCGATTCCGCGAGAGTCCCACGTGAGCTCCCCGTCCGGACAGCTTCGAGGCGGCCGTTTCGAACCGCGCGTCGAGGCCCGGCGCCGCGCGGGCATCCGGTTCAAGTGGCTGTGCCGCTTCGCGGTGGCGTTCGGCATCGCGTCGCTCCTGGTCCTCCTCGTGAGCACCCTCACGGTCGGGATTCCGGCGCTCTCGCCCGACTTCCTTGCGAACGATCCGTCGCGCTTTCCCGAACGCGCGGGGATCCGATCCGCCATCCTGAGCAGCGCGTGGATGCTGGCGCTGGTGGCGGCGATGTCCTTTCCGCTCGGGGTGGGTGCCGCACTCTACCTCGAGGAATACGCGCCCCGGAACCGCCTCACGAGGCTGCTGCAGACGAACATCGCGAATCTGGCCGGCGTGCCGTCCATCGTGTACGGCCTCCTGGGCCTGGCGGTGTTTGTCCGCTTTCTCGCGCTGGAACGGAGCCTCCTCACCGGGGCGGCGACGCTGTCTCTGCTCGTGCTCCCGCTCGTCATCATCGCGGCCCGCGAGGCGATCCGCGCGGTGCCCGGCTCGCTGCGGGCGGCCGCGTACGCGCTCGGCGCCACGCGCTGGCAGGCGATCCGGCATCACGTGCTTCCGGCGGCCATGCCCCGAATCCTCTCGGGGACGATTCTCAGCCTTTCCCGCGCGGGGGGAGAGACGGCCCCGCTTCTCGTCATCGGGGCCTTCACGTTCACCGCGTTCGATCCCGTCTCGGCCACGGACCCGTTCACGGCCCTCCCGGTCCAGATCTTCAACTGGACGACGGAACCGCAAGGGGAGTTCCGCGCGCTGGCGGCAGGAGCCATAGTTGTACTCCTGGGGGCACTGTTGCTGATGAACGCCGCCGCGGTCCTGATTCGAAACCGATACGAGAGGTGATCGTGCCGTCGGATGCGGTCCTCGAGACCATCGGACTCGGCGTCCGCTATGGCGAGACGCGCGTGATCGAAGACATCTCGCTCCGGATACCGGAGCGGCGGGTGGTGGCCTTCATCGGACCGTCAGGCTGCGGGAAGAGCACACTCCTGCGCTGCTTCAACCGACTGAACGACCTCGTGCCGGAGGCCCGCCTCACCGGGCAGGTGCTGTTTCGGGGCCGGGATCTGTACGGGCCGGCGGTCGATCCGGCGGATGTGCGGCGCTCGATCGGGATGGTGTTCCAGAGGCCGAACCCCTTTCCGAAATCGATCTTCGAGAACATCGCGTTCGGGCTGCGGATCAACGGCTTCAAGGACGACATCCGCGATCGCGTGGAGGTTTCGCTGCGGGCGGCGTCGCTGTGGGACGAGGTGAGCCACCGGCTCGACGCGGACGCCCTCGGCCTCTCGAACGGACAGCAGCAGCGGCTCTGCATCGCCCGGGCGCTGGCGGTCGAGCCGGAGGTGCTCCTCATGGACGAACCGGCGAGCGCGCTCGATCCGATCGCGACGGGCCGCATCGAAGACCTCATCGGGAGTCTGCGCGGGGACTACACCATCGTCATCGTGACGAATAACATGCGGCAGGCCGCCCGCATCAGCGACGACACCGCCTTCCTCTACATGGGCGAACTCGTCGAGTACAAGGAGACGCAGCGCTTGTTCACCAACCCGGAGGACCGACGAACCGAAGACTACATCACGGGTCGGATGGGCTAGCGCAGTGTCCTTCAGGCAGTTCGACGACCGGCTCGACGATGTCACGCGCACGCTCCACCGGATGGCGCATGACATCGAGCAACTCGTTCAGCGGGCCATGGCGCTCGTGGGCCAGCCGGCCGTGGATGCGGAGCCGATCCGGGAAGCGGACGACGCGATCGACCGGGCCGAGGTGGAGGTCGAGGAATCCACGGTGGAGATCCTCGCGCTCCACCATCCGGTCGCGAGCGACCTCCGGGTACTCGTCACGGTCCTCAAGATCAACAACGACCTCGAGCGGATCGGCGACCACGCGGTGAACATCGCCGAAGCGGCCGAGCGGCTGGCGCGAGCCGAGAAGAAGGTGCCGATCCCGCCCGAACTGGACGAGATGAGCCGCATGGCGAGGGCGATGCTGCGGGACGCGCTCGACGCGTTCGCGCATCGGAACGCGGAGGACGCCCGGTCCGTGATCGCGCGGGACGACCGGCTGGACCAGCTCCAGGATTCGCTGAGCCGGGTGATGATCACCCATATGCCGGACTACAACCTGTCGGCGTGCCTGCAGGTCATCCTCATCGGGCGAAACCTCGAGAGGATCGGGGACCTGGCGACGAACATCGGGGAGGATGTCGTCTACATGGTCCAGGGAATCACGATCCGGCACCAGGAGAGCTCACCGGACCCCGCCTAGCGCCGTGGCTGCGCTTGGCGCAGCGGTCGCCCGTGCGTCGCCCGGCCTGGGTCAGTGCGAGGCGCTCCAGTGATCGTCCACCTTGCGGCGGCGCTTCCGGACCGCTTTCAGCATCCGGCTCTGGTAGTCGATGGGACGCGCGTCCGGCGCGGGCTCGCACAGCACGTACTCTCCCGTCGGCCGCAGTTCCCAGGCGCGCTGATTGTCGCGGAGGGCGAAGCGCAGGGTCTTGCGCAGGCGCTTCCGGATCCGCTTGTCGCGGACGGGCAGCAGCACCTCGACGCGGTTGTCGAGGTTTCGGCGGCGCCAGTCCGCGCTCCCGATCCACACCTCGGGGCTCCCGTCGTTCTCCCACCAGAAGATCCGGTCGTGCTCCAGGAACCGTCCGACGATGCTGCGCACCCGGATGTTCTCGCTGAAGCCGGGGATCCCGGGGCGGAGCCGGCACTGGCCGCGGATGATGAGGTCGACCTTCACGCCGGCGGCGGACGCGGCGTAGAGGGCGCGGATCATCTTCGGGTCGTCGAGACCGTTCATCTTCATGATCATGCGGCCCTTCCGGCCGGCCTCGACGTGCGAGATCTCGCGCTCGATCCGGGCGGTGAGGGCCTGTCGCAGATCGCGGGGAGCCACGATGAGTTCCTCGTACTGCTGGTCGGGGGCGTATCCGGTCAGGTAATGGAACAGGTTCACCGCGTCGCGGCCGATTTCCGGGCGCGACGTGAGGATCCCGAGGTCCGCGTAGATCTGCGCGGTCTCGGAGTTGTAGTTGCCGGTGCCGATGTGGCAGTAGGTGCGGATCTCGTCCCCTTCCTCGCGGACCACGAGGGCAACCTTCGCGTGCGTCTTCAGCCCGACGAGCCCGTACGTCACGTTGACGCCGGCCTCCTCCAGCACGGACGCCCACTCCATGTTGTCGGCCTCGTCGAAGCGGGCCGTGACCTCCACGAGCACGGCGACCGCCTTGCCCGCCTCGGCCGCCCGCACCAGCGCGGCGATGATCCGGGAGTGCTCCGCCGTCCGGTAGAGCGTCTGCTTGATGGCCACGACCGCGGGGTCCGCGGCGGCCTCCTCGATGAACCGCTGCACCGTCGCGGTGAAGGACTCGTACGGATGGTGCACCATGAGATCCCCGGCACGAATCACCGTGAAGATGTCGGGACGGTCCTCCGTCTCGCCTTCGCGGATCAGGCGGGGCGGGATCATCGGCTCCCAGGGTTCGTGCCGGTGCTCCCAGGGGCCCTCGGCCGCGATCTGCCAGAAACCCGACATCTCGAGCAGGCCCGGGATCTCGTACAGGTCTTCCTCGTCCAGTTCGAGCTGGCGAACCAGGAACTGTCGCACGTCGTCGGGCATGCCCGGCTCCACCTCCAGGCGAACCACGCGCGCGAAGCGCCGCTCGCGGATCTCCTCGGAGATCATCTGCAGGAGGTCGTCCGCCACCTCTTCGTCCCGGGCCACGTCCGCGTTCCGGGTGACGCGGAAGAGCGAAGCGCTCTCGATCTTCATCCCCCGGAAGAGTTCGTCCGCGAAGTGCCGCACGACCTGCTCGACGGGGACCACGTGCCCGCTCTCCGGGAGTTCGACCCAGCGCAGCGCCGTGGGGATCTTCACCCGGGCGAAGTGGCGGGTCCGGCGTTCCGGGTGCTCGAGCATGAGGGCGAGCGAGAGGCTCATGTTGGACAGGAAGGGGAACGGGTGCCCCGGGTCCACGGCCAGCGGCGTGAGGACCGGATAGATCCGATCCGCGAACACGCGGCGCACGTGCTCGCGTTCCTCGTCGTTCAGGTCCTCGAAGTCGCGCACGGCGATGTCGAGTTCCGCCGCGAGGCGCGGCCGGAGGTCGCCCTCCCAGACCTCGGCCAGCCGCGTCCGCATGGTGCGGACGCCCTCGCGCACGAGGTCCAGCTGTTCGGCGGGCCCCAGGCCGTCCGGCGACGGTTTCACCACGCCCGCGCCGAGCACGCGCTTGAGGCCGCCGACCTGCTTCATCACGAATTCGTCGAGGTTGTTCTCCGTGATCGCGAGGAAGCGGAGGCGCTCCAGCAGCGGCGTCCGCTCGTCCATGGCCTGGTAGAGCACACGCCAGTTGAAGTCCAGCCAACTGAGTTCCGCGTTGAAATAGAGCGACGGGTGGCTCGGCTTCGCGCCGTCGGGAACAGGGTTCGGGGCTACGGCGCGCGGGAGCACCGGGACGCCCCCCACGCGGTGGCCGACCCGCGGGCCGGACGGACGCGGCGTGGGATCGGCGCCGTTCTCCGGGGCCGGCGAGATCTCGACGGGCGGCGCGGCCTCGGGCGTCGGGGTCTCGCGGGTCGGGGTCTCGCGGGTCGCGGCGTCCGGCGTCGGAGGGGGGTTCACGGCGGCGGAGCGGGACGACGCCGTCGGGGAAATCCCGGCGGGACGGCGGCTGCCGTGGTGGACCCACGACCGACGCGACGTCTCGTTCGAAGTCTCGTTCGACTCGGTTGACATGCGGCTCCCCGCCACTTTCTTCCGGCCACCTCGCGGGCCGTTTGCGAACACAGGGCCTGTATTATAAGCCCCGCACCCCCGGTCCCGCTCGTTTCGGGCGCCTCAGTCGGTGGGAGGCCAGGTCGGATCGGTCCGGTGGGAGGCCAGGTCGAGTCAGTCGGAGGCCAGGTCGAAGGTGACGTACGGTTCGAGGCCGAAGATGCGGGCGAAGAGCTTCCCCTTCTTGCGTAGCGCCCACTGCTCGAGGAGCAGGCTTCCCCTCCGCTCGAGACGGAGTTCGAGCCTGTGCTCGTGCACGCGCGCCTCGATGCTCTGCACGCGCTGCAGGTGCTCGCGGTCCAGCGAGTCCGCGATGCGCAGGAGGGCGGCGAGCCTCTCCACCCGTTCGCGGTCGGGAGGACCCAGGTCGCGGTACAGGTAGTGGCTGCGGCGCGGTTCGGCTCGCCGGTGGTAGCGCGCGACCAGGGCGACGAGCGGGAGCTCGTTCGGCGCGATGCCCGGGATCTCGCTGTGAAGGATCAGGTAGAGGGAGTGCTTGTGGTGTTTCGCATAGGAGATGTGCTGCCCGATGTCGTGCAGGATCGCCCCCGCCAGCAGAATCCGCCGGTCGCGCGGTTCGAGGCCGTGGACCTCGGTGAGCTGGTCGAACAGGGAGAGGGACAGCGACGCGACGTGCCGCCCGTGATCCTCGTCGAAGAGGTATCGGCGCCCGAGCGTGAGCGCTCCTTCGTGGACGATCCGCTCCAGCCGCCCGAAACCGGCGCCGCTCGTCAACTCGTCGACGAGGTCGAAGAGCACGCCCTCCTTCACGCCGACTCCGGGGACGAGGATCTCGTCGGCTCCCGCGAGTTCGGCGACGCGGTCGTACACGATCGCGGCGGGGAGAATCACGTCCGCCCGGTCTTCGCGCAGACCCAGCCGGCCGATGCGCTGGCTGTAGGAGAGGCGGGAGAACTCCTCGATCGCCATGGCGAGTTCGGCCCGCGTGATGCGGCGGGTGCCGTCGGCGGCGCCGTGACCCGCGAGGCGCGCGAGTTCCTCGATATTGCCGCCGGTGGCGATGAGCTGCACCGGCGTCCAGTGCTTGCTCGCGTGCGGAATGCGGAGCGTGGCGGCGTATTCCGCGAGCAGATTCGCGAAGTGCGCGGGCGCATCGTCCGCCCCCGTGAGTTCCTCGAGCAACCGGACCGATCCCATGCGGTGCGACTGGCTCCACATGATCCCGGACCGATCCGCCAGCGACACCTCGACGCTCCCGCCGCCGAGATCCACGAGCATCCACTTGGCGTCGCCGAGATCGAACCGCTGCTTCACGGACGTCCACACGAGCCGCGCCTCATCCGTGCCGGAGATGAGATCGAGCCGGATTCCCGCCTCCGCTTCGACGCGGCGGACGAGATCCGCGCCGTTGCGGCTCTCCCGAACCGCGCTCGTGGCCACGGCGCGCACATGCTCGACGCCCAGGCGGTCGATTTCCTCCCGGAAGCGCCGGAACCCCTCTACGGTCCGGTCGATGGCGGAAGGCGACAGTTCCCCGGTGAGGAAGGCCGAACGTCCCAGCCGGACCGGGACCCGCTCCGACGCCAGTTCCACGTAACGGTCCGGGTCGCTGAACTCGGCCGCGACGAAGCGGAACGCGTTCGACCCCACGTCGATGGCGGCGACGCGCAGCGGGAACGGAAGCGGCTCCCGGCCCTGGGCGGCCCCGCGTGGCAGTGGTGGCGTCGTAAGCTGCATCGGGGGCAACGTAGCCGAATCGATGGCGGCGCGCTCCTGTTCACGACCCGCGGCCGGAGTCATCTTGGTGGCTTACGGTCAAGATCCCGGAGGTGCCCAATGTCCGCCATCGCTGCAGCCGCCACCGCGTCCCGACGCTTCCGAGTCGCCCGCAATGTGGGCGTCCTGCTCGCCTGCCTGGCCTCCGCGACGCCCGCGGCCGGCCAGAGCGTGGCGGTCGCCTTCACCGGCGCCTCGGTGATCGATCCGGGGACTGGCGGCGTCCTCTCGAACGCGACGGTCGTCGTGCGGGAAGGCGTCATCGTGTCCGTGACGGAGGGGGGCGAGGCGCCCGCCGCGGCGCGCACGATCGACCTCGGCGGCCGCTTCCTCGTTCCGGGCCTGATCGACGCCCATGTCCACATCGGGACGCTCGAGGCGGCTCGCCGGGCCCTGCTCTCCGGAGTCACGACGGCGCGCAGCATGGGGGCGGGGTTCTTCGCCGACGTCGGCCTGCGGGAACTGTTCCGGAGCGGGGGCTTCGACGGCCCGGAGATCCTCGCCGCGGGCTACCATGTGCGGCCCCGCCCGGCCGAGGGACTCTTCCTCGATGAGCCGGGACTCGGCGATCTCCTCGGGCGCGACGTGCGCGGCTCCGAGGCGATGGGGCGGGTGGCGCGCGCGATGCTCGATCGCGACGTGGATTTCATCAAGGTCAACGCGACCGAACGCGCCGGCCTGCCGGAGACCGACCCCCGCAAGCCGTTCTTCACGGAGGCCGAACTGTCGGCGCTGGTGGCGGAGGCCTCGCGCGGCGGCGTCCCCGTGGCCGCGCACGCGCACGGAGACCGCGGTGGCCGGGCGGCCGTCGCGGCCGGCGTGCGAAGCATCGAGCACGGAACGTATCTCCGCGACGAAACGCTCCGCCTCATGCGGGAGCGGGGCACCTACCTGGTGCCGACGATCGCCGTCGTGTCCGATCTCACGGTCCCGGGCGGCGACTACGACGATCCGGTGCTCCAGGTGCGCGGCCGGCACATGCTCCCCCGCGTCCGGGAGACGGCGGCGGCGGCCCACGCGCTCGGAGTCCCGCTCGTCGCCGCCACGGACACCGGCTACGGGTCCGGGAGCGTCCTCCGCATGAGCCACGAACTGATGGAGTTCGTGGGCATCGGGATGAGCGAACTCGATGCGATCCGGGCCGCGACCACGGTGGCGGCGGAGTTGCTCGGCATCGCGGACCGGACGGGACGGGTCGCGGCGGGGTTCGAGGCGGATCTTCTCGTCCTCGACCGCAACCCGCTCGATGACATCGGCCAGTATCAGGATGTGCTGTTCGTGATGAGCGACGGCGTGATCGCGCTCGACCGGCTCGACTTCCGCGCGGATGTAATCGGGGCGGATCGAATCGGGACGGAGGAGACCGGGACGCGGCCATGAGCGAGGTCGCACCACTGGCGTACCTGGCGCTCCTCGCGCTGCTCGCCCCCTTCGGGGCGCACCGGCTGCGCCTGCTCTGGCTGCGACTGCGCCGGCCCGCACGCGTGGAAGCGCACGCCTGGGACGGCCCGCTCCCGGTCGTCACCGTACAACTGCCCGTCTTCAACGAAGCCAACGTCGTCGAACGGCTCATCGACGCCGCCTGCCGCCTCCGCTACCCGGCGGACCGCCTCGAAATCCAGTTGCTCGACGACTCCGACGACGAGACGGTGGCGATCGCGGCGCGGCGGGTGCGCGAATGGCGGGCCCGCGGGATCGACATCCGGCATGTGCGGCGGGGATCCCGCGAAGGGTTCAAGGCCGGCGCGCTCGCCCACGGCGTATCCCTCGCCCGCGGCGACTTCCTGCTGGTGCTGGACGCGGATTTCGTTCCGCCCCCGGAGTTGGTTCGGGAGTTGCTCCCGCCGTTCGCGGACCCCGGCGTGGGGGCGGTGCAGGCGGCCTGGGATCACCTCTCGCCCGACGCGAGCTGGCTGACGCGAGCCCAGGCGCTCTTCCTCGACGCGCACTTCGCCATCGAGCACGAAGCGCGATACCGCGCCGGCCTCTTCTTCAACTTCAACGGCTCCGGCGGAATGTGGCGCAAGGCGTGCGTGCAGTCGGCGGGGGGTTGGCAGAGCGACACGCTGACCGAGGACGTCGACCTCAGCTACCGCGCCCAGCTCGCGGGCTGGCGTTTCGTGTACCGGGACGACGTCCGGGTCCCCGCCGAGCTGCCGGCGAGTCTGCGCGCGGTGGAGATCCAGCAGAGCCGGTGGACGCAGGGCGGCATCCAGAGCGCACGGAAGCTGCTGCCGCGGATCTGGCGCGCCCCCGTGCCGGCGGCGATCAAGTTCGAGGCGACGGCCCATCTCGTGGGACACGTCGTCCATCCGCTGACGCTCACGATGGCGGCGGCGCTCGCGGGGGCCGGGTGGGCGACGGCGACCGGCTTCGGCCTCCCGGCCGCCGTTCATGTCGCCGCCGTGCTCCTCGCCACCGTCCCGTTCGTGCTCTTCTACGGGTCCGCCGGGTGGATCCGCCGGCGCGGACGCCTCGGGCGCCGCATCGTCGAAGCCCTGCTCCTGGGGCTGGGGCTCGGCGTGCCTCTCACCTTCGCGGTCGCGCGGGCCTGCCGCGGGACGCGAACCCCCTTCGTCCGCACGCCGAAACGCGGCTTCCAGCCCGTCGTGGCGTACCGGGTCCGGCTCTCGAGTGGGCCCGCGCTCCTGCGCCTGGCGCTCGCCGCGGCGCTCGCCGGCGCCGTCGTGAACACGGCACTCGTCGGGTCACCCGCCGTCCTGCCCTTCACCGCCCTCTTCGCCGCGGGTTACGCCCTCACGACGCGCGAGTCCCTGAGAACCCCGCCCGCGCCAGCCATCCCAGGCTAGGAGGGCCAGCGGCGGCCCGTGGATCAGCCACGTCAGCCAGGCGGGCTCCGGCCACGCCCCGGTGGCGAGGTAGGCACCCCTCCCGGCGTAGGCGAGAAACACGGTTCCGCTGAACAGAAGCCATCCCCGGCTCGCCGAGAGGCAGGCGAAGGGAAGCACCCAGAGCAGATACCACGGGTGGAGGGTCGGAGAGAGGAGGAGGGCGGCGCCGATCGTCCACAGGAGGGCGCGCTCCAGCGGCCAGCGGCGGAGCGCGGCGCGCAGCGCGATGGCGCCGACGATCGACGCGCCGATCCACTTCGCGAGGTCGGGGTGCCCCGGCAGCCGTTCGAGCACCCGGTAGAGGCCGCCGTTGAACGCCCAGATGTCCGCGTACGTCCGCAGACCGTCGAAGAGGGCCGGCCCCGCGCCGACATAGGGCACATAGAGAAGGAGGGGCACGAGGGCGGCGGCGGCGAGCGCCCCGGGGCCGCGCAGTCGGAAGAGAGCGGGGAGCGCGGCGAGCGGGGCGAACTTCACCGCGGCGCCGAGCCCCAGGAGGGCGCCGGACCGCCACGCCGGAACCGCCGCGCTGCCGGCCAGCGCGACGGCGCCCAGCATGGGCGCGACCCCGAGCGGATCCAGATGCCCGCTCCAGGCCACTTCGACGACGACGAGCGGAGACCAGAGATAGAGCAGGAGCGGGAGCACGCTCCGGCCGGACGAAAGCCGGTCGATGAGTCGCGCGACCAGCAGATCGGCCGCGAGCCACCCCAGCTTGAAGATCCACCACGCGGGGCCGGCGGAGGCCAGGAGCGCGAATACGATCTGAGCCGCCGGCGGGTAGATCGTGGACACGTCCGCGTGATTGATGAGCGGCCACCACGCGGTGCGCAGCTCCTCGAGCGCTGCTGCCGAGGGGGGATGCGCGTAGGGATTCACTCCGTTGGACTGAACCCAGCCGTCCCACATGTACCGGTAGACGTCCTCGGACAGGGCGGGCGCCGAGGGAAAGACGCCCGCTCGAAGGGCGATCCCGGCGGTCCAGACGTGCCGGCGGATCGAACCCGCCCGGCGCGGCGCGGCGGCGTAGCGGGCCGCGCAGAGATAGGCCGCGAACGCCGCGACCCACAGCGGAATCGCCGGCCAGGGAGTCCCGGACCCACCCCAGGCCATGCCCCAGAGCGCCGCCGCCTCGACGGCCACGAGCAGCCAGAGCCAGCCCGGCCGACCTGCGCCTGTGTCAGCGGGTGACCCCGCCGACGTCACCGCCGGGCCGAACTGAAGAGCTGTTGCAACATGGGCTCGGGGAGTTCGGCGGCCCGCTCGACGACGCGCGCCACCGTTTCTTCCATGATCACCGGAGCCGTGTCGTACTTCTCGTCGTCGAGCCGGAAGGAGAGCCAGCCCCGGACGAGGTCTTCGGCGACCGGTTCGGCGATGACGAGGATCTTCCACCGCCGTTCCCCGTCGTCGAGGCTGCCGATGGCCGTCTCCTGGCCCGCTTCGTCCCACATCCGCAGTTGGGGGCGTCCTTCCTCGGCGCTGTCGGCTGCGTCGTACTGATCTTCAGGCATCCGTCCTCCGATTCGACCGCGATTCAATCGGTCTCCGGGGCCTCCTCCTCCTCCGAACGCTGCCGCCACAGGCCCATCAGGTACGCTTCATACTCCTCGGGGGCAGCTTCGTAGTCGCGGCGCCACGTCTCGAAATCGGGCAACGGCACGCTCTCCCGGAGTCGCTTGGTCGCGAGTCGGACCATCGTCTGGAACCCCAGGCGCTCCTGGCCGAACGCCTGCGCGCGGGCTTCCTCTTCCACGATCTCGTAGATGCGTTCTTCGGACAGGGAGAGGAATACTTCGGTGAGTTGAGCCGAGCAGTAGTCGGCGTATTTGGCCCGCAGGACGCCTTCGTCGGACTCCGATCCCCTCTCGGCATCCCGACCGGGCGCTGGACGCTCCGTATCGGAGGACACGGCTATACTCGGCTCGCAATCGCTGGCCAACCCCTCACCTCCCCGCTCACCACTCCCTGCGCGATGTAGCCCCGGGTGGGACGGGCGTCAACGGTTGGCAAGCCTCGGCCGGGATCGCGGGTCCGCGGCGGAATCCGCGCCGACGCGAGCTCGCCGGCCGTTTCGTTCAGCGGTGTCTCGAGGCGGGGGTCTTGAGTTCTTCGAAGATGATTCGGCGGGCCAGCACGTACTGAATGGCACGCTCGAGGAACTCGGGATCTCGCTGGCGCACGGCCTCCACATCAGCGGCAAGTTCCTTGGGGAGATCCACGACGACGTTGACGAGGCTACAGTCGGATGATGCCATCATAGTCAGGGGCACACTCGCAAGAAAATTCGAGGGTTTCGCTCTCTGTATCCGAACGGACGCCGGAGGTCCGCGGCAATCAGGGGCCGTGCATTTCCCGTCGCGCTTTGAGGATAGGATCGACGTTCCCGCCCCTGCAAGCGGACGACCCGTTCGCCCGGGGATCGGCGGATTGGGTAGTGAGGTCGTAACAATTTGTGTTGTAGCGTATTACGTGACTGTTGAATGATCGTCCAAAACTCCCGATCACGTGTGGATTGTGCCGCTAATCCGCGGCGTGGCGGCGGCACTCGCGTGCGGCGTTCATGCATGTTACATGCGGTGATGAACGGGCTGTGGCGACAGCTCGAAGGAACCGGATCGCGCATGATTTTTTTCAAAAAATATGGATTGCCGCCGATCCGCGGCCCGCTCGCCGGATGCGTCGCCGTTGGGGGTCCGGCAGCCCTGGCGAGCCCCGCCGCGCCGGCGTTCGAGCGGCGCCGACGCCGGGTTTTCCCCCCCACATTCGGAGGGTGCCGGACCGTGCGACCCGGGGGGCGGGCGGCTATGCTGTGCGCTCCACCTCCCGGGGGCGACCGAGACCGGGAGGATGGCCCTGTAACGGACCGCAACGGAGGGATACGAGTGACGGATTCTGCGCCCGGCGCGTTGATTCTTGGAGCCTCGAGCGGCTTTGGCGAAGCGGCGGCGCTCGCCTTCGCGGAAGCCGGCTACGACATCTACGGGATACACCTGGACCGGAGAGCGGGGCTCGCGCACGTCGGAGAGATTCGGGCGCGGATCGAGTCGCGCGGACGGCGCGCGCTGTTCTTCAACGTGAACGCGGCCTCCGCGAAGAAGCGCGACAGGGTGCTGGACGAAATCGCGGAAGGCGCCGGGCCGGGTTCGGTTCGCGTGCTGATGCACTCTCTGGCCTTCGGAACCCTGCTCCCCTTCGTGCCGGACGACGCGGCCGGGATGAGTCCGGAGCAGATGAACATGACGCTGGACGTCATGGCCCATACGCTGGTCTACTGGACCCAGGGGCTGCTCGAACGCGGCCTGATGGGCGAGGGCGGGCGGATCTTCGCCATGACCTCCTCCGGGGGCGACCGCGTGATCCCTTCCTACGGCGCCGTCTCGGCGGCCAAGGCCGCGCTCGAATCGCACTGCCGTCAACTCGCGCTCGAACTCGCGACGAGGGGCATCACCGTGAACTCGATCCGCGCCGGCGTGACCGATACGCCCGCCCTCCGCAAGATCCCCGGCGCGGAACACATGATCGCCGAGGCCGCGGCCCAGAACCCCCACGGGCGACTCGGAACCCCGGAAGACGTGGCGCGGTGCATGGTCGCGCTCGCCGCGCCGGAAACGGGGTGGATGACGGGAAACACGATCCGGGTGGACGGCGGCGAGGACTTCGTCGGCTCCCGGCCGCCCGGGGACTAGCGTCGTGGACGCCCGGCGGCTGGCCGGACCGGTGGCGGAGGTGGCCCGCGAGATCGTCGCCGACGAGGTGGAGTACTGGCGGAGCGAGATCACCCGACCCTGGCGGACCGGACGGCCCGGCCGCTGGGCGGAGGTCGGCCGCTGGATCGGGACCGGCCTCGCGGTGGGAGCGGCGGTGTGGGGCGTGATCGCCGCGGTTCAGGCGGAGCGCTCCCGGGACTGAGGGTCGCGATGCCGCCCCGCCGCGGCTCGCGTCAGTTGCCGGGCAGGGTGAGGACGATCTCGATCCGGCGGTTCCGGGCGCGTCCCTCCTCCGTCTCGTTGCTCGCGATCGGGCGCTCCTCGCCGAGGCCGGCGGCTTCGACCCGCGAGGACGGGATGGGCACCCGGGCGAGCAGATGCTCGCGCACGGCGATGGCCCGCCGCTGACTCAGCGCCTGATTCCCGCGCGTCCCGCCCTGCGCGTCGGTGTGCCCCTCGATCCGCAGGGTCGCCCCCGGAAAGGTCGTGATGACGCGCTGCACCTTGGTGAGCAGGGGGTACAGCGCCTCGTCGATCTCGGCCCGCGCGGGTTCGAAGGTGAGGCCGAACAGCCGCAGGACGAGCCGGTCTCCCGTGAGCAGGACTTCCCCTTCCGACGGCGTGAAGAGGCCCTGGACTTCGCGCAGCCGCGCCTCCCGCTCGCGGACCGCGAGCAACTCGTCCCGGGCTCCCGTGAACCGCCGTTCGAACTCGGCCAGGCGGTCCTCCAGCGAGGCCAGCCGGCTGCCGAGTTCCGACGTCCGCGCGCGTTCGTCCGCCAACTCGGCGCCCAGCCGCTCGTTGTCCGCCCGGAGCCGGGAGATGGCCCCCTCGATGCGCGCGGTCGTTTCGCCGGCATCGCTCCGGAGGGGCTCCACGTCCGCGGCTTCCGCAAGGCGTGCCAGGTCCGCCTCATGTCCGTCGAGCAATCGTTCGACCGTCACCTGGCGCCGGCGCACGCTGTCGAACAGAGCGGCAATGCGGTGCGCGCGGGAGAAAGCGGCGAACGCGGCTTCTCCGGACCGCGCCGGCCCCTCCACCGGAGCGAGGATCTCGATCGCCGCTTCCGCGCGCGCCAGGTGCGCCTCGCCCGCATCGAACGCGCTCGGGGCCAACTCGCTCGCCCCCGCGTTCATGGCGGCGGCGCGCGCCTGGACCGCCGCTCCCAGAAACTCGTCGCGCCGCGCGGCCCGGGTCGCCCGCCGGTAGAGCACGGTCGCGCGGCCCGTTCGCACGGCGACGTCTTCCATGTCCTCGCGCTCCAGGCGGCGGCCGGCCGCTTCCAGTTCCGCTTCGGCCCTCGCCCATCCTTCGCCCGCCCGCGTCACGGCTTCGGAGGCGCGGGCCTCGTCCCGGGCCGCGAGCACCTCCTCGAAGTGCGGTCGGCCCGCGGCCGCGATGCGCTCCGCCTGGGCGAGCCAGCGTTCGGCTTCGTCCAGCAACTCCTCGAACCGGTCGTCCCGCCGGCCGTCCCGCAGACGACGCGACGCGTCCTCCAGCCGGTCCGCGGCGTCCTCGAACGAAGACGGCGCGAGGAGGTAGACCACGTTCTCGCGGGCCTGGCCGAGGCGAGCTTCGAGGGCCCGCAGCGAACCCGCGCCTTCCTGGGCGGCGGCCGGACCCGGACACAGGAAGAGGAACGCGACGAGTACGGCCTCGACGAGTCCGCCGAACCGCCGCCGGCCCGCCTGTCGCGGGCCCGGCCGGGCTGCGAGCCTGTGCCTGACAAAAGCCATGTTTTCCGTGCTCTTCCCCATCGGCAAGCAAACGAATCCGGCGCACGTCCACTGCACGATACGAAGTGAACCGGGCACCTTTCAATCTCACTCCCGGGCCGCCAGATTGCGCCTCCCTTCGCGAAACATATTCACCCAGGGGGATCCCTTCATGAAACCACCTGTCGCCGAGGCTCCGCAGGGCGCAGATCCCGGAATTCCACGTCCCGGCAACGAACCTGTCTACGACTACGCCCCGGGCAGTCCCGAACGGGCCGCCCTCAAGGAGGAGTTGCGCCGCCAGCGGGGCGAAGTCGTCGAAATCCCGCTGATCATCGGCGGACGCGAGGTGCGGACGTCGAAGACCTTCGACGTGACGATGCCGCACGACCACGGCCACGCGCTGGCCCGCTGTCACATCGCCGGGGCCGACGAGGCGCAGGCCGCCATCGACGCCTCGCGCGCGGCCTGGGCGGAGTGGTCGAACTGGGCCTGGGAGGACCGCGCCGCGGTTCTCCTCCGCGCCGCCGAACTGCTCGCCGGCCCCTGGAGGATGAAGCTCAACGCCGCGACCATGCTCGGGCAGAGCAAGACGGCGTTCCAGGCCGAGATCGACTCCGCGTGCGAGATCGTCGATTTCTGGCGCTTCAACTCCTTCTTCGCGGGGCGCGTGCACGCGGAGCAGCCGGTCTCCGGGCCGGGCGTGCGAAACCGCATGGACCACCGCCCGCTCGAGGGGTTCGTCTACGCGATCAGCCCGTTCAACTTCACGGCCATCGGGGCCAACCTGACGACATCCCCCGCGCTCATGGGAAACGTCGCGGTCTGGAAGCCCTCGACCACCGGCGTGCTCGGGTCCTGGTACGTGATGAAGCTCCTCGAAGCGGCGGGGCTCCCGCCGGGCGTGATCAACTTCATCCCGGGCGTCGCTTCGGAGATCAGCGATGTCCTGCTGTCGAGCCCGGAACTCGGCGGCATCCACTTCACCGGTTCGACCGGCACCTTCCAGCATCTCTGGAAGTCCGTCGCGCGGAACGTGGAGAACTACCGCGCCTATCCGAGACTCGTCGGCGAGACGGGAGGGAAGGACTTCATCGTCGCGCACGAGAGCGCGGACCCGCAGGCGCTCGCGGTCGCGATCGTGCAGGGCGCCTTCGAGTACCAGGGACAGAAGTGCTCGGCGACCTCGCGCGTGTACGTGCCCGACACGATGTGGGAGGACGTGCGGGACCGGGTCGTCGCGATGACCGGCGAACTTCGCATGGGCGACCCGGCGGACTTCCGCAACTTCCTCGGCGCCGTGATCGACCGGCCGGCGTTCGACCGCATCAAGTCGTACATCGACTACGCGCACGAATCGGGCGACGCGCGCGTCCTCGCCGGCGGCGGCTGCGATGACAGCCGGGGCTACTTTATCGAACCCACCGTGGTCGAAGCCGACGATCCCGGGCACCGGCTGATGTGCGAGGAGATCTTCGGCCCGGTCGTCACCCTGCATTCGTACCGCGCGTCGGACTGGGAATCCACGCTCGCCCTGGTCGACGGGACCTCGCCGTACGCGCTCACGGGCGCGGTGTTCGCGCGCGATCCGGAGGCCCTCCGAAGCGCGGGCGCGGCGCTGCGGAACGCGGCGGGGAACTTCTACATCAACGACAAGCCCTCCGGCGCGGTGGTCGGCCAGCAGCCCTTCGGCGGCGCCCGCGCGAGCGGCACGAACGACAAGGCCGGATCGGTGCTGAACCTCGTGCGCTGGGTCTCCCCGCGGACGATCAAGGAGACCTTCGATCCGCCCACCGACTACCGGTATCCCTTCATGGAGGCGGAGTGAAGAGGGGCGTTTGGCTGCTGGTGGCCGCGGGCGCGGCCGTCGGGTGCGGCGACGAGCCCGAGGTCAACAGCCGGGAGGTGTTGGAGAACGCGACGTACCTCACGCTGGACGGCGGCGAGATCACGCTCGCGGCGGGAGCGACGATCGGTCCGGACAACGTGCGGTACGAACTCCTCCTCACGGCCGACGGCGATCTCGATTTCGATTCGGACATCGACGCGGTCGCCGTGCTCGCGGCGGATCACGGGCGGGAACGGTTCCTGACCCTGCATGCCGTGCTGAGGGACGGCGATGAGATGCGGGACGTGTCCGCGCGCCTCATTGGAGACCGGATCGAAGTCCACCGGGCGGAGGTTCTCAGCGGCATGATCCGGCTGAACGTCCGGATTCGCAGGCCGGGCGACCCGGTCACGGTCCGCCCGTCGGTCGACCGGACCCCCTACTTCGCGCTCACGAATCGTGGACTGACCTCGGTCACCGTCATCGATGTCGCCGACGGGGAGGACGCGCGGGCCGATGGCGCCGAGGCGGGTGCCGGGAACGGGACGACGGCGGCCGCGCCCGCGCTGCGCACGCACGAATGGGTGCTCGAGTCGTTCGACAGCGGGGACTGGAGCGCGAACGTGCGCGCGCTGCGCGAACCGGTGACGCTCAGGTTCCGGGCGCAGCCGCGCGACGCCGCGGACGTCACCGGGGACCTGGCGGGGTTCGCGGGCTGCAATCGGATCTTCGGGAGCTTCCGGGTGCATGAGGCGGAGGCCCTGCGCTTCTACGGCGTGACGGCCATGCGAAGGCTCTGCCGGGATCGGGAGGCGGACTTCGAGCAGCGGTTTCTCGAGGCGCTTCGTTCCGTGCGGGCGTTCCGGGTCGAGGGCGACGGGATGACGCTCGCGCTGAACGGCGGCGCGATTCGTTTCCGCGCCGGACGGCCGCTGGTCCCGGACGCGCCCGGCTCGGCCCCGGACCCGCCCGGCGCGAGTTCAATGTAGATTCACGGTTCGCCCTCCGGGTGGAAGACCCGGCCTGGGCGGGAGAGGCGCGACGGTATGGGACGTTTCACAGACGAGGAACTGCAGCGGAAGGTGCAGGAAGGGTTCATCGTCGAGTCCGAAGAGGACATGACGGAGACCTACAAGCGGGCGCTGATCACGCAGCTCACCGTCCAGGGCGACACGGAACTGATCAGCGCGCCGGCCTACTTCATGGCCGCCCGCGACGCTCCGTCCACGAACACGATGGTCTCGGCCACGGCGATCATCCAGGACGAACTGGGGCACGCGAACATCGCCTACCGCCTGCTCGAGGATCTCGGCGTGGACCGCCACTGGCTGCTCTACGAGCGGGAGCCCGCCCACTTCAAGCACCCCTACGGCTTCGACCAGCCGCTGATGAACTGGGCCGAGCTGGTGTCGGCGAACGCGCTCTACGACCGGGCCGGGATCACGCTGCTGGGCGACGTACACCGCAACACGAGCTACGGGCCGCTCAAGCGCGGCCTCGTCAAGGTGAGCATGGAGGAGAACTTCCACCTGCGGCACGGCGAGGTCTGGATCCGCCGCTTCGCCGAGGCGGGGGGCGCCGCGAAGGAAGCGGTGCAGCGAACGCTCGACTGGATGTTCCCGATGGGCGTGGAGTGGTTCGGGATGCCGGACGACCGGAAGCACCACAACGCGCAGCTCGACTTCCGCCTCAAGGGGATGACGAACGACCAGCTCCGCCGGACCTGGCTCAAGGCGGTCGTGCCGCTGTGCGAGGAGCTGGGGTACGACCTTCCGGCGCAGTACGACGCCGATACGGACGAAGTGGAGCTGACCTACGAGCTTCCCTGCCAGTACGACCCGGAGGCGCGACGCTGGCTCTTCAACGAGACGATCACCTGGAAGCAGGTGTTCGAGCGCTGGAAGGCGCGCGGCCCGATGAACGAGCAGTACGTCGATTCGCTGCGGAGAAGCCGATTCGCGGTCGAGCGGCTGCTCGCGGCATGAACGCCGACGCCCCGGCTCGCGGCGTGGCGCGCCCGCGGTACCTCCCGCGGTACGAGGCCGGCATGGATTTCGGCGCCGTGCTCCGCGAGACGCGGGGCGGACGGGAACTGCCGCCCCCTCCCGCGTTCGCCGAACCCGCCGCGGACCTCGCGGAACGGGCGCGCCGGGCGCTGTACGAGGTCGCGGATCCGGAATTCCCGATTTCGATCGTCGACCTGGGGCTCGTGCGCGGCGTCGAGGGGGACGAGGAGGCCGGGTCCGTCACCGTTCACCTCACCTTCACGGCCACCGCCTGCCCCTGCATGGACTTCATCGAATGGGACGTGCGGCAGCGCCTGCTGGAACTCGAGGAAATCCGGCAGGTCGAGATCGTGACCGGGTGGGATCCCCCGTGGACGACGGCCGCCATCTCCGCGCGCGGACGGAGGCTGCTGCGCTCGGTCGGAGTCGTCACGTGAGCGGGAACGGACAGGTGTACGAGGTGTTCGCGCGCAAGAAGAGGGCGGACCGCTTCGAGCACGTGGGCGCGGTGTCCGCCCCGAACGAGCAGTTGGCGCGCGTCTACGCGTGGCAGACGTACGACGAGGCGAAGTGGTTCGAGATGACCGTCGCCCCGCGCGATGCGTTCGCGGCGGTGAACCGGCCGCAGGCCCCGTTCACGCTCGGCGATCCGGGCGGCCGGGCGCCGGCGGATTCGCGATGACGGAGAGCGGCTTCCGGTCGGCGGAGGACCTTCCGGAGGGAGTGTCCGGGCACCTCGCCAACCTCATCCTCGCCCTCGCGGACAACAAGCGGCTGCTCGGCATCCGCTACTCGGACTGGATCCTCGGGGCGCCCTCCGTCGAGGCCGGCATCGCCTGCTCCGCCATGGCGCAGGATGAGTGGGGGCACGCCCGCATCCTCTATGCGATGCTGCGCGACTTCGGCCACGATCCGTCCGCGCTCGAGCACGAACGGTCGTCCGACGAGTACCACAGTTCCGAACTGCTCGACCGGGACGTCGCATCGTGGGAGGAGTTCCTCGCGCTCAACTTCCTGTGGGACACCGCCCTTTCGGTCCAGTTCGAGATGCTGGTCGAGAGCCGCTACGAGCCGATCCACTACAAGGTGCGCAAGCTGCTCGAGGAAGAGCGGTTCCACTTCGATCACGGACAGGGGTGGACCTCCCGTCTGCTGAGCGCCGAGGGCGGGCGGGCGGCGCTGGCCGAAGCCTTCGGAGCGGCATGGAACGCGTGTCTGCGCGGGTTCGGCCCCGACGACGACCCGCTCAGCGGGACGCTCGCCGCGCACGGAATCGTGCGGCGGGATGCGGCCGGGGCGCGGGCGCGCTGGCTGGAACGGGTGGGCCCGGTCGCCGCGGAGACCGGCCTGGCGCGAGACGCCGGATCGGAGTGGGTCAGCACGCGCGAACCCGTCTGGGAGGACCACTGGCTCGCGCGTCGACGGGCGGTGGAGGGCGGCCCCGACGAAGACTCCCTCGCCCGGGTGCGGGGCGACCGCAACCGGGAACTCCTGATGGACTGACGTCCATGTCCGATGGCACGAAGCACGATGGCACGAAGCACGACAGCGCGAGAGGCGGTGCCCCGTCGGAGCGGTCGCCGCTCGACGATCCGGTCGAGTCGTCCGGCATGCCGGCATCCGTCCCCTGCCCCTTCTGCGACTCGGACGACTCCGATCCGTTCGCGACCTTCGGAGGGCAGGCCTCGACGGCCCAGTACTACTGCAACGCCTGCCGAACCGTGTTCGAGGCCGTGAGGTGGCGCTGAACTGGTAGCGCTCGAGCCCGGCCTCCATCGCGGGCGCGCCCCGCCGCTCGCCCCCTTCGCAAGCGCGCTGACGGCGTTCGCGGCGGGGGAATCCGATCCCGGACTTCGGCTGCGCAGCAGTCTCGGGGAAGATGCATCGCTGCCGGCCGGGTTCTTCTTCCGGACCCCGGATCAGTGGATGGACTTCGAGCGCCATGCCGTCGAGTTGTGCCGCGGCCGGGTGCTCGATCTCGGAGCCGGGGCCGGACCGCACACGCTCGCGCTCGAGGCGCAGGGATCCCCCGTCGTCGCGGTGGAAGGCTCCGCCGACATCGCTCGCCTGCTGCGGGCGCGCGGGGCGGCGTCGGTCGTCCACGCCGACTTCCGCCATTGGTGGAAACCGGGATTCGACACGGTCCTCATGCTCATGAACGGGCTGGGGCCGGTGGGAACGCTGGCGGGCCTCGACCGCTTCCTCGCGCACGCCCCCCGGTTCCTGTCGCCGGGCGGACAGATTCTGGTCGACGGCGCGGAAGCCGTCATTCGCGGACCCTCGCCGACGGCGGGCTGGCCACCCGCCGGCGCGTATCCCGGTCAGGCCTGGATCGAGCTTTCGCACGCGGGCCGCGTCGGCCGCCCCTTTCGCGAGTTGTACGTCGATCTCGAAACGCTCGCGCGCCACGCCGCGAGGGCCGGCTGGCGGTTGGAGGTGGCGTTCGAGGGCGGGGACGGGGTCTATCTCGCCCGCCTCACGAGACCGTCGTGACCTTCCGGCGCATCGCGAACCGATCGCGAACCGATCGCCAAACGAATCGCCAAACGACGGGGCGCCTGCCAACCATTTCCTCGATTCCGGAGTCGAACGTTCAGGAGCCGGGAGAAACTTTCTCTCATTTTTCCCGTACCACGAGGTACAGATCGCAATCGCCGATTCCGGGGAAGGGACAGATCGAATGGACAGGTTGTCGAAATGGGCGACCACGGGCTCTCTGGCCTGGCTGGTGATGGCGGTTGGGTTGATTCTGGGCACGCACAGCGGGTCCGTGCAGGGCGCGCAGGCGGCCGGGCCGCCGGAAATGCCGGCAACCGCAACATGTCCGGAGACTCCCGTCGCGGCGGCCCCCGCCACGGGGGATTTCGCCGCCCACAAGAGGTCCTGAACGGAGCCGCATCGCTCGCGACGCCGCCCGTCGGGCCGGGTCCGTACCGGGACCCGGCCTTTTTTTTTAGTTTCCGCCCATGCCACAACGAGAGCGTCTGGATTTCATCCGTCAGATCGTCGCCGAAGATGTCCTGAGCGGGCGGCACGGGGGGCGCGTGCTCACGCGCTTTCCGCCCGAACCCAACGGCTTCCTCCACGTGGGCCACGCTTCCGCCATCTGCCTCGACTTCGAGGTGGCGCGGGAGTACGGCGGCCGCACGACGCTGCGCATGGACGACACGAACCCGACGACCGAGGACCCGTCCTACGTCGAGGCGATCGCGCGGGACATCCGCTGGCTGGGGTTCGAGTGGGACGGCGAGATCCGCTACGCGTCGGACTACTTCGGGGCGCTCTACCGGATGGCGCTGCGGATGATCGAGGATGGCTTCGCCTACGTCGACAGCCTGTCCGAGGAGGAGATCCGCGCCCACCGCGGGTCGGTGCGCGAGCCCAGCCGGCCCAGCCCGTATCGGGATCGCTCGACCGAGGAGAACCTGGATCTCTTCCGGCGCATGCGCGCCGGGGAGTTCGACGATGGAAAGCACGTGCTCCGCGCGCGGATCGACCTCGCCGCGTCGAACATGAAGCTGCGCGACCCGCTGATGTATCGAATCCGGCACGCGCACCACTACCGGACGGGCGATGAGTGGCCGATCTACCCCTTCTACGACTGGGCGCACGGCCAGTCCGACGCCATCGAGGGGATCACGCACTCCTTCTGCACGCTCGAGTTCCAGGACAACCGCGCGCTCTACGACTGGTTCATCGAGCACACGCGTCCCTCTTCCGCCCGCATCGACCGCGTGCCGGAAGCGGAGGGCGGCGGCGGAGAGGCGCTCGGCTCGTGGGATCCGCGGCCCCGCCAGTACGAGTTCGCGCGCCGCAACCTGGACTACACGATCGTGAGCAAGCGGAAACTCCTCCTTCTCGTGGAGGACGGACATGTCTCGGGCTGGGACGATCCGCGCATGCCCACGCTGGCCGGCTTCCGGCGCCGCGGCATCCCGCCGGATGCGATTCGCGCCTTCTGCCGGCAGGTCGGGATCGGAAAAGCCGACAACCGGGTCGAGATCGCCACGCTCGAATGGGCCGTGCGGGAGGCGCTGAACCAGCGGGCGCCGCGCGTGCTCGCGGTGCTGCGTCCGCTCGAGGTCGTCGTCGAGAACTGCCCGGAAGGCGAGGTGGACTGGATCGACGCCCCGTACTTTCCGCGCGGCGCCGATGCCCCGCCGGAAGGGTGGCCCGAAACGCGGAAGGTCCCGTTCACGCGGGTCCTTTACATCGAGCGGGATGATTTCGCGGAGGAGCCGGCCCCGGGCTTCCGCCGGCTCGCCCCCGGGCGCGAGGTGCGCCTGCGGCACGGCTATTTCATCACCTGCCGCGGCGTGGAGAAGGACGACGCCGGCAGGGTCGTGCGCCTGCGCTGTACGTACGATCCGGAGACGCGCAGCGGATCGGCGCCCGACGGGCGTACGCCGGCCGGCACCATCCACTGGGTGTCCGCCACGGAGTCGGTGCCGATGGACGTCCGCCTCTACGACCGTCTGTTCCGCGTCTCCGATCCGGCCGGGGACGCCGAAGGCCTCCGGGAGAGCCTCAACCCGGACTCGCTGGAGGTTCTGACCGACGCGCGCGGCGAGCCGAGCCTGGCCGAAGATCCGCCCGAGACCGCCTATCAGTTCGAGCGGCTGGGCTACTTCGTCCCGGACCGGGCCACACGAGCCGGGACGGCGGAGGCGGACGGGGGCGGCGAAGCTCCGGACGGCGGGCCGCTCGTCTTCAACCGGACGGTGACGCTCCGCGACGCCTGGAGCCGCCGCGCGAAGTCGGACGCCGCCCGCGACGCCGACTCCCCGGAGACGCGGGCCCGGGCGGCGGACGAGTCGTCCGGGCCGGCCGTTCCCGGAATCGACTCGGCGCGGGAAGCCCGCGATGCGGCGAGGCGCGCCGACCCCGCGCTCCAGGCGGCCTTCGACCGCTTTCGGGATCCGCTGGGGCTGCCGGACGAACTCGCCGACCTGCTCAGTGGTTCCACCGAGTCGGTGCGCTATTATGAGCGCGCGATCCGCGGCGGAGTGGATCCGGCCGCCGTCGCGACCTGGCTCGTGCATGAGGTCCGCGGCGCCGGGGGCAGCGAAGGCGACGCGGGCGCCCTCGAGCCGGAGGCGCTGGCCGAGCTTGTGGAACTCGTCCTCGAGCGCTCGATCTCGCGGGCGGTGGCGAAGTCGCTGTTGGCGCGGCTGGTGGAAGACGGTGGAAGCCCCCGGGAGATCGTTCGGCGCGAGGGGCTGGGCCGGATCGGCGATGCGGAGCAGATTCGCGAGGTCGTACAGGGCGTCGTGGCCGCTCACCCGGCCGAGGTGGCGCGCTATGCCGCCGGCCACACCGGCCTCGCCGGTTTTTTTGTGGGTCAGGTGATGCGCGCGACGCACGGACGCGCGGACCCGGCCATCGTGAGGGAACTCCTCGAGGAGAGTCTCAATGACGCTACGTGAAGCGGTGCTTCCAGCGCTCCGTCGTACTCGCCGCGGGTTTCTCCTGCTTGCCCTCTGGGGGCTGTGGCCGGCAGCGGCGCTCGAAGCGCAGGATCCGGTGCCCGCGGACAGCGTGATTGCGCTGGGCGAGTTGATCGTCTCGGCGCTGCGCGCCCCGACTTCGGTCGGAGAGATCCCGGTCAACGTGACGACGGTCACGCGCGAGGAACTGCGTCTCTCCGCCGCGCAGACGCTCCAGGACGTTCTTCAGGAGGTGCCCGGACTCAACTTCCGCTTCCCGTTCCAGGCAGGAGTCGCCCACCCCTCCTGGCAGGCCGTCACGCTGCGCGGCCTGGGAGGCACGGCCGCCAGCCGCACGCTCGTGCTCGTCGATGGCGTGCCGCTGAACGACCCGTACTTCGGCTGGGTGCGCTGGAGCCAGGTCCCCGTGGAGGTCATCGAGCGCATCGAGATCGTGCGCGGCGGCGCCACCGTGAGCTGGGGCAGCCAGAGCCTCGCGGGCGTCGTCCACGTGATCACGCGCTCTCCCCGGGCCGGCGGCTTTACGGCCGGCCTGCGCCCGGAGGACTTCGCACTCCGCGGCGACGCCGTTGCGTCCTTCGGGGGCGACCGTGCGGGGGGCTACGTCGCGGGCGAGTTCCTGGACAGCGACGGCTACATCCTGACGGAACCCAGCCTGCGGGGGGCGGTGGACATCCCCTCCGCTTCGACCCACGCCACCCTCCGCGCCAAGGTCGAGATCGAGGCCGGCGAGCGGCTGCGCATCCACGCCCAGGGGAACTACTTCGACCAGGACAAGGACAACGCGACGCCGCTCCGCAACAACACGACGGAAGCCGGCTTCGGCCAGATCGGAGCCACCCTCCTGGGCGAGGACGGCTCCACGCTCGCGTTCAACACCTACATGCAGTCACAGTCCTACGTGAACTCGTTCTCGAGCGTCGACGCGGCCCGGGACAGCGAGCAGCCGTCGATCAGCCAGGACGTCCCCTCGTCCGGGATCGGCGCGAACCTGGTGTGGCAGAAGCCCGGACTCGGCAGCCACAACCTCACGCTCGGGACCGACATCCTGAGCGCGACCGGCGAGGCCTCGGAGCAGTACCTGTTCAGAGACGGCGCGTTCACGCGACGGCGGGAGACCGGCGGCGACCAGACGTTGTACGGCTTCTTCATCCAGGACCGGATTCGCCTGGGCGACCGGTGGCAGTTGTACGGCGGCCTGAGGTTCGACCGCTGGCGCAACGCCGCGGGCATGCGCCGCGTCGCCGTCATCGGCGGGGACGTGCTCACGGACAACGCGTTCGAGGATCGAAGCGGCAGCAAGCTGAGTCACAACCTCGGCGTCCTGCTCGATGCGTCCGACGCGGCGACGCTGCGCGGGAGCTTCTACAGCGGCCTGCGCGTCCCGACGCTGAACGAACTCTACAAGCCGTTCCGCGCGGCCGGGAACGTCGTCAACGAATCGAACGAGGCGCTGAACCCGGAGCAGGTCCTGGGCGCGGAGGTGGGTCTCGACCTGCAGCCGGACCCCACCGTTCTCATCCGGCTCACGGCGTTCTGGGCCCGCGTGAGCGACGCGATCACCGATGTCACCATCCAGGAGGCCGAGACGTCCGGCGTCATCCAGCCCTGCGGCTTCGTGGCCGCCGGAGGCGTGTGCCGCCGACGCGACAACGTGGGCACGCTGCGCAGCGTCGGACTCGAGACGGAGATCGAGTTGCGGCCGTCCGGAGGCTGGCTCCTTGCCGTCAGCCACCAGTTCAACCCCACCGAGGTCACCGAGGCCCCGGGTCGCCCGGACCTGATCGGGAACGAGGTCCAGGGGAGCCCCGCCCACCGGGCCATCCTGCGGGTGGGGTATGGAGGCATCTACGTCACGGGCCGGTATCTCGGAAGCCGCTTCGACAACGACCTGAACACGGGAGAGATCGCGGGCTCCTTCCTCGTGGACCTGCGCACGCAGCCAACGCGGCTCTTCGTGGACTGGCTGACGTATGAGTTGGGTATACAGAACATCTTCGACACGACCGCGGAAATGTCGCACGATGCGAACGGGTTCATTCGCGTGGCGGCCCCGCGCAGCTGGTTCATCGGCTGGCGGGCGCGCTTCGGAGGCTGAGCGAGGCGCGGCGGCCGGCCACAGCCCTGCCGGCCGCGTCCGTCGCGCCCGGGACATCGGGGCGTCAGTCGTCTAGGGCGAGCCGTGACATGAGGGTGTCGATTTCCTGGCGGAGTTCGGCCACGAGGTCGTCGAGCGGGATGATGCGGCTCTCGCGGACGCCCCGGTGGCTGAGTTCGGCGCCCCCCGCCTCCAGCGAGCGCTCGCCGATGACGAGGCGCAGCGGGAGGCCGCGCAGGTCGGCGTCGTTGAACTTCACGCCGGCGCGGAGGTCCCGCCGGTCGTCGTAGATCACCTCGATCCCGGCGGCGCACAGCTCCTCGAACACCCGGTCCGCGGTCGCCCACGTCTCCTCCTCGCGCGCGAGCGAGACGAGCGAGACGTGATACGGAGCGACGGAAATCGGCAGCTTGAGGCCGTAGTCGTCCCGGTGTTCCTCGGCCACGCAGGCGAGGAGGCGCCCCGTCCCGATCCCGTACGACCCCATCCAGATCGGGCGCTCGGCCCCGTCCTCGTCCGTGTACGTCGCCTCCAGCCCCTCGGAATAGCGGGTGCCGAGCTGGAAGATGTTCCCCACCTCCACGCCGCGCGCCATGCGCAGCCCCTCGCCGCAGCGCCCGCACGGCGCGCCCTCGAAGGCGAGGGCGACGGATCCGACCACCGTGGGCTCGTAGTCGCGGCCGCAGCAGACGTTGCGGAGGTGGTAGTCCGTCTCGTTCGCCCCTAGCACCAGGTTCGGCGATTCCACGACCCAGCGGTCGACGACGAAGATCGCGGCGCCGGGCTCCACGCCCACCGGCGAGGCGAACCCCGGCACCATGCCGGCCGCGGCGATCTCCTCCTCGTGCGCCGGGCGAAGCTCGAGCGCGCCCGCGAGGTTCTGGACCTGGATCGGGTTCGCCTCGAGGTCGCCGCGCACGATCGCCGCGATCAGCTTCTCTTCGCGCGCCCCCTCCTCCCCCGCGAAGCTGCCCATGTAGAAGACCATCTTCCCGGTCTCCGGCGCGGAGATCCCGAGCAGCCCCGTCACTTCCTCGATCGTCGACGTGCCGGGCGTGTGGACGCGCTCCGGCGGCGACATCTCCCCTTCCCGGGGTTCGAGCGTGAACTCGGCGACCTCCCGGTTCGCCGCGTAGCCGCAGGCGTCGCAGAGCGCCAGGCTGTCTTCGCCGATCGGCGTCACGTACATGAACTCGTGGGCGATCTTGCCGCCCATCATGCCCGTATCGCTCCGCACGGCCGTGAGCGGCAGGGCGCAGCGGCGCCCGATGCGCTCGTACGCCTCGTAGTGCCGGTCGTACTGCTTCGCGAGCCCCTCCGGGTCCCGATCGAGCGAGTAGGAGTCCTTCATGATGAACTCGCGCACGCGAATGAGGCCGCCGCGGGAGCGGAGTTCGTCCCGGAACTTGGTCTGCATGTGATAGACCATGGCCGGGAGCTGCCGGTAGGACTGGATCTCGGACGCCGCGTGGAAGGCCACCACCTCCTCGTGCGTCATCGCCAGGAGCAGGTCGCGCTCGCGCCGGTCGACGAACCGCGCCATGGTCGCGTCGATGTCGTACCAGCGGCCGGTCGCCTGCCACAGCTCCGCCGGGTGCACGACGGGCATCGACAGCTCCTGCCCGTCGATCCGGTCCATCTCCTCGCGCAGGATCTGCTCGATCTTCCTCAGCGAGCGCCACGCGAGAGGCAGGTAGGAGAAGATGCCCGCCGCGATCTGGCGGACGTAGCCGGCCCTCAGGAGGAGGCTGTGAGACTCGATCTCGACTTCCCCCGGCGCCTGGCGCAGGGTCATGCCGAAGAGATTCGAGACTCGCTGTCCTGTACGTTCGGTTCGATTCACGGGTCGACCGTTCGGAGTGGTTCGGAGTGGGCTCGGAATGGTAACGAGATCCGCCGGACGGCGCGGAGAGACACGCGACGCTAACCGGCCCGCTGTCCGGGGGCCAGCGGTTCGATAAGATATCGGTCGGGCACCGGCTCGGCCCGACGACTCGGCCCGACACCGATACGACTTCATCCCCGGAGTGACCCGTGCTTCGAAGGTCCGCAGCGCCCAGCGTGAAGCCCGTCATGATCGTCGTCCTCGCCGCCGCCGTGGCGATCCCCCTCGCGGCCCGCCCGCTGCGCGGCCAGGAAGCCCGGCAACCCGCGGCGGAACTCCAGGCGCTGCACGACATCGTGGCGTCCGTCTCGGCCGCGCGCGTGGAGGCCGACATCCGCCGGCTCGCGGGCTTCGGCACCCGTCACACGCTGTCCGACACGCTGTCCGACACGCGCGGCATCGGGGCCGCCCGGCGCTGGATCAAGGCCGAGTTCGACGCGATCTCCGCGGCCTGCGGCGGGTGCCTGGAGGTCTCGTACCAGACGTCCATGGTCATGGGCGCGGCGCGCATCCCGGAGGAGACGGCCATCGTCAACGTGCTCGCGATCCAGCGCGGGACGACGGACCCGGGCCGCTACGTCGTGATGTCGGGCGATATCGACTCGCGCGCTACGGGCGCCCTCGACGGCGTCACCGACGCGCCCGGCGCGAACGACAACGCGTCCGGGATGGCCGGCGTCCTGGAGGCCGCGCGCGTCCTCACGCAGTACGAGTTCAACGGGTCGATCATCTACGCCGGGCTGTCCGGCGAGGAGCAGGGGTTGTTCGGCGGGCGGCACATGGCCGAGGTCGCGCTCAACGAGGGCTGGCGCCTCCAGGCGGTGCTGAACAACGACATGATCGGCAACATCCAGGGCCAGAACGGCGTCTCGGACAACACCATCGCGCGCATCTTCGCGGAGGGCACGCGGGCGGACGAGACCGAGCAGGTCGCCGGCCGGAGGCGCGTCACCGGGGGCGAGGTGGACTCCCCGTCGCGGAACCTGGCCCGTTTCGTCGACCGTCTCGTCGACGGCTACGTCCCGAATCTCGACATGATGATGGTGTACCGGCTGGACCGGTTCGGACGCGGCGGGCACCACCGGCCGTTCAACGACGCCGGCTTCCCCGCCGTCCGCATCATGGAGGCGAACGAGGACTACCGGCGCCAGCACCAGGACATCCGGGTGGAAGACGGCGTCGAGTACGGCGACGTGATCGATGAAGTCGAGTTCGACTTCGCCGCGAAGCTGACGGCGGTCAACGCGATCTCGCTCGCCGCCATGGCCTGGGCTCCCGCGCCGCCGCGGAACGTCGCGATCCAGGGCGCCGTCCGGCCGTCCACGACGCTCAGGTGGGACCCCGTCCCCGCCGACCACGCTCCGAACCTGGCGGGATACCGCGTCTACTGGCGGCTCACCGATGCGCCGCAGTGGCAGTGGAGCGTGTTCGCGGGCGACGTGACGGAGCACACGCTCGAGAACATCGTCATCGACAACTACCTGTTCGGCGTGGCCAGCGTGTCCGAGGACGGGTACGAGAGTCCCGTCGTCTTCCCGTGGCCCATCGGCGCGTTCGAACCGCTCGAATGGACCCAGCGCGACCCGGGCAGCTAGCAGGGGCTACGCGCGGCGCCAGGCCCAGCGGAAGAGGACGAAGCAGAACAGCAGCGCGACGGCGATCCACAACCCGCCCCAGACCAGCGTGGGGATGCCGGTGAGTTCGGCCAGCATCCGGGCGTCCGACCGCAACTCCGGCCGGTCGAGGATGTCGCTCTTGATGTCCAGCACCGCGTAGAGGCAACTCGTGAGGCCGAGCGCCGTGAGCAGGACGCGGTTCACCGCGGCGCTCGCCCGCCAGGCCACCGCGAGCAGCGCCGCGGAGAAGGCAAGTCCGAACGCGACCGCAAAGGACTGCTGCGCGAAGAGCAGCGTCATGCCTCCGACGGTCGCGGCGAGGACCCCGGAGAACCACGAACTGAGCGTCGGGAAGCGCTCCGCGCTCCAGATCATCAGCCCGCCCCACAGCAGGCTTCCGAGATACCCGGCGGACAGGCTCAGGAAGGCGTTCCCGCCGGGACACCGGCACAGTCCTCCTTCGCGCGGCGTCACCTCGATGGCGAGGATCTGTCCCCCCGTCGCCAGCGTCGCCAGCCCGTGGCTGATCTCGTGCAGCAGGACGACGAAGAGCTTCACGGGATACACGAAGGGCGTGTCCCACAGGAACCACACGACCGCAAAGAGGCCGACGAACGCGGCCAGGAACCGGACCCTTCGTTTGGATCGATCGTTCATGCGTTCCTCATACGGGATGCGCGGGGCGCCGGTGTCGGGCGAGCGCGGGGCGCCGGTGTCGGGCGAGCACGCGCCGTCACGTCGCGACCAGGATGGCGAGCGCGACGAGCGTCATGGCCACGCCCGCGAGCGCGAACACCGGCACCTTCCGGTCGAACCGCCACCGGCAGACGGCGAAGACCAGCGAGAAGAGGCCCAGCGTCGCGTACACGGGGAGCAGGGCTCCGGCCCATTCCGTGCGCTCGCTGAGCGCCAGCACCGCGAGCCCCGAGGCGAGCGTCGCGATGAAGAGGGAGCGCTCGTCGGTCAGGGGCGGCTGCGGCCAGCGGGTCGCGGGCAGCCAGCCCCCGAGGGCGAGCGGGGCCAGGAGCAGCGCCTCGCCCAGCAGGGTCAGCCTCCAGGCGTCCTGTGCCGGACCCGCGACCAGGAACGCGTCCGTGAACGCGGCGAACCCGGCGGACGTCGCGGAGACCGCGGCCATCAGGTAGAGCCCGAAGGCGATGATCCGACCCGAGATCCGCGCCGCGTGGAAGGTTCCCGGCGCGTCGCGGCGCAGGCGGAGCGCCGGCACGGATTCCGCGGGCGACCTCCCGACGCCGCGGGGCAACCACCGCGGGCGCCCGGGGCGCCGCGATCGGGCCAGCAGCCGCGCGCCGATCCTGCGCACCTCGTCGGCCTCCGCCGCCGACAACTCGTCGCGGGCCACGGCGGCGTCCAGTTCGTCCTCGTCCAGCAGCACGCCGTCGCCCCCCTCCGGCAGCCACACGTCGAGGTAGAGGTCCTCGATGACCCAGGGCGAGGACTGCAGTCGCGGAGGGCGGATGAGGTTGATGTAGTAGCCCTGGAAGGCGCCGCGGCCGTGGTAGAAGGCGCCGACCTCGAAGGGCTGCCCCGGACGGAGGAACCACATGAGGAGGGAGCCGGCCCGGAGGGTCGTGGCCTCGTCGATCCTCACCGGCGTGAAGTCCCCGTCGAGGACCTGAAGCGTGACCTTCCACCCCGGGCCGTCCGCGAGCAACTCCTGGCGGAAGCGCTGCACGTGGCTCCCGCGACGCACTTCCACGTCTACGCGCGGCGCATCGTCCGGAATCCGGCGCGCGGCCCGCAACGCGCGGCGCCGTGCCCCCAGGAGGTCGAAACCCACCTACATGTCCGACGGAGATCCCGAGTTCCGCCACACGGCGTCGGACGTGAACGATCCGTTCGTGTCGGCGAGCCTTTCCAGCCCCGGCGCCGGAGCGAAGCGGTCCCCGTGCCGCTCCCGCAGTTCGAGAAGACGGTCGCGCACGGACCCCACTCCGCGAGACTCCGCCCACGCGAGCGGTCCGCCGCGGAACGGCGGAAACCCGGTGCCCAGCACCATGGCGAGATCGACGTCCCCCGGCCCCGCCACCACGCCTTCCTCCAGCGCGTACATGGCTTCGTTCACCGAGATCAGCAGGCAGCGGTCGATGATCTCCTCGGGTCGCACGCCGCCGCCGCCCGAGCCGAAGGCGCGGCTCACCTCCCGGTCCACGCGCTCCTCGCGGTCGGAATACGTGTAGAAACCGCGGTCGTTCTTCTTCCCCAGCCGGCCCAGCCCCGTGAGCGTTTCCAGGGCCGCGGAGGGGCGCATGCGGTCGCCGAATGCCCGCGCCATCTCCTTCGCGACGTGCGCCGCGATGTCGAAACCGACCTCGTCGAGCAGTCGGCAGGGCCCCATCGGCAGCCCGAACTCCTTCAGCGTCCGGTCGATACCGACCACGTCCGCTCCATCCTCCAGCAGGAAGCCGACCTCGTTCAGGTACGGCGCGAGGAGCCGGTTGACGATGAACCCCGGCCGGTCCGCGACGAGCACGGGCGTCTTCCCGAGCCGCCGCGCGAGCCGGACCGCCGTGGCGAGCGCCGCCTCCGAGGACAACTCCCCGCGGATGATCTCCACGAGGGGCATCCGGTGCACGGGATTGAAGAAGTGCAGGCCCACGACCCGGTCCGGCCGGGCGGCGGCCTTGCTCAACTCCGTCACCGACAGCGAGGACGTGTTCGTCGCGAAGACGGCGTGCGCGGGAAGCTCCGGCTCCACATCCCGAAGAACCTGCTGCTTCACGTGGAGCCGTTCGACGACGGCTTCGATGACGACATCGACATCGCCGAACCGGTCGTAGTCGAGCGTCCCGTGGATGAGCGCGAACTTCAGCCCCACCTCCTCCGGCGCGATGATCCCCCGCTTGCCCGCCTTCCGGAGCAGTTCGTTCGCGTGGCGCAGGCCCGTATCGAGCGCATGCCGATCGATGTCCTTGAGGATAACCGAGATGTCGTGCGCGGCGGCGAGTTCGGCGATCCCGCCGCCCATCACGCCGGCCCCGAGGACGGCGACCTTTTTCACCTCCCGCTGTTGTGCCGCGATCTCCGGGGCGAACGCCTTGTTCGCGGCCCGCCCTCCCCGGAACAGCCGCACGAGGTTTCGGCTCACGCCCGTCGTGGCCACTTCCCCGAGCGCCTCCGCCTCGATGGCGAGCGCCTCGTCGATCGGCAGGTCCAGCGTTTCCTCGATGACGTCGATCGCCTTGAGGGCCGCGGGGTATCGCGTCCCGGAGGCGCTGCGCACGCGCTTGCGGGCGCCCCGAAACAGCAGGCGGCGTCCCAGCCGGGTGTTTTCCAGGAAGCGGTCTTTCGCCGTCTCGTGCGGCAGCACCCGCTCGACCCGCCCGAGCACGGCATCCAGGGCCACCTGCGCCACGGAGTGCTGGAAGCCCGTGTCCTCGAAGACCTGGTCGACGAGACCGTATCGATACGCGTGCGAGGCGGAGAGGCTCCGCCCCGTGAGGATCGTCGAGAGCGCCCGCTGAATCCCGATGAGGCGGGGCAGCCGCACCGAGCCCCCGAACCCGGGAATCAACCCGAGCTTGATCTCGGGCAGGCCGATCTCGGTGGCGGGGACGTCCGAAGCCAGGCGCCAGTCGCATGCCAGCGCGAGTTCCGTGCCTCCGCCCAGACAGGTGCCGCGGATCGCGGCGACCTTCGGGATCCCGAGCCGTGCGAGCCGGTTGAAGATCCGCTGCCCCATGGCGCTCTTCCGGCTCCCGTCCTCCGCGTCCTCGATCTCGGCGATCTCGTTGACGTCGGCGCCGGCGATGAACGTGTCCGGTTTCGCGCTCCAGATGACGACCGCGATGGGATGTCCGGTGGCGATCCGGGACTCGAGTTCGGCGAGATGGCGGTCCAGGTGCCGCATCACCCGGGAGTTGAGGAGGTTCACCCGGGAGCCGGGGGCGTCGAAGATCAGCCAGGCGATCTTGTCCGCGTCGATCTCGAGCCTGAGCGTCGTCGGCTTATCGACCATGCGTTCCCCAGCTACGCGTCAGCCAGGGGCTTGTCCCGGCCCTAGCAGCGCTGACGCACACCCTGTCGCAGTTCGGCGTTGCCCGGCACCAGCCGCAGCGTGTCCTCCGAAGCCCCGTCGACCATCACGTTCCAGTAGAGTTCGCCGGCCGCGGTGTTCACCCGCGCGTGGACCCACCAGGGCCCGCCGGGGGCCGACGCCCACGCGACGCCATCGGCGTCCGTGGTGTCCGCCATCACCTCTTGTCCCAGCGCCATGAGGAGATCGTCCTCTATGTCGCCGTACCCCACGAAGGCCGCTTCCTCCCAGGAATCGATGACGATGCAGATCGAGTCGACGCGCTGCTGGTTGGCCTGCTGCAGTTCGCTGAACTCGTCGAACGCCGCCTGTCGCTGGCGGTTCAGGGCCCCTTCGCGATCCTCGAGATCGCCGAACTGGTCGAACAGACGCCGGTATTCCACGCTGCGGTCGTCGAGGTTGTCGAGTTGCGCGGTGATCGACCGCATGGAATCGCGGACGTTGTTCCAGCTCGACTCGGCCGTGCTCCAGCGGTCGCGGTACTCCTGTTCGGTCCGGGAGGCCTCTTCGAGATCCGCCGGGATCGTCGGCTCCGGCGTCGCGGCCTGCCCGACGATGACCGCGAACAGGGAGTCGCGGTCAAATGGAATAAACTGAACTTCCAGGTCGTTCACGGCTTCGGCCGCGGCCTCGTCGGCCACGACGTGCACGGTGATTCGGCCGCCACAGGCGGCCAGCAACGGGAGGATCGCCAGAAGCGGGGTCGCGACACGCAACTTCGACATCAATCGAACTCCAGTTGGGGTGTCCGGATAAGTGGGCGGAATCTAAGAAGCTCCTGCTAGCGGCGGTAGCCGTCCAGGAAGTAGCCGACCGGGTTCACCGCGCGGCCGTCGACCAGGATCTCGTAGTGGAGATTCGGACCCGTTGCCGTCCCGGAGACGCCGACCTCCCCGAGGGTATCGCCGCGCCGCACCGGGGCGCCCACGCGGACCGCGATCCGGCCCAGGTGAGCGTAGAGGCTCTGGTAGCCATCGCCGTGGTCGATTTCGACGACACGGCCGTATCCGGCCTTCGAGCCGGCGAACGTGACCCGTCCCGCGCCCGCCGCGATCACGGGCGTGCCGAAGTCGGCCGAAATGTCGACGGCGGTATGCGGACGCCGGAGCCCGAGCACCGGATGCAGCCGGTTATAGCTGAAGCCCGAGGAGATCCAGGAGTCGTCCGAAACGACCGGCCAGATCGAGGGAATGCGCTGATACCGCTCCCGATGCGTCCCGACGGAATCCGCCGCCTCGGTGAGGCTGCTTCCAAGCAGGTCCGCGCGCCGCAGCAACTGCTCGATGTCGACCACCACATCTTCGGCCTCCCGCGCCAGGTCCGGGGCGACCTCGAAGAACGCGTCGTTCGCCGGGGAGACGCCGCCGGGCCCGCCGACTCCGACCGAGTAGACATCGGGATCGAGCAGGGGAAGGCCGGCGACGAGCCGGAATCTCTGTTCCCGCGCGGAGAGATCGTCGAGCGCCCGGCTGAACTCCCCGCTGCGGCGCTCCATGGCCTGCAGGCTGGTGATCAGCTGCCGGTTCTCGGCCCGGTAGCGCGCGAGCTGCTCCGCCGCGTCCTGGCGCCCCAACACGGTGGCGACGAACGCGGAGGCCATCATCAGGAGCACGGCGGCGGCGATGCCGACAGCTTTCGCGCGGCGCTTCTCAACGCGATAGCTGCGCGCCCGCCCGCCACTCCCGGGCAATATCTGTATCGTCCAGTACGAAGATTGTCTCAAGTCGTCCAGCCGTAAGAGGGGCGAAAAAAAGGCCGGTCAAGCTGCCCGGCCGGTCGCCGCGCGACGGGAACCGCCCGCCCGCAGCCGCAACATCGGTCGATAAAGTTAGTCGCGGGCGGCAACCAGTGTCAACGTTTTCCGGGCGGCGGCGCGGCGTCCGGCGGCGCGGCGTGCGGCGGCGGGCCGGCGATCAGGGGCGCGGGAAGAGCACGCCGCCGGGGCGCACGGCCCGGAGCCCGGCCACGGACGGTTCGAGACGCTCGAAGGTCGGCGGCGATCCGTCGCCCCCCAGGGTGCCCCAGAGTTCGGCGGCCTTGGCAGGAGTGAAGGGGGCGAGCATCGCCGCCACCGCGCCGAGCGCTCCGATGAGCTGAGACAACACCCCGTCGAGCGCGTCCGCGTCCGCGCCGTCCTCGCGCTCCGCCTTCGCCAGCGCCCACGGCTTCGTCTCGTCCACGAACCCGTTCGCCGCGCGCACGACGTCGAACGCCGCCGCCAGGCCCCGGTGGAGCAGATAGCCCTCCATGGCCGCGCGGTATTCCCCGAGGGCGAGGGCCGCTTTTTCCGCGAGTGCTCCTTCCGCGAGTGCTCCGCCTTGCGGCGGCGGCACGTCCCCTCCGCGGTACCGGGCCACCATCGACACCACGCGGTTCAGGAGGTTGCCGAGGTCGTTCGCGAGGTCCGTCGTGTAGCGGCGGTCGAACTGCTCGATGAAGGCCTCCGTCGACGGGTAGTCGCGGTCGCCGTCCCAGGGCACCTCCCGCAGCAGGAAGTAGCGCAGCGCGTCCGGCCCGTGCCGTTCGATGAGTTCGACGAGCCCGAGTTCCGTTCCCGCCGACTTCGAGAGCTTGGCCCCGCCGATCTTGATGAAGCCGTGGCCCCACACGCTCTTCGCCGGCTCCACGCCCGCGGCCAGCAGCATGGCCGGCCAGTACACGCAGTGGAAGCGGGTGATGTCCTTGCCGATGATGTGGAGGTCGGCGGGCCAGAACTTCCCGAACGCCTCGCCGTCGGGATAGCCGATGGCCGTGATGTAGTTCGAGAGCGCGTCGAACCACACGTAGACCGTGTGCCCCTCGTCCCCCGGGAAGGGGACGCCCCAGCGGATCCTGGAGCGGGAGGCCGAGATGTCGTCGAGGCCGGACTCCAGGAGCCGCGTGATCTCGTTGCGCCGCGTCGCGGGCCGCACGGAATCCGGGTCGTTCCGCAGGCGTTCGAGGAGCGTGTCGCGGTAGTCGGAGAGCCGGAAGAACCAGTTGTCCTCCTCCGTCCACTCGATCTCGCGCCCGGGGTGGAGCGGGCAGCGCCCGTCCGCCAGTTCATCGTCCTTCTTGAAGGCTTCGCACCCGGCGCAGTAGTGGCCCTCGTACTTCGCGCGGCGGAAGTCCCCGTTCCCGGCGATCCGCTCCATGAGCGCGGTCACGCCGCGGTGGTGGCGCGGTTCCGAGGTACGGATGAAGTCGTCGTTGGAGAGGCCCAGGCGCCGCCAGACGTCGAGGAAGGCCTCGGCGATGCGGTCGACCCATTCCGCGGGCTCCGCTCCCTGCTTCTCCGCCTCCTGCTGGACCTTCTGCCCGTGCTCGTCCATCCCGATGAGGAAATGGACGTCGTCCCCGCAGGCGCGCCGGTACCGGGCGATCGCGTCGGCGCCGATCTTCTCGATGGCGTGCCCCAGGTGCGGGTCGCCGTTCGAGTAGTCGATCGCCGTCGTGAGATAGAATCGAGACACTGGCAGTCCGTGTCGGGGTTTCGTCGCGGGGCTGCTAGCCGCGGTCCAGCTCGGCGCGGCGGGCGGCGCGCCTCTCGTCCTTCAACTGGGCGAGCGGGATCGTGCGGACCTCGCCGTCCCCCGCCTCGAGCGACACGGTCTCCTCGAACAGGTCCCACGACTTCACGTTCTCGCGGCCGTTGGCGGTCCGGATCGTCCGGCCCACGGGCGGGAAGCGCTTCTTGGCCTGCGTGTACACGGCGTGCTCGTAGCGGAGGCAGTTCATGAGGCGGCCGCAGGCGCCCGAGATCTGGCTCGGATTGAGGGAGAGGCCCTGGTCCTTGGCGAGCTGCAGCGTGACGGGTTCGATGGACGTGAGCCACGAGCGGCAGCAGAGTTCGCGGCGGCAGCGGCCCAGCCCCCCGAGACGGCGCGCCTCGTCGCGGACCCCGATCTGCCGCAGGTCGATCCGGGTCCGGAACGAGCGGGCCATGTCCCGCACGAGGGCGCGAAAGTCGACCCGCTTCTCCGCGGTGAAGTAGACCGTGAGCTTGTTGCGGTCCCACTGCCACTCCGCCTCGCTCACCTTCATCCGCAGCCGGTGCTTCACGGCGAGTTCGCGCGTGCGCCGGCGGACTTCGAGTTCCTGGTCGCGCAGCTGCTGAAGCCGCAGGACGTCGGCCGGCGCGGCGCGGCGGATCACGCGGCGGGAGGGGAGCGGGACGGCGCGCTCGCCCGTGGCGTCGCAGCCTCCCTCGCACGCCAGGTCCCGGGCCGCGGCCGCGCGCTTCACCCAGCCGATGTCCTGTCCGCGGTCGGCCTCCACGACGACGTACTCCCGCTCCGTCAGCGGGGGGACGCCGCTGAAGGCGAAGAAGTCGGAGCGCAGGCCCTTGAACCGGACCTCGAGGACCTGGCTCGGGGCGCCCGCGGCCGGACCCGGCGACGCCACGCGATCCGGGCCCGCCGCCGGACTCGGGGGCGCGGCCGGACTCGGGACGGACGCCGGATTCGGGGCCGCCGCGCCGTTGCCGGACTCGCCGGCGGGGCGCGCGGGACGGGGGGGGCGCGGCCGTACCGGGCGCGGCCGCCGGCCCTCGCTCACCTCTCCTCCCAGGCGCCGATGGCGTAGTACTTGTCCCGCCGCGACTCGACCAGGCCGGCCGGCTCGAGCTTCTCGAGTTCCCGCAGATGGCGGCGGATGGCGGCGCCCATGGCCTTGACCGCGGCGTCCGGATCCGCGTGCGCCCCTCCCCGCGGCTCCGGGATGACCTGGTCGACCACGCCCAGGTCCTGGAGGTCGCTGGCGGTGAGCTTGAGCGCTTCCGCCGCCTTGTCCGAGTGCTCGCGGCTCCGCCACAGGATCGCGGCGCACCCTTCGGGCGAGATCACGGAGTAGATCGCGTTCTCCATCATGAGGACGCGGTCCGCCACGCCGATCCCCAGGGCGCCGCCCGAGCCGCCCTCGCCGATGACGCAGCTCACGATGGGGACGCGCAGGCCCGCCATCACGGCGAGGTTGCGGGCGATCGCCTCCGCCTGGCCCCGCTCCTCGGCGCCGATCCCCGGATACGCCCCCTGCGTGTCGATGAAGGTGATGACGGGGCGGCCGAACTTCTCGGCCAGCCGCAGCAGGCGCTTCGCCTTGCGATACCCCTCGGGATGGGGAGAACCGAAGTTGCGGCGCAGGTTCTCCTTCATCTCCCGGCCCTTCTGGTGCCCGATGACCATGACCGAACGGCCGTCGAGCTTGAGCCAGCCGCCGACGATGGCGGGGTCGTCGCGGAAGACGCGGTCGCCCCGCAACTCGAAGAAGTCCGTGCCGATCCCGCGGATGTAGTCGAGCGAGAAGGGACGGTCCTGGTTGCGGGCGAGCTTTACGCGGTCGAAACGCGAGAGCCGGGCCATGGCCTCATCGTGCGCGGCGGCGAGCTGAGCCTCCAGCGGCCCCAGCTCGGCGCTCACGTCGATCCCGCGTTCCCGGGCCTTGTTCCGAAGCTCCTCCACGTGGTTGCGGAGTTCGGCCAGGCCTTCCTGTTCTATCGACATACGCGATCATCTCTCGGTCCCGGAGCCGATGTCCATCCCTGCGGGCCGTGGCTCGGCTGCCCCCACAAACTGGGCCCGCGGGTGGCGATCCGGCCAGCGGGCGGCCGGACGCGGCCGAACCGTCAGCGGTTCCGGACCAGTCTCACGCCGCTTCCGCCCAGCAGTCCGCGCAGCTCCTCGACCAGGGCCGGCGTCGGGGCCACGCGCAGCGTGCGCGACCTGAACCGGGATGGGTGCGCGTCGTCTTCCGGCGCCCCGAGATCCCCGTTCGCACCGCCGTTCCCCTGGCCCCCGTCCCCGTTCACATCCAGGTAGAGAGGGCCGAGTCCCGGCGAGGCCTCGATCAACGCGCGCGCCTTGCCGAACGCGCCGGGCTCCAGCCGGTCGTCCTCGCGGAGCTCGATCAGGATCCCCACCTGGCCCTCGTCCCGCACGTCCGCCAGCGGCCGCACGGAGTCGAGAAAAATGGGCGGATCGTCGTCGTCCCGCGAGTTGCCCGACACCGTGCCGGCGATCAGGACCGGGCGGTCATCCGTGAGGAGCCCGCGGTTCTTCTGCCACACATCGCCGAACACGAGCGTCGTCGCCGTCCCGTGAAAGTCCTCGATCGTGAGGCGCGCCCACTCCCGGCCGTCCTTGCGCGCCGTGCGCACGGACGTCTCCGTGATGACGCAGGGAACCTCCACGGGCCGGTCGCGGTGTTCGCGCAGGTTCGTCGTCCTCGCCTCCAGCGCGTAAAGGTCGACGAGGTCCCGGTAGCGCTCGAGCGGGTGCCCGGAGATGTAGAACCCGAGGCGTTCCTTCTCCTCGCGCAGGCGGTCGCGCTCGCTCCACGCGGGCACGACGGGGAGTTCGACCTCGGGCCGCGTCTCCGCCGCGTCGCCTCCGAACAGGCTCGTCTGTCCGCTCTCCGCCTCCTGCCGGCGCAGTTGCGCCTCGTTGAGCATGACCTCGAGGCCGGCGGTGAGGGCGGCGCGGTCGCCGAGGTCGTCGAGCGCCCCGGCCCCGATCAGGGCCTGGATGACGCGCGAGTTGTTGAGCCGCAGGTCGATCCGTTCGAGGAAGTCGATGAAGCTCTCGAACGGAGCCTCTTCCCGCGCCGCCTGGATGGACCGGATCGCGGAGTGTCCCACGCCCTTGATCGCGCCCAGCCCGAAGCGGATCGCCGACTTCCCGGGGTCCTCCGGATCGTCGACGACCGTGAAGCGGTACCCCGACTCCTTCACCGAGGGGGGCAGCACCCGGATCCCGAGCGTCCGCGCCGCTCCGATGTACAGGACGACCGCGTCCGTGCTCCCGATTTCCGACGAGAGGAGGCCGGCCATGAACTCGGCCGGATAGTGCGCCTTCAGCCACGCGGTCCGGTAGGAGAGGAGCGCGTACGCCACGCTGTGCGCCTTGTTGAAGCCGTAGCGGCCGAAGGTGCGGATGAGTTCGGCGATCTCGCCCGCCTTCGGCTTCGCCACCCCGCGCTCGACCGCGCGCTTCTGGAATTCCCCGAGGACCCGGTCCGTGAGGTCGGCGTCCTTCTTGCCGACCGCCTTCCGGAGCACGTCCGCTTCGGCGAGCGAGAACCCGGCGAGCAGGTTGGCGGCCCGCATCACCTGCTCCTGGTAGGTGATGACGCCGTACGTCGGCTCGAGGACCTCCTGCAGGTCGGGGTGCGGATAGTCGACCGGCTGGAGTCCCCGCTTGCGCTTGATGTAGACGTCCGTCATCCCGGAATCGAGCGGACCCGGGCGGATGAGCGCGTTGACGGCGACGAGGTCGTCGAAGCGGTCGCAGCGCATGGCGCGCAGCTTGTCCGTGGCGAGGCTGGATTCGAACTGGAAGACGCCGCTCGTGCGGCCGGACGCGAGCATCTCGTACACGCCCGGGTCGTCGAGGCCGATCTCCTCCCAGTCCACGCGGGTCCCGTGCCGTTCCTGCACGTTGCGCGCCGCGTCGTCGATCACCGTCAGCGTGCGCAGGCCCAGGAAGTCCATCTTGAGCATGCCCGCCTTCTCGAGCGCGTTCATGTCGAACTGCGTGATCACGGCGCCGCTCTTCGTGTCCGAGCAGATCGGCACGTAGTCGTCCAGCGGTCCCGGCGCGATCACCACCCCCGCCGCGTGCACGGAACTGTGGCGCGCGAGTCCCTCGATGCGTTCCGCGTAGTCGAGGAGTTTCCTGACCTGCGCGTCCTCGCGGTCGCTCGCGGCGAGGTCACCGACCTTCTTCCTCGCCTCCGCCACCGTGAGCGAATACCCCGGCGTGGACGGCACGAGCTTCGCGAGCCGGTCCGTGTCCGAGGGCGAGAAGCCGAGCACCCGGCCCACGTCCCGGATCACGGCGCGCGCCTTCATCGTCCCGAAGGTGATGATCTGCCCCACCGAGGCCTGTCCGTACTTCTCCCGCACGTAGTCGATGACCTCGCCGCGGCGCTCGTAGCAGAAGTCGATGTCGATGTCCGGCATCGAGACGCGTTCCGGATTCAGGAAGCGCTCGAAGAGGAGGTCGAACTCGAGCGGGTCCACGTCGGTGATGCCGAGCGCGTAGCAGATGATCGACCCCGCGGCGGATCCGCGGCCGGGCCCCACCGGGATGTCCCGTTCGCGCGCCGCGACGATGAAGTCCCAGACGATGAGCAGGTATCCCGCGTACCCCGTGTTCTCGATGACCCCGAGTTCGTAGTCGAGGCGGTCGCGCGCCTCGTCCGGCAGGGGGTCGCCGTACCTGGCCTTCGCCCCCTCCGTCGCTTCGTGGCGCAGCATCTGCATGGGTTCGGAGAAGCGGTCCGGGAGCGGGAAGCCGGGCAACTGGTACTGCTTGTCGAACTTGACGTCGCAGCGCTCCGCGATCTTCACCGTCTCGGCGAGGAGGCCGGGCAGGTCCGGGAAGAGTTCCGCCATCTCGTCGGCGGTCTTGAAGTAGCTCTCCTCCCCGTGGAAGCGGAGCCGGTCGGGGTCGTCCTTGTCCTTGCCGGTCCCGATGCAGAGGAGCGTGTCGTGCGCGTCCGCGTCCTCCCGCCGCATGTAGTGCGCGTCGTTGGTGACGACGAGCGGCAGGCCGAGTTCCTCGGAGATCCGGATGATCCCCTTGTTGACGAGGTCCTGCTTCGGAATCCCGTGGTTCTGGAGTTCGAGCCAGTAGCGGTCCTTGAACACGGCCGCGTGCCACTCCGCCGCCCGCTTCGCGTCGTCGTAGCGCTCGTGCTGCAGGTAGCGCGCGACCTCGCCGGCGAGGCAGGCGGAGAGGCAGATGATCCCGTCCGAGTAGCGCTCGAGCGTCTCGCGGTCCACGCGGGGGCGGCGGTAGAAGCCCTCCGTGTACCCGATCGACGAGAGCTTCAGGAGGTTCGAGTACCCGCGCGCGTTCTCGGCGAGGAGCACGAGGTGGGCGTTGTGGGCCGGGGCCCCCTCCTCCATGCGGCGGGAGCGGCGGTCGCCGTACGCGACGTAGGCCTCGCAGCCGATGATCGGCTTGATCCCCCTGGCGCGGGCCTTCTCCTGGAACTCCCAGGCGCCGTGCAGGTTGCCGTGGTCCGTGAGGGCGAGGGCGGGCATGCCGAGTTCGACCGCGCGCTGGACCAGGTCGTCGATCCGGTTCGCGCCGTCGAGGAGCGAGTACTCGCTATGTGTGTGAAGATGAACGAACGGCATCCGGGCGACCCTGTCCGGCCAGGCGTGTCAGGTTTGGCTGTGGCGTCCGGCTACTCGACGCAGCGGAACGACCCGAGAATCTCCTGCAACTGCAGCATGTACTCGTACTTGGCCCGGTTCGGCGAATAGAGCCACGCATCGACGAAGTACGTGCGCGCCGGGCAGTCGACCAGCCAGACGATGAACGGGCCGGCCGCGGGGAATCCGCCCGACTCGTCCTGCCACACGCCGGTCACCTCCAGCGCCGGGCGGCCCTCCCACATGAAGCTGACGACGCTCGAATTCGTGTCGTCGATCCGCTGCGGGACGTTGTAGTGCACGGCATCGATCTCCGCCCGCCACTCCAGCGCCAGTTCCCTCGTCAGCGAGTCCACGCCCGGGCGCCAGGCGACGAGGATCGAACGGATGAGTTCGCTCGGGTCCGGGTTGTCGTTGCGCAGGATGACGAGGCTGTCGCCGCCGCCGAGATCCCGGGCGATGCGGTCGTAGACCTCCGGGACGAGCATCGAGAAGCCGAACCGCCGTCCCAGATCCGTCCTGAGGGCGGTGTCGGCGGCCGTCGCGAACATCCGCCGCAGCACGAGTTCGCGGTAGTTCGTGTCCACCGCGTTCAGGACCGACGGCAGAGCCGCCACCCACGACTCGGCTTCGCGGCCGGAGCGCAGCAGGACGGCCGTCACGGTCTGGGCCAGGGCCCACACGTTCGACGCCTGGAAGACGCGGCCCGGCTCGAGCGCGGCGAGATCCTGGCCCGCCTCGGCCGCCACCTCGAGCATGAGGGGATCGTCCGCCGTCCCGAACACGATCAGGTTACGGAACAGTTTCAACTGGCCGACGTTTTCGTGGCCCGGGTCGACGAAGCTCACCTCGTACTGCTTCTCGTTCCGGCTCGTGAAGATCGTGGGTTCGAGCACCTGCCGGGTCTCCTCCTCCACTTGCTGCGAGAGCGAGTCCGGAGCGAGGATGATGAGGCTGTTCGCCTCTCCGAACGCCGTCTGCTTGCTGCAGGCGGAGAGGACCGGGAGGACGGCCGCGAGGAGCGCCATCGGGGCGCGGAAGGGACGGATTTTCATGCGAGTGAAGCTAGACCGGCCGGCTGGCGGCGGCAATCGAAACCGGGGCATTGGGGGAGGGCTTTCGCGGTGACGACGCGGCGCGATTTCCTGGCCGCGTGGTCGCGCTCCGCGGCGCTCTGCGCGCTGGCGCCGCTACCGTTTGCGCAGTTCGGCCCGGCGGCCCGCGTGGGCGGCGGCGGGATCCGCGTACACACCGGCGGCTCCGCCCCATTCGAGCGCTTTCCGTTCGAACTCGGCGTGGCCTCCGGGGAGCCGGCCGCCGACGGCGTCGTGCTGTGGACGCGCCTGCTCGACCTGCCCGGCGACCCCGGCGCCGGCTTCCCCGTGCGGTGGGAGGTCGCCGCCGACGATGGCTTCAGCAGGGTCGTGCGGCGGGGCGAGGCCGCGGCGCTCGCCGAACTCGGCCACTCCGTTCACGTCGAGGTGGAGGGTCTGGAGCCCGGCCGCGACTACTGGTACCGCTTCCACGCCGCCGGGGCGACGAGCCCCGTCGGCCGCACGCGCACCGCCCCCGCCCCCGGCACCCTGCCCGACCGCTTCGATTTCGTGTTCGTCTCGTGTCAGCACTACGAGCGCGGCTGGTACACCGGCTTCCGCCACATGGCGGCCGAATCTCCCGCCCTCGTCATCCACCTCGGGGACTACATCTACGAGAGCGGCCCCGGCACCCGGGACGACCTCGTGCGCCGCCACGACACGGAGGAGCCGCGCACGCTCGACGGCTACCGCGCGCGCTACGCCCTATATAAAAGGGATCCCGACCTCCAGGCCGCGCACGCCGCCGCTCCGTGGGTCTTCACGCCCGACGACCACGAGGTGGACAACGACTGGGCCGGCCAGCACCACACCGAGGAGATGAGCCGGGAGGCGTTCCTCGCCCGCCGCACCGCCGCCTTCCAGGCCCTGTACGAAAACTTCCCCCTTCGACGGACGTCGCTCCCCACCGGCCCCGACGCGCAGCTCTACCGCCGGCTCGACTTCGGCTCGCTGATGCGGCTCCACGTCCTCGACACCCGGCAGTACCGCACCCTCCAGCCCTGCGGGGGCCGCCGGCAACCGCCGTGCGCGGAGCAACACGCGGAAGGCGCCACGATCCTCGGAGCCCGCCAGGCCGACTGGCTGCTCGACGGCCTCGACTCGTCGCCGGCCCGCTACAACGTGCTCGCCAACCAGGTCTTCATGGCCCGGCTGCTGGAGGGCGAAGACGAACTCACCCTCGCCATGGACAAGTGGGACGGCTACCCCGCCGACCGCGACCGCCTCATGACCTTCCTCCACGAGCGCCGCCCCTCGAACCCCGTCGTCCTGACCGGCGACCTCCACACCAACTGGGTCAACGACCTCAAGCTCGACTTCGAGCGCGCGGATTCTCCGACCGTCGGCACCGAATTCGCCGGCACGTCCATCAGCTCCAGCGGAGACGGCGTCGACACGGGGCCGCAGGGCGACAACGCCATGGGCCACAACCCCCACATCAAGTTCTTCAACGCCCAGCGCGGCTACGTCCGCTGCCGCCTCTCCCCCGCCCGCCTCCGCACCGACTTCCGCGTCATGCCCTACGTCACCCGCCCCGACGCCCCAATCGCCACGCGCGCCAGCTACGTCGTCGAAAACGGAACCCCCGGCGCCCAGGAAACTTGAACGCGCCGGGCGGTGTCCTTAGGATGGACGCCGCCCGGCGCCCGACCCTCCGCCCAGACGGAACGGTCGTGCGCCGGTCTTCTTCGGGGCCCGTAGCTCAGCCTGGTTAGAGCGCACGCCTGATAAGCGTGAGGTCGGTAGTTCAAATCTACCCGGGCCCACTCAATCTCCTCCCCGATCCAACCTTTGCCCCGGTCTCAATCCTTGGACCGACCTCACGGACGGCTGAGTCGCCCCGGTAGTTCAACCGAGCGCCCTCCGGGCGCCGCCCAACGCTTGCGGTCGGTGGCTGAATGAACTTCGAGGTGTTCGTCGTCGGGGGGATTCTGCTGGTCGCGGTGGTTCTGTTCGTCACCGAGAAGATCCGGGTGGATCTCGTCGCGTTGATGGTGATGCTCGGACTTGTCGTGACGGGCATCCTCGAGGGCGAGGCGGCGATCATGGGGTTCGCCAACGAAGCGGTCATCACGATCGCTTCGGTCCTGGTCCTGAGCGGCGCGCTCATGCGGACCGGGGTGGCTCACTTCATCGGGCAGCGGGTGCTGGCGGCATCGGGCGATGGCGTCGGCCGCCTCATCGCGGTGATGATGGCCACGGTGGGTCTCCTGTCGGGCATCATGAACGACATCGGGATCACCGCCCTCATGCTGCCCGTGGTGCTGGACATGGCCCGCCGCACCGGGACGCCGCCATCCAAGCTGCTCATGCCCCTCGCCTTCGGGTCCCTGCTCGGCGGGATGACGACCCTGATCGGAACGGCGCCGAACATCCTCGTGAACGGGGCGTTGCAGGATGCCGGGTTCGAGCCGTTCGGGATGTTCTCGTTCACGCCCGTCGGCCTGACCGCGCTCGCCGTCGGCATCGTCTACATGACCTTCCTCGGGCGGAGACTGTTTCCGGACCGGGATCCGAAGAAGGAATCGGCTCCCGCGGACCTCGGGGGACTCTACGACCTGCGCGGCCTGATCGGCATCCTGCAAGCCCCCGCCCATTCGACCCTCGCAGGCAAGACGCTGCAGCAGAGCCGGTTGGGCCAGGCCCTGGGCCTCAACGTGGTCGCCGTGCAACGAAGCGGGCAGATGATCCTCGCTCCCGGGACGGACTTCGTTCTGAGCGGGGGAGACGAGATGGTGGTCGAAGGGACCCTCGAACGGTTCGAAGCCCTGCGCGCATGGAAGCACCTGCAGATCGAGTCGAGAGACCGGACGCTGGAGCGGATCGCCGATGCCTCGATCGAGGTGGCGGAACTGGAGTTGCCGGAAGATTCGTCGCTCATCGGGCAGACCGTTCAAAAGGCGAACCTGCGCCGGACTCGTCGCCTGCACGTACTCGCGATTCTCAGGGGCGAGCAGGTACGCCGCACGGGACTGCGGTCGATGACGCTCGCTCCGGGCGATCGCCTGCTGGTCGCGGCGAAGAGCGGGCGCCTCGCCGCACTGGAGGAGGACGGGACCCTCGGAGCGGTCCATTCCGTGCCGGCAGGAGAACTGATCTCCCGCTACCAGATGGAACGCAGGATCCAAAGCGTCAGAATCTCGGAAGAATCGCTGCTGGCCGGTCAGTTGCTCGCGGAAACCCGGTTGGCCGATGCATTCGGCCTGACGGTCGTGGGCATCCTGCGGGCCCATGAAGAGCTTCTCATGCCGGATCCGGATACGAGACTCGAGGGAGGGGACATCCTCCTGCTCCGGGGGCGATTCGAGGATCTCGAGATCCTGGAGGGGCTTCAGGAACTGACCGTGGGCGACAATCGTCCGCTGGACGTGAGCGGACTGGAGTCCGACACCGTCGGCCTGGCGGAGGCCTCGCTGTCTCCACGCACGACGTTCGCGGGGAAGACGATCGAGGAACTCAAGTTCCGAAAAACCTTCGGCGTCTCCATCCTCGCGATATGGCGGAATGGAGAGATCTACCGGAGCGGGCTCCGGCGCATGGAACTGCTCCCGGGCGATGCGTTCCTGCTGCACGGCGACAGGAGCAAGCTCGCGCTGCTGGCGGACCACCCGGACTTCCTCGTCATGACGGAAGGAGCGGCGGAGGTGGTGCGAAGCGGGAAGGCTCCGGTCAGCGCCCTCATCATGGCGGGCGTCCTGACGTCGGTCGTCTCGGGCCTGCTGCCCATCTTCATCGCGGCGCCGATCGGAGCGGTGCTGATGGTGCTCACCGGTTGCCTCAACATCGAAGAGGCCTACCGGTGCATCGAGATGAAGGCGGTGGTCCTGATCGCGGGGATGCTCAGCCTGGGACTGGCGATGCAGGAATCCGGAACCGCCACGCTGGTGGCCGAGGCGGTGCTGGGATCGCTCGCGGACTTCGGTCCCCTGGCGGTGGTGGCGGGACTCTTCCTGATCACCGCCCTTTCAGCCCAGATGATGCCGACGGCGGCGGTGGCGGTCCTCATGTCGCCCATCGCGCTCAGCACGGCCGTCAGTGAAGGGCTCTCGCCCCAGGCGCTGATGATGACGGTGGCGGTCGCGAGTTCCTGCGCCTTCATGAGCCCGGTGGGACATCCGGTGAACCTGCTGGTGATGGGATTCGGGGGATACCGGTTCGTCGACTTCATCAAGGCCGGATTCCCGCTGTTCGTCCTGGTCATGGCGGTGGTCCTGACGGTGCTCCCGCTCGTATGGCCGCTCGTGCCCGCAGGCTAGAGGCGGACCCAGGCGATGCCTTCCACGTGCTCGAAGTGGCGGTCGGCCGACAGCAGGTCGGCTCCCGTCTGCATGGCGTGGGCGGCGATCCAGATATCGTTGGTGGGGATCGGGCGGCCCTTCGCACGCAGAGCCGCCGCGATTCTCGAGTACCGGTCGGCCGTGGTCCTGTCGACCGGCACCACGGTAACGTAGGGATTGTCGAGGAAGGCGCGCAGCGCACGGGCGTTGCGCTCGTAGCGCGAGCCGTAGCGGAAGCCGTACATCAGTTCGCCGAGCACGACCGTCGACAGCAGAACCTCCTCAGCTCTCCGCACGATCCCGGCTGCCTTCTCGCTCCCCCGCATGAGCTGCACATAAGCGTTCGAGTCGAGCAGCACCCTCAATCCCACATGGCCTCGTCGATCGTCTCGAAGTGCCTGAGCGCCCGTTCGGTCTCGTCCGCCTCCGCGTCGCTCCAGGAGCCGATGAAGCAATCCAGCGACGACCCGACCGCGTCGGCCGCCTGTCTGCCCTCCAGCCCCGCCCCCCGGCGCAGCAGTTTGACGGCGGCTCGGTTGAGCGATGTTCCGTCGCGGTTCGCCAGGCGGCGAATCGCCCCGGTCAGATCGTCCCCGAGGCCTCTAACGGTGAGCTGTTTCATATCCTGATCCCACGATGACTCATATTGTGATTTGATCTGACTCAGAATACGAATCGCCGGTGTGAACCGTCAAGCGACCGGCGGGGATGGTGCGGTTCGCGTTGCCGGAGAGGAACGGCAGCCTTCTTGACCGTTATTGATAACTCGCTATCGTTACCGTCGAGATCATGCCCGAGGCGGGCGGATCCAATCAACGGAACGAGGTGAGAACGTGAGACATCTTCAACGGAAACTGCCACTCGTCCTGGCGACCGCGGGACTGCTGGTCCTTGGCGCCTGCGGCGGCGACGACCCCATGGACCCCATGGACGACGACTTTCACGCCGACGAAGTCGAGGGCGTGACCCTGTCGCTCAGCGGCCAGACCGTCGCGTCCTATGACGGACACGATGGCGCGTGGACCGGAGAACTCGAGGTCGAGCCGGGCGAGGAAACCGCCCACATCAACGTGCAGTTCACAGACCACGACGGGCACGCGGTGACGCTCGGCAGTGACTTCTACCTGCGGGTGGACGTCGCGAACGAGTCCGTCGCCGAGTTCGAGCAGGACACTCCAGGCGAGTTCGGAGGACACCTGCACGGAGTGGCGGAAGGTGATACCGAACTGACCTTCAGCCTCATGCACGGCGCCGTCGGCTCGGGACACGCCGACTTCGTCACCGCTCCCCTCCACGTGCACGTGCACGAGCACTAAACCGGGTTCACCCTTCACGGGAGTCCCGAAAACCCCTCCCCGGAGCACTTTCCGGGGAGGGTTTTTCCGTTGCTCCCGCTGGCGATCCTTCGAGCGGCCCGGCTATGGTGTCCATCAGCGCCGCCGCCGCCCGGAGGATCCCATGGCCGCCTCGAAGGACTTCGCCGCCCACCCGCGCCGCTCCGCCGCCGCCGCCGCCGTGCTCCTCGCGACGCTGGCCGCGACCACCCCGCTCGAGGCCGCCACGGCCAACCAGGAGATCCTCATCAGCGGGGGCACCGTCGTCACCTCGGAGGGGCGGTTCGACGCGGACGTGCGGGTGCGGGACGGGACCATCGTCGAGATCGGGACCGGACTGGCCGCGGGGGCCGGCGCCCGCGAGATCGATGCCACCGGGCTGCTCGTCATGCCGGGCGGGGTGGATCCGCACGTCCACCTGGGGGGACGCACCCGCGACGACTACCGCACCGGGTCGCAGGCGGCGCTCGCGGGAGGCATCACCACCATCTCGAACTTCGCCTTCCCGGCCGAGGGGCGGACGCTCGCCCAGGCGATCGAGCGCGAGGCGGCGCTCATCCGCGAGCAGGCGATCGCGGACGTCATCCTGCACGCGGGCATCAACGACCCCGCAACCCAGGAAGGCCAGATGACCACCCTGGCCGCCGAAACCGGCCAGACCAGCACCAAGACCTTCATGGTACGAACCCTGTTCGACGCCGCGGTGCCCGACTACATGGCGACCATGGACGCGGCCGGGCGCGCCAGCATGCTGAGCATGGTGCACTGCGAGGACGGGCCCATCCTCGCACGCGCGGTGGCCGAACTCACCGCCGCGGGACGCACCTCGCTCGAGTACTTCCCGGACAGCCGGCCCGTGGTCGGCGAAGTGGTCGCCACCCAGCGCGCGGTCGCCATGGCCGAGGCCACCGGGGCGCCCATCTACGCGGTACACGTCTCCTCCGCAGGCGCACTGCGGGTGCTGCAGGAAGCCCGGGAGCGGGGGCTCAACGTCTTCGTCGAGACCCGCCCCATCTACCTCCACTTCACGCGCGAGCGCTTCGAGGGCCCCGACCGCGGGCTCTACGTGGGACAGCCGCCGCTACGCGAGCAGGGCGATCAGGACGCCCTGTGGGCGGGCATCGCCAACGGATCCGTGCACGTCCTCGCCACGGACCACGTCGCCTATCGACGCGACGAGAAGCTGGACCCGTCGCAGACCATCAGCCGGCACCGGGCCGGCCTGAGCAACCTCCAGGTCGTGCGGCCGATGCTCTATTCAGAGGGCGTCGTCCAGGGACGCATCTCCGAGGAGCGCTTCGTGGCGGTAACCTCGACCAACGCCGCCAAGCTCTTCGGCCTCTACCCGCGCAAGGGCACGATCGCGGTGGGCTCGGACGCCGACATCGTCCTCTGGGATCCGGAAGAGACGCGCACCATCCGCGACGAGGACATGTTCTCCGGCGCCGGTTTCTCGGTCTACTCGGGGTGGGAAGTCACAGGCTGGCCCGTGATGACGCTCCGCCGCGGCGAGGTGGTGTACGAGAACGCGGAGATCCTGGCGGGGCCGGGCAGCGGTGAGCTGTTGCGCCGCGGGAGGTGGCGGGCGCCGTAGCGCGGGATCCAACCGTCAAAGGGCCGCGCGAAAGCAAACTCGCCGTCGTCAGCTTACGAACGAGGGGCCATGACAGGCTGACGGATTCCGTCCGTTTGTGTCGTCGGGGGTGTCCGGCAGAGCCCGCCACAAAGAGTACCCGGCAGATCGTGCGAGATGCCCCTTAAATGGCACGGCATTGTGTCTGATTCCCAGCTCCCATCGAGCCGCCTGTGCAGTGTGAGGTCTTTCGGGCAGCCTTGAGGGACATCGACGTGGGCCATCAAACGCCGGAGGGTGATCGCGTCCGGCATTGCGAGGGGGAACGGTGGTGCCCGCGTTCGAACGGCACGGCGAGATCCACGGCTGCCGCTGCGCAATTGCGACCTCCACCGCGGGGCGCAAGCCCAAAGGCGTACGGTCTCCAAGAATGGTCTTGGAGATGGCGGCCAACGAGCGCTTGACCACAGCCGCGTGCTTTCGGGCACCGGACGCGAGGTTGACGTGCGAGTCCCGGGCTCCGTGATTCAGAAGGCCCTGGACGACAGGTGGCCGTCGCGAGTCGACGAGACTCGGGTCAATGGAAGAGCCAACCGGGGAAACAACCATGATCGATACAGGATTCAACTTGAGCGAGGGTGACGAGGCGGCTACGAGCAACATCGCACAAGTGGATCACATTCCGAAACCGAATTCGGAACTCCTCGCATGATCGTCGCAGACAACGAGACCGCCGTTGATCTGCTCTACTACCAGGCCGTCGCCCGGACGGTAGTCCGGGTAGTGGCCGAGGAGTCCGACGAACCGCTGAGCGTCGGGGTGCACGGGGATTGGGGCGCCGGAAAGTCTAGCGTGCTCATGATGGTCGAGGAGGCGCTCGCGGGCAGCGAACGCGTCCTGTGCGTGCGGTTCAATGGTTGGCTGTTCCAGGGGTTCGAGGACGCTAAGGCCGTCCTGATCGAGACCGTCGTGGACGAGCTGCTGCGAAAACGTCCGAAGCATCGCAAGCTTGCCGATCAGGCAGAGAAGGTCTTGCGGCGGGTCGATTGGATGAAGGTCGCGCGCAAGGCCAGTGCCTACGGCATCTCGCTCGCAACTGGTATTCCGCATCCCGAAACCATAAGGGATCTCGGCGCCGCTGCGCAGGCAGTCTTGGCGAGGGGCGGGGAGGGTGCGACGGCCGAGAATCTCGGGAAGCTGGTGGAAGGCTCGAACGACTTCTTGCGGGAGGTCGAGGAGGACAGCGCGCCCGAGCAGATGCACGCTTTCCGGAAGGAGTTCGGAGAGCTCCTAGAGCGCGCGGACATCGACCGGCTCGTCGTGCTCGTTGACGATCTCGACCGTTGCCTACCGGAGATCGCGATTGAGACACTGGAGGCGATCCGACTCTTCCTGTTCGTGCCCCGCGCCGCGTTCGTGATCGCCGCCGACGAGGGCATGATCGAATACGCTGTGCGTCAGCACTTTCCGGATCTGCCCGTCACCACGGGATCAGCCACCTATGCACGCAACTATCTGGAGAAGTTGATTCAGGTGCCGTTCCGCCTACCATCTCTCGGCTACGCGGAGACGCGCATCTACGTGACGCTGCTACTCGTGCTCAATGATTGCGGCGAAGAGTCGGACGAGTTTTCGGAGATCGTTGGCCTGGCCCGGGAGGTGTTGCGACGGCCCTGGAAGGGCCTCGGTCTCGAACGCGCGGCCATTGGAGAAGCGCTCGGATCGGTGCCCGAAGCGGTTGAGCGCGCGCTGGAGCTTTCGGGGCGGATCGCGCCGATACTGGCTGACGGAGCGCGTGGCAATCCGCGCCAGATCAAGCGGTTCATCAACACGATGATGCTACGTCTCGCGATCGCGGAGGAACGCGGGTTCCGGGACGAACTCAATATCTCGGTGCTAGCGAAGATCATGCTCGCCGAGCAGTTCGCCCCCGAACTCTACGACGCCATGGCGCGGGGGTCGGCCAACACGGGCGCGTTCGAAGAACTGGACGCCCTCGAGGCGGCGGTACGGCAGGAGCCCGCTGGCGCATCGGAGACGAAGCCCGCAGACGGAAAGAGCAGGGACGCGGCGGGCGAGGCATCGCCGCCTGAATTGCCCAATCTCGAATGGGCCAAGCAGTGGGCCGCCATCGAACCGCCGGTGGCCGGGCACGATCTGAGACCGTACGTCTTCGTCACCAGGGATCGTCGCAGCGTGTTCGGCGCGGTCACATCCCTCGGGGGACTGGATGAATTAGTTGCCAAGCTGCTTGGCTCCCCGCTGCAGGTGAGGCAGGTTGCGGCGGAAGTGGCGCGTTTGCGGACGCTGGAGGCCGAACAGGTGTTCGATGCGCTGCGGGCAAGAGTTCGCGACGCGGAGGAATTGGCCGAGGAGCCCGCAGGCGCGCGTGGCTTGGCCGAGATATCGCGCCACCACCCGTTTCTACGGCCTGCGCTGCTGGCCTTCCTGAAAGACCTTCCTGTCTCAAGACTCGGACCGTGGGTGGTCACCGGCTGGGCGGGAACGTTCGCCGAAGAGGATGCGAAGGCGGAGTTTGACGGCTTGCTGGATGCATGGGCGAAGCAGGATGAAAACAGACCACTGAAGGCCGCCGCCACGGCCGCCACCAAGCTTGGGAAGAGGAGGGGGCGCCGCTGATGGGGACATCGGGGACGTTTGAAGGATCTAAGTCCGGCCTTGTGCCGAGCTGGGTCGACGAGCCGGCGTCGAGCCCGATTGCCCCGCCTGATGACGCCGGAGACGGACCTCCGGATGGCGCGACAGACGATGACAGTGGCGCCGCGCCGACGCCTACTGTTCCGACGCCATACCCGCCGATGCCCGCGATCCCGGCCAGTTCGGGGTTGGGAGCCGCGCGTGGCAACATGACCAGAGGCGCGCGGACCTCGGATTCCAGGGCGATCCGGCGAGGTGCCGCAAGGTATGTGGGTGCAAGCGGAGGCGGACGCGCGGCGGCACGCCGGATGCCGAATTCTCGAGCTGTGGCTAGCGGCGTCGCCGAGCTCGCGCGTTCCTTCGCAAGCCACGGGCCTGTGGAGGCGCTGCGCCGATTCGATCTCGACGGCATGGCCGGGGCGCCGGCTGAGGACGTCTTCGTTGCGCTGACCGACATGCTCTGCCCTCCCGGAGGGACGATAGACGAGGCAATCGCGCGGGACGCAATGCTCGAGGCCGTCGCAGACCTCGCTGCCGCTGGTGTCGGCGATTTTGACGAGCTGTCGACGGACGATCTGCGTGAACTCTTCATCGGCGTCGTGAGTCGATCGATCGAGGGCAAGATCCTAAACGAGGTCGGCACGAACGCCGTGTCCGTTCCGGCCGATATCGCCGGCGTCGAGCGGGCGCAGAACATGCTGCGCGATTTCGTCGAGGGGTGTGTGCGCGACGAGTTCGAGGCGCGCGGCAGTGAACTCGGCGATCTGGACGGTAACGTGATCGATGGCTTCGTCGAGGATCTCTACGCGGCGGCGCTTGGTCTTGTCATGGTTCTGGGAGACGACAGATGAGAAGGTTCAGCCTGATCGGCCGACTCGGTCCCGATGACATAGCCTCGGTCAAACCGGTCCAGACCGACTCCGACATCTATGAGATCGATTTCCTAGACAGCGACCTGAGAATGGGCTTTGGGATCGGACAGGCGCTCGATCAAGTCGCATCGCTCGGATTGCGTTCGTCGGAACGAGCGATCGACCTGGTTCTCTTGGCGGCGCTGGTAACCGCAGGGGACACGCGGGTGTCGCGGCAGATCAACGCCCAGGACGGTTGGACTCGCGAGGTCGATCTCTACGTCCCGGTGTCGGCACCGAGGGTCTGGAACGACCAGAGACAGAGGATCGAGGCGCTCCTCAGGTTTCTGACAGGTGATCGTTGGCGCGTGTTCTTCCACGCGCGGTCGGACCGAACGATGGCGCTCGCAATCCAGCCGAGACGTGTGGCCATCGGCGGTTTGACCGACGTGAGCCTCCTGTCCGGCGGCTTGGACAGTCTGATCGCCGCGATCGATCTGCTGGCGAGGGGCAGGCGCCCGCTCTTCGTGAGTCACTACTGGGACGCGGAAACGGCGAAAGCCCAGACCTGTGTCTTGAGGGCGCTGGAGAAGCATTTCCGCAGGACCGAGTTCAAGAGCGTGAGAGTGAGACTCGGGTTCGACAGGCACCACCTCGACACCCGCGAGAGGGAGGCGACGCAGCGAAGTCGGTCGTTCCTCTTCTACGCGCTCGCGGCGCTGGCGGCCTCGGCGTTCGACCGGCCCACGGCGGTGGGCGTACCGGAAAACGGGCTGATCGCATTGAACGTACCACTGGATCCGCTACGGCTCGGGGCACTGAGCACACGGACGGCTCATCCCCACGTCATCGCGGGCATCAGGCTCCTGAGCGACGCGGTCGGGCTTTCGGTGAGTTTCTCGAACCCGTATCGACACATGACCAAGGGGGAGATGGTCTCAGGCTGCGCCGACGGTTCCTTCCTTCGAAAGGTCGTCGGCGACTCGATGTCTTGCTCTTCCCCGGCGAAGGCGCGGTACAGGAAACTCTCACCCCGCCACTGCGGCTATTGCGTGCCTTGCCTGATCCGCAGGGCCTCCTTGAAGGCAGGTTTGGGCGTGAAGGATCCGACACTCTACACGGTCGAGAACCTGCGCGCGCAGACGTTAGCGACAGACCGGGTGGAGGGTGAACATGTTCGCTCCTTCCAGCTTATGGTGAAGCGAATCAAGGCTGCCCCTGGGCTTGCGAAGGTATTGGTACACAAGCCGGGACCGTTGATCGACGCTCCTGAAGAGATCCCAGCGTACGCTGACGTGTTCCGTCGCGGCGTGCTCGAGGTGGGTGAACTGCTGCAAGGCGTGAAGGCGAGGCCGGGTAGGTGGAGCTAGGCCATGAGACCTGACTATGTGGACTTCCATGCGCACTTGGATCTATACCCGGATCTGCGTGCGGCGATAGCGGCGTGCGATCGACGGCGCACAGCGACTTTGGCGGTAACGACGACTCCGAAGGCGTTTGCGAGGAACGCAGAACTTGCCGAAGCGAGCGAGTTCGTCCGGGTCGGACTCGGCCTGCACCCCCAACTCGTCGCCAAGCGATCGGGGGAAATTGCGCTCTTCAAGAAGCTGCTTAGACGCTCCCGATATGTCGGCGAGGTGGGGCTCGATGCTGGGCCGCAGCACTATCGCTCGCTTGAACTCCAGAAATCTGTATTCCAACGCATTCTGCGCCTTTCCGCCGGCGAAGGAGACAAGATCCTCAGCATACACAGTGTGAGGGCAGCGACACTGGTGCTGGATCTGTTGGAGGAGCATTTTCCGAGCGATCGAGGAACGGTCGTGCTCCACTGGTTCTCGGGGAGTGTTGGGGAGGCTCGCCGCGCCGTCACGCTCGGCTGCTATTTCTCAGTAAACGAACGAATGCTGGCTTCGCCCAACGGTCGACGCATTCTGCAGGAAGTACCAGAAGATCGCCTGTTGACCGAGACCGACGGGCCTTTCGTGCAACGCGACGGAAAGCCGATTGGAGCAGGCGACGTGGTGAGAGCGGTCGAAGGGATCGCGATCCTGAAGCGACGCAGTGTTGCGAGTGTTCAATCGCTCATCGTCGACAACCTACGTGATCTGAAGATTTCTTGCCGTGATACGCGGATCGAGTACTCCGCTGAATAAACCACCGTGTTTCTTGGATGCCCGAGAACTCGCCTGCCTGTTGCGGATTCCGACGGATGCCGATCACTGATTCCGATCCATGCCGATCACCCTGGAAACCCAGCGGTGGTTCCGACGCATGTCGATCACCTTGGAATACCATTTCACGTCGTCACGCGAATCGGGCACTGGTCGCCGAAGCCACTCGAGCCACACAAGCCCCAAGGTCTGACGCTAGCTCGTGCTCCCAGAAACGGATGACCTGGATCCCCGTCTTGCCGAGCATCGCGTCGTTGCGCTGATCGCGCTCGCGATTCCGGTCAATCTTCGCCCTCCAGAACTCCGACCGGGTCTTCGGAACATGCCCGCAATCGGGACAGCCGTGCCAGAAGCACCCGTCCACGAACACGACGAGTAGCGCTTCGGAGAAGAAGAAATCAGGGCATCCCGGAAGCGATTCTACGTGCATCCTGAACCCGGCGACCCCGGCCCGTACCAACCCCGCCCGTAGCCGCCACTCAGTAGTCTTGTTGCCCCGACCCCCCACCGCCTTCATCGTTCGACGGGTGCGATCCGGCACGTCAAGAAAAACGCCGCCCGGCAGCTTGTCTTGGAGCTTCCGTTCCATGGTTCCTAATTCCCCGAATCGTAGAAGGCCGCTAAAGCAGTGGCAAACCAGAATAGCTCGTCACCGTCAAAATCCTCTCTTATCCACCCCGGAAGTTCTCCTCTGGGCAACCGAATATTCGCAACGGCATAAGCCAAGTCGTCTATCTTCTGGTTAATCCGCGATTCGAGGTCACCTTGCTCAATGCCGGTCGAAAGCGCCTTAGCAAGTCCCAAGAGGATCTCCAAGAACACGTGTCTGGTTGTGTCTGGATCGGCAGGATTCCCAACAAAAGCCCAGAAATCACGTCCGATTCTTCGGTAAACTCTAATTCGACCAGTCTTTGAATCCACCAGGACGCCCGGGTGTCTGTCGCGATCTTCCTCCTCAAAGCCATAATCCAAGAGTTTGACGAGAATCTGATTATCTTTGTTGTTGGTTGAAAGAGGCGTTCCGTATGTGAGGCCCAGAACTATGTCCAACCTCTCAATTCCCGGATAATTTGCGTCCGTGTCTGATAGCCACTGTACATTGTTGATTGCGATGGCTTGAGTCATAGCTTGCACTTGGCTGTCGTTGATCGTGTTCGGACCGCTCTTGATGGTGGTCATGTACCTGGTATCGTCGACCACGACGGACTTGTCAATCTCGCGCCAAGCTGACTGACTTCGCTTTCTGGCTTTCTCTTGGTTCGACAGACCCTCCAACGCCTCAAGCTCCTTGATCGCCTCGGGAGCATCAGTCCATTTGCTCGACGAGCACACGGGATACGGGCCGACAAGAGTAGATTCGATCGACTTTCCGAAGGATGTTTCTAAGGCCATGTATAGCTTGGAGTTGAAAAGAAACTGCGCGAATCGTCCCGCGTCGTCGAGGCTCATGACGCTCGCAGCTGTCATCAGGACGTAGGGGTTCGTTCGGTAGTCGCGCAAGCCGCGTCGCCTCTCAAACGCGTTCGGGAGGTTGCTGCTTATGTACGCCGCAATCCCCTCGGCTAGCGTGTTCACCCGACGTTCGCTTACGTTGCGGAAGAGGTCGGACAGTTCGCGCGGATCGTAGGCCCACCGGTGTCGCTTTAGCACATCATACAAAGGGTTACGCCGAGCCAAGATGTTGCTCCTTCTACAGTTGCCGTGACCGCTGTCGAGTCTTGGGCGGCGCATAGCGTACGTCACTATTCTCCGCAGCTCCGTCCCTCCACCGCAATGTCTCTCCGCCCTTGTACCACTGCCTCGTCCGTACGTGCGATTGAACGTACACGACACGATACGCGGATGGAGCTTCGACATATCGCCTGTACTCGCGACCGCGAAGCTCATCGAGTTCAGCGGCTATCACGCCGCCGGCTACCCTTCCCAAACGTACTGGGACGGCGTTACCGACTTGGGCGTATTGTTGCGCCGTCTTGCCACAAAACTCCCAATCGTCCGGGAACTCTTGGATCCGAGCATACTCTTTGAGCGTGAGCGCCCGAACCTCGGTCGGATGGCAAAGGGCGGTGCCTGCATGATTCGGCATGGTGACTAAGGTGGGGCACGGCAGGTCAAAGCTCAACCTTCTCCACCAGCCGGATCTCCCACCCTTTGCGTACCACGCCCGCCCCATCGACTCCTTCTGGATCTCCTCAGGAAGGCTGCGCCAGTTCGAGCCGGGGGCAACCATGGCCAAGTAGCGTTGCTTGCGCGGACTAAAATCCATTATCACAGGGTTGGTCTCGTGAAGGTCGCCGATAGCATCGCCCAGCGTCGCCCACGGACTGAGCCGTGGCGCTGACTCCTCAAACAGTGACCCTTGGGCAGACCTAGATCGCGGTCCGACCCCATGCGTTGGAGCCGGAAAATCCACGACTGCGTTGTACCTGTTCCCAACGAAGAGCGCCCGCTCTCTGAGTTGCGGCGCACCGTAGTTCACCGCGTTTACCTCAAAGCAGTCCATATGGTAGGGACCACTTTGCAGAGCTTGGAGATCCTTAGCGAAGAGTTTGACGACCGAGCCTCGTTCTTCATCCGGCTCGAGGGCTGGCCCTCCCTTATTTGGACGTGTGGCGATCGGTCGGTGGCGTAAGGCCGCAGAGAGGAGCCCGCGTACATTCTCCATCAAGAAGAACCGTGGACGGATCGCGTCGATGAACCTCAGGTATTGCCAAAGTAATGTACCCCTTGGATCCCGAGTGGTGCGTCTTCGGCCGGCTGTGCTGAAGGATTGACATGGAGGTCCGCCAACCACGAGGTCCACTTCGCCCGGCCTTAGGTTAATCGCATCTAGGAGGTCGTGCGGATCCATGTGAGAGATGTCACCCTCGAAGATCTTGAGATCGGGTGACAACCGACCGGCCGCCTGGTTGGTTCTGATCGTGTCACAGAAAGCCGGTTCGAGTTCCACACACGCTCTGATCACGAAGCGGCCCGTCTGCTCTAGTCCTATATCCAAACCCATCGCACCCGAGAAAAGCGACACGACGGTGTACTTTGTCGGACCGATTCGGGACTCGGTGTGGTTCCTTTCTTCGGGAGCTTCTCGATCCGCGCCGCCCTGGACGAACTGGGAAGAGGACTCGGCGCGACTACGGCCGTGAACTTCGGAACCGGGGAACGCGGAAAACTGCTTCACGCCGAGAAAAGCTGACCGTGACTCGTCCGCGATGCAAGGGAGGGAGACGAGCTTTCGGCGCTTCCTGCTACTCGGCCGGCCGCCCGACGACCGAGGAAACCGTGCAGGCGTCCGGCCAACGCCTCGAGATCGGCCGTCTCGCATTGCCATATCGTCAGCACATCCCAGCCCATCGAGCGCAGCTCCTCCTCCTTCCGCCTATCGCGTTCCTTGTTTGCGTTGAGCTTCGGCCCCCAGTAGTCGAGGCGCGACTTCGGCAGACGCCCCTTCGGGCACCCGTGCCCGTGCCAGAAACACCCGTGAACGAAGATCGCCTTCCGCCGGGACAGAAAGGCGACATCCGCCCTCCCCGGAAGATCCCTCCGATGGACCCGATACCGGTAACCCGAGCTGTGAAGAAGCCGACGTACGACCATTTCCGGCCCCGTGTCGCGGCTCTTGACCGCCTGCATGATCCACCGACGCTGTTCCGCGGTGCGCGTGTCCATCGCCTGTCCCATCGACCACCGATCCGGTCCGGAGGTACGATAACTCAGCGACCGTTCGGACACACCCACCGATGATCCGCTCGGACCTTCATCGCGCTCTCAACGCACACCACTCCGTCCTCCCCGTCCCCGCGCTGCATCCGGCCGTTGGCGGAGACGTCCGACCACCGATCACTGGCGCGGTGACCGCGCCACTTGTGCGTTCCAAAAACGTTGATGCCCCGTACTCCACGGGTCGCTGGAAAGGCGTACCCGCCCAACGGCCGTGCGACACCAAAAGGGTTGCACGATGCAGGTCTGCCAATTCCAAGCTCCTAGGTCCGTGAACCGGAACCCGCTCCAAGCGGTACGCCGCGCCGTCCTCCGTCATGAAGTTAGCCTATCTCACACACTTGGCGCGCGAAGGAGTCCAACCGCGGGGCAATTTGATCGCGAAGCCGTCCCTCAGTCCACGAAGTCCAGACCACCACAGAGTTGCATTCCTCCATTCCTCCACATGGTCACATGGTCGAGGCCATTTCTACGGCCTGATCTGATACGGCATGAGTCCGTTAACGAGATGTAGGCCGATCTGGACCCAAACAGTCGGCCCCCCACCGAAACCGTCCCATGCCTCGGCCGGCGCGTGCGAACGGCGGACGCTGTATCACGTCTGCACGAAAGAGGGGGCCGAGGCAATGGAGCCGGAAAGAAGTCGACCAAAAGAAAGTGACGACGACAGCCCGAAGCATCGATGTCGGCGAAGCCCGATGTCAAGTGACTGCCGTATTTGTGCAATGTAACCTAGAAATATTTGCGGGCGACTAACTCATTTATCGTCCTTCTGAGGTCAGCTAAGAAGTTTTCGTCGAGATTGTCTGTCCACCAATGGGCAATGTCATCCCTGTAGTCTTTCAGTTCTCGTAGAGTCTTCTTCGCTCCCACAGCTACTTTATCCCGCTTCACTTCCCCTCGGTAACCCAGCTTTCTCGCGGTTTCCTCCAGCGATTGCCACAACCGCAGATATTCAAGTCGCTTATACGCGTCATCCTTGTGCTCATCGCTGTACATAGAGTTGACTAAGAGCGCCATGTGAGGAATGGCAAGATCTGGTTCCATGACAGTAATCGCTTGCCGGATTTCTGCTGCAATGCCCTTGAACGCGGCAGCATCCATCGGCATTGATGTTGTCGCTCTCGCCGAGAATCTGGCAGGTGGCATCATCACCACAAACTGGCCATCTTCCGTGACAAGACAACCATGGTCAACATACTTACGTATGGGATCGGACGTCTGCTGTGCGACCCTGACGGCTGCAAGTATGAGATTCACCAACGTGTGATGGTTGGGCAGCTGTGGCCACGCTCCGTCCACGGTAGGCCAAGCAGTTATGAATCGGTGACCTTCCCTCCCGCCGACCAACGCAGGTTCCCTCTTCCCGTCCCTCTCGAACATCTCGTCCATTATCGAGCATTCACCATTGATCATTTCGACCGGAACGAGTTCGTTGTGCTCTTCCATTACCAAGAACACTGGCAGGCGCTCCCCCTTTTGCCCCTTGACCTTCTCGGCGGTCGTGCTAGCCTCGTGCCGAAGGGATGGACTGATAGCGTAGTGCGTACTTCGAGTCATGCACTCAAAATAACCGACCAGATCTGCAGTGATACACGCGTGAATCGGTGGCGTGTCATAAATGAAGTGATGAGGTTCATCTTCGTCCAGACGGAGGTCGATCCGCGGAAACTCGAAGATCCGTGTTCGACGATGTCCGGCTATCGTGCAAGCGTGCTCTTCGCCGCCCACGCCGGTGTACATGCCACAGACACCCGCTAGCGTGAAGGACGCCTGGGGCGAAAGAGGTCTTAGGGCCTCAAGTCGGCGCGCGACGGTTCGAGTCTTTCTTGACACGATCAACGGACTCCTTATCAAGAAGGCGAGATAACTTCTGCAATCGACTGATCCTGACCCCCGGCTCGATTCGGCAGGGCAATGAGGGGTATTGACGGCGGGTGTTTCTGCTTATCGGGCCAAGGGTTAACGGCGATTTACTCTGCGGGGGGCCAGAAAGTTTGACCGCAAGCAAAAAATGTACTACATTTTTGCCTAGGAGTCCGGTGGCGGGACAAGACCTAACTGCTCGGCTGGGGTGCTAGCTGGCTAGATCGCGGGCTTGCTTTGTTCGGAAGGTGCCCCCTTCGAACCACCCTCCCCACCACCGGCTCCTTCCCGGATTCTGGTTTATCATAAACCACGTTTCGTGGTTCCTTAGCACTCTTGTGACGACCCTGCTAATCTCGCATCCCGGACGAACTCGCGCAAGTAAACGGCACAGGTGTTGGGGTCGGAGGTGGGACGATGAGCCAGCCGAATCAGAACCCTCCCGGCGTACTCATGGAACATCCTGTACTACCGGTTATCCGTCCTGAGCTGGCTAATGCCGTAGTCTACCCACCGCGAGTCGATGCGTTGGTCTCCCGGCTGATTCAGATGGCCAAGGTCATAATGTACATCTCGGATCGAATTGGCCCTCCGGACCATCATCCCATACCTGACCAGAAGCGCCTCCGGACGTTCCTCGATGAGATCGGTGGCGATCCAACGGACCTTTACATCCTGTATCAAATGCGGGAATCGGCCAGGTGGTTTCAGAACATGGCGATTTGAGGGAGCCACGCCGGCGCTACGTCTAAAGACATCGGGAGGGATGAGGAGCGACCGCGTTCTCTTAGTACGGGTCTTCGCGACCCCCAACCTCCAGCCGCAGATTCAACGCTCTTTGCGGCGACGTGGGGTCGATGGTCAGGGTCGTGACGCGACCGGGAAACAGGTCGGTGAGACTCAGCGAAGCTTCAAGCACGTCCCGATCCACGTCTTCGTCCTTGCCGAGCACCACCAGTTCAATCGGAACGCCGGCTGGCAGCCAGCACACTCTGTAGAAGCCGGAGGAGCTGCTTCTTTCCGTCCAGCGGCTCCGCTGCGCTTCGACGTTGACGGTTCTCGGATCCCTGACCCTGGCGAAGAGTCGAGGGTCAGCTGCCCTCGTCAGCAAGTGAAGGGTCGCGTCCTCGATCGGGTTTCCGTCCGTGTCCGTCACCCGCCCGGTGAGAACGCCGGTTCGCCAGACTGCGGTGCCGGCAGCGGAGACCATGGGAACACCGGGTGGGCCGTCTCGACCGCAAACCTCGGAAAGGGCATCGCTCAGCGGGGGCGCTTCGAACCGGACCTCAACCAGGCTGTCGACATCCGGTCCCACCTCCACCTCGACGGACTCGGATTCGTACCACAGCTGCTCCAGGTACGGATGCGTGAAGTGGAGCGCGTAGGTGCCGACGCCCAGGCGGTCCAGCTCGAATCGTCCTTCGGCATCCGTTTCCGTCTCCGTGCCGGAGCCCTGCACGTAGACGCGGGCGTTCGGCAGTCCGACGCCAAGCGAGTCGACGACGGTCCCCGTGACGCGCCTCCCCCGGTGTCCTTCGAAGACCACGCCCGCGTCGCCATGAGCCCGAAGCACCTCGCCGTGCGTGATGGCGACGCCCTCCAGGGTGGCTGCGGGTTGGCCCGTAAGGGGGTGCTCGGTCTCGCCCGCCGTGAACATTCGGATGTTCCACGAGGTGACGATCCAGGTGCCGTCCGGGAGGCCGCGAAAGCTCACCGTGCCGCCGGGAGACGCATCCATCAGCCAATCGGGCACGGGAAGATTCACGTAGCGATAGTCCACCCGCTGGAGTTCCGCCGTCTCCGCATCGAGCCACATCGTTCCCGCGATATCCGCCACGTTTCGGTCCGGCACGGGCTCGAACTCCAACCCGACAAGTCCGCCGACTCCGGACCGGATCCGCAGGCAGTGCGTGTCGAGAAACGGATCGGAGAGAAGAACTCCGGCGTCGGGACCCCAGAAGTCCGACGCATCGGCCGAGAACCTCGCGAATCCTCCGTGCACGAGCGAGTCGGCCGCGCGGGCGACGTACGGTACGGACACGAGGGCCTGCCCATAGGCTCGATCCTCGGCCTCCACCCTGCGTCCGTCTTCGTCGAGGAACCGCTTGATGCCCAGCATCTCGTACCGGTAGAGACCTCGCTCCTGCGTCCAGCTCGCCGCTGCGAGTGCCTTGCGCGCCTCGTCCCATACGCTGGCGACGGCCAGCCCCTCCTCGGGGCGCAGATGGCACTGGGGACGGACGGACACGCTGATTTCCGCCAGCGAAATCGCCTCGATGGGCGCGGCCATCTGCACCGTCAGGGTGTCGCGGGTGGAGATCCTGAAGAATGCCGAGTACGTGGTTCCATACCCGATCCGCTCGGCGCGCAACCGGTATTCGCCGGGGGCCGGGACCCGCAACTCGAACACGCCGGTACCGCTCCGCGTAAGCATCCGCTCGACGCCGCGGCCGTCCCGGTCCACCAGGGTGATCATCGCCCCCGCAATGGCCGCGTTGTCCCCCTCGTCGACGAGCCTGCCACGCACCACCTGGCCGTGAACGGCCGACGCAACCGCGCTCTGGAGCACGACCAACGCGATCGTCGCGATCGTCAGGCGGATCCTGTCACGGTGGGCGCGCATGGCTCTCACCCCTCTAACCCGGGGGCGGGTAGGGGTCCCGACCGTACGAGCGCTTCTCCCGAATCCTCCCATCCCGCCCGTGGATCAACAGCTCGGACTTTTGATTCCGTGCGATCGCAATCCCCCGCTCGATCGCTTCCCGCTGCGTGCCGAACACCTTCGTCGCCCTCGGGCTACCCGAGGCCTTGACGGCCCATCCGTTCTTCGCAGGGATAACGTGCTGGTTACGCTTCCTCGTCATGTTTTGCACCTCCACCACCTCCGAATCGCCAGGCTGACCGTATCGTAATCGAGCGAGCGTGTCCGGCCAAAGCACCGTCGCATTGCCCCGAGCCGCTGATGATGGGCGGTTGAGACTGCGGCGGACCCTGGTGTTACAGCCGGCCGGACTCCGGGGGAGCCATCGAACAAGCGAGGAGGGGCAAGAGCGGCAACGTCCGTTTGACCTGTTACACACAACCTGTGGTTGATGCTATTATGGTAATATCGCAATTTGTCAACCATCGTTCACACGAAAGGAGGGGACGGCATGTTCGGACAACGGCTGCGGCTCGCCCGCAAACGCGCCGGCCTTTCCATGCGGGCGCTGGCGGAGCGGATGGATCCGAAGGTCACCGCTCAGGCCATCAGCAAGTACGAGACCGGGAAGATGATGCCTTCTTCGGCCGTCCTTGTCGGTCTCGCGCGGGTCCTCGACGTCTCGCTGGACTTCCTCATGAGTTCCCAGGTCGAGGTCCTCGACGGCCTTGAGTTCCGGAAGCACTCCAGCACGTCCGCCCGGGATCGCGCCAAGGCCGAAGCCGTGCTTATCGACAACCTCGAGCGATACCTAGCCATCGAGGAGGTCCTCGGCATTCCACCTGCGAGCGACCGTTTCGAAGGCCGTCGGTACGACAGCGTCATCGATGTCGAAGAGATCGACGCCCGGGCCGATGAACTCCGCAACGCGTGGAACCTCGGCCTGGATCCAGTGCCCAGCCTGTGCGTCCTCCTCGAGGACAAGGGGATAAAGGTGATCGAAGACGATCTCCCAGCGCGCATCAGCGGCCTGGCCTGCCAGGTCCTGCGGGGGGGAAAGCCCGTCGCCGATGCTGTTCTCGTATCGAGTCGAACCAACGTCGAGCGGAAACGCCTCACCTTGGCCCACGAACTCGCCCACAGGATGATCGGTTCCACCGGCAACCCGGCCATTAAGCCGGAACCGGCGATGAACCGCTTCGCGGGCGCCTTCCTGGTCCCGGGCCGGCATCTCCTTGAGAAAGCCGGTGAGGGACGCCGCCGGATCACTTACTACGAGATCATCCGCCTCAAGCACATGTACGGGGTGTCAGCGGCAGCGATGCTGGTACGCCTCGGCCAGGTCGGCGTGCTGACCCCTGCCGCGGTCCAACACGCATTTCGAACCTACGCTCGCTCCTGGCGCAAGTCGGAACCGGAACCCCTCGAGGGCAACGAAGGGTTCGCAGCGTTCGAGAAACCCCAGCGCTTCAAGAGCCTTGTGTGGCGGGCGGTCGGTGAAGAGCTGATTGCGCCGGTCCGGGCGGCCACTCTCCTCAGCGAATCCCTCGACGTGGTCGAGCGGCAGATCACCGGTCCTGTCGGCCATTGACTCGTGTCATTGTCAACGACGCTTCCTGCCTGATCGACCTCCGGAAGGGGCAGTTTGTGTGCATGGTGTCCTCTGGGTGATTGACGAGTTGGCCGCCGCCGAGGCCTGCGCCACGTCCCTGCTGGTCGAGGCCCTTCAAACCTGGCAGAACGACCGGACGGTTTTCCTCCCCCGACAGGAGATCTCCCAGCGGCTCGCGTCCTTCGCCCGACGAGGGCAATAGCTAGTTGGGGTCTTCGCGCCCCCCAACCTTCACATCGACAGTATTGCAACGCTAATAACAACAAGATTGCAACGTCCGCAGCGACACAATCGCAAACCGGCGGCCCAGACGTGTCTGCCCGATTGCCCGCCGGCGTGGCGCCGCATAGGCTTCCCAGCGAGACGATACCCGCTCATCCGCGCTGACTATCGGACGTGATCGAACCATGACATCGCGCTTCTCGTCCTCCGCTCTCCTCCTGTGCGGCCTCTTGCTGACGGCCTGCGAGGTTCCGCCGCCGGAGTCCGGCGAGGTCGCGGCTGCGGATGCGACGGCCGACACCGTTGCGGACGCCGCGGCGGACACCGTCCCGGAGCGGGAGCCGCTCCCGGCCGACTCGGCCATCATCCGGCTCGACGCGAGCGACCCCAACCTCGCGGTGTGGCAGGACCGGGACATCTCCGGGGATCCTCCGCGGGAACCCGGACCCATCCAGGTCGGATCCGTGCTCACCTTCTTCGGGTTGCCGATCGCGCGCACGCCCGAGGACCTCGTCGCGGGCGAGGTCGAAGTCGCCTTCATGGGGGCCCCGGTCGACATGGGGGTGGGGTACCGCGGGGCGGGTGAGGGACCGACCGCCCTCCGGGCCATGCGGCGCAGCGTGGGCAGCATGGAGACGATGATCTCGTGGCGCAGCGAACTCACGGCGGTCGACTACGGCAACGCGCCGATCGACAACCTGAGCGTGGAGCGCAGCATGCCGCCGATCCGCCGCATGGTGCGCGAGATCGCGGAGACGGGCGCCATCCCGGTGATCATCGGGGGCGACCACTCGATCGAGTTCGCCAACGTGGCGGGACTCGCGGATGTGTACGGCAAGGAGAACGTCGGCGTCATCCACTTCGACGCGCACTACGATGCGGGGGACGCGCGGCACGGCCACCTGATCTCGCACGCGCAGCCGGTGCGCCGTCTCATCGATGACGGCCACATCCTCGGCCGGAACTTCATCCAGGTGGGGTTGCGGGGCAGTTGGCCGGGGCCGTCGGGTTTCGAGTGGATGCGGGCGAACGATATGCGGTATCACACGATGGCCGAGATCGACCGGGACGGCTGGACCGACGTCATGCGGGAAGTCCTCGACCAGGCGAACGAAGGTCCGGAATACCTGCACATCTCCTTCGACATCGACGTCATGGACCCGGCCTACACGTCGGGCACGGGGACGCCGGTGCCGGGAGGACTGACGCCCCGGGAGGTGTTCTACATGGTCCGCGGGCTCTGCTCGGAGAACAACGTGGTGGGCTTCGACCTGGTCGAACTCAACCCGCTGGTCGACCCGGGCTACACGACCATGCTCAACGCGAAGAAGATCGTGGACGAGTGCATGACGGGCATCGCCCTCCGGAAGCTCGGCCTCGGCAACCGCGACTACCTGAGCCCCCTCACCCGCGACGACGGCCGCCGCTAGCCGCCGGTTGATGCGCCGGTGTCAGGCGGGGAAGTGCTCGTTGTCGATCGCTTCGAGCATGCCGGCGGCGGCGAGTTGGCGGATCCGGCTGTCTTCGCCATGGAGGAGGTAGTACGTCCAGGGCAGAACGGGGGCGCTCGCCTCGTTCAGCGCCTGCATGTCGTCGGCCGGCAGGGAGAGTGACAGGTACTGAAGGCTGTCCTCGATCTGGGAGACTTTCCGGGCCCCGATCATCGGGATCACGCCGCGGTCGCGCACCCACGCCAGAGCCACCGCGGCCGAACTCGTTCCGAGGCGGTCGGCGATCTCGTCCACCTTGCGGGCGGCGTCGTACGCCTTCTCGTCGAACTGGAAGGCCCATTGTCTGAAGAGCTCGCTGTCGAAGCGCCGGCTCTCCGTACTGTCGCCGCGCGTGTACTTGCCGGTCAGGAAGCCGCCGGCCAGCGGCGAGTACGCGTTCACGCTGATGCCGAGCGCGCGGGCGCACGGGATGATCTCGAATTCCAGATCCCTCGAGACGAGGTTGTACTGGTACTGTAGGGCCGAGATCGGCTCCCAGCCTCTCTGATCGGCCACGGTCTGGCCGCGCGCCACCACCCAGGCCGGCGTGTTGCACAGGCCGAAGTGCAGAACCTTCCCCTGCTGCACGAGGTCGTTCACGTTCCGCATCACGTCCGCGATGTCGGTGCTGTACTCCCAGAAGTGAATCCAGAGGAGGTCGATGTAGTCCACGCCGAGGCGTTTCAGGCTCCCTTCGACCGACTGCACCATGCTCTTCTTGTGGTTGCCTCCGGCGTTGGGATGGTCCCGGATGCTCGGGTCGAAGCCGCTGTGCAGGGTGTTGGTGTACTTCGTCGTCACGACGTAGCGATGGCGCTCGGAAGCGACGAATTCCCCCAGAATCCGCTCGCTGAGACCGCCATTGTAGACTTCGTTGGCCGTGTCGAAATAGTTGCCGCCCTTGTCCACGAACGCTTCCAGGATCCGGCGACTCTCCTCGGGCCCGGCGGAGCTGGGCGACTCCGTCGACATCATCATCGTGCCCAGGCAGACCTCGGACACGCGGAGGCCGCTCCTTCCCAGCAACTTGTATCGCATTCGTCTCCTCTTCTCTGCTACGTCTCTGCTAGGCGCGGAGCTTGCGGGAGCCGAGCCAGATGCCGACGACGCCGATCACCGGGTTGAGCCAGGTGAGCCAGGTCGGCTGGCGGGCGCTCATGGTCGCCTCCAGCATCCCTACGTCGTCGGGGCGCGGTCCCGTCGCCGCCTCCACCGGTATCAGGATCGACACCACCCCGAGCACGACCAGGATGCCGATCAGAATCATGGCGCCCTTGGCGTCGTGCGCCATGCGGGCACAGACCCGTCCGCCGATGTACGCCCCCACGAATCCGATCACGATCGAGCCGAGGATCCAGCCGCTGGCGACCTCCCATGTCCCCGGCTGGAAGGCGCCCGAGGCGCCCAGCACCAGCCACAGAAGCGAGGAGAGCGCGAAGAGCACGGCGACGATCGCGATGTAGCCGACGATGGCGGCGAGGATGTTCCTGAGCATCATGTTCCTCCCTGCTGTTTTTCTTCGAGAATCTGGATCAGGCTGCCGCATGTATCGTCGAAGACGGCGGTAATGACCGTCCCCAGGTCTTTCGGCGGCTGCACGAACTTCACGCCCTTTGCCACGAGACGCTCGTGCTCGGCTTCGACATCATCGACCGCGAAGGAGGCACTGGGGATCCCGTCCTCCATGAGCGCGGTCTTGAATGGACGGACGGCGGGGTGGCCATCGGGCTCGAGCAGCAACTCCGTCCCGTCCGGGGCCTCCTTCGATACCACGGTGATCCAGGCGTACTCTCCCATGGGGATGTTGTGCTTCACCTGAAAGCCGAGGATGTCCGTGTAGAAACGAAGCGCCTTCTGCTGGTCGTTCACGACGACGCTGGTCAGGTAGATTCTCATTCCTCGCTGCCCTCATCCATTGAGTGTGGCCGGCCCGCTTCGCCCCCATGCTAGGCGGCGAACGGGTAGGTGAACAGGAAGAGGTGGGTCAGGTTGAGGAGGAAGTGCACTAGGATGCTGGCTTCCACGCGTCCCGTGACGTAATAGGCGGCGCCGTAGCCGATGCCGGCGAGGGTGGCCAGAAGGACATACGTGGTTCCGCCCGCGATGTGCACCACGCCGAACGCGGCGGCGCAGGCGAGGAGGGCCACGACGGCCGGCGCCGGCACCCTCCCGCGCAGGGATCGTCCCAGGTGCCGCTGCAGGATCCCGCGAAAAACCGTCTCCTCGGAGACGCACGTCAGGAGCAGGTTCGACGGCACCCACACGCCGAGGATCGCGGGCCATTTCGGGTCCCAGGCCGTGTACCCCACCGCCGTCGCCGTTCCGAGCGTCACGACCGTCGCGAGAATGGCGATGGCCCCGGTGGCGACGATCGCGCGCCGCCAGGGCGGGTTCTCCTGCGGCTGGACGCACGCCAGGTAGAGCAGGATGCCCGCGAATCCCTTGTCGTAGTCCCAGTACAGCGTGAAGTCGGCCGAGGAGGCGGAGACGTACACGCGGTCCAGGGCGAGGACGTTGTGGATCCACGGTACCTGGTTGGTGGCCAGGGCTGCGGTGAGGACGACCACGACGCCCCACGCCAGGGCCCGGCGAGTCCGGGGAGATTCGGGGCGAACGGCGGCGAGGCAGGCGCCGGCGAAGAGCGCGAGCACCGCGAGCCCCGCCCACTCGACGATGCCGGCGGGCACCGCAGCGGCGAGGGAGAGGGCTGTGAAGCCCAGCGCAACGGAACGGCGACCCGTCACCATCGCGGCTCCGAACGCCGCCCACAGGAGCAGGTACGGAAGCGCGTATGTGAAGTCGACCGTCATGGTCTAGCCCTTGATCAGATCAAGGCTCGCTTTGGCGGCGGTGGTGTGCGGTCTGGAGCTGGGTGACGGCTGTGATGATGGCTACGAGGACGAACGCCAGCGGAATGTCCAGCAGGTTTTCGACCAGAGCCGTGGCCCTCTCGACGGTCTCCGTGCCCGCCTCGTCCAGGACCTCGAACGCCACTGTATCCACGACACCCAGGCCCCAGGACGGCACGATCCACAGGCCCCACCACCAGCGCAGCAGGGGCGATACCGGCGTCGCGCCCCAGTCGGAGGGGTTCACGGAGGCGCGCCAGATCTCGGTCATGGCCTGATACGGCTTCCAGAACCACGCGATCGGGATAAAATACCAGCCGACCGCCCATCCCGGCGTGAAGCGCATGTCGGCCGCGCCCAGCTGCCTGGCGTTGTGATTGGCGCGATAGATCCACATGAGCACGAGGATCGCGGTGGTGAGCCCGATCGCGATGACCACCAGGGACCAGAGGATCGAGAGGGCCGTCACACCTCCGTATAGCTCCAGCCCGCCGGCCACCTCCCATGCCGACACGATCGCCACCGCAATGCCGGCGTAGAGAAAGACCTTTGTCCACTTCGCGAGTGAGGTCGGGTCCTGGAAGCCGGCGTCAGGGCCCGTCGCTTCGCCGGTCGCCGGATTGGCGTCGTCCATGTGCTTTCTCCCGGGAGGAGGTTACGGGCGATCGAGTCAACCTGCGGGCGGCGTGTACCTCCCGTCGATGGCGGTCCAGCCTCCGTCGGCGAACAGGACCGTGCCGGTGACGTAGCTCGCGGCGTCCGAAGCGAGGAAGACGGTGGGGCCGGCCATCTCCGCGGCGCTCCCCCAGCGGTTCATGATGTTGCGCGCGGCGTAGGCGCCGTACCAGTCCGGTTTGTCCTTGATCGGGGCGGTGAGCGGCGTGTCGATGACGCCCGGGGCGACCGCGTTCACCCGCACCCCGCGGGGCCCGAGTTCGGCCGCGGCGGTGCGCACCATCTGCACGATCCCCGCCTTGGTGGCGGCGTACATGCTCTGCCCCGGCTCGACCACCACCGACCGGATCGAACTGAAGAGGATGATCGACCCGGATCCCTGCGCGGTCATGATCCGTCCCGCGGACTGGATGACGTGCGCGCCGCCCTTGAGGTTGAGGCCCAGGACGCGGTCGATCTCCTCGTCGGTGTAGTCGAGGAGGGGTTTGCGCACGTTCACCCCGGGCGTGCAGACGACGACGTCGAGGGACCCGCGGGCCGCCGCGATCTCCTCGAACGCGCGGGTGATGGCCGCGCCGTCCAGGATGTCGAGATGGGCGGAGTCGGCCTCGCCTCCGGCCGCGCGGATGGTGGTCGCGGTGTCGGCGGCGGCGTCCGGGTCGATGTCGAGGCAGGACACGTGCGCGCCCGCCTCGGCGCACCCGATCGCGACGGCCTCGCCGATGCCGGAGCCGCCTCCGACGACCGCGGCCGTGCGTCCCTCGAGGCTGAACATGTTGGTCATGGGATTCTCTGGGCAGGGTTTCGTGTGGTAGGGCGCGACACAATGTACGGGCCGCACTCGCCGGGCAACTCGGCCCGCGCGTCCCCCGGTCCGGAGATCCGCATGCACCATGTGAAGCCGCCGACCGTCCTTCGCCGGGAGGACCGCGTCCTCGCCGAAGTGGAGGCCGTGCGCGACGAGATCGTCGCCTTCACGGCGGAGATGATCCGGATCCCCACGGTGAATCCGCCCGGGGCGTGCTACCGCGAGTGCGCCGAATTCATCGGCCGGCAGCTTGAGGCGACGGGTCTGGCGGTGGAGTACGTGGAGGCGGAGGGGCGCCCGGAGCACACCGCCGAACACCCGCGGGTGAACGTGGTGGGACGGGGAGCGGCCCGGCCGGGACGCCCGCGGCTCCACCTGAACGGCCACTTCGACGTGGTCCCGCCGGGCGAGGAGTGGACGGTCGACCCGTTCGCGGGCGTGGTGCGCGAGGGGCGCATCTACGGGCGGGGGGCGTCGGACATGAAGTCCGGGATCGCCGCCGCGGTGTTCGCGGTCGAGGCGCTGCGGCGGGCGGGGGTCGAACTCGCTGGCGCCGTGGACATCAGCGCCACCGTCGACGAGGAGAGCGGCGGCTTTGCCGGGGTCGCGCACCTGTGCGAGGCGGGGATCATCTCGAGCGACGACACCCGGTACGCCATCATCCCGGAGCCGTTCGGACCCGCGCGCGTGTGCCTGGGGCACCGGGGCGTCTACTGGTTCGACGTTGTCGCGCACGGCCACGAGGCCCACGGCAGCATGAGCCACCTCGGCCGCAGCGCCATCGAGGACATGGGCGCCCTGCTGGAAGCCTTTCGGACCCGGCTCTCCCCCGAACTCGCGGCGCGGCTTTCGGCGCTGCCCGTCGTGCCGGAACCCTCCCGGCGTCCCTCTCTCAACGTCAACGCGATCACCGGCGGCCAGGCCGGCGAAGCGACCCAGTCGCCCTGCGTGGCCGACCGCTGCGTCGCCACGTTCGACCGCCGCTTCATCCCCGAGGAGTCCTTCGAGGAGGTGCGCGCCGAGATCGCGCGCCTCGTCGCGTCGGTGGAAGCCGACGACCCGGAACGCCGGTTCACGATCGAGGAGCGCATGGTCGTGCACCCGACCTCCGCGCCGCCCGGTTCGCCGCTCGTGGCCGCCCTGTCCCGCGCGGTGGAAACGGCCGTCGGCCGCCCGCCGGAACTCGTCGCGAGCCCCGGCACGTACGACCAGAAGCACTTCGCGCGCATCGCCGGCATCGAGCACTGCGTCGCCTACGGCCCCGGCCCCCTCGAGGAGGCCCACCAGCCGGACGAGTCCTGCGCGATCGACGACCTCGTGACGTGCACGCAGGCCCTCGCGCTCGCGGCCCTCGAACTGCTCGGCCCGGCCTAGCCGCCTGCGCTAGCCGGTCACGAACACGGAGATCACGAAGGCGGGAATCAGCGCCAGCGAGTAGAGCACGTACATGCCGACCGACTTCGCCAGCGTCAGTACCCAGCCGTTCTCGTAGTAGCGTCGCAGGGCAATGACGAAATAGGGGTACGGAGCCAGCAGGCAGCCCACCCGGACCCAATACCCCGGCCCCGATTCGGGGAGCAGAAGCGCGACCGAGTAGATGAGAAACGCGAACGTCTGGACGTGGATGGCAAAGACCAGGTGCTCTACGTAGAAGCGCTTCTTCCGAAAATGGAAGACGGCGAGGACCAGCCCGAGGACCGGAAGCAGGCAGAACATGGCGATCGGCATGTTCGCGATCAGACGGCGGGGGATGATCGATGGATCGTGAAGCATGTCGATCGCCGAGAGCTGCACGGATCTCTCGACCCACCCCAGCTCCGCGACGCCGGCGCCCCCGCCCATGCCAACAAAGATCTGCCTTGCGACATTGCCGGCCGGCCGGGCAAGAATGTCGTCGGCCTTCCTCTGCTGCTCCGGCGGTAGCCCCGCCCTGAAGGCCTCGAGGCGCTCTTCCGTCGGGGGCTGGGCCGTGGCGTCTTCCGCCTGCTCTTCGGTCAGGCTGCTCCCGAAATTCTCTTCGGTCGTGTTCAGTACGCCCGCACTACGGAAGTCTCCCCGCAGCGACAGCAGGAGGAAGAAGAGGAAGCTGGCGAAGATGTAGAGTCGGACCGGCGACACGAAGCCGGCGCGGCGGTTGCGCGAGAACTCCCGGGTGAGGCTGCCGGGGCGGAACATCAGCAGCTTCAACGTGCGAAGGAGCCGGGAATCCACCTCGAACGTCTCCCGCACAAACTCGCCCGCCACGGACCAGAGCGCGCGGGCGTAGTCCCGGTCGCTCTGCCCGCAGTGGGCGCAGAAGCTCTCCGGCCGGTCGCGTCCGCAGTTCGGACAGGTGCGCGCCCCGGCGGACGTCACGGCTTCCCGGCGACGCGCTTCTTCTCCTCCTCCAGCGCGTCCAGCGCCACCCCTTCCGTAATCCACGCCGGTGCGGGCTCGCCCTTCAGGTAGTGTCCGAACCACTCCAGGATGCGCCGGTGGTAGTCCTTCTGGTTCGCCTCCTCGCGGAAACCGTGATCCTCGCCTTCGTAGACGAGGAGCACCATCTGTCTCTCGGCGCGGCGGGCGAAGTTGAAGAACTCGGTCCCCTGGTCCCAGTCCACCACGCCGTCCTCGTTGCCGAACGCCATCAGCAGCGGCGTCTCCATGTTCTGCACCTCGTGGATGGGCGAGTTCCGCCGGTGCGCCTCCGGGTCCTCCCAGAACGGTACCTCCATGCGGGCCTGGCCGGTCTCCCAGTGGCTCACTTCGGCGATCCCCGGGTTCCAGTGCAACTGGCCCATGAAGCTCACGAAGTCGGTGAGCGGCGCGCCCGCCACGGACGCCGCGAAGATGTCGGTGCGCGTGGGCAGGAACGTCGCCTGGTAGCCGCCCCACGAGTGTCCGATGAGGCCGACCGCGTCCGGGTCCGTCACCCCCATGTCGACGGCCTTCGCCACCGCCGCGCGCACGGACTCCAGCGCGCTCACGCCCGGATCCCGCGCCCGGTAGACGATGTCCGGCAGCAGCACCGCGTACCCGTGCTGGGTCCAGGCCGTGTAGTTGTAGTAGTCCCGCTCGCTGGGGACTCGGAAGGAGTGCATCTGCGGCGAGAGGATCTCGTACGTGTACACGATCGTGGGGACGGCGCGGCCCTCCTCGTAGTCCGCGGGGAGGAGGAGGACGAACTGGAGGTCGCGGCCCGATTCGCTCGTGAAGTCGACGAGTTCCGCCCGGCCCCACGCCACCTCGTCGATGAAGGGGTTGATCGCCGTTACCTGGGAGGGGTCGGCGAGGTCCGGGCCCGCGACGAAGTAGTCCGGCGGATCGTCGAAGCGCTCCGCGCGGTAGAGCAGAACGTCGGCGCTGTCGGCGCGGGTGAGGCCGGCCAGGCGCGCGTCCTCCAGGATCAGGGTCTCGGCCACGTCCTCGCCCCTCGCGTTGGCCCAGCCGCCGGCGAAGCGGGCGTAGCCGCGCTGCTCCGTCCCGTCGTTGTGGAGGGACAGGTAGGGGCGCGAATCCGGGTCGATGCCGGGCTCGTCGTCATCGGTGACGCGGGTCAGCCGGTGCGTGATCCCCGTCTCCGCGCCGCGCGTCAGCCGCTCGCCTCCCGAGCCGTCGGGCGCGACGCGCCAGATGTCGTGCTCGTCGTAGAGCAGGACGGCCTGGTCCCCGTCGAGCCAGCCGCCGGGACCGAAATCGTGCGGGGGGATGACGTCGGTGGGCGTGTCGTAGCCGGTGTCCGCGAACTCGGCCGCCAGGGCCGACGTCATGTCATGCCGTTCGCCCGTGGCGATGTGGAGGCTGTGGTAGGCGGAGCCGTCCCATGAGAGGAGCCAGTCGCCACCCGCGCTCGGCCATTCGTAGCGCACGCGGGTCAGGAGCCGGCGGCGCTCACCGGTGTCCGCGTCGATCGCCCACACGTCGTGGTACGGACGGCCGAACATCGCGCCCCACGGGTAGGGCTCGCTGATGTCCTCCAGCGCGTACGCCCAGCCTTCCAGGAGTTGGGTCCCGGCCATGAGGTCGGACCCGAGGACGACCGCCCGGTCGTCGTCGAGGTGCCAGACGGCGAGCAGCGAGCGCGCGGCGTCGCGGTCCTCCGACACCCTCTGCTCAGGGAAGAGGCGGACGTCGCTCGTGTGCCAGATCTGCAGGCCGGGAAGGTCGGGTTCGGCATCGTCGCCGGGTCACCGTCCTCCGGCTCGTCGTCCGCCGCCCTCATCGCTTCCGGCTCGATCGGCCGGAGCCCCAGGGAGATCATGTGGCCGTCGTCCGACCAGGCGGGGGCGCGGTGCCGGACCGCCTCGAGCGTGTCCGGGATGCCGGCCGCGTCCGCGCCGAGCACCATCGTCTCGACGCCGCGGTCCAGGCCGCGCCACGCCAGGACGTCGTAGGCGGCCCCGTCGGCCGAAGCCGCTTCGCGCGAGCGGAGGGCGGCCAGATCCGCCGAGTCGTCGCGCCAGCGGAGGCTCCGGTAGGACGAACCGGAAGCGTCGGCCGAGCGCAGGATCCCGGCATCGGCATCATACACCTGCACGCCGTTGCCCACGTCCGCGCCGGTCGCGATGGCGAGCGCCAGCAGGGATCCGCCTGGGCTCCAGGCCATCTCGCTCACGTTCCCGAAGGAGGTCTCCGCCCCCGTCGCCAGCGTGACGATGCGGAGGTCGGCGCCCTTGCCCGACGGCTCGTCCGGCGAATAGCCGCGCAGTGCCACGTACCGCCCGGAGGCGTCGAAGCGCCCCTCGGAGACCGCCTCGAACTCGCGGATTCCCCCGGTCTCCAGATCCATCACCGAAGCCTTCTCGCGCACCGGCTCGTCGCTCTCCGCCAGCCGCTCCCGCTCCTCCGGCGGCAGCCCGATGGTCCAGGCCAGCCAGCGCCCGTCGGGGGAGAATCGCGGCTCCGACCCCCACGGGAAGACGCGAGCGGAGTCCTCCTCGATCCTGCGCACGCGGAGTTCCGACGTCTCGTCCACCCGCGTGACCTCATAAGCGATCCAGTCACCGAGCGGTGAGAACTCGACACCCCCAAGCCGCTCCCAGCGGCCATAGTCGTCCGGCGTGACGAGCGGTCGCTCCTGGGAGGAAGCGGAGGACGGGAGGACGAACGCGAGACCGCCAAGCGCGGCGAGCATCACAAGCGTCCGGAAACGGGAGGCGAGTGTCCAAGTCATCGCGCACTCCTGAGAATCACTGGCTCCAGCCGGTTTCGGGCGGCGGCCACCTCTTCCCTCGCCGAACGGCCCGCGGGCGCCTGCCTGACCGCTTCATCGGCGGCATCCAGCCATGAGCGCAGCCATGCTTCGTGTTTATCCGGGATATCGCTGGTCGTTTTCATGCCTGCCATGATAGCTGTACCACCGTATCCCCCCCAACGTGTCCGGAGCACGGGCGCTTCTCCTCCTCCGCATCGGCGCCTACGATCGGGTGAGGCTTCGGAAACGGAACAGTGCGAGCCACTGGTCGAAGGTGAGGTCGCGGGGTGGTCCGGAGGGATCGAATCGGAGATCCCGACCCAGCCGGGAGATCTGCGTTCGCGTGAATTCGGATCGCAGGCACCGCCGGATCGAGCGGCCGTCGCGGCCGAAGCAACTGCGGATGAAGCGCCGGTAGTCCGCGGCCTGGGAGCGGTCCACGAGCGGTCGCGTGCGTCGCGCCAGCCAGAGGGCGACGGCGTCGACGCTCGGAGGAGGATCGAAGTCGGTACGGCGCAAGCGCCGCGCGATCTCGATCTGCCACCACGGCTTGAGCAGCAGCGAGGACTGGGTCTCCCGGGCACAGGGACGGCCGGCAAACCGCTCGGCCGCTTCACGCTGGACCACGAGCCAGGCGTCCCGCGGCGGAGGATCGGCTTGGACGAGTCGCCGGACGATGGCGGCCGTCCGGTTGAACGGGATGTTCCCCAGGACCTTGTAGGGGACATCGGGCAGCCGAAAACGCAGGAAGTCGGACCGGTCGATCGTGATACGGCTGTCAGTCCGGAAGCGCGCGCGAAGCGCCTCGGCCAGCGCGCCGTCGAACTCCACCGCGACGACCTCACGGCATCGACGCGCCAGCTCTCGAGTGAGGATGCCGCGGCCCGCACCGACCTCGACGACCAGATCGTTTTGTGCGACGGGAGCCTGAGCGATCAGGCTAGCCGCAAGCGACCTGCTCCGGAGGAAGTGCTGCGAAAGGTCCGCACGCCTGGGTGCCCGTTGCCTGGACACGGCGAACCATCACGAACGTAGACATGCAATCTCCCGCGCTACACGAACTAGACCGAAAAGCCGTCGCCGCCGACGCTAGGCCACCCGCGTCTCACCCGCAACAAACCGTTATCCCGACCAGGGATCGATCACATTCAGTCCCGTACCCTCGAAGTCCCGTACGTTGCGCGTGACCAGAGCGGCTCCGCGTATGCGGGATATGGCAGCGATCTGGCAGTCGGCCTCGCCGATGGGTCGGCCGACGTGGCGGCGTTCCGCGGCGATCTCCGCGTAGGCCTGGGCGGCAGCGCTGTCGAACGGGAGGATACGCTCTCTGAAGCCGAGATTGAGCCAGCGGGTCATGGCAGCTTCGAGCGCGTTCCGCCGCTTGCCGGCCGGCAGGATCGCGACACCGTAGAGCAGTTCCGCTTCGCTGACGGCCGTCAGGTACATGTCCTGCGCATCGTGCTCAGCAATCCAGACCGCTACTGCCGCCGCCGGTTCAGAGCGCATCAGTTCCGACGCGACATTCGTATCTATTACGAACATGAGAGCCGCTCAGGAGAAATCCGGAGGCGCACGCATCGGGCCGCGGGGGGGAAGTTCGAGTTCGACGCCGCCAAGGGACGCGAAGCACTCGCGGGTGAACGTCGCGAGGTTTCGCGGACCGGTGCGACGACCGGTGACGGCATCGCGCAGGATGATACGCACTTCCTCCTCCATCGAACGGTGATGCTCGGCCGCGCGTACGCGAAGGCGCGTCTTTATGTCGTCGTCAAGATTGCGGATCGTGATGCTCGCCATCGGCCGTGCCTCCTCGCGGTCCGGGAACGGGCGGAGAAGCTACCGAATGATTGCAATGCAATCAAGCTCTCCCCCGGTTCTAGGGCGCGCACGTCCGATCGACCAGATACCGGTGAATGTACGGGATGCCGAACTCGCCGTACGTGGCGCCCCAGACTTCGTCGCGGCTGGCGATGCCTACCGCGAGGCGAGGATCCCAGGGCACGAGCGAAGTGCGACCCTGTCCGATCTCTACCGTGCCTTCCAGCGTTCCGCCGGAATCGTAGACCTCCCACACGTCGACGCGGTCCTCGCGCATCTCTCGAAGCAACCAGATGGTCCCGTCCGTTCCGGCCACGACCTGCCGGACCGGGGGGAGGTATTCCGGAACCCAGAAAACTCTTCGGGCCGCGCGACGCCTCCGCTCGAGCGTCGTCTCAGTTAACTGAAGGCCCGTAGGGTAGTAGTCGCCGGCCCTCCAGCCTGCGTACTCGTCCTCCAGGCGGCGTTCCATCGCACGGGTGACGTCGCGGCGTTCGTACTCGACGGACCGCTGCAGGAGCGTGTCTCCACGGATCGATATCACCAGAAGGTCGAAGGTCGGCGGAGTCGCGTCTTCATGCACTTCCCCGATCCGTACGACCGCTGAGCCGTCGGGCGTGACCGCGGTGAGGGATTCGCCGAGTCCGAGAGGCGGGAGGTCTCTGAGGGGGTGTGTGCCGGGGAACAACTGGGCGTCCACCTCATTCTCGATGCCGTTTCCCGGCCATTCTATCGTGGCGATGGTGTCCAGGACTTCGCCGGATCGTGAGAAGCGGCGAAACGCGAGTCCGGGGTCCTCGCCTCGGGATGAAAAGGCCCCCCCATCCGTAATGCGACGCCTGCCAACGAGCGTACCGTCGGCGAGCATGCGGCCCGGGGTCAGCAGCGACCCCTCTTCGGGCACGCTCCGAGAGAACTGAATGATCTGCTCCGGACGGCGCTCATCGGTGGTGAACAACTGGACCCGGCTGAAGTCCGCTATCCAAAGGGTGTCTCCGACCCAGCCTACGGAGCGCGCGGCAAGCTCTATATCACCAGGCCCCTGGCCCGCACGACCGATCCGGCGAAGCACCTGGCCATCAAGCGAGAAGACCGTGACCGCCGGCACCATGGCCTGAGCGACGTAGAGAGCGCTGTCGGGACCGATCGCGAGATCCAGGACGCTCGCAACGAGGTCCGTGCTTTCGAAGGATCCGATCCGCAGGACCTCTTCCAACTGCCACGGCGTCGGACACACGCTCTGCCCGCGCAGCGCACCTGGGGCGCAAAGGAGCAAAGCAGCCAGAAGGGTCAGTCTACGCAACGCACGCCTCCGATCACGGTGCGTCACTCTACGGAGCCTCGCTCCGAGGGTCTATATTCGGCCGGAGCCAAGAATGGATGAATCGGGGTCAGGGGTCGGCGTATCGAGGCTCTGCGAGTGGCCGGTTATCAAGGAGGCGATGGACGGTGACCGAGGGCGACGGAGAATCGGCCCCGCGCAACGCGTCCAACTACTGGGATACGCTGGCACCGCATCATTGGCGCATCGAAGACAACTACCTGGACGTGTCGAGCCTGCGTCGGATTCTCGGCGACATTCGGGAGCCCGTTCTGATCATCGGTGCCGGGCAAGGGCTGATTGTCGAGGAGCTGCGGCGTCAGGGGCTGCGCTGCGACGGCATCGATCTGAGCGCCAGGATGCTGGAATACGCCAGGTCGCGAAGAGGCTTGACCCTTGTTCGCGCGAATGCGACTTCGATGCCGTTCATCGATGGGTCCTATGAGACGGTCATCTTCGCGACCGGCGTCATCGACTTCATGGCCGAGCTGCAGGACATCGAGACGGTCATGCGCGAAGCGAACCGGATCGTTTCCGGGACGGGCAACGTCTTCGTCGCATTCTACAGATTCAGTGCGGCCCAGGAGCGCTTCCTGACCTCGCTTGGACTCCTGCGCGAGGACACGCTGCACATGCGGTCGGCCCTGGCGCTGCATCGCCTCGGCTTCGGCGCGATGGTGGCGTGGGTCGCGAAGATGGCCAGGATCAGCACGTTCCAGGCCGTTCTGTTATGCATCGGCACGGGCCTCGGATCGACGAAACAGGAACGCGCAATAGCCCTCGCGATGCGGCGGCTGATCGCTCAGTCCGGGGACCCCGAAGCTTTCATCGAAGCGGCGCCCGAGACCCAACCGTACCGCGACAAGTCCGCGATCACCCACCTGCTCGACAGCTTGTCGATGCGAATCGAGGACTGGCAGGCATCAAGCAGCTGCTATCTGGTGCGGGTGTCGGGACGTGACACGTTACACACCCCATGCAGTGATGGGGGCGATGTCTCTCGAACTTGACCCGGCCCCCTCCGCGTGTGGATTTTGAAGCTAGTTGAGAATGAATCTCATTCTGGCAGCCACGGGCTGCTGGTTCCAATAACGGAGGAGTCATGTTCCGCAGTCGCAGCGCAATTCTCGCCCTCTTCATGATTCCGGTGCTGTCGGTCGGCTGTGCCGGGGGTGGCGATGATACGGCGGAGTCCGAACCGGCCGCGGCATCCGAGCCCGCCGCCGCGGAGGCGGCCGACGCCGGCGCGACCGCCACTCTCTTGAATCCCAACCTCGCGACGGAAGACGAACTGGCCACGGCCCCGGGGATCACGGCCGAGGTGGCCGCGGCGGTGGTCGGCGGTCGGCCTTACCTGCGCGTGGCGGATCTGCACGCGGCGCTGGCGGAGGCGGTCGGAGAGGAGGCGGCGCTGGCGGCGTACGGTGGGCTCTGGCTGCCCATCAACCTCAACGACGTGACGAACGACGAGATCCTGCTGATCCCGGGCGTGGGGGATCGGATGGCGCACGAGTTCGAGGAGTACCGGCCCTACGCGGACATGGGTGAGTTCCGCATGGAGATCGGGAAGTACGTGGACGAGGAAGAGGTCGAGCGGCTCGCGCGCTACGTGTACGTCCCGATCGACCTGAACAGCGCCACCCGCGACGAGATCATGGCGGTGCCGGGGATGAGCGAGCGCATGGCCCACGAGTTCGAGGAGTACCGCCCGTACACCGACCTGGACCAGTTCCGGCGCGAGATGGGGAAGTACGTGGACGAGAACGAGGTCGCGCGGTTCGAGCGCTACGTCACGCTGACCCCGGGCGGATAGGGGGCGACCGGGCGAGGTCCAGGCGATGATCCGGACCATCGTCTTCTGGCTGCACCTCACGGTGGCCGTTACGGCGGGGCTGGTCATCCTCATGCTGGCGGCGACGGGGGCGGTGCTGTCGCTGGAGGAGACGGTGACGGGGCTGGCGGAGCGACGGTACTTCGTGGCCGCGCCGGAAGGCGCCGCACGGCTGCGTCCGGAGGGGCTCGTGGCGGCGGCGGGGCTCACCGCGACTTCGCTGAGCTATCGGTCGGATTCGCGCGCGCCCGTACGCGTCCACGCGGGGCAGGACGTCTACGCCCGCCTCGATCCGTACACGGGGCGGGTACTGGGGAGGGGACCCGGCGGACTCGAGCGGTTCTTCGAGGGCGTTCACAACTGGCACCGCTGGTTCAACGTCTCCGGAGGTTCGGTGCGCCGAGCGCGGGCCGTGACAGGGGCGGTGAACGTGGCCTTCCTCTTTCTGCTGCTTACCGGACCGATCCTGTGGATCCCGTGGCCCGTCACCCGGCGGTCGCTCGCCGAAGGGCTCCTGCTACGTCCCCGGGCCAGAGGCGCCGCCCGCGATCTCAATTGGCACAAGGCGGTCGGGATCTGGTCCGTCCTGCCCCTGGCCGTGATCGCGGCCACGGGGGTCGCCACGTCGTATCCGGCGGTGGGGGATCGGGTCTACCCCGCGGTGGGAAGCCTCGTGCCCGCCGGGGCATGGCCGGCCGGATCGGCGTCCGAACGGGGAATCGAGGGGACGGCGATTTCGGTGGACGCCCGTCGCGCCCCGGACCCGGACCTCCGCGCCGTGCTCGCCACCGCGGAGGGGTGGGCGCCGGAGTGGCGAACTTTGACCCTGCACATGCCGCGCCCTACGGATCCCGAGGTCCGCGTCGAGGTGCACGGAGGCCGCGCGGGCCAGCCTCACAGGAGCGGCCTTCTCACCCTGGACGCCGCCACCGGCAGCGTGCGCGCGTGGGAGTCCTTCGCCGACGACACGCCCGCGCGCCGTGCGCAGCAGTTCCTGCGCTACGCGCACACGGGGGAGTACTGGGGGCTGGGGGGGCAGTTGCTGGCCGGATTCTTCTCGCTGGCGGCCGCGCTGATGGTGTGGACCGGCCTCTCGCTGGCGCTGCGTCGGCTGCGACGCTTCGTCGAGCCGCGACGCTTCGTCAGGCGCCGCCGGGCGCCGCCCACCAGCGGGACGGCCTGAGGCGCTCGCCGCGACCGCTGATGCGGTCCAGCCAGAGCGCGAACCGCCGTAGCCGCGTGCCCGCCAGCCGTCGCCACACCCGGCTCCACCGGTCGCGATAATCGCGGTTGTAGGGGCAGACGCGGATGCAGATCGAGCAGTCGGTGTTCTGGTTGGCCCAGAAGCGGAAGCACTTCTCGGCATCCGTGGTCCACTTTCGGATGCCCTGGATGTTCGACCGGTTGTGGACCACCGTGGAGGGTTCGCCGTCGTCGATGGCCCCGGCGGGGCAGCCCTTGGTGCACGCGCGGCAGAGGTCGCACGTCTCCTTCACGCCGAAGCGGACGGGCCGGTCGTGGGCGAGCGGCAGGTCGGTGAAGACCTTGCCCAGCCGCACGCGGGGACCGTACTCGCGGGTGATGAGGAGGCCGTGGCGCCCGTATTCGCCCAGCCCGGCCTGGATGGCGAGCGGGATGACCAGCGCCGAGTCGTTCATGCTGGCCACGGCGCGGTAGCCGAGATTGACGATGTACTGCGCGATCGCCAGCAGCACGATCGTGTCCCGGGAGTAGGTGGCGCCGGTCGCGGTGCCGCTGAGCGCGGAGGGCGCCGTGCTCAGCAGTTCGCGGTCCATGGACTGCGCGATCACGATCACGTTTCCGAGATCGGTGGAGATCTCCTGCGGCTTCTCGTGCTCGTTCTCGCGGCTGTAGGCGTGCGTGTACAGCCAGCGCTCATCGTTGCCGGTGATCCCCACCAGGTCCGCGCCGAGCGTCTTCGCGGCGTGCTTGATCTCGCGCGCCATCTCCTCTGGCGACTCCACCGGCAGCGTGCTCCCCGGGCCCTCGCGGACGCTGGTGTACGGGTCCAGGAACCCTTCGCGGCGGTCGTCGCCGTCGCGCAGTTCGGCGAAGATGTCCGTCACGTGCCAGGACGCGTTGCGCAGCGCGTAATCCCGCTGGGTGAAGCCGTCGACGGAGCGCCAGGTCAGCTTCGGCGTGCGGTACGTCTCGTAGAACATGTCCGAGCGGTGCGTGCGCACTTCCGGGTCCCAGAACGAGCGACAGAAGATGTCGTCCCGCTGTGAGAAGCGCCGAAAGTCCTCCCGGACGTCGAAGCCGGCTTCCGTGTCCCTGTCCCTGACCCTGTCCATTCAGAGATCCCTGCAGCCGGTTTCGATGCCGGTCTTCACGGCCCCGACCAGCTCGTCGATGTCCGCCCGGGTCACGACGAGGGGCGGGGCGATGGTCACGGTGTTGTTCAGGCCGGGGATGCTCCGCGTGGTCCGGCCCACGAGCACGCCCTCCCGGGCGGCCCTTCCCACGACGGCCGCCATGACGTCCTCGCTCACGGGCGCCTTCGTCGCCTTGTCCTCGACCAGCTCCACGCCGGCGAACAGGCCCTTGCCGCGGACATCGCCCACGTGGTCGTGGTCCAGCAGTTCCCGCAGGCGGTCCTGCAGGTAGGCACCGACCGCGCGGCTGTTCTCGATCAGGTCCTCGTCCTCGATGATGCGCAGGTTCTCGAGCGCGGCCGCGAACCCGACGGTGCAGCCGCCGTAGGTGCTGATGTCCCTGAAGTAGTCGAGCTTCTCGCTCGGATCTCCCAGGAACCGGTCGAACACCTCGCCACGCACCGCGGCCGCGGAGATCGGAGCGTAGGAACTGGCCATGCCCTTGGCCATCGTGACGATGTCCGGGACGAAGTCGTAGTGCTCGAACCCGAACATCGTCCCCGTGCGCCCGAATCCGCACACGACCTCGTCGATGATCAGGATGACGCCGTATTCATCGCAGATCTCGCGGATGATCGGAAAATATTCCTCGACCGGAGGAATGACCCCCCCGCCCGCGGTGATCGGCTCGAGGATCACGGCCCCCACCGTCTCCGGCCCCTCCTCCTCGATCGCATCCCCGAGGGCGCGCGCGCACTCGATGTTGCAGTCCGGATAGGTCTTTCCGAAGGGACAGCGATAGCACATCGCGTGCGGAATCCCCGAAAACCCGTCCGGGAACGGCCCGTAGGCCTCCTTGCGCTCCTCCTGTCCGCTGGCGGCGAGGCAGGCGATGGTCGTGCCGTGGTAGTCGCGGTCGCGGTACAGGACCTTCGACTTGCGGCTCCCGTTCAGGTGGGCGATCTGGCGCACCATCTTGATGGCCTTCTCGTTGGCCTCGGAGCCGCTGTTGGCGAAGTAGAGGTGGTCGAGGCCGTGCAGCCACTCGGCCAGCGCGCTCGCGTACTGGGCGGCCGGGACGGTGCCGACGACGCCCGCGTAGTACGGCAGCCGCGTCAACTGCTCGTAGACGATCCGCGCGATGCTCTCCCGCCCGTGGCCGACGTTCACGCACCAGACGCCGCCCGAGGTCCCGTCCAGGTACTCCTTCCCGTGGATGTCCCGGACGCGCGCGCCGCGGCCCTCCACGAAGACCTGCGGGTCCTGCGTCTCGAAGACGCTGTGCTGGAACAGGTGGTGCCAGAGGTGCTTCCGGTCCTTCTCGATGACGTCCTGGACGTCGTAGTCCGCCAGCAACGCCTGTGTGTCGGACATCCGGCTCTCCTTGGCGGGCCGCCGCAGCCTGCTAGCTCAGGCTGAGGTGCGCGTATTTCTCCAGGTGACGGGTGGGCATCGCGAGCGCGTCCCGGCGGAACGGCTCCGCGAGCACGTTGGCGCCTCCCTCGACGACCGCGTTGATGACGCACGGCTGGCCGCTCGCCACGGCGTCGCGCACCACGTCCTGCACGTCGCGGTAGTCCTCGACCGTGTAGCCCTTCGCGCCCATCGACTCGGCCACCTTCGCGAAGTCCGGGTTGGCGCGCAGGTTCGTGCCCACGAAGCGGTTGGCGTAGAAGTCGATCTGGTTCTTCTTCTCGGCGCCCCACTCGTGGTTGTTGATGACGATGGCGATGACCGGGATCTCCTCGCGCACCGCCGTCATCACCTCGCTCATCCCGCTGATGCCCCACGCGCCATCCCCCTGGATGGCGAACACGGGAGCGGCCGGATTGCCGACCTTGGCGCCCAGCGCGGCGCCGTACGCGAAGCCGCAGTTCCCCCACGTGAGCGCGGCGAGGTGCTGGCGCGGGCCGTTGAAGCGGAGATATCCGTTGGTGATCGAGCAGGTGTTGCCGATGTCCGTGCTCACCAGCGCGTCCCCGGGCAGCGCGCGCGTGAACTCCCACAGAAAGCGCCGGGGGTGCATGAGGGCGTTGGTGGACGAGGACCAGTCCTCGAGTTCCTCGTCCCAGGCTTGTTTCTCGCGAGCGACGTCGGCGATGCGCGCCTCGTTTCGTCCCGGGTCCGGGAGCGCGCTTCTCAACTCGTCGAGCAGTTCGACGGCATACTCCTTCACGTCGGCGACGGAGAAGAGAGCCGGGATCTTGCTCATCCCCCACTGCCTCGCGTCCCGGTCCACCTGGATGAGGGTGGCGTCTTCGGGCCAGTAGGTCATGTCGTACTGGGGCAGGAGGCCGAAGACCCCGAGCCGGGTCCCGAGGGCGAGCACCACGTCCGCCTTGGCGATGGTGCGCATGGCGGCCTTCGAACCGCAGTAGCCGATCGGCCCGCACCCCAGTTCGTGGCTGTAGGGGAAGGTGTCGTTGTGCAGGTAGGTGTTGACCACCGGCGCGCTCAGGTGCTCGGCGAGCGCCGTGACTTCCCGCAGGGCGTCGCCCTGGCTGACGCCTCCTCCGGAGACGATGACCGGATAGCGGGCGCCGCTCAGGATCCGGACCGCTTCCTCGATGTCCGCCTTGGGAGGCCGGCCGGGGCCGAGGATGGGCGTCGCGAAGATCTCCTCCTCGATGTCGCCGTAGAAGTAGTCCCGGGGGATGTTGAGGTGCGTGGGGCCGAGTTCGAGCTTCGCGCGGTAGAAGCAGCGCCGCGCAAGTTCGCCCATGCGCTCCGGGCGGTTGACGCGTACCTGGAAGACGGTCTGGGCCTCGAACATCGGCATCTGGTCGAGTTCCTGGAAGCCTCCGGTGCCGATGCCGAGCGATCCCGTCTCCGGGGTGATGGCGACGACGGGGGAGTGCGCCCAGAAGGCGGCCGCGATGGCGGAGACGAAGTTGGCCGCGCCGGGGCCGTTCTGGGCGATGCAGGCCTGGGGCCTTCCCGTCACCCTCGCCAGCCCGTCGGCGGCGTGCGCGGCCGCCTGCTCGTGCGCGACCGAGATGAAGCGGATGCCCGCATCCGGGAACAGGTCGAGGGCGTCCATGAACGCCGAGCCCACCAACCCGAATACCTCCGTCACGCCCTCCGCCACCAGCGTCTCGACGAGCGCTTCGGAGGGAGTCATCGTTCTCTTCGGCACGTCCGGCCTCCAGTCTCCGTTTGTCCCCGCGCGGGCGCATGCAACGCGGAGCACGTAGTATAGCCGGTCCCCACGGCAGGCTGTAGCCGGTCCCCGCGGAAGGCGTGGAGGGAGTCGTGAGAAGATCCGGAGAAGCCCTCGCAGCTTTCGCGCTGGCCCTTGCCTTCGCCGTCGCGGCGTGCGCCCCGCAAGCCGACCCGGAAGCCGACCCCGCGGACACCATCTTCTTCGGCGACCACATCATCACCATGGATCCGGAGCAGCCCGCCGTGGAGGCGGTCGCGGTGCGCGGCGATACCATCGTGGCGGCGGGCTCGCGGGACGACGTGATGGCGCTGGAAGGGCCCTCGACCCGGGTGGTGGAGCTGGGCGAAGGCGCCCTCCTGCCCGGGTTCATCGACGCCCACGGCCACTTCCTGGGCCCGGGCCGCGACCAGACGTCCCTGCTGCTGCACCCGCCGCCGGTGGGCGACGTCAGCAACATCGACGACATCGTGCGCAAGGTGCGGGCGTGGATCGACGAGCACGACATTCCCCCCGGCGAGCCGGTGACCGGGCGCGGCTACGACGACTCCCTGCTCGAGGAGGGCCGGCACCCCACGCGCGCGGATCTGGACCGCGCCTCGACCGAGCACCCCATCGTCCTCACGCATGTGTCGGGACACCTGACGACGACCAACTCCGCCGCGCTCGCGGCCAGCGGCATCACCGCCGACACGCCGGACCCGCCTGGCGGCCATGTGCGCCGCATCGAGGGGTCGATGGAGCCCAACGGCGTGCTGGAGGAAACCGCCAGCGGGCTGCTGGCCATTCAGCGCGGGGGCGCCCCGTCCCCGGAGGAATTCGACGACCTGATCCGCCGGTCCATCGACGTCTACCTGAGCCACGGCACGACCACGATCCAGGACGGCGGGACCTCCGCGGCGCAGGCCGAACGCTTCCAGGCGGCCGCGGACCGCGAGCCCTTCAAGGCGGACGTCGCGGCCTTCGTGCGCCGCCGCGGCGCGCCCGGCGAGGTGGCGGACGTGCCCTATGTGCGCGAGTACCGGAACGGCTTCCGGGTGGCCGGCGTGAAGCTCATGCTGGACGGCTCCCCGCAGGGGCGCACGGCCTGGGTCACGATCCCGTACGAGGAGCGTCCGCCCAACACCCCGCCGGACTACGTGGCCTACGGCGTCATGGACCCCGACGAGTACAAGGCCCAGGCGGACCAGCTGATCGAGGCGGGCGTCCCGATCCTCGTCCACGCCAACGGCGACGCGGCCATGGATCTCATGATGGATGGGGTGGATGAGGCGGTCGCGGACATGGATCCCATGCCCGACCACCGCTCCGTCATCATCCACGCGCAGCTCATGCGCGCCGACCAGTTGGACCGCGCCGCCGAACTGAGCGTCGTGCCCTCGTTCTTCGCGGCGCACGCCTTCTTCTGGGGCGACTGGCACCGGCGCAGCTTCGGCGAGGAGCGGGGCAACAACATCAGCCCGGTGGGCTGGGCGCTCGAACGCGGGGTGCCTTTCACCGTCCACAACGACGCCCCCGTGGTCCCGCCGCACATCATGCGACTCGTCTCGATCACCGTGAACCGCACGACCCGCAGCGGGCACGTCCTCGGGCCCCACCAGCGGCCGACGGTGCTGCAGGCGCTGCATGCCGTCACGCTCGGAGCCGCCTACCAGTACTTCGAGGAGGACGCCAAGGGCTCGATCACGGTCGGCAAGCAGGCCGATCTCGTGATCCTGGGCGAGAACCCGCTCACCGCGGATCCTGAGAACCTGGAGTTCATTCCGATCCTGGAGACGTTCTCGCGGGGCAGGTCGGTATTCGCGCGGTAGCGGCGCCGCCCATGGGGGTCGACGAACTCGTCAACCGGATCATGCGGCCCGTCGCGGACGCGGTATCGGAGTTCATCTTCTTCTCCGTGCCGGTCGGCGGGGTCGAGATTCCGCTGATCGTGGCGTGGCTCATCGCCGGGGGCGCGTTCTTCACTCTGTACCTGGGCTTCATCAACGTGCGGGGCTTCAGGCACGCGCTCGACCTGGTGAGAGGCCGCTACACGGATCCCTCGCAGCCGGGCGAGGTGACGCCCTTCCAGGCGCTCGCGACCGCCGTGTCGGGCACGGTCGGCATCGGGAACATCGCGGGCGTGGCCGTGGCGATCTCGCTCGGCGGGCCCGGAGCCACACTCTGGCTGATCATCGCCGGGCTGCTCGGCATGAGCACCAAGTTCGCCGAGTGCACGCTGGCGGTGAAGTATCGCCGCACCAACCCGGACGGCTCCGTGAGCGGCGGCCCGATGTACTATCTGCAGCACGGTCTGGAGTTGCGGAACCTGCCCGGGATCGGCCGCGGCCTGGGGATGTTCTACGCCGCCGCCATGGTCCTGGGCTGTCTCGGCATCGGCAACATGTTCCAGTCCAACCAGGCGGCCGCCATCCTGATCGAGGTGACGGGCGCCGAAGGCAGCTTCTTCAGCGACAAGGCCTGGCTGCTGGGCGTCGTCATGGCCGGAGCGGTGGCGCTGGTCACCGTGGGCGGGATCCGAAGCATCGCCCGCGTCACCTCCAGGCTGGTGCCCTTCATGGCGGTGCTCTACGTGCTGTCGGCGCTGGCCATCATCGGGCTGAACGCCGACCGGCTCCCCGGCGCCATCGTCCAGATCTGGGAGGGGGCGTTCTCGGCGGACAGCGTCGGCGGCGGCATGATCGGCGTGATGATCATCGGGTTCCGGCGGGCCGTGTTCTCGAACGAGGCCGGCCTGGGCTCCGCCGCCATCGCGCACTCGGCGGTGCAGACGGACGAACCGTGCACCGAGGGTTTCGTGGGCCTGCTGGAGCCGTTCATCGACACGGTGGTCATCTGCACGATGACGGCGCTGGTCATCATCACGACGGTCTACGATCCGTCGCTGGCCGACGCCGGCATCACCGGCATCGAGATGACGAAGACGGCCTTCGAGAGCACGCTCTCGTGGTCGCCCGTGCCCCTCTCGGTGGCGGCGGTGCTGTTCGCCTTCTCCACCATGATTTCCTGGAGCTACTACGGCCTGAAGTCTCTCACCTATCTGACGGGCGAGAACCGAACCGTGGAAGCCGGCTTCAAGCTGTTCTTCTGCGGTTTCGTGGTCCTGGGCGCCAGCCTGCAACTGGGAGCGCTCATCGATCTCTCGGACGCGGTGATCTACGTGGTCGCGATTCCCAACCTTCTCGGCCTGTACCTGCTGGCCCCGGTGCTGAAGCGGGAGATGCGCTCCTACCGCGAGCGACTCGGACGCTACTGATTCGCTGAAGACGTGACAAAAATCGACGAGGGACGACGAAGCATGAGGAGCATATGACCATCGCAAACGGACCGGCGGAGCTGAGGCTTCGCGAGTTGCGTATCGGGTATCGCCGGGGGCAGTGGGTGCTGGGCGGGCTCTCGCTCGACATCGTGCCCGGCGAAGTGCTCGCGGTGGTGGGCCCCAACGGCTCGGGCAAGACGACACTCTTCCGCACGCTGCTGGGTGTGCTGGCTCCGATGGACGGCGAGGCCACCGTGTCCGGCACCGACCCCGCGGACTACCGGCGCCGGCACGGGATCGGCTACCTGGCCGAAGACACGGTGCTCCCGCCGGGCTGGATGTGCGACGGCCTGCTCGCGCTCGCGGCGGCCGCGGCCGGTCCCGACGCCGACATCGAGCGCGCCTGCCGGCTGGCCGGGCTCGACTACGACACCGGCGGTCCCGCCGACTCGTTGTCCAAGGGGATGCGGCGCCGGCTGGCGCTCGCCATGGCTCTGATGCGGCCGACCGGGCTGCTCTTCCTGGACGAGCCCGAATCGGGACTGGACCCCGGGCAGCGCATCCGCCTCCGCCGGCGGATCGAGGAGATTCGCGGCCAGTCCACGATCCTCGTCGCCAGCCACGACCTCGGCGAACTCGCGATGATGAGCGACCGCGTCCTCCTGATCGACCGGGGGCGCGGACGCATCGTGGAGCCACCGGAAGGCGGCTTCACGCGCGAGTTCCTCGAGACGGAGTTCGTCGGACTGGAAGGGGCGGTGTCATGAACATCCTCAAGGCTTCCCTCCGGAACGCGTTGCACCGCAGGTGGAAGTTCGCGCTGGTGGTATTCCTGTTCGGCGCCGGGGTCCTCGTCCTCTCGCACGCCTACCCCGTGGCGGAGACCCTCGAGCGCATGCAGGCCGTGGGTGAGGCGATGGAAGGCGGCACCGAGCCGACCAGCGAGCAGATCGAAACCATGACGCGAGGGGCGGTCACGGTCCTCCTCTTCAGCCTGCTGAACCTCGCCTTCGGCTTCGGCACGATCCTCTTCGCCTTCCTGATGCCGGGCGGGATGGTCGCGAACGAGCGACGCAGCGGCGCGATCATGCTGTGGGCGCAACATCCGATGCCGCTACGGTCCTTCTATCTCCGGCAGTACGCCGGCATACAGGTCGCGACGTTCGCCGCTCTCCTGATCTTCGGTGTGACGGGCGCGGTCGCCGTTTTGCCGTCCGGAACCGTGCCGGCCACGGAACTGGGAGAGATCCTGAGCGTCTGCCTCAGGGGCGTGCTCGCATGCGCGATCAGCTTCGCCATCACGGCACTCGGGATCCGCCGTGCCGCGCTCTTCGCGCTGCTGTACTACCTGCTCTCCGGGGCCGTGGGGTCGCTGCTCGAAAACCCCATCATTCTGGAGAACTGGTCGGCGGCGGAGTCGGTCAGCACGGTACTGTCGTTCGTCATCTTCCCCATCGGAGTCATCAACGATCTCGTCGCGGGGTTCGCGTCCGGCGTGGCCTGGGACTGGGGAGCGACGGGAGTGGCCATCTATCACTTCCTCCTGTGGACCGGCATCGCGTGGCTCGGCCTCCGCAGGATCGAGAAGCGGCCCCTGAAACTGTAACAAACTTCGTCCATTTGACGGGACCTTTACCCCCCTATTTGGGGAGTAGTGTGCGGCGCCCGCGCGTGTGACTGTGGGGCAACAGCCACGGCAGGCGTGCTCGATCAGGGCACCGCGAAAGGGACCGGACGAATGATCAAGCGCAGGGACGGATCGACGCGTGTATCGCTGGGCGCAGCCCTGCTGGCGTCGGCCGTCTGGGCATTCGCCTGCGGCGACGGAACTGTCGACCCGCCGCCTCCTCCCCCGCCTCCCCCGGATCCGCCTCGGCCGACCGCGGTGACGGTGAGCCCGGCGACCGCCGAGTTGACCGCGCTGGGCGCCACCGTCCAGCTGTCGGCGGAGGTGCGCGACCAGAACGGACAGGTGATGTCCGGCGCGACCGTGACGTGGGCGAGCAGCAATCCTTCCGTGGCGCGGGTGGACAATGCGGGGCTGGTCACGGCCGTCGGGGACGGCGAGACCACGGTAACCGCGACCTCCGGCGAAGTCTCGGGCGAGGCCCGCGTGAGAGTGAGGCGGCCGACGCCGTCACCGGACCGGGCGACCCTGGTGGCGTTCCATGAAGCGACGGGCGGGCCGAACTGGGAGCGGGCAGGCAACTGGCTGAGCGACCGGCACGTCCGCGAATGGGAGGGAGTCTCGGTCGACGACGAAGGGCGTGTGGTTGAGCTGAAGCTGGAAGGTAACAACCTCGTCGGCGCCATTCCGGCCGCGTTGAGCCGCCTGTCGGCGATCGAGCGGGTCAACCTGAACTTCAACGGTCTGAGTGGCCGCATACCGGCCGAACTTCGAAGCCTTACGCGCCTGAGAAACCTCCATCTCGGAAGCAACAATCTCTCCGGTTCCATCCCCGCCGAGTTGGGTGAGCTGCCGGAACTGGTGGAACTCGACCTCAACCAGAACTCGCTTTCAGGCACCATTCCTCGCGCACTCGGCGACCTGTCGAAGCTCGAACGCCTGTTGCTGCTCTCGAACGACCTGCGAGGCCCCATCCCTCCCGAGCTGGGACGGTTGTCCCGTCTTCGGACCCTGGCGTTGGCGGGCAACTCGTTGTCAGGCAGGATTCCCCCGGAACTCGGCGAGCTTGCCAGCCTCGAGTTCCTCCACCTGGGAATCAACGACCTCACCGGCCCGATCCCCGCCGGGCTCTTCTCCGGGACCACACGCCTGGAGTCCCTGCTCCTCCAGTTCAACGGCCTGACGGGATCCCTCCCGGCGGAGATCGGAAACCTCCCGCGGCTGAAGTGGCTGTATGTCTCGGAGAACGACCTGACGGGACCCCTGCCGCCGGAGCTTGGCGATCTTCACAGCCTCAAGGAGCTGTACGCTCGCGGAAACGGGATCACCGGCCCTCTGCCGCCGGAGCTCGGACGGCTGACCAGCCTTGAGGATCTGCAGTTGTACAACAACGAGATCACGGGCCCGATACCGGCGGAGTGGGGAGGCATGACGGGCCTGCAGTCGTTGTTGTTGTTCGGAAACCGCCTCAGCGGGCCGCTTCCGCCGGAGCTCGGCGATCTCGGGGCGCTCCAGTGGCTGTGGCTCGGAGACAACGATCTCGAGGGCGGAGTGCCGCAGCGGTTCGGAGACATGACCGCCTTGACGCAACTGGACGTCACCGACAATCGGCGCATGTCGGGTTCGTTGCCCGCAGCGCTGACGCAGCTTGGCCGGATGGAGGCGTTGCTCACGGGTGGCACCGACCTCTGCGCGCCCCGCGGAGAGCCGTTCGCAAACTGGCTCGGCCGGATCTGGAAACAGCGGGTGGCGCTGTGCGAGGACTCGGGCGGCTCCGCCTTCCTGCTGACACAGGCCGTTCAGTCGAGGTCGTTCCCGGTGCCGCTCGTGGCCGGTGAGCCCGCCCTGCTTCGCGTCTTCGTCACCGCGGCAGCCGCGGGTGGAGCCACGATCCCGCCCGTGCGCGCCAGCTTCCATTCGGACGGCAGCGAAGTCCATGTCGCCGAGATCTCCGGACAATCCACGGCCATCCCGACCAGCGTCAACGAGGGTGACCTGACCCGGTCGGCCAACGCCGAGATTCCCGGGCATGTGCTGCAGCCGGACACGGAGATCGTGATCGAGATCGATCCCGACGGAACGCTGGGTTCCGGCGTGAACATCACGAGGCGGATTCCCGAGGAGGGACGCCTGAGGCTCGATATTCGCGCGATGCCCGTGCTCGACCTGACCGTGATCCCGTTCCTGTGGGCCTCAGCCCCCGACCGTTCGGTGCTGGCGGCGACGGCCGGGATGGCGGCCGATCCCATGGGACATGAACTCCTCGAGGATGCGCGGGTGCTCCTGCCGGTGGCCGAACTCGAGGTCACGGATCACGAAGCCGTCACCGTTTCCAGCAACCACGCCTTCGAGATCCTGAGGGCGACGGAAGCGATCCGGGTCGTCGAGGGCGGCGAGGGTCACTATCAGGGACTGATGGCCGGTACCGTCACCGGTGCCGCGGGCGTGGCGGCCACTCCGGGCCGGACCAGCTTCTCGGTCACGAACTCGTCGACGATCGCTCATGAGCTCGGGCACAACATGAATCTCCAGCATGCTCCATGCGGCCGCCCGGGTGCCCCGGACCCGGCCTTTCCCAATTCGGACGGCTCGATCGGCAGTTGGGGCTACGACTTCGGGACCGGCGCGCTCGTGCCTCCGAGTACCCCGGATCTCATGAGCTACTGCCGGGACCGCTGGATCAGCGACTTCAGCTTCTCGAACGCGCTGCGGTACAGGCTGGTCGACGAGCCACAGGGTTCGGCCGGCGCGGCTGCCGAGCGCCCGGCGCTCCTCCTCTGGGGCGGCACCGGACCGGACGGCGAGCCCTTCCTGGAGCCCGCCTTCGCGCTGTCGGCTCCGCCCTCGCTCCCGCGGGCGGGAGGGGACCACACCCTCATCGGTGCGGACGAGAACGGGCGCGAACTCTTCAGGCTCAGCTTCGCGATGAAGGAGGTGGCCGATGGTGACGGACGTTCCCTGTTCGCCTTCGCGCTCCCGGTGCAGCCCGGCTGGGCGGAAACGCTCGCTGCCATAACGCTGTCCGGGCCCGGGGGATCCGCGATCCTGGATGAGACCACCGATCGTCTGATGGCGATCCTGCGCGATCCGCTCACGGGCCAGGTGCGAGCCATCCTGCGAGGTGAGCCCGGCGTCGCACAGGCGTTTGCCGACCAGGCGGGCGCGACGGGGATCGACCCGCGCCGTTACGACGAGTTCCTGAGCCGCGGGATTCCCGCTGCGGGGGTCTGGGAGCGGCGGTAGCCCTACTGCTGCAGACGGAGGACGAAGAGGCCCTCGTCCCAGCTCGAGGCCACGAAGATGCCGCTCTCGAACCAGGGGTAGGTCGACCAGGAGCCGTCGAAGTTCTTGTCGTTGTGCTCGGGTACGGTGTCGAAGTACCCGGCCTCGCGCGGGTTCGCGGGGTCGGAGATGTCGAGGATCCGCACGCCGAACGCGTAGTTGGAGTGGTAGATCAGGCTGCCGTGCACGTAGAGGTTGTGGTCGATCGCCTCGGTCGGACCCAGGTGCTCCTTCGCCAGAACCGGATCGTCGAGGTCGGCGAGGTCCCACACGAGCAGGCGCGTCCGCGAGACCCGGTTGTTCCTCTCGTCGTTTTCGTCGTTCTGGTAGAAGTACCGGTGGTCTTCGCTGAGCCACCCCTGGTGGATGTAGTCGCGGTCCGCGTAGGTGGCGGTCGAGAGCGTGACCGGGTTCGCCTTGTCGGTCACGTCGGACACGACGATCGCCGTCTCGTTCGAACCGATGCAGATCTCGCGGCCCGCGTGCTCCGCGTCCGGCCCCCGATACACGACGCACTGGACATCGTGCGTGTAGCCGGTGCCGCGGCGTCCCGTCCCCTCGGCGGCGTAGCAACCCGCGAAGCTCGGATTCTTCGGGTCCGAGAGGTCGATCATGTGGAGGCCGCCCCCGCAGGTCTCGGCGCCGGAGTTGTTGCCAACGGCGTAGGCGAAGCCGGTCTCCTCGTTGATCGCGATGTTGTGGACGGCGCTCACCTCCCGGTAGCGCGCGTCCGCGCCGAGTTCCGTGAACTCCGTCAGTCCGCGAAGCCGGGTGAGGTCGAGGACCTGCATCCCGTGGCCCGTGATGTTGTCCGCGACGACGTACGCGTGATCCGCATACACCTTCATGTCGCGCCAGCCGCTGTGCGAGGTCGCCGAGGGCATGAAGGCGATGGGGCGCGGCTCAGTCGGCGTCGAGAGATCGACGATCGCGAGTCCGTCGTGCCGTCCGACCAGCGCGTATTCAACACCCGTCTGCGGGTCCGTCCACCCCCAGATGTCGTTCACGGCCCATCGGTTCTCCGATCCCGCGGGCGTCCGTCCGGGGCTCAGGTCGCGCAGAGGCACCTGCGCTGCGAGATCCACGCGACTGCACGGGAACCCGCTGGCTGAACCGCCCTCGCATGGCACGATCTGCGCCGCAATGGGAGGCGGCGGCTCGGGCGGGTCGGGCGGCTCCGGATCGGGCGGACCGGTCGGGGGGTCCACGCACGCGACCGTCGCGACCGCGACCAGCGCAAGGAGGGGGACAAAGGCGCGCATCAGGTGAGTCTCAGTGGGTCAGGAGGAGCCGCGGCCCCAGAAGCCGGCCCGGGTCCGCGTCCGGCTTCGGGGTGAACTTGTTGATCCAGCCGCCGCTGTAGGACGCGATATACAGGTTGCCGTCCTCGTCCATGTCCATCTGGTGCGGGAGCGAGAGGCCGCCGGGCCAGATCCCCCGCCCGATGGCGCCGGCCGCTCCGTAGGCGCCCCAGTAGTCCTGCAGGACGCCGTCCCGATCGTACTTCAGGATGCGGTTCAGGCTCGCGTCCAGCACCCACACGGCGCCGTTCTCGTCGAGCCAGATGTTCACGGGATCGAAGATGTTCGGCCATTCCTCGATGAACTCGCCGTCGTGCGTGAACAACTGGAGGCGCTCGTTCTGGCGGTCCGCGACGTAGACCCGGTCCTCGTCCACCGCGAGGCCGTGCAGGAGATCGAATTCTCCCGGGCCGGTGCCGAGGGCGCCCCACTGCATGATGAACTCTCCGTCTTCGGAATACTTGATGATCCGTGAGTTCCAGTACCCGTCGGCGAGCAGGAAGCTCCCGTCCGGGAGGAACGCCAGCTTCGACGGCCAGCCGTAGGTGTAGGGTCCCCAGTCGGATCGGGCGCGGGCGGCTTCGCGGGTCTTCGGGTGGTCGCGCTCGCCGAGGCGCATGGCGATCTCGCTGCCGTCGTTCGTGAACTTGACGACCTGCATGTGCCCTGCCCCGCCGCCGCTGTCGACCACCCACACGTGGCGGTCGGGGTCGTAGGGGTTGATGTACACCTGGTGCGGGAGGGTGAAGAGCGAGTCCCACTGGGCCCACTGTTCGACGATCTCGCCGTTCCCGTTCGCGACGACGATGTAGTTCGTGCGGCGCAACCGGTCCTCGCGGGGGTCCGACCGGTCGGCGGGCCAGTCGCCGCGGGTCACGACGATGATGCGGTCCGGGTGGTCCACGGCGACGCCGGCCACCTGCCCCCATCCCCACTCGTCGTCGTGGTCGGGCGCGCCCTTCCACCACCCGGCGACGGGATCGTAGGGCCCCGTGCGGTCGTCGCCCCCCTTCACGACGGCGCCGTTGGATGCCCCGGCTCCGTCCATGGTCGCCGCGGCGGCCCGCTCCCCGCTTTCGCACCCCGGAATGGCGAGCGCGGCCGCGAGCGCCAACGTCACCAGAGACGGCTGGGTCTTCATGACTTTTCCCTCTTCCCGCTGTCGGAGCGTTTCTCCTCCGCATCCGTCGCGGCGGGGGCCCACGGGTCGTCGATGCCGGCGCCGGGGCACGAGTCGCCGGTGTCGAGGAAGTGCGTGTGGAGGCACTCGAGCGTCGCGCCGAGACCGGTCAGCAGTTCGACGGTTTCCGGGTACGGGACGCGGGTGAAGAACCCGGCCCGGCCGCCGCGCGCCATGTCCGCCGTGGACTGTCCGAGGCGGGTGATCGCGCTGACGTCCCCGCCCTGCGACACGAGGTATTCGATGAGTTCGTTGTCGCCGCGGGAGGCGGCGTAGTGCATCGGCGTATAGAGCCACGAGTCGCGCTGGTCGACGTCCGCGCCGAGTTCCTCGATCAGGTACTTCACGGCGGGGATGAACTGGTCGGGCCGGTTGCGGACGCTGAAGGCCCCGAGACCCAGGTAGCCTCCGCCCGCGGCGGCGTGGATCGGCCACGCGTTGGGCGCGCCCTCGGGGATCCAGGGCAGCGCGGAATCCTCCTGCTGCCGGCCGTCCTGCTGCCGACGCTCGCGCATTCCGACCTCGGGCCAGCGCGTCGGGATGTTCGGATCCGCGCCGTGCGCGACGAGGAGCTTCATCGCCTCGAGATCCTGAGCGAAGGCGGCCCGCCAGAACGGCGTCGCCCCCGTGAGGTCGATCCCCATCTTCGTGAGGCCGTATTCCCAGTACCACAGGTGCGTGTTCAGGCGCGGGTTGGGATCGGCTCCGGCCTCGAGCAGCGCGCGGAGCACGTCCATGTGCCCGGCGTCCTGCAGGTCCTGCGCGCGCGGCTGCGGGTAGTTGGACTTCGGCGCCCACTGGGTCTGGAGGACGGCGAAGAGGGGCGTCGCGCCGTCCGTCGAGGCGGCGAGATCGGGATCGGCCCCGCGCTCGATGAGGGCGAGCGCGAGGTCGAACTGGCCATTGAGTACCGCCATGAGGAGCGGACTCGTGGCGTCCGCGCTCGCCTGGTCGATATCCGCGCCCCCGTCGAGGAGGGCCGTGGCCGCCTCGATGTGGCCCTCGCGGGCCGCGTGCAGCAGCGCGGTCATGCCGCCGGTCCGGCCCACGAGCACCTCGCGGTACGGGGGACGGATGAGGTCGGGGCCGCCCGGATAGTCGGGCCCCACGCGGCCCAGTGAATGGGCGCTGACGTCGCCGACATCGAAACCGGAGCGGAGGAACTCGCGCTGGGCGCGGATCGCCGCCTGCACATGGGCCGGGCTCGGCTCGCCCGGCCACTCGGCTTCGGGATCCACCTCGGGCCCGTACGGGCCGAGCGTTTCCCGCGGCGCGCCGATCATGTCGCGCATGCGGCGGTTGGCCTCACGGTCCAGCGCGAGGCTGGGCAGGACGTCGACCGTGGCGGTCGCGATGCCGGGGTCGGCGCCGGCTTCGAGCAGCGCGGCGGTGGCGGCCGGCCGGTTCGCGGCGGCCGCGAACATCAGGGGTGTCTGCCCCGCCGAGCCCTCCCGGGCGTTCGGATCCGCGCCGTGGTCGAGCAGCGCGGCCACGGCCGACCGGCCGTCCACGGCGGCGGCGGCGAGGTGCAGCGCGGTCACGCCGCTGTTCGTCGTCGCGGCGTTCGCGTCGGCCCCGGCCTCGAGCAGGAGCGCGACGACAGGCCCGTGCCCTCCGCGGGCGGCGAGGTGCAGCGGCGCATAGCGGCCGATCCGCGTCCCGGCGTCGACCGCCGCGCCCGCATCGATCAGCGCCCGGGCCACGGCCGCGTGGCCGCGCTCGGCGGCGAAGTGCAGCGCGGTCATCCCGTCGCCCCGCGCCGCGTTCACGTCCGCGCCCTCCCCGACGAGCGCGCGCACGACCTCCGCCGCCCCATCGCGCGCCGCTTCCAGCAGCCGGTCGCTGGAGGTCGCCCCCTCCTGCGCGGCCGAACCCACCGGGAGGAGCGCCGAAACCAGGAGCGCCGCCGCAATCCCGTTTCTCATCGCGCCGCCTCGAGCGGGAACGCCCCGTCGCTGTCGCCGAAGGAGGCCATCTCCGGGTGTCCGATCTTCCGCATCAGGCTCACGAAGGCGTTCGCCATCGGCGTCCCGTCCGGGGCCCGCAGGTGGACGCCACCTTCGAGCGCCCCGTTCGCCCCGCCCATGAGCAGCAGCGGCGCGCGCCGGTGGTTGTGCAGGTTCCCGTCCGCCATCGGCGACCCCCACACGATCGCCGTCTTGTCGAGCAGCGACGCCTCGCCCTCCATCGTGTCCCGCATCTTCTCCAGGAAGTACGCGACCTGCCCCAGCCGGTACGTGTTGATCTTGTTGAAATCCATGATGTCCTCGGGGACGTTCCCGTGGTGCGAGGCCCCGTGGACGGACTTCGTCGTCCCGCTCTCCGGGAAGGTCCGGTTGGACTGGTCGAAGCCGGTCTTGAAGGTGATGATGCGCGTGAGGTCGGTCTGCAGCGCGAGCAGTTGCAGGTCGAACATGAGCTGCATGTGCTCCTCGAAGGAGTCCGGCACTCCGGAGGGCGCCTCCGGCATCTCCCGCTCTTCCCCGCTCGCGTTGCGCGCCTCGACGAGCTGGATCCGCCGCTCGATCTCGCGGATGTGTTCGACGTATTCGTCCAGCGCGACCCGGTCCGCCGCGCCCAGACTCCTCCTGAGCCGGGCGACCTCGGTTGCGATCCAGTCGATCATGCTGCGGTCCGTGCGGCGCCGCGCCGCGCGGTCTTCGGCCGAGTCTCCGGCGCCGAACAGGCGCTCGAACACGACGCGCGGCTCCCGGATCGCCGGCAGCGGCTGGTTCGGCGACGCCCACGCGAGCGACGTCGTGTACGCGCAGTGGTAGTTGTAGGCGCAGCCCCCGCCGCGATCGATGCCCTCGATGCAGAGTTCGAGCGAGGGGAGCACGGTCTCGCGCCCGAAGCGCTGCGCGTGCAACTGGTCGAGCGAGGTGCCGAGGAAGATGTCCGACCCCTGCGTCTGCTTCGGGTGCGCCTGGGTGAGGAACACCGCCGTCGAACGGTCGTGGTCGCCGCCGATCTCCTCCGCCCGAAACGCCTCCGCCGACCGGCAGTCCGTGTTGCTCACGATCGTCATGTGCTCGCGGAACGCCTCCAGCGGCCGGAGCTGGCTGTCCGTCACCAGCTCGAAGTCGCGGCCCGTCGCCGCCGGCGCGAACAGGTGCCGCTCGTCGCCCCAGTCGCTCGAGCCTGCCACCCCCATCGACTCCTCGATGCAGACGAGGCGCGTGAACTCCGCCGCCCTCATCGGGTCGGCCCACAGCCGCCCCGCGGGAACCATCGCGTCGAGCAGGGGCAGCGCAACGCCGGCGCCGGCGCCCCGCAGGAAGGTGCGGCGCGAGAGGTGTGTGCCTGTGATGAAGTTCATGATCCCTCCACTTCTTCCACGGCGGGCGCGGGACGCGCCAGGCGGAAGGCGTCGCTGTTCACGACGCCGAGGATGAACGAGGACATGCGGTAGTCGTTGGCTTCCGCTTCGCGTGCGATGGCCCGGATCCCGGGCTGGTCGAAGTACTCCGCGCGGCGCCCGATCGCGTACGCGAGCAGGTGCGCCGTGAAGTTCCGGACGAGCGGGACCGGCCGCTTCATGAGGAGGTCGACCAGCTCCGCCGGCGTGCTCACGTCGGACCCGTCGTAGAAGGTCCCTCGCGTGTCGAGCGCGACGCCGTTCTCGCGCACCCGCACCTGTCCCGTCACGTCGTAGTTGTCGAGCGCGAGCCCGATCGGGTCCATGAACCGGTGGCAGGCGCGGCACGTCGGATTGGCCGCGTGCATTTCCAGGCGTTCGCGCGTCGTGAGCAGCCGCCCGCCCCGGGCGGATTCCGTGTCGTCGAAGGCGGGGATGTTGGGCGGCGGGGGCGGAGGCGGCGTGCCCATGAGCACCTCCATCACCCATTTCCCGCGCAGCACCGGCGACGTGCGCGCGGACATCGACGTGAGGAGCAGCACGCTCCCGTGCCCCAGCACCCCGCGCCGGCTGTCGTCCGGATATGTCACCCGCCGGAACCCGGGTCCCGAGACGCCCGGAATCCCGTAGTGCCCGGCGAGGCGCTCGTTCAGGAAGGTGTAGTCCGCCGTGAACAGCTCGAGCAGGCTCCGGTCTTCGCGCACGAGGTGATCGAAGAAGAGCTGCGTCTCCCGGACCAGGTCCTCGCGAAGCTGGCCGGTGAAGTCCGGATAGAGGTACGGCTCGGGCTGGTTGTCCTCCGCGTCCTGAAGCCGCAGCCACTGCGAGGCGAAGCGCGTCGAGAGCGCCTCCGCGCGCGGGTCCGCCAGCATCCGGCGCACCTGCGCCTCGAGGACCGCCGGATCCGACAGCCGCTCTTCCGCCGCCAGCGTCAGCAGTTCGTCATCCGGGCTCGCCGCCCAGAGGAAGAAGGAAAGGCGCGACGCGAGGTCCACGTCCGCGATCCGGTAGCTCTCACCGGGCGCGGCTTCGGGCGGCGCCTGCTCGAGACGGAAGATGAACGACGGGCTGGCGAGAATCGCCTGCAGCGCGGTCCGAACGCCGACCTCGAAGCCCTCTTCGGCCGCGGCGTCATCGTAGAAGGCCATCGGCCCCGCGAGATCGTCCTCCGTCACCGGCCGCCGGTACGCCGCTCGCGCGAGCCGGCTCACGATCGACGCCGCACAGGCCCGCGCCTCCCCGGTCGCCTCGCTCCGTCCCGGGATGGCAGTGGAAGACCTTGCGGCGGCTCGCCGTCTCGGAGAGTCCCGCGCTACGGCGGGGACCCGTGACCATCAACTCGCTCAGGTGGGGTAGCGCCGTGATCCCGTAGTTCGCCCACGCCTGGGAGTCCTCGCCCCCGACGAAGGACCAGCCCGGCGTCTTCAGGCGGTCCTCGTACGGCCCCTCGATCGTGCGCACGAACGCCGCCGCGACCTGGCGCTGGCCCGCCTTCACGAAGATGGGCTCCGTGCGGATCGGCACCGTCGAGCGCCCGCCGTGCTCGAGGCCGAGCAGGGCGACCCCTTCCCCGTCGATCGAGATGTCGACGTCCTGGAAGCCCGTCCCCTGCCCGAACAGCGTCTCGAGCGAGATCACGTACTCCCCGTCCACCGGGAAGTCGTGGGTGACGACCATCCCGCCGCGCGTCCCGTACGGCGTGCCCTCGATGTGATCCCAGGCGTGCTGCGAGACGTCGATCGGGTTCGTGTACTTGGCGGTCTTCGAGAGGGCGGCCGGGTTGCCGACGGCGATCCGGCTTACCTCCGTGGCGGCCCTCAGGTAGGCCTCGAGGAGGGTGGTCGAGAGACCCTGCGCGTCCGCCATGTTGTCGAAGGCGCCGAGGTAGGTGTCCGCCGGAAGCCAGCGGCTGGCGTCGATCTCGAGGTCGAGGAGATCGCGGATCACGCGCTCGTACTCGGCCCGGTTCAGCCGCTGGAAGCGCCGGGAGCCGGGGTTCCGGTCGCGGGCGGCGTCGCGGTCGACGACGGTTTCCAGCGTTTCGACGAGGGCGAGAAGGGTGTCCGGCGACGGCCGGCGCTGGCCCGGAGGCGGCATCATCCCGGCGCGCAGCTTCCGGATCATCTTCTCCGCCGTGGGCGCCCGCTCGTGCGCCGCGTCCACGTCGAACTCCTCGAGCGTGAGGTTCCCGCGCAGGAGGCGCCCGTTGTGGCAGCGGACGCAGTAGCGCTGGACCACATCGGTCAGGTCCGCCGTGTCGACGAGGGCAGCGACGTCGTGCGCCGGGAGGGGCGCGGAGCCGGACGCACGGTCCCCCGAGGGCTGCCCCATGAGGGCGAACCACAACCACAGAACCGCACCCGCACTCAGTGTCTTCACGCGCCCGTCCTTCGGGAACGACGGATGTCGCCGCTTCGCAACCTTTCAACCTAGGAAACGCCATTTCCGCAGGCTACGCCCTTCCCCCGAACGCCGTTTCATACGGCGCGGACAGCTCGCTCCAGCCCCCGTTGTGGGTGCAGGCGGGCAAGGAAGTCCGCTGCCGGCAGGCACAGGATGTCCCGCACGGAAAGCCGGTCCGCGCCGCGGTACAGAAGCACGCGGCGCGCCTCCGGGTATTCTGCGCCGAAGGCCGCCAGACCTCGCAGGTCCTCGGGCCGTACGCGGTCGGCGTTCTTCACCTCGAACGCCCAGATCCCGTCCGCCCCGTAGAGCACGAAGTCCACTTCCACTCCGGAGCGCGTGCGCCAGTAGTAGAGTCGGGCGTCGACTCCGGAATATGCCACCCACGCCCGAAAGTGCTGCGCAACGAGCCCCTCGAGCGCGGGGCCACCGATCTCCTCGGGTCGGTCGAGCGGGCCTGCCGGTCGCAAACTCCTGAAGACGCCGCAATCGAAGTAGAAGAACCGGGGGTGCGCCGCGAGCCGGCGTTTGGCACGCCGCGTGAACACAGGCAGGCGGAACGCGAGCAGGAGATCCTCGAGCAGTTCCAGGTATCCTGCGACGGTGGTTCGGCTCGTCTCGCACTCGCGCGCGACCGCACTCACGTTGAGCGTCGTACCGTGCGAAAAGGCCGCCGCCTCCAGGAAGCGCGAGAAGCTGCCGACGTCGCGGGCCAGTCCCTCGGCGCGCACTTCCTGCTCGACATAGAGCGCCGCATACGCGGCGAGTGCCGACTCCGGATCCTGCGAGGAAAAGACCGCGGGAACGGTCCCGAGCCTCAGACATGTCTCGAGATCGAAGCCGCGTCCCGCTTCGCCGGCGACCTCCCCCGCCGTCATTTCCCCGGCCATGAAGGGATGCATGGAGCGCATTGCGGCGCGGCCCGCCAGAAGATTCACGCCGCCGCGTCGAAGCTTGCGGGCGCTGGAACCCGTGAGGATGAACCGGTATCCTCGCGCGGACTCCATGAGGTCATGGACGACGTTCAACAGTTCCGGGACGCGCTGGATCTCGTCGATGACCACATCGTTGCCGGCCGGAGTTCCCAGCACCAGTTCCCGCAGACGTTCGGGGCGGGCGGCCAGCCGGCGATACTCCTCCGGCTTCAGCAGGTCCACTACGAGAGCGTCCGGCAGTGTCGAGGCCAGCCAGGTGGTCTTGCCGGTCCCGCGCGGGCCGAAGAGGAAGAAGCTGCCCTGCGGAAGAGCGAGGAATCGCGGTAATGTCGTCATAATGCGCGTCAAAATGACGGCGGATCCGCCATTTTGTCAACGTGGCGTGCGGGGCTACTGAAGAGACGGGCCCGAGCTAGCGCCTCCACTGGCGGGCCGAAGGGAGACCTCGGGAGACCAGGACTTCGAGGTCGGCGGCGTCCGGAATCGGGAGGATCGACGCGAGGGAGGCCGGGTCGGCCGCGGCTCCGGCGAGCGCGCCGAGGCCGCCTTGGCCGCCGTCGAGGCTCGCGAGGTCGCGCACGATCGCGCGGACCCCGCCCGTCCGCGGGTCGCGGAGGATGGCTGCCGGTGGACGGCTCGCAGCGCTCAGCGTCGCCGTTCCTCCGGGGCCGACCAGCACCACGGTCGCCAACCGATCCGCCCACGCCGGGGACACCGGAAGGGCGAAGACGAATCCGGACTCCCCGTCCCCGTCCGCCATCTCCTGCATGTCGAAGTTCAGCGAGAACAACGTCTCTCCATCGGCGGCCGCTCCCGTGAGCGTGTACGGCCCGCCGGACCGGGGCAGCGCCGGCGGAGCGTCGACGACAAAGGCCGGCTCCAGGAACGGCACGCCGTTGGCGTCGGCGCGGCCCCACAGCAGGAGCGTCCGCGCCACACCGGTCCGCGCGGGCGCCGCTCCACCCTCCTCGCGAACGCGGTGGTCGAACGCCTTGCTGAAGCTGTAATCGCTGATCCACTTCGGTCCGCAGTAGGACATCAGGTCGGACGCCTCGGGATCGACGAGTGAACTGTCCGCGCTGTTGAAGCCCCACACGCCGATCGTCCCGTCCCGGGTGGGGAAGGCGGGATCCGGCCCTCCGGCCCCTCCGCAGGGCGCATGCCGAAGGTCCATGTTGTGTCCGAGTTCATGCGCGACCGTAACGGTGCGGACACGCGCGAAGCTGGTCCGGCCGCCGATGAATCCCCGACCCGCGAGGCCCACTTCCTCCACGAGATACCGGGGTATCCCGCCCATGTAGTAGCCCGTTCCGCCCTCCAACACCCGAATCGCCTCGATCTCCGTCATCAGGTCTTCGTGGGTTCGCGCCGAGGTGTACACGACCTCGTGCAGGGCAAGGGTGAAGTCGCCGACGGGCAACCACTGTCGAACGCCCGAGAACAGGGAGTCGTCTTCCGTCAGGTCCGCGACGCGGCTCAGGAAATCGTCGGACGTCACTTCGGGGCGGACGATGGGCAGATACGTGAGGTGAAGCGCCGGCACCGCCCGCACGTCGATGGCCTGTCGGCCGGTGGCCGGGATCCGCTTCGCGGTTCCAGGGTCGGGTCCGAGCGTGTCCTCCGGGTCGACTTCCACCACGAGTTCCAGGCCGGGTTGAACGACTTCGGCCGGGATCGCGGCGTTCGCGGACGCGTCGAGCCGACCTTCTTCCACACTGGACGGCACCGTGAGTGCCGACCCCGGAATGTCCATCGTGTGGATCTCGGCGTCCTCCAGGTAGAAGCGCGCGCGCACGGGCGGAAGACCGACCGTTTCCCCTTCCGGAGCCGTGAGGAACACGCGAAGCAGGGCCGGCCGGCCCGCCACCAGGGGAACCGGGAACTCGAACGACTGCACGGACTGCGTCAGATACACGGGCGCGACGTCGTTCTCGCAGCGGGGCACGCGGGCCGCGCGCAGCGTGCGGAGCCAGGCCTCAAAGTCCGGATCCGCGGGAGCGCACAGCGCCGTGCCGCCGGCGTTGAGCGTCGTGAGCCGGGGGAGGTCCCTGAGGCCCACCGGGAGCAGGCCCGACAACTGCGGGTTGCCGTTCACGGCCAGCTCCCGCAGCCAGGCGAGGCCGGTCAGCTCCGCCGGAACCGGGCCCGACAGGTCGTTCTGCGCCAAAGAGAGGAATTCGAGGTACGTGAGGTTGCCCAGGCTCGCGGGAATGGGCCCGCGCAGAGCGTTTCGCTCCAGCCTAAGCTCCGTGAGCAGCGTGAGATCTCCGAGTTCGGCGGGGATCGGGCCGCCGAGGTCATTGGACCACAGCTCCAGGTTCCGGAGTCGCGAGAGCCCGCCGATCTCCGGTGGAATCGAACCCGTCAGCGCGTTGTGGCCAAGGTACAACTCCCTGAGCTCGGGGAGGCGAGCGATCCCGGGCGGGATCGGACCTGTCAGTTCATTGTGGTCCAGCCACAGCTCCGTGAGCGCCGCGAGGTCTCCGAATTCGGCGGGGATCGAACCGTCCAGGTCGTTGTACGACAGCGCCAGGCTCCGGAGTTGCCGGAGGCGGCCGATCCGGGGTGGAATCCGGCCCGTCAGATCGTTGTAACTCAGCCACAGTCGGTCAAGCTCCGCGAGGTCCCCAAGTTCGGCGGGGATCGAACCCGTCAGGTCGTTCGACCACATTCCCAGGCCTCGGAGTGCCGAGAGCCGGCCGATCTCCGGCGGAATCGGGCCCGTGAGCGCGTTGTCGCTGAGGTGCAACTCCGTGAGGCGGGCGAGGCGGCCGATCTGAGGCGGGATGCGGCCCTCGAGGCGGTTGGACGACAGCGACAGGCTTCGGAGCGCCGCGAGCCCGCCGATCTCCGGTGGAATCGGACCCGTCAGCGCGTTCGTGCCGAGGTTCAGCCCGGTGAGTCTGGCGAGGTGGCCGATCTCCGGCGGAATCCGGCCTTCGAGGTCGTTGTCTCGAAGTCGGAGCCTCCAGACGCGGCCGTCGACTTCGGTCTCGACCCCGTACCAATCCTCAAGCGGCGCACCGGTGAGCCAGTTGGCGCTGTTCTTCCAGCCCGCGCCGTTCGTCGCCTCGTAGAGGGCGATGAGGGCCGCCCGGTCCGTCGACGGGTTGGTCGACAGCGGCATCCGGAGTTCAATCTCCGTGGGGCCGGCGTCCCAGCAGGCCAGGAGAGGCAGGAGAAGGACAACGGCCGCTCGCAACCGGACGCGCCGCACCGCTCTAGCGCCTCCACTGGTTCGCCGAAGGAATACCTCGGGAGACGAGAACCTCGAGGTCGGCGGCGTCCGGGAGGATGGACGCGATGGAGGCCGGATCCGCCGCGGCTCCGGCGAGCGTACCGCGGCCACCCTGGCCACCGTCGAAGCTCGTGAGGTCGCGCACGATCGCGCGGACCCGGCCCGACCGCGGGTCGCGGAGGATGGCCGCCGGAGGACCGTTCGCTCCTTCCAGCGTAGCGGTCCCGCCGGGCCCGGAGAGCACCACCGTCGCCAACCGGTCCGCCCACGCCGGGGAAACCGGAAGGGCGAAGACGAATCCCGACTCCCCGTCGCCGTCCGCCATCTCCTGCATGTCGAAGTTCAGCGAGAACAACACCTCTCCCACGGCCGTCGCTCCGGTGAGCGTGTACGGCCCCCCGGCGCGAGGAAGCGCCGGTGGAGCATCGACGACGAAGGCCGGCTCCAGGAACGGCACACCGTCGGCGTCTGCGCGGCCCCACAGCAGGAGGTTCCGCGCGCTGGCCTGTGCCGCCGCCGCTTCGCCCTCCTCGCGGAGGCGGTGGTCGAACGCCTTGGTAAAGCTGAAATCGCTGATCCACGGCGGCCCGCAATAGGACATCAGGTCGGATGTCTCGGGAGCGACGAGTGAACTGTCGTAGCGGTTGAATCCCCACACTCCGATCGTTCCGTCTCTGGTCGGGAAACCGGGATCCGGGCCTCCGGCACCTCCGCAGGGGGCATGCTGGAGGCTCATGTTGTGTCCGAGTTCATGCGCGATCGTAGTAGTGCGGACACGCGAGAAGCTGACCCGGCCGCCGCGCATCGCCACGCCGGCATAGCCCACTTCGAACACGAGATACCGGGGGATGCCGCCCATGTAGTAGCCCGTTCCGCCCTCCAATACGCGAATCGCCTCGATCTCCGAGAGCAATTCGCCGCCCGTTCGCGCCGCGGTGTACACCACCTCGTGCAGGGCGACGGTGAAGTCGCCGACGGGCAACCACTGTCGAGCCCCCCGGAACAGCGTATCGGTTTCCGTCAGACCCGTGACTCGGCTCAGAAACTCGCCGGACTCCCGGGAGGCGCGGACGACGGGCAGATACGTGAGGTGAAGCGCCGGTACCGCTCGCACATCGATGGCCTGTCGGCCCGTGGGCGGGATCCGCTTCGCGGTTCCAGGGTCGGGCCCCAGCGTGTCCTCCGGGTCGACTTCCACCACGAGTTCCAGGCCCGGTCGAACGACTTCGGCCGGGATCGCGACATTCGCCGACGCGTCGAGTCGACCTTCTTCAATGCGGGACGGCACCGTGACTGCCGACCCCGGAATGTCCACCGTGTGGATCTCGGCGTCCTCCAGGTAGAAGCGCGCGCGCACAGGTGGAAAGAACCCGGCCGCCTCTCCGTCGAGAGCGGTGAGGAACACGCGAAGCAGGGCCGGGCGGCCCGCCACCAGCGGAACCGGGAACTCGAACGACTGCACGGCTTGTGTGAGATACACGGGCGCTACGTCGTCCTCGCAGCGAGGCACGCGCGGGGCTCGGAGCGTCCGAAGCCAGGCCTGAAAGCCCGGATCCGCGGGAGCGCACAGCCCGGTGCCGCCGGCGCTGAGCGTCGTGAGCCGCCCGAGGTCCTTGAGGCCCACCGGGAGCACGCCCGACAACTGCGGGTTGCCGTTCACGGCCAGTTCCCGCAGCGCGGCGAGGCCGGCCAACTCCGCCGGGACCGGGCCCGACAGATCGTTTTGCGAGAGGGAGAGGAGTTGGAGATACCTCAGGTTGCCCAAGCTCGCAGGGATGGGGCCGCTCAGAGCGTTTCGCTCCAGCCCCAGCTCCCTGAGCCGCCAGAGGTCTCCGAGTTCGGCGGGGATCGGACCCTCCAGGTCGTTGGACCACAGCTCCAGGCTGCGGAGTTGCGAGAGCCCGCCGATCTCCGGTGGAATCGGACCGGTCAGCGCGTTGTGGGCCAAATCCAACGCGCTGAGCTCCGAGAGGCGGCCGATCTCCGGCGGGATCCGACCCGTCAGATCGTTGTAGCCCAGCGACAGCTGCCTGAGCGCCGAAAGGTCTCCGAGGTCGGCGGGGATCGCACCCTCGAGGTCGTTCGCCCGCAGCGCCAGGCGCTCGAGTTGTGGAAGGCGGCCGATCTCGCGCGGGATCGGACCCGTCAGATTGTTGCGAACGAGGTCCAACTCCGTGAGCCCGGAGAGGCGGCCGATCTCCGGCGGAATCGGACCCGTGAGATGGTTGCCACCGAGATCCAACTCCCAGAGCCCGGAGAGCTGGCCGATCTCCGGCGGAATCGGACCCGTCAGATCGTTGCCGCCGAAGCTCAACACTCTGAGCCTCGAGAGCTGGCCGATCTCCGGCGGAATCGGGCCCGTCAGATCGTTGTCGCTCAACCACAATCGGCTAAGCGCCTCAAGGTCGCCGAGTTCGGGCAGGATCGCGCCGGTCAGTTCGTTGGACCGCAGCCCCAGGCCGCGGAGCCTCGACAGCCGGCCGATCTCCGGTGGAATCGGACCCGTCAGCGCGTTGTTGCTGAGGTGCAACTCCGTGAGGTCGGAAAGGCGGCCGATCTGAGGCGGGATGCGGCCACCGAGCTGATTGGAAATCAGCTCCAGCGTTCGGAGTTGCGAGAGCCCGCCGATCTCCGGCGGAATCGGACCCGTCAGGGCGTTCCTTCCGAGGTCCAGATCCCTAAGCTTGGCGAAGTGGCCGATCTGGGGCGGGATCCGACCCTCGAGATCGTTGTCTCGAAGTCGGAGCTCCGTGACCCGACCGTCGGTGTCGGTATCGACTCCATGCCAATAGATGAGCGGTACGTCGCTGAGCCAGTTTCTGCTGTTCTTCCAGCCCGCGCCGTTCGCCGCCTCGTAGAGAGCAATGAGCGCCGCGCGGTCAGTCGATGGGTCGGTCGACTCCGGTATCCCTGGCAGAAGCTCCATCGGGCCGGCATCCCCGCAGGCCAGGAGGGGCAGGAGAAGGACCGGGATCGCGCGACGCCCGCCGACGCTCCGCATGGGCTATCGGCGGCCGGCGGGTACCAGTCGCACGATGCCGGTCGGTGGGCCGTCCACGTCCCGCGTTTCACCGTCGATGGCGAGGTAGATGAACCCGTCCGGCCCCTGGCGTACGTCGCGGATGCGGCCGATCCCCTGCAGCAGCGTCTCCTCGTGCGTCACCTCCCGGCCCTCCATCCGCAGCCGTGCGAGGCGCCGTCCGCTGAGACCGCCGACGAGCATGTCGCCGCGCCACTCCGGGAACGCGTCGCCCGTGTAGAAGAGCATGCCGGAGACGCCGATCGAGGGGACCCAGATGTGCTCCGGCGGCTCCATCTCCTCCATGAGGGTGCCCGAGTGGATGCGGGACCCGGTGCGGTAGTTCACGCCGTACCCCACGACGGGCCAGCCGTAGTTGAGCCCCGGCTCGATCAGGTTCAGCTCGTCTCCGCCCTGCGGGCCGTGCTCGTTCTGCCACAGCTCTCCCGTCTCCGGATGGACCGCCATCCCCTGCGCGTTGCGGTGGCCCCACGTCCAGATCTCGGGGTGGATCTCCTCGTCGCCGGCGCGTCCGACGAACGGGTTGTCCTCCGGGATCCGGCCATCGTCGTGGAGCGGATCGTGCTGCCGTTGTGATTGGACAGGTTCTGGGCGGGGTGCGCTCCGAGTTCGCCGGCCGGGGGCCACTGCCGGTCGCCCAGCGTCATGAACAGGTAGCCGTCGTGGTCGAAGACGAGGCGTCCGCCCCACATCGAACTGCGCTCCGTCCCGTTCCCGGGCGCGTCCGCGTGGAACAGTTCCTCGACATCGCTCAGCCGGTCGTTCTCGAACCGGCCGCGGGCGATCGCGATCGTGCCCAGCGAATCGGGACCCGGCTTCACGTAGCTCAGGTAGAGGAGCCGGTTCGTCGCGAAGTCCGGGTGCAGGATCGCGTCGCGCAGGCCCGCCTGCTCGAAGCCGGCCATGGAACGGGCGCCGCGCCCGAGCGCCCGGATCGGCGGCAAACCCTCGACGGAATCCGGCAGGAGAACGCCATCGCGGACGATGCGGAGCCGGCCGGGGCGTTCCGTCACGAGGAGGTCGCCCTCGGGCGTGAAGGCCAGCGAGAACGGGCGCACGAGCCCGTCCGCCACCTCTTCCACCCGGAAGTCGTGCAGCGCGGTCCGGACGACGCCGTCGTCGCCGCCTTCCGGTTCGCCGCCGGGGGCGCACGCGGCGACGGCCAGGAGCACGGCCAGGAACGATACGGCGAGGAAGCGGGAGTCGCGGGGATGGCTCATCCGGGAATCGTCCGTCCGTGTCAGGGGGATCATGCGGCCTCTATACTTATGGCGTCCTACAGGAGCCTGACAGGAGGCAGACATGCTGCGCGCCCACGCCGTCACATCGATCCTCGCCCTTCGTCCCGCCGTCCTCGCGACGGCGGCAGCCCTGATGGTCGGTTGCGCGCCGGATGGCGGTGGAGACGCGACCGAGGGGGGTGGAGACGCCACCGACGCGGTCGCCTACGAGGGGGCGCGGGTGATCGCAGGCGACGGCTCGGTCATCGAATCCGGCGTATTCGTGGTGGAGGCCGGGCAGTTCGCCGCCGTCGGGGCGAGCGGGGAGGTCGAGGTGCCGGACGGCGCGGAGCGGGTGGACCTCTCCGGCAAGACGGTCATGCCCGCGATCGTGAACGCGCACCTTCACCTCTCGTCCGAACGCGACGAGCGGATCGAGCAACTCCAGCACATGGCGTACTACGGGGCGGGGGCCGTCGTGAGCCTCGGGACCGAGACCGGCGGCATCGGGATCGAGATGCGCGACGAGTTCATCCCGGACGCGGCGCGCGCGAAGACGGCCGACCGCGGGATCACGATGCCGGAGCCCGGCCGTTCCGAAGCTCCCTACTGGATCCAGACGGAGGAGGAGGGGCGGGCCGCCGTCCGCGAACTGGCGGAGCGGCAGGTCGACATCGTGAAGATCTGGGTCGACGACCGCGGAGGGCGCTACGAGCAGCTGCCTCCGGAACTCTACCGTCCGATCATCGACGAGGCGCACGGGCACGGCCTCATGGTCACGGCCCACGTCTTCTACCTCGAGGACGCCAAGGAACTCCTGCGCGCGGGCGTGGACGTGTTCGCGCACGGCGTGCGGGACCTCGACGCGGACGACGAACTCATGGAACTGTGGGCCGAGCGCCCGGAGGTCGTCCTCGTCCCCAACCTCGCCGGGCCGGGAGTGGCGCTCGACCTGAGCTGGCTCAGCGGCACCGTGCCCGCCGACCGGCTGGCCGAGATGCAGGCGGCGTCCGTGGACAACCCCGCCGCGCAGGAGTTCTTCGGCATCCAGGCGCGGAACCTGGCCCGCTTCGCCGAGGCCGGCATCAGGATCTCCTTCGGGACCGACGGCAGCGCGGCCTGGGCCGTGCACCAGGAGATGGAGGACATGGTCCGCGCGGGCGTGACGCCGGGCGACGTCATCGTCGCGGCAACGAAGACCTCCGCGGAGTTGATGAACTGGGACGACCTCGGAGAGATCGCCGCCGGCAAGAGCGCCGACTTCATCGTGCTGGACGCGAACCCGCTCGACGACATCACGAACACGCGCCGGATCGACGCCGTCTACCTGCGGGGAGACATGGTCGACCGGGAGGGGATCAGCGCCCGCCTGCTCGCGGCCGGGACCGAGTGATCGAACTTCAACCCGTGACCCTCGAGGGGCACGGCGTCCGTCTCGAACCCATGGGACTCGAGCACGCGGACGCGCTCGCCGAGGCCGCCGCGGACGGGGAGTTGTGGAACCTCTTCTTCACCTTCGTCCCCGCCCCGGACGAAGTGACCGACTACATCGAGATGGCGCTCGAGGGCCAGACCGCCGGCCACATGCTGCCGTGGGTCGTCCGGCTCGCGGACACCGGCGCGGTGATCGGCTCCACCCGCTACCACGACATCCTGCCACACGTGGACCGGGTCGAGATCGGCTACACCTGGTACGGCGCGAGCCACCAGCGCACGCACGTCAACACCGCGTGCAAGCTCCTCCTCATGACGCACGCCTTCGAGACGGTGGGCTGCGGAGTCGTCGGGCTCCGCACCGACGGCCTGAACCTGCGCTCCCAGCGGGCCATCGAGGCGCTCGGCGCGAAGAAGGACGGCGTCATCCGCAATCACTCGCTGCGCCGCGACGGAAGCGTGCGCGACGACGCGATGTACTCCGTCCTCCTCCACGAATGGCCCGGAATCAAGCGCCACCTCGAAACCCGCCTCTGGCGCCACCGCTGACGGGGGCGCCCGAGGCGGGCGTACGTCTGGAGGCTACATGCCGAGGGGGATGTCGACCTGCGTGTTCTCCCATGAGAAGCGGAGGGCGCCGTCCACCTGCTCGAAGGTCATCATCTCCACCATGCCGCCCGTGGCCGAGGGCGTCGCCATGAAGCTGCCCACCTCGGTGCTCTGGACCGCTTCGTCGATCGGGATCCCCCAGCGGTTGTATTCGGAGTTCACGTGGAACTCCCATTCCGTCTCGCCGGGCGTGGCGTACAGCGAGTAGCTGCCGGGCCCGAGCGCGACACCACCGACCGTGGTGGCGGCGGAGAGGTGGAGCGCCGTCGCTTCGTTCGCACCGAGGCGCCAGACCTCCCCGTAGGGGACCAGCTCGCCCATGACCACGCGCTCGCGGGCCGACGGCGCGCCGTAGCAGAGGAGACCTTCACCCCCGTCGTACGAGAAGCTCAGCTCCTGGAGCGGGCTCGCCCGGCCTTCCACATCGCCCATGACGACGCAGGCCAGCCCCGCGTCCGCCATTTCGTCCATGGCTTCGGCCGTCTCCGCCATCTCCGTCTCCGCCATCTCCGACTCGCCCGCCTCGGATCCTCCGCCACACGCCAGGACCAGAAGAACGGTGAGGTACCACGCGCTGCTCCGCTTCATCTCATCACCTCCGATTGTTCTGTTTTCGGACGCTATTTCGTCCAGACCGCGACGAGGCCGCACCGGGAAGGCGGGAACTCCGCCGGACCCGACGCCAGCCCCTTGTATATCTCGATGCCCGCGATCTCGCTCGGCCTCACCACGTCGTCGAGCGCGATCCCCCTCGTCGGCAGCCCGTCGACATAGAAGGTCAGCGAACAGGCGCCCGTGACCCCCGACGACAGCCTCGTGTTCACCAACCGGCAATCCGTACGCCGGGCGTTGCACTGCAACCGGATGCCCGACTCGTCCGCGATCATGTGCGATATCTCCACCGGCCGCCGGCGATCGATGTCGTCCGCCGTGTAGAAGGTGCCCGTTCCGACGAGTTCGCTCCAGTGCCGGCGCTCGTAGAAGCCCTTGACCTCCAGCCGGCGGGACCTCGTGACGGTCGCCACGATCGGCTCCATCTCCACGGGAGCGGGGACCATGCCGATCTCCACGTCCGTGGTGAGGCCGGGCGAGACCTCGAGCACGTAGGAGAGCGGAGCATACCCGATGTGCCGCACGTTGAGTTCCTGCATGCCGACCGGAACGCCGCTGAGGACGAAGCGCCCCTGGCGGTCGGTCTCGGCCACCCGCAGACGGTCGGGAACGGACACCGTGGCGGCCACCACCGGATCATCCGTGATGGCGTCGTGCACCTGGCCCATCAGCCTGCCAGTCCTGACCCGCCCGGAGCGCAGCATGAGGGTGACGTCGTGGGACATGCCGGCGACGACCACGACGATCGCCTCTTCGCTCGAGAAGTTCCCGTACTCCGACCAGAGCGTGGCCCGGGTCGCATCCCGCGGGGCGCAGAGGACGAGGCGTCCGTCGCTACCGACCACCTCGCGCACCGGCCGTCTCGCGCGCTCGGTCTCCGTCCACCGCACGACGACCACCGCGTTGGCGACCGAAGCCGTGCCATCGTCGTCGACGACGCGAACCCCCAGGCTCGCGCGATCCCCGCACTCCGACTCCTGGGCCGAGAGAGCCCCGGCCCCGCCGGCAAGCCCCCACGCCGCAACGAGGCTTGGGGCGAACCACCGCGCCGCCAACCGTGCCACCGATCTGGAATCAGAACTCGGGAATCTCCGCATCTCCCCTCAAGACTGGGATACGGACCCCCCGCCATCAAGCGAGGAGGAGGAAGCCTGTGGCGGCGAGACCCGCGGCGAAGAGGGCGTAGGGGAGTTGGGTCAGGGCGTGCTCGACGACGCCGCAGCCGCTGCCTCGGGCGGCGAGGACGGTGGAGTCGCCGTAGAAGCAGGTGTGGCTGCCGAAGGCGCTGGCGGAGATGAGGGCTCCGATCACGAGCGGCATCTCGGCTCCCACCGAGTCGGCGAGCGGGAGCACGATCGGGACGGCTACTGCGAAGATCCCCCAGAACGACGCCGTGGCGAAGGCGACGAGGGACATCGTGAGGAAGGTGACGGCGGGGAGCAGTTGCGGCGTCATCAGCGGCTCGACGGTCTCGATGAGGTAGGCGGTGAGGCCGAGTCCGTCGTTCACCTCCTTGAGGAGGAAGCCGCCGAACACGGTCGCCAGGGGGACGATCATCGTGAGCACGCCGGCCATGCTGGTGTCGAGCGCGGCGCGTACCGGGAGGAGCCTCGTGCCCACGACGATGGCGAGGGTAAGGCCGAGCGCCACGACGACGCCCTTGAGGATGTCGAGGTCGAGGATCCAGGTGGCGGCCACGAGGGTGACGACCGGGACGATGAAGTGCCACGGGCGCGCGCGCTCGGCGGCGCGCGGATCGGTCTCGCCTTCGAGCTTCGCCTCCTCAAGGCCCGGAGGCACCACCTGGCCCGTCTCCCGTGCGCGACGCTCGGCCTTGCGCATGGGGCCGACGGCGGGGACGAGGCCGGTTCCGACGAGGAGTGCCAGCGCCACCGCGATCCACGCGTAGAGCATGAACGGGATCGCATCGATGTAGAGCGAGAGACCGCGGCCCGATGCCGCCCACCCCGTCTCCTCGAGCAGGCCGGAGAAGTAGGCGGCCCACGTCGAGATCGGCACGAGGATGCACACGGGCGCGGCGGTGGAGTCCACGACGTAGGCGAGCATCTCGCGCGACACGCGGTGGCGGTCGGTGAACCGCTTCACGGAGGAGCTGACCGCGAGGACGTTCAGGTAGTCGTCGATGAAGACGGCGAGTCCGAGGAGCCACGTCGCGGCGAGCGAGCCGCCGCGCGTCCGGATGCGGGCCGACGCCGCGTCGCCGAAACGGGCCGCGGCGCCCACCCGCACGAGCAGCGTGATGAGGCTGCCGAAGAGCGCGCAGACGAGGATGATCCAGCCCACGGTCTCGTTCTGCATGACCGCGACCATGCCGTCCGTGAACGCGGTGAGCGGGTCCCGGGGCGCGAGGATCGCGAACCCGACGAGCGCCCCGATGATGAGGGATTCGACGGGGCGCCGGGTCGCCACGGCGACGGCCAGGACGACGGCGGTGGGGATCAGGCTTACGACGCCGAAATGCTCCAGCGGCGACTCCCTTCTAGAGTCGGACCTCGTCGCCGACCCGTACGGCGCCGGGCTCGGCCACCTCGCACTTCACGCCGACGTTCCCCTCGTTGTGGTCGAAGGCGGCGCGCAGCACCCGCGGGTCCTTCGGGAGATCCCCCAGCGGGAGCGTGACCATGACGCAGCGCATGCAAGGCTTCGTCACGCTCAGGCGCGCCCCTCCGACCTCGAGCGTGCCGCCCACCCAGTCGTTCTCGACGAAGCCGCGCGCCCCGGCGACGGGTTCGATCACGAGGTTGGGCCGAAAGCGGCCGACGTCGAAGTCGCTCCCGGGGACGAGTTCCCGCAGGTGGTCGAGGCTCGTCGTCGTCAGTGCGTGGAGGCCGGAACTGTCGAAGAACGTCCCGGGCGGCAGTTCCCACTCCGTGATCTCGTCGCGGTAGGTCCGTCCGTCCTGCACGAGTCCCTCCATGTCCGGCCAGTGGTACTCGCAGGTCGCCGTCTCGACCGCCTCCGTCGCGAACGCCACTTCCCGGCCCAGGAGCGCGCTCAGGCGAGCCTCCAGCCGCCCGCGCCCCGCGCTCGACAGCGTCGTGCCGTCCTCGAACCGGACGCGGATCGACGCGGCCCCGTTCTCCCGTTCGAAGCTCGCCGAAAGCCCGTAGACCGCCCCCCACAGCCGCGGCCGCTTCGCGCTCACCACGCGCCCCGTCTCGCGATCCACCAGCGCGCCGGCCCGGTCGCCCTCCATCCCGCGCGCCGTGATTCGAGCCGCCTCGAGGCGTTCTCCCCCCATCGACTTCACGGGATAGCGGTACAGGCTCACGACGCGCCCCACCACCATGCCCCGCGGCGCCCCCGCTCCCGCTCCGTCCATGGCCGGGTGGGCGCTCACCGCACGAGCGACACGAGGTAGGCGAGGCCGGTCCCGCCGAGGAGGACGAGTCCCACCCACGACAGCGTCACCATGCCGCGGCCCGGCCGGTGCTCGGGCGGCACCGCCTCCGACGTGACGGCGCGGAGGTTGAAGTAGCCGAGGATGGGCGCGGTGAGGAACGCCACCGTCGTCGCGAAGTCCACCATCGCGGTGAGGCTGCCGGAGAAGCCGAGGAGGATGAAGAAGGCGACGACGGGGAGCGCGATCATGCTCCACCAGTAGACGCGTCCCACGCGGGTCACCGTGTCCGCCGCGACGTGCCCCCGCAGGTTCGCCAGCGTGCGCTCGATCGCGCGCGGGAAGCCGTCCGTGACGGCGAGGAGGCTCGAGAAGATCGTCGCCATCGCCGCTACGAGGACGATGGGACGGGACCACGAACCCAGCGTCGTGCTGTACATGTCGACGAGTTGCGTGGAGAACACGGCCCCCGCGGCGCTGAGGGTGACGTCCGCCTGGAAGAGGACCGTGGCTCCGACGGACACGAAGATGAGCGCGAGGATGCCGGTGCCGACGAAGCCGACGAGGAAGTCGCGTTTCGCGTCGGCGACCGACGTCCGCGCACCCGTCGTCTTGTCCTTGGCGAGCGTCCACAGGCTGCTCCACACCGCCACGTCGACGGGCGAGGGCATCCACCCGATGAGGGCGAGGAGGAAGGCGAAGGGGACGACGGTGCCGACGACGTCGCCCGGCCACAGCGCCAGCGTCGAGAGGTCGGCCCGCGGCGCGGCCACGAGCGCGGTCGCCACGGTCGAGACGACGAGCATCGCGAGCAGGATCTTGATCGTGATGTCGAGGCCGCGGAAGCGCCCCACCGCGAGCACCCCCACGCAGGCGCCCATCAGCACGGCCCCCGTCGCCGCCAGCGGCCACTCGGCGCCGAAGGCGTAGCGCGTGAGGAAGGCCATGAACATCGCGAGCGCCGCGAGCGAGATGATCGCGGTCACGAGGGTGATGGCGAGGAAGAGCCACAGCGCCCAGCGGCCGATGTCGCGGTAGCCCTCGACCAGGCTCCGCCTCGTGGCCGCCGCGTAGCGCGCCCCGTACTCGAAGAACGGGTACTTGAGGACGAGCGCGAAGACGATCACGCCGACGAAGGCGAACCCCGCCTCCGCTCCCGCGCGCGTGGACTGCACGAGGTGGGAGACGCCGATGGAGGTCGCGGCCCAGATGAGACCGGGGCCGAAGCTCCTCCAGAAGCTGGAGCGGGAACGCGCGGCGGGTTCGTTCATGGGGCTTCTCCGGCCGACCGTGGGTCGCGGGGGTGCGTGGAGCCTGAGGATGCCCCTCCCCCGCCGGATGGTGCAACGCCGCGACGAACGTGCAATAGTGAGTCGCCGTCCGTCCAATCCCCGAACGCTGGAGAAGTCGCCGTGCTATCCACGCTCGCGCTCGCCGCGCTCATGCAGGCGCCCGCCGTGCCGCAGGAACTCGCGCCCGGAACGCGCTACGACCCCGACATCCCGACGCTCGAAGAGGTGGCGGGACACGGCTTCCGCGACGTCGTCACGCCGCCGGAAGACGTGATCCGCTACATCGAGGCGCTCGCCGCGGCGGCGCCGGAGCGGACGCATCTCATCCAGTACGCGGAGAGTTGGGAGGGGCGGCCGCTCGTCGTCCTCGTCATCGGTTCGGCGGAACGCATGGCGCGGCTCGACGAGGTCAAGGCCGGGATCGCGCGGCTCGCCGATCCCCGGGGCCTCTCCGACGAGGAGGCGGAAGCGCTGCTCGCCGAGCTTCCCGTCGTCACCGCCCTGATGCACTCGATTCACGGCGACGAGATCAGCCCCGCCGGCGCCGCGATGGCGGAAGCCTACCACTTGCTCGCCGCGATGGGGGATCCCGACGTCGATCTCATCCTCTCGGAGTCGCTCGTCCTCATCGATCCCCTCGAGAACCCGGACGGACGGAACCGCTTCGTGTACCAGAACTCGGTCGCGCAGGCGCGCTGGCCGGAGGAAGCCCGCGTCTCCGCCGAGCACGACCCGCCGTGGCCCGGCGGCCGCGGGAACCACTACCTGTTCGACCTCAACCGGGACCTCTTCATCCAGAGCCAGGTCGAGACCCGCGGGAAGGTGGACATCTTCCTCGAGTTCCGGCCCCACATCGTGGCGGACCTGCACGAGATGGGAGGGGACGCGACGTACTTCTTCCCGCCGACGGCGCCGCCCTCCAACCCCTGGTTCGGTGAGCGGCAGGTCGCGCTCATGGACGTGATCGGGGAGGCGATCGCGGCGCGTTTCGACGAACGCGGGTTCGCCTACTTCAACCGGGAGGTGTACGACCTCTTCTATCCGGGCTACGTGGACATGTGGCCGATGGGTTACGGCGCGCTCGGGATGACGTATGAGCAGGCGAGCGCGGGGGGTCTCCGGCTGCGGCAGTCGGACGACGACCTGCTCACGTACGGCGACGGCGTGCTGCATCACTTCACGGCGGGGATCGAGACCGCGCTCACGGCCGCGCGAAACCGGGACCGGATCCTGCGCGACTACCTGGCGTTCCTGCGCGAGGGGGTCGCGCTCGGAGAGCGGGGACCGGCCGAGATCGTGCTGCACTCGGCGCACGACCCGGGGATGGCGGAGCGGCTCGGCCTCATGCTCGTCGAGAACGGGATCGAGGTGTTTCGCGCCTCCGGTCCGGTGACGGCGGGCGACCGGACGCTGTCCGCGGGTTCGAGCTTCATCGTGCCGCTCGCGCAGCCCGGGCACCGCTTCATCCACAACCTCCTCGACGCGCACGTGCCGATGGAGGAGGAATTCGTTAGGCGGCAGATCGAGCGCCGCGCGAACCGGCAGCCGGACGAGATCTACGACCTGACCGCGTGGAGCCAGCCGCTCCTGTGGGACGTGGAGGCGATCGAGACCGCGGCGACGGGGGCCCGCGGCGCGGCGCTGACCGCGAGCGACGCGGCCGCGCGCCCGGAGGTGGCCGGCGACGCGGGCGGAGACGACGGCGGGGTCGAGCCCGCGGACCCGCTGCCCGAGGCGCTCGTCGGCTACCTGGTCCCGTGGGGCACGAACGGGGCCGCGGCGGTCGCCGAGGCGCTGCGCGAGGGTCTCCGGGTGCGGGCCGCCGGTGCGGAGTTCACGCTGGACGGGCGCCGCTTCGGCGTCGGCACCGCCATCCTCCGGACGGCCGAGAACGGTGAGGATCTGCGCCAGCGCCTGGCCGGCATCGCCGCCCGGCACCGCGCCGAGGTCGTGCCCATCGACGACGCGTACGTGCGCGAGGGCATGTCGCTCGGCAGCCGCCGCGTCCGGGCGCTGCGCGAGCCGCGCGTGCTCCTCGTCTACGATTCCCCGGGCGGGAGCTACTCCGTCGGCTGGACGCGCTACGTCCTCGAGCGGCGCTACGGCCAGCGCACAACGGCCGTGCGGGCGTCCAGCCTCGGCCAGGCGCGGCTGGCCGACTACGACGTCATCGTCTTCCCGAGCGGCAACTACGGCGGCGCCGTGGGTGAAGGGCTGCGGGATCGCCTCCAGGCGTGGATGCGCGACGGCGGCACGCTCATCACGATGGCGGAGTCCTCGCGCTGGGCCGCGCGGACGGGGCTCCTCGCCACCGAGGCGGAGCGCCGGGGCGGCCGCGCCGAGGGCGACGACCCGCCGGAGCCCGGCACCCCCGAGCAACCCATCGAATACCTCGACGCGATCTCGCCCGAAGACGAATCGCCGGAGGGCGTGCCCGGCGCGATCCTGCGCACCCTGCTCGACACGGAGCACTGGCTCGCCGCCGGCACGGATGGCGAGATCGGCGTCCTCGTCTCGGGCTCCCGCGTCTTCCGTCCGATCACACTCGACGAGGGCACGAACGTGGGACGCTACGCGGCGCTCGAGGATCTCGTCCTGAGCGGGATCGTGTGGGAGGAGTCGCGCCCGCAACTCGCGAGCAAGGCCTTCCTCATCCACCAGCCGGTGGGAAGAGGACAACTCGTCGCCTTCGCCGAAGACCCGAACTACCGCGCCTACACCGAGGCGACGCAACTCCTGTTCATGAACGCCGTCCTCTTGGGGCCTGGGCGATAGGAAATTGCACAACTACGACCACCTTCGTTGCAAAACTACGATCAATACTATTGCAATACATCGACCGTAGACGTTGCAGATCGCCAAACGAACTGCCAGATTCACGATCATGGCACGTAACGATCGATCCGTTCCGGACTACGTTCCCCGCGTTGCGGACCCCGAGCTGGCCCGGCGTCTCGCTTCGGCGGGCGCTGTCGTCATCGAGGGCCCCCGCGTCTGCGGCAAGACGACGACCGCCCGGCAGGCCGCATCGAGCGAAGTGCTCATGGATGCGGACCCATCCGTGTCCGAGGCGATGGCGGTGGACCCTCGGCTCCTTCTGGAGGGCTCCACACCCCGGTTGATCGACGAGTGGCAGGTGGAACCCAACATCTGGAACTACATCCGCCGGGCCGTGGATGACCGCCCCGGCAAAGGGCACTTCATTCTCACGGGATCGGCCGTCCCCCCCGACGACATCACGCGGCACACGGGTGCCGGGCGGATGAGCCGACTCCGGCTCCGCCCCATGTCGCTGTTCGAGTTGGGTCAGGCGAAGGGCCGCGCTCCGCCGGAGCGTGCGGGGGGGCGCGTCTCGCTGAAGCGCCTGCTTGGCGGAGAGCCCGCGCCGAGCCTGAAGCACGACATGTCGCTCACCGAGATCGCGGAACTGCTGTGCGTCGGCGGGTGGCCCGGACACCTCCTGCGACGGTCCGTGGAAGACGCGCTGGAGGCCAACCGGGACTACCTGGACGAGATCTGTCGTACCGATATCCGCCGGGTCGACGGCATCGCGAGAGACCCCGAACGGGTGCGGCGTTTCCTGGACTCCGTCGCGCGAAATACTGCGACGTGCGCCACCGTCGCGACGATGGCCGAGGACGCGGGCGGTTCGGACGTCTCGCTCTCGACCGAGACCGCCTACTCGTACCTGAAGGCGCTCGAACGGCTCATGGTCGTCGAGCATCAGCGGCCGTGGGCGCCGCACCTGCGCTCGCGGTCGCGGATGAGGAACACACCGAAGCGGCACTTCGTCGACCCGTCCCTCGCCGTGGCGGCGCTGGGCGCCGAACCGGAACACCTCCTGCGCGACCTTCAATGGATGGGGTTCCTCTTCGAGTCCATGGCCGTCCGGGATTTGCGCGTCTACGCACAGGCCACGCGCGCGTCCGTCCACCACTACCGCGACAACACCGATCTCGAGGTCGACGCGATCGTGGACGCAGGACCTGAGAGGTGGGCGGCTTTCGAGATCAAGCTTGGCGCCGGAAGGATCGAGGAGGCGGCGCAGACTCTCCGCAAGTTCGCGGACCGGGTCGATACGGAACGCACCGGCAAACCGGCGGCGCTCGGCGTGATTACGGGAAGTCGCTACGGTTACTGCCGGCCGGATGGCGTGAGCGTCATCCCCATCGGCGCGCTCGGACCCTGATCGGGCCGGGGGCGGTTGGCGCCCCGGCCCGTCAAGGTTGTTTCGTCAGGAGCTGGCGTCGTCGGAGACGGCGCGCGTGTCGCCGTCGTCGTGCGTTCCGAAGCGCTCGAACCAGCTGCGCAGGAAGAGTTGCGTGCGCAGGAAGTTCGACGGCGTGCTGCTCGTGCCGTGCCACTCGTTGCGGAAGCGGATCATCGCCGTCGGCACCCGCTCCATCTTGAGCGCCTGGTAGTACTCCTCCGTCTGCGGCATCGGCGTCCGCAGATCCATCTCTCCCGTCATGAGCATGGTCGGCGTCGTCACGTTGCCCACGTACATGAGCGGCGAGCGGCGCAGGTGCTCCGAGGGATCGTCCCACGGGAAGTGCTCGAAGTTGCGGTACCAGCCGGGCCCGTCCGTCGTTCCCACAAACGAGAGCCAGTTCGTGACCGGGCAGTTCGCCGAGGCGGCCCGGAAGCGGTCCGTGTGGCCGACGACCCAGGACGTCAGGACGCCGCCGCCGGAGCAGCCGTACACGAACATGTTGTCCTCGTCGATGTAGCCGCGGTCCACGACCTCGTCGACGCCCGCCATCAGATCGTCGAAGTCCTTCGACGGATAGGCGTTCTTGATCGCGTTCCCGAAGTCCGTCCCGTACCCGGAGCTGCCGCGCGGGTTGGTGTAGACGACGACGTAGCCGTTCGCGGCGTGCTCCTGCCAGCCGAAGTTGAACCCGGTGTTGTACATCCCGTGCGGTCCGCCGTGGATCGACAGGATGAGCGGGTACTTCTTCGACGGGTCGAAGTCGGGCGGCTTCACGATCCAGCCCTGGATGTCCCAGTCATCGACCGACTTGTACCAGATCTCCTCGACCTCGCCCAGCGTGACCCCGGCCAGCACGTCGTCGTTCACGTGCGTGAGCTGCATGAGGTTGCCGCCGTCGTCGAGATCGAAGGAGACGACGTCGCCGGGACCGTGCGGCTCGGTCAGCGTGCCCATCGCCTTCCCGTCCTCCGTGAAGGAGCTGAGGCTCAGGAGGTGGTTGCCGCTCGTGACCTGGGTCACGCCCCCGTCCACGGACGCGAAGTGCAGGTTGCGCGTGCCCTCGCGGTTCACGTTGAAGTAGACGCCGCTCCCGTCCGGCGCCCACATGAGCTGCGGGCTCCCCCGCATGCCGCGGTCGAAGTCGCCGGAGATCTGACGGATGCCCGAGCCATCCGGGTTCATCACGTAGAGGTGGGAGTTGCGGTACGTGTCGTCGTTCCAGTCCTGCCCCGCGTAGGCGATGAGGCTGCCGTCGGGCGAGGGATAGGCGCCGCCGTCCGGGCCGTGCCGCGTCGTGAGCTGCCGGATCGCGCCCGAGGCGACGTCCACCGCGTAGATCTCGGACTCGCGCCAGTTGTACTCGGAGTCCTCCTCACGCAGCGAGGAGAAGTAGATCTCGCTCCCGTCGGGGCTCCACTGCGGGTTGCCGTGGTTCCACGTGCCGTCGGTGAGCTGGCGCGGCGTGCCGCCGTCGGCCGGCACCACGAAGATGTGCGAGTGGCCCTGGTCGACGTACCCGCGCCGGTCCTGACGGTAGTCCATGCGCGTGACGATCTTCGGGCCCTCCGTCCAGCTGGCCCCATCCGGCCGGCTCGGCAGGTCGATCGGCCAGCTCTCCGCGTCCTCCACCAACATGGTGAAGGCGATATGGGTCCCGTCCGGGGACCAGCGCAGGCTGCCGGGCGAGTGCTCCAGCCGCGTGATCTGGGTCGTCGCGCCCTCCGCGTCCATCCAGCGGACCCAGATCTGCGAGCCTTCCGGGTCGCCCGACGCCGTGTAGGCGATGCGCGTGCCGTCCGGAGACCAGATGGCGCCCGACCCGTCGATCAGCTCCCGCTTGCGGGTGCCGTCGGCGTTCATGATGTAGAGCGTGGACTCCCACCGGTCGTTCATCTGGTCGATCCAGCCGCGCGTGTACACGACGTGCTGGCCATCGGGGGAGATCTGGGGATTCGAGACCCGTTCCCAGTCCATGTACATGTCGAGGGAGAGGGTTCTCATCCCGTCGCCGTTCTGGGCCGAGACCGGCGCCAGGCCGACGAAGAGGAGAAGAAGCAGGCTCGCGGAAGCGAAGCGGGCGGCGCGATACATGGATACCTCCTGCCGAAAGCGGAATAAGCGCAGACTTGAAACGTACGCCGGACAACGGGCCTCGCGAAACTCCCGCGCTGCGCCGGAAAGGACCGGGCGCTGGCGTGTCCGCCGGGGACCGACGCAGCTTGGAAGCAGCCTGGCGCAGCTTGGAAGCGGCTTGGACGCTGCGTGCGTGAATTCCGTTGGACGAAACTCCGGGAGAGAACCTCATGAATCGGCGAACCCTTTTCTTCGCGGGTCCGGCCCTCGCGGCGGGCCTGGCGCTGGCGGCGCCTCAGGCCGCGGACGGGCAGCAGTTCGGCGGCGCGCTGGCCGTGAGCGGCGACCAGGTGCTGGTCGGCGAAGCGGGCAACGGCACGATGTCCGGCATCGTATGGGTCTACGGCCGGACGGCCTCGGGCTGGGCGGAGACGGGGCAGGTGACGGTGTCCGACCAGGTGCGGGTGCCGGACGGGTTCGGCCGGGCGATCGCCACGCAGGGAGACTGGCTGTGGGCGGGCGCACCGCTCGAAGCGGACGGGGCCGGCGCGGTCTACCTGTTCCGGTCCGACGGGGCGGGCGGCTGGGAGCGGGCGGCACGGCTCGAGGCGCCGGAGGGCGCGCGGGCGTTCGGGAGCGCCATCGCGCTCGCCGAGGGCGTCGCGATCGTGTCGTCCCCCGCGGCGGATGACGGACGGGGGGCGGTGTTCTCGTATACGCTGGGCCCCGACGGGTCCGCGTCCGCGGGCATGGCGTTGCGGCGGGCGGAGGGCGTGGCCACCGAGGGGTTCGGCGCGGCGCTGGCCCTCGACGGCGAAACGCTGCTCGTCGGCACGAGGGAGTCCGGCGACGCGGCGCCCGTCGTGTTCGCCTTCGCCCGCGGCGGGTCGGGGTCGTGGACGGCGACCGGGACGCTCGAAGCGCCGGCGCTCCAGGAGCGCAGCGGATTCGGGACCTCGCTCGCCGTGCGAGACGGCTTCGCGCTGGTGGGCGCCCCGACCCTCCGGGAGAGCGGCGGGGCCGTCTTCGCCTTCTCGCGGGGCGCCGAGGGCTGGGCCATGGAGGCGCGCCTCGGCCCGCTCCTGCCCGAACCCAACGCGCAGTTCGGGTCCTCCCTCGGCTTCGACGGCGGCGACATCCTCATCGGAGCTGCGGGCAGCGGCATGGGCGCCGGCACCCTGTACGCCTACCGGCGCGATGCCGAAGGGCAGTGGCGCGAGGCTTCCATCCTTCTGCGCTCTCCGCTCGGCGAGCGCTCCGGTTTCGCCGGCGCGGCCGCACAATCCGGCGGCCACCTCGTCGTCGGCGCGACGGGGATGGATTCCGGCGCCGGCGCCGCCGTCGTCTACGAACGGTCCGCCGCCGGCTCCTGGGAGGAGGGCGGCACGCTCGTCAACGACTACCGCGGCTTCCCCGCCCTCGCCGGCGAGGAGATCGAGTGCACCGAGGGCCAGGCGGATGTCTTCGAGTGCCGGGACGTGAACATCACCGCCTTCATGCCGATCAAGGATCTCGGCGGCACCCGCGCCACGCGCGTCAACGACATCTGGGGCTGGACCGACCCGGAGACGGGGCGCGAAATCGCGATCGTCGGGCGTACGGACGGCACCTCGTTCGTCGACGTCAGCGACCCGTACCACCCCCGCTTCCTCGGCGACCTGCCCGCCACGGAGGGCTCGCGGCACATGATCTGGCGCGACATCAAGGTGTATCGCGACCACGCCTACATCGTCGCGGACGCGGCGCTGGAGCACGGCGTGCAGGTGTTCGACCTGCGGCAACTGCGCGACGTGGGCGCGGAACCCGTGACGTTCGAGGAGACGTTCCTCTACGACGGGATCCACTCCGCCCACAACATCGTCATCAACGAGGAGACCGGCTTCGCGTACGCGGTCGGGAACAGCGGCGGAGGCGAGACCTGCGGCGGCGGCCTCCACATGATCGATCTCGAGGATCCGGCCCAACCCGTCTTCGCGGGCTGCTTCGCGCAGGAGGGGACGGGACGCCGGGGCACGGGCTACGTGCACGACGCCCAGTGCGTCACCTACCGCGGCCCGGACGCCGAGCACGTGGGCAAGGAGATCTGCCTCGGCTCGAACGAGACGGCGTTCAACATCGCGGATGTGAGCGACAAGGACGCGCCCGTCGGCCTCGCCACGATCGACTATCCGAACGTCGCCTACGCGCACCAGGGCTGGCTGACCGACGACCACCGCTACTTCTACATGAACGACGAGGGAGACGAGCCCCAGGGTCTCGTGGAGGGGACGCGCACGCTGGTGTGGGACGTGACGGACCTCGACGATCCGATCCTCGTCACCGAGTACATCGCGGAGACGACCGCCACCGACCACAACCTCTACATCGTCGGCGACATCATGTACCAGTCGAACTATTCGGCCGGATTCCGCGTGCTCGACATCTCGGACCCGGAGAACCCGGTCGAGATCGGCTTCTTCGACACCTCGCCCTACCAGGGCGGCGCGTCGTGGAGCAACTACCCCTACTTCGCGAGCGGCACGATCGCGGTGACGGGGACCGGAGACGGGCTCTTCCTGCTCAAGAACATGGCGAGACCGCGCCTCGTGCCGTGAGCGACGCGGCGCGGCCCGCCGACCCGAACCCCGAGGGCCCCATCGTCCTCTTCGACGGCGTCTGCAACCTGTGTGCGGGCGCCGTCCGTTTCATCATCCGCCGGGACCGCCGCGGCCGCTTCCGCTTCGCCGCGCTCCAGTCCGACGCGGGACGCCGGATCCTCGCGGCGACGGGGGTCGAGACACCCGGACCCGGCGAGCCGCTACCGGAAGCTGAAGAACCGCCCGCATCCCTGATTCTCGTGGCGGACGGACGCACCCACGCGCGAAGCGGCGCGGCGCTTCGCATCGCGGCGGGGCTCGACGCGGGGTGGCCGCTGCTCGCGGTCTTCCTGGTCGTCCCCGCCCCGCTGCGCGACTGGGCCTACCGCTTCGTAGCCCGGAACCGCTACCGCTGGTTCGGGAAGGAGACGGCCTGCGAACTGCCCCGGAACGAAGAGAGCTGGCGGTTTATCGACACCGCCGGGCCTGTACCCTGACCTCTACGGGGCGCCGCGTTCGTGGACGACGCGGCCGCCGACGATCGTGTACAGCGCCTCCGCCTCGAGCAGCCGCGCGGGATCGTTCCGGCCGGCCTCGATCAGGTCCACGTCGAACACGGCGATGTCCGCGAGCTTGCCGGGCGTGAGCGTGCCCTTGATGTCCTCCTCGAACGAGGCCCAGGCCGGGTTCCGGGTGTAGGCCTCGATCGCCTCCTCGATCGTGAGCCGCTGCTCCGGGAACCAGCCCTCGGCGGGCTCGCCGCTGAGCGTCTGCCGGCTCACCGCCGCGTACAGCCCGTACCTCGGATGGAGGAAGTAGCGGGCCGCGTTCGTCCCGGGACTGTCGCTCCCGAACACGAGCACCGCCCCCGCGTCCTTGAGAGAGCGGAACGCGTACGCGCCGCGGGATCGCCCGCCGATCCTCTCCTCCATCCACCGCATGTCGTCCGAGATGTGGTACGGGTTCACCTCCGCCACGAGGTTGAGTTCGCCGAAACGGTGGAAATCCGCCTCCTCCACCACCTGGGCGTGGATCATCCGCCACCGGTGATCCGCTTCGATCATGTCCTGCTCGCTCAACACCGCCTCGAACAGGTCGAGCAGGATCTTCACCGCCTTGTCGCCGATGGCGTGGATGTGGGGCGGGAGTCCCGTGGGCACCGCCTCCTCCATGAGCCGCTGGAGGTTCCCCTCCGGGAACTCGGCGTAGTTCTGGCCGCGTGTCAGGGAGAGGGCGAGGCCATCGATGCCCTCGGGAAGCATGATCTGGCGCACGATCCCGAAGTTGCCCGGCGCGTGGTCGTACTGCTCGTAGAACATCGCGCTGGAGCCGCCCATGATCCCGTCGACCCAGGCCTTGTAGCCGATGAAGCGGAGCCAGTCGTCGCCGAAGCCGCGGGTGATCCCGAGCCCGCCGGTGTGGGTCACGTTGTCGAGCGATGGACGGATGTTGATGCGGGCGGTCAGCTCGCCGCGGGCGTGCAGTTCCTGGTAGGCGCGGAACTGCTCGGAGGAGGTGATGTCCTGGATCGTGGTGACGCCGCCCTCGCGGGCCTCCTGGAGCACGGCGCGGACCTCGGTGAGGCGCTGCTCGAACGACTTGGGCGTGATGGCGGCCCGGACGAGGTCGACGGCGGAGCCCGTGAGGATGCCCGTGACCCGGCCGTCCTCGTCCTTCGCGATCATGCCGCCGGGTGGCGACGGCGTGGCGTCCGTGATGCCCGCCATGTCGAGCGCGAGGCTGTTCGCGAGGTACACGAAACGGTCGAAGCGGTTCACGAGGACGGGGTGATTCGGGGTCACGTCGTCGATGAGGTCGCGGTGCGGCGTGAACGGCCCGCCGGCACTCCCGGCGCCGCCCTCCGCGTCGCCGCCCTCCCCTTCGCGGCCGGTCGATCCCACCTCCCACTCCTCGTAGGCGCCCCAGTCGCCGCGCGTGATCCAACTGCCGGGCGCCAGGCGCTCGGCCGCGCGCGCGATCTCCTCGCGGAAGCCGTCCGGTTCGTGCACCTCGAGCAGGTTCACGCCCACGATCAGGGCCCCGGTGCTCTCGACGTGCACGTGGCCGTCGTTGAAGCCGGGCGATACGAAAGCGCCGTCCAGATCGATGACGCGCGTGTCCGGTCCCACGAGCGCCTCCGCCTCCGCGTTCGACCCGACGACGGCGATACGCTCGCCGCGGACCGCGATCGCCTCGGCGGCGGGCCGCGCCTCGTCGAGCGTGTACACATCTCCGTTCAGGAGGACGAGATCCGCCGGCTCGTCCGGACTGCTCCCTCCGCAGGCCGCCGTCAGCGCGACGGCCGCGATCACCCATTTCTTCATCGTTGTCCTCGAACTCTCTCCCAGACGAGGGTGCCCACGGCGCCTCCGCCGCGCGCGGGGTCCGGTTCGGTGCTCAGGATCAGCCGGTCCGGCCCGTCGAAGGTGAACGAGCGTGGCCGGTCCGAGCCGACCCAGCTCGGCAGCAGCGCGCCCTCCACGTGGTGCGTGACGACACCCGCCTCCATGTCGACGCTGTAGTCTCCGTAGTAGGAGAAGAAGCCGCCCAGGATCGCGTCGCGCATCTCCTGGCCGGTGGCCTCCGCGGCATCGGGGAGTTCCCGCCCCACCTGCATCAGCTGCGCGGACATGCGGCCGTCGGCCGTGTAGGCGATCTGGCCGGCGGGATTCCCGTCGTAGGGAAGCGTCACCTCGCCCGCGGCGGAGCGGCTCTCCCACGAGGCGAGCGACCACGCCCCGACGAAGGGGTTGTCCGCTTCGGCGGCGGGCTCCGGGGCACAGCCCGCGGCGAAGGCCAGGGTCAGCGCGCAGCAGACGCGGCGCACTCGGGGATGGGTCGCAGACATTCGCACCTCCGCTTCGCTGGGCCGCGCGCGTCTTCAGCGGTCTGGCGGCCCGTGGCTGCCAGGGACGATAGGTCCAATCCCGGCGCCTTTCCACTGCGGCTTTTTCCCGCACCGGTTTTTCCCACGTTCCCGCGGGAACGTCTGGAGCTTCGCCCGCACACGGATCGCCGACCCTCTCGGCAGGGCGCGATGTCCGGTGTACCTTCCGGGTCCGGCCCGAAGGCACGGGCGTGAAGCGGTGGTCCCTGAACGGGGGAACACGACACTAGTGTCCGATCGCGAACCGATGGCCGACGACGGATTGAATCCGGAGGACTTCACCCTCCCGTCGCTCCGGCCGCGCGATCTGTTCGCTCACTTCGGCCCCGGGCTGATCCTCATGATGACGGGGATCGGAACGAGCCACGTCGTGACCGCGCCCACCGCCGGGGGCCGGTTCGCCTACGCCCTCCTCTGGTGCCTGCCCGTCGCCTACGTGTTCAAGTACTACGGGTTCGAGATGGCCTTCCGGTTCACGAACGCCACCGGGAAGAGCCTCCTCGAGGCGTATGCCACGGCACGCTGGAAGTGGCCGCTCTGGTACGTGATGGCGACGACGCTCATCCAGTGCGCGATCGGCCAGGCGGGGCGTCTGATCGCGGCGGCCGCCGTGCTCTACTACCTGTTCAGCGAATACCTGGGTCTTCCCGTCCCGCTCGAAGCGTACGCGGCGCTGCTCGGCGTGCTCTCCGTCGCCATCATCCTCCGGGGCAGCTACAAGGCCGTCGAGAACACGACGAAGGCGCTCGCGGGCGTCCTCGTCCTCTCGTCGGTCGCCGTCTACATCGTCCAGCCGGCGCCGCTCGCCGAGATGGGGAACTTCTTCCTCTTCGAGATCCCGGACGGGTCGTGGCTCGTGATCGCGGGCTTCCTCGGCCTCCTGCCGACCGGCATCGACGTCTCGCTGCAGGCGTCGGAGTGGGGGAAGGCGAAGCGCGCGGGCATGAGCAAGGTCCGGCCCCACCTCGAGGCGACCGGCGTCGCGCCCCGCTTCGATCCCTTCACCTCGCCCGCCTCCGACCTCGCGGTCGACACCGCGCGGCTCTCCCCGCACGCGCGGGAGTACTGCCGGCGCTGGTTCCGGATCGGACTCTGGGACTTCCGGACCGGCCACGTCGTCTCCTTCGTGCTCGCGGCGATCTTCGTCCTCCTCGCCGCGGTGTGGCTCTATCCGAGTCCGATCGAGGGACGCGCCGTCATGGGAGAGATCGCGGGCATCTTCACGCTCAGCGTGGGGCCGGGGATGATGATGATCTTCATGCTCGGCGCGCTCGCGGCCACGTATTCCACCGCCTTCAACTACTTCGACGGATGGCCCCGCATCGTCGGCGCCTGCTGCCGGAACCTCTTCCGCACGACGGCGCGCCTGAACGGGATATCGCCCGAGGATCGGGCGGATCCCGAACGGCGGCGGACCTGGAACTCCGAGTACAACATCTACCGGATGACGATGTTCTACTCGCTCATCGCCTCGGTCCTCTACATCACGTTCGACCCGCGCCCCGTATTCCTCGTGCTCGTGGCCTCGGCGCTCGCCTTCTTCGTCGCGCCCGTGATCTACTTCTTCAACCTCTATTTCTGCCTGAAGGTGATCCCGAAGGAGGACGACCTCTTCTACCCGTCGTGGTTCGCCCGATGGTTCGGAGGGTTGAGCCTGCTGATCTTCACCGGCCTGTGCGGCATTCTGATTTTCGCGCGCGTGTTCAGGATTCCCCTGTTCGGCGCGTAGTCCGACGCCAGCTCAACGCGCGCAGGTCAACTCTCGGGCTCGGGCCGCCCGGCCCGCCGTTCATCATCCACCGCCCGTGACATGCCTGTCGCGACGAGTCCGGCGGGCACGGCCACGATCCCCATCCCGCAGATCAATATGATGAAGGTGAAGATTCTGCCGCCCACGGTGACCGGGTAGGCGTCCCCGTACCCCACAGTCGTCAGTGTCACGACCGCCCACCACAGACTGTGGAACACCGACTCGAACTTTTCGGGCTGGGCCTCGTGTTCGAAGTGATGGATGCCGAGAGCCGCGATATACAGCAGCACCAGCGTGGCGAAGAGAAACACCAGCGCTTCGTTCCGCGCGTACTTCACCGCGGTCGCCAGCCTCGTGACGGCCGTGCTGTATCGCGCCATCTCGAAGAGCCGGAATACACGGAGCAACCGCAGTCCGCGAACCGCCCGCAGGTCGATTCCGACAGACAGGAGCGAGAGGTAGAACGGAAGAAACGCGACGAGGTCGACGATGCCGTAGAAGCTGCGGACGTAGGACCATTTGTGCTCGGCCGCGACAATCCGCAGGACGTATTCGATCGTAAAGAGAACGACGATCACGATTTCACAGACGGCGAGCGCGGCCCTCCACGCGGGGGGCAACTGGTGGAGGGTGGAGAGCGACATCGCCACGAGGGAGACGATGATGAGGAAGAAGACACACTTGTCGAACCAGCGGCCGGACCCGGTGTCCGAGCCCTCCACGATGTCGCGTATGGTCATCGGCAGCTCTTCCGCTATCCGCGCAATCGCTGCACGAACCACCAGTAGTGCCCCTCGAGGTCCCGGGTCTCGTAGCTCCGGTCGGACCAGTAGTCCTCGCCGTAGTCCTGGGTGGCCGGCTCGGTCGTGATCGCGGCGCCGGCCGCGCGCGCCCGCTCGCAGTGCGCGTCCGCGTCGTCCACGTAGACCATGAGCGACTGCGTGTTCGCGCCATCCGCGGCCCGCGGGGAGCGGGGGTAGGTCCGGCCCGGCGTGAGCCCGGCCTGTCCGACCATGATGAGGCCGCCGTTCAGCGAGAGCTGGGAATGGACGACCTGCCCCTGTTCGTTCTCGATCCTCTCCCGCACCTCGAACCCGAACGCGTCCGCCAGCCAGTCGATCGCGGCCCCGGCGTCGTCGTAGAACACGGCGGGAGTGATCCGCGGCCAGCCGTCCGGTGGGTTCTTCATACGGGATAGGCGCCGGCGACGCGGGCGCGCTGGCGGACGAGGGCGAGGACCACGTCGATCGTGGGGGTGGGGACGTCGACCATCCGCCCCATCTCCTGGACGGCCGTGACGAGGGCGTCGATCTCCATCGGACGGCCCTTGTCGAGATCCTGCAGCATCGACGTGCGGTGCGCGCCCACGGCCTCGATGCCGTTGATCCGCCGCTCGATGTCGATCGAGAAGCGGGCGCCCAGGGCTTCGGCGACCGCCTGTCCCTCGAGCATCATCGTCTTCGCGACGGCGCGCGTGTCCGGGTCCCGGGCGATGGTGTCCACCGTCTCCTGCGTGAGGGCGCTGATCGGATTGAAGGCGACGTTTCCCCACAGCTTCACCCACATCTCGTTCCGGATCCCCCGAACCGGGGCCCTGAACCCGGCGTCGATCAACGCGCGCGCCAGCCGCCGCACGCGCTCGGTCTTCTCGCCGCCGGGCTCGCCGAGCGTGAACCGGTTGTACTTCAGGTGGCGGATGACGCCGGGTTCGGACACCTCGGTGGCCGCGTACACGACGCAGCCGATCACGCGCTCCGGGCCGATCCCGTCCCACTGCACCCCGCCGGGGTCGAGGCTTTCGAGGCGACGGTCCCGCCACGGTCCGTCGAGCCGGTAGAAGTACCACCACGGGAGGCCGTTCGTCGCCGTGACGACCGCCGTGTCGGGCCCGAGCAGGGGCTGCATCGGCTCCACGATCCAGGGGACGGAATGCGCCTTGAGGGTGATGATCACGTAGTCCTGAGGCCCCACCTCCGCCGGGTCGTCCGTGCAACGGGGGTGGGCGACGCGCTCCTCGCCGTCGATCAGGAGGCGGACGCCGTGCTCCTGCATCGCCTTCAGGTGGGGGCCGCGCGCGATGAGCGTGACGTCCCGCCCCGCGAGCGCGAGTTGCGCGCCGAGGTATCCCCCGATCGCGCCTGCCCCGTAGATGCAGATCCGCATCAGAGGGCCGTCCGGCTCCCGTGGGCCGCGCGGTTCACGTCAGGCCCAGCTTCTCGGCCATGCCGATCCGCTGGATCTTGCCGGTCGGGCCCTTGGGGATGTCGTCCATGAGGAGGATCTTGCGCGGGACCTTGAAGTCGGCGAGGCGCTCCGCCGCGAACGCCTGAAGTTCGCGGGGCGTCGCCTCCATCCCGTGGCGGAGCACCGCGGCCGCCGCGATCTCCTCGCCCAGCTTCGGGTGCGGCATCGCGAACGCCACGACCTGGCGCACGGCCGGGTGGTCGAGGATCGCCTCGTCGATCTCGCGCGGCGAGATCTTCTCTCCCCCGCGGTTGATGATCTCCTTCAGGCGACCCGTGATCGTGACGTAGCCCTCGTCGTCCATCACGCCCTGGTCCCCCGTCCGGAACCAGCCGTTGGTGAAGGCTTCGGCGTTCGCTTCGGGGTTGTTCTCGTAACCGTCGCTGACGTTGGGGCCGCGGATGACGATCTCGCCGATGTCGCCCGCCGGCAGGAGCTGCGGGCCCGATTCGTCCATGACCGAGACCTCGGGGCCGGCGGCGATCCCCACCGTCCCGGGCTTGCGCACCGCGGGCGGGAGCGGGTTGCACGTCATCTGGTGCGCCGCCTCGGTCATCGCGTAGGCCTCGACCGCGGGGGCGCCGAACGCCTCTTCGAGTTCCGCCATCACCTGCGGCGGAAGGGCGGCGGAGGCGGAACGGATGAAGCGCAGCGGGTGCCGCTCGATCACGTCGCGGTTGCGCGCGGCGCGCGCCAGGATCGCCTGGTGCATGGTGGGGACGGCGGTGTAGAAGGTGGGCCGCGCCTCGTCGAGCCACCCGAAGAAGCGGAGGGCGTTGAAGCCGGGGGTGCAGAAGATCGATCCGCCCACGCCGAGCGGGGCGAGGACCGCCGCGATGAGCCCGTGAATGTGGAACAGCGGCATCACGTTCAGGCAGCGGTCATCGGCCGTGAGCCGCAGGGTGTGCCGAACGTTGACCGCGGAGGCGCACACGTTCCGGTGTGAGAGCGGCACGATCTTGGGTCGGGATGTCGTCCCCGAGGTGTGGAGGATGAGCGCGATGTCCTCCGGTTCGGCCAGGCCTCCCCGAACGCCGCCCGCCGCCGAACTCCCGTTCGCGGGGCCCGCGCCGGATACGTCCTCCCCGGCTCCCTCCGGCACGAGTTCGAATTCGCCCGCCGGAGCCTCCGGGCCCACGTGCAGTTCCAGCACCGGGATCCCGTGGCGGGCGGCCGCGGCGCGCGCCGGGGAGTCGCTTCCCGCTTCGACGACGAGCGTCTTCGCGCTGAGATCCGAGAGGTAGAACTCATGTTCGGGCTGCCGGTAAGCCGGGTTCAGGGGGGCTGCCGTAGCCGCGCACGCGACGGAGACGAAGGCGGAGGCCATTTCGGGTCCGTTCGGGAGCACGATGGCCACGCGATCGTCCCGACCGATCCCGAAGCCGTTCAGCGCGGCGACGGTGCGCTCGACCTGGCGGCGGAGGCCGTCGAAGTGCAGCGGCTCGCGGCCGGGGGCGGCGATGGCGGGACTCCCCCCCGAACCGCCCGCAAGCAGTTCCCGAATGGTCAGCAGGAGACGCAGCGGTGGTTGTTCTTCGCCCCGAGGCTCTCGAGGAGGGCGATCGTCTCCGGGAACGGCTGCACGCGCTGGACCGGCCCGTTCGCCAGGTCGACGGTGGTCTGGCCGTTGCGGGCCACGAGCGTCACGTCGGCGCCCTGTTCGACGAGATAGAGGATCATCTCGTTGTCGCCGCGCGAGGCGGCGTGGTGGGCGGGCGTGTAGCCGTTGTGGTCGCGCGCGTTCACGTCGGCGCCGAGTTCCTCGACGAGGAACTTCATGGTCGGCAGCCAGCCGTCCGGCACATGGCGGTGCGAGTTGCCCGCGAAGCCCTGCCCGTAGCCGACGCCGGCCGCCGCGTGGATGGGGTGAACCGCCGGGCCGCCCACGGGGACCGGGTCGAGGCCGGAGTGATCGATGTCGTCTCCGCCTCGGCCGTAGCGCCGCGCCGGAACCTTCGCGGTCGGCGTCGCGGGATCGGCTCCGTACTCGAGGAGCAGCTTCATGGCGTCGATGTCGAGCGCGTGCGCGGCGCGCCAGAAGGGCGTGGCGCCGGTGCGGTCGACGCCGAGGAGATCCCGGTTGTACGTCGTGAACCAGAGCGACTTCTTCAGGCGCGGGTTCGGGTCGACGCCCGCTTCGAGCAGCGTCCGCATCACGTCGAGGTACGACCACTCCTGCTGGTGCACGTCCGTGGGCTGCGGGTGCCGGGCCTTCGGCGCCCAGTGCATGTTGAGCGCCGCGTACAGCGGGGTCGCGCCGGCGTCGCTCGCGAGGTTGGGGTCGGCGCCCCGCGCGAAGAGTTCCATCGCGAGGTCGAAGTGCCCGTTGATCATCGCGATGAGCAGCGGGGTCGTGCCGTCCGCGGCGCTCCGCTGGTCGATGTCCGCGCCCGCGTCGAGCAAGGTCAGCGCCGCGTCGCGGTGGCCTTCGCGGGCCGCGAGCAGCAGCGCGGTCAGCCCGCCGTGCGTGCCGACGAGGTCGGCGTAGTTGCCGAGGCAGCCGGAGCAGGTGGGCTCCTCGGGGTCCTCGAGCCGCACGGTCTGGAGGCCGGGGCCGGGGCCGGCGGTCGGCCTCGGGGCGGCTTCGCGCGGTGACGGCGCCGGCGGCGCGCGGCCCGCCCGGAGCGCGGCCACGCGGGCATTGCGTTCGCGGCGGTCGAGCTGGTCCCACGCGTCGCGCGCCGCGATGTCGAGCACGTACGCGGTGGCCGAGGCGTCCGCCCCCGCGTCGATGAGGGCGTTCAGCGAGCCGGCCCGGCCCGCCGCCGCGGCGAACATGAGCGGCGTCTGGCCCCATTCGGGCTCCCGGGCGTCCGGATCGGCGCCGTGGCGCACCAGCGCCTCGATTGCCCCGGGCGACCCGGCGGCCGCCGCGAAGTGCAGCGCGGTCGCGCCGGTCGACGTCGCGGCGTCGGCGTCGGCTCCCGCTGCCAGCAGCGCCTCGACGAGCGGGGCGTGCGCCGCGCGGCTCGCCACGTGGAGCGGCGTGTGCCCGCCCAGCCGCGTGCCCGCATCGAGCGCCGCGCCCGCCTCGATCAGCACGTCGGCCACGTCGGGCCGGCCCTTCATCGCGGCCCAGTGGAGTGCCGTCATGCCGTCGCCCCGCGCGGCGTTCACGTCCTCGCCCGCGGCAAGCAGCGACCGCACGGCGTCCAGATCGCCGCGCATGGCCGCGTCGGCCACCGGAGCATCCGGCCCGCCCGGCCCCACCGGCGACCCGACCGGGGCGGCGGCCCCGAGCGCGAGCAGCGCCGCGGCCGCGAAGACGATCGATCGCGCGCGCCGCATCAGTCCGTCGTCTCCGCGAAGGAGAACGTCCCGGTGCTGTTCCCGAAGCTCGTCATGTCGTCCATCCCGAGCCGGTGCATGAGGCTCAGCATCACGTTCGCCATCGGCGTCCCGGGCGCGGCCCGCAGGTGCTGGTTGCCTTCCATCCGCCCCTGCGCGCCGCCCACCACGAAGAGCGGGCACCGCTTGTGGTTGTGCACATTCGGGTCCCCCATCGGCGACCCGTAGATGATCATCGTCTTGTCGAGCAGGTGCGTGTCCCCCTCCATCGACGCCTTCAGCCGGTCGAGGAAGTACGGGACGAGCCCGACGTGGTAGCGGTTGATCTGCGCGAAGTCCGTGATGTTGTTCTCGTTGTCGCCGTGGTGCGACGCCGGGTGGAAGCCCCGGTCGATTCCGCTCTCGGGATAGACCCGTCCCGACGCGTCCCGTCCCATCTTGAACGAGAACACGCGCGTCATGTCCGCCTGGAACGCGAGCGCCTGCAGGTCGAACATCAGCTTCACGTGCTCGTCGAACGAGTCGGGCACGCCCGCGGGGGCCTCCGGCAGGTCCCGGTCTTCGCCGGATTCGTTGCGCGCCACCACCCGCTGGATGCGGCGCTCGATCTCCCGCACGTTTTCGAGGTAGCGGTCCATGCGCTGCCGGTCGGACGGATCGAGCCGACCCCTGAGGCTCGCGACTTCACCGGTGAGGAAGTCGAGGATGCTGGCGCTCGAACGCTGCCGCGCCGCGCGCGCCTCCGGCGTCCCCCCGGCCCCGAAGAGCTGGTCGAACGCGACCCGCGGATCCCGGATCATCGGGAGCGGCTGCGTCGGCGACGACCAGCTGATCGTGTCCGTGTACACGCACGCGTACCCGTACGCGCAGCCCCCGGCCTGGTCCACGTTCTCGATGCAGAGCTGCATGGACGGGATCGGCGTGTCCTGCCCGAAGCGGTTCGCGTAGAGCTGGTCCAGCGACGGCCCCACGAAGACGTCCGAACTCTCCGTCTGCTTCGGGTGCGCCTGCGTGAGGAACGTGGCGCTCGACCGGAAGTGGTCCCCGCCGATCTCCTTCGGCTGTCTGGCTTCGGCCGGCTCCACGTCGGTGTCGCTGATGATCGTGAGGTAGTCCCGGTACGGCTCGAGCGAACTCAGCGCGGTCGGAGACAGGTCGAACCCCCGGCCCGTCGCCGCGGGAGACCAGTAGTTCTGCGCCGCCCCGAACCCGCTGCTCCCCGCCGAACCGTGCACCATCTCGATGCAGACGAGCCGCGTCGGATCCTCGACTTCGCGCGCCCACAGCCGACCCGCGGGCACCATCGCGTCGAGGAACGGCAGGGCGACGGTCGCCCCCGCGCCCCGGAGGAAGGTCCGGCGAGAGAGGTGTTTCCCCGTGATGAACTCCATCAGTCCTCCTGCGATCCCTGGCTTTCCGCCTCCATGTCGTCGACCACGGCTTCGGTCCCCTTCAGGCGGAATGCCGGGCTGTTGACCACGCCGAGGATGAACGCGGACATGCGGTGGTCCTGTTCGGCGGCCTGCCGCGCGATGGAGCGCACGGTCGGCATGTCGTAGTACTCGACCCGCCGTCCCAGCGCGTAGGCGAGCAGGTTTTCCGTGAACGCGCGCACGAGCGGCACGGGCCGCGCCAGAAGCGCCGCGCGCAGATCCGCCGCGCTCGTCACCGGCGTGCCGTCGTAGAGTTCGCCCTGTGCGTCGATCGGCATCCCGCTGTCCTTGATGCGCCGCGCCCCCGTGCCGTCGAAGTACTCCAGCGCGAGACCGATCGGGTCGATCACGCGGTGGCACGAACGGCAGGCCGGGCTCGCCCGGTGCATCTCCAGCCGCTCCCGCACCGTGAGGAAACGGCCCTCCTCGGCCTCCGGCGTCGCCTCCAGGTCGGAGACGTCCGGCGGGGGCGGAGGCGGAGGCGTTCCCAGCAATACCTCCATCACCCACTTCCCGCGCAGCACCGGCGAGGTCCGGCTCGCGTGCGAGGTGAGGGTGAGGATGCTGCCGTGCCCCAGCACGCCGCGGCGCTCGGGCTCGGCGATCTCGACTCTCCGGAAGTCCGTTCCGGTCACGCCCGGGATGCCGTAGTGCCGCGCCAGCCGCTCGTTCACGAACGTGTAGTCGGCCGTCAGCAGTTCGAGCAGGCTCCGGTCTTCCTGCACGATCGTGTGGAAGAGCAGTTCCGTCTCGCGGTGCATCGCCTCCTTGAGCTGCTGATCGAAGTCCGGATAGAGGCGGACGTCCGGGTTCATGCCCTCGAGGTCCTGCAGCCGGAACCACTGCCCCGCGAACCGCGTGGCCAGGGCTTCGGCGCGCGGATCGCCCAGCATCCGGCGCACCTGCGTCTCGAGCACGTCCGCGTCGGAGAGCCGGCCCTCGGCGGCGGTCGCCAGCAGTTCGTCGTCCGGACCCGTGGCCCAGAGGAAGAAGGAAAGCCGCGAGGCGAGATCGTAGTCGTCCAGCGCGTACACGCCGTCCGCTTCGCGCGTGGGACGTTCCTCGAAGCGGAAGACGAAGTGGGGGCTGGCGAGGATCCCCTCGAGTGCGAGCCGAACCCCCTCCTCGAAACCTCCCCCCTCGGCCCCGGCGCGGTACAGATTCATCAGCGCGGCGAGGTTGTCGTCCGTCAGCGGCCGGCGGTAGGCCCTCGTCCCCAGCCGCGAGAGGATCGCCTCCGCGCACGAGGCCTCGTCGTCCGGCGCCGAGGGACGGCACGAGAACACGCGCTCGCGACTCGGCGTGGACGACATCCCCGCCGGAGCGAACGGCCCCGTGACCGCGAGGTCGCGCAGATGCGGCAGCGTCGTGAACCCGTACGCGTCGGTGATGCTCGTGCTCGCGATCGACCAGTCGTGCGGCGACATCAGGTCCTGCGACGGCCCCTCGAAGGTGCGGATGAAGGCGGCCGCCACCCGGTGCGGCCCCGCCTCGATGAAGACGGGATCGGTCCGGAGGTTCACGCCGTCGGGGTCGGAGACGTGCATCCAGCGGTCGATGTCGAGGAGCGCGACGCGCTCGCCATCGATCGAGATCTCGATCCGCTCGGGTTCATCGGTCGTGTGCAGCGCCCCCTTGCCGTTCCCGAACAGGGCGCCCGTCGTCTCGTGATGGAAGGAGACGCGGAAGACGTACTCTCCGTCGGCCGGGAAGTTGTGGTCCACCGCGACGCCGCCCCGGCTCCCGTACGGCGTGCCCTCGACGTGCTCCGCCTGCGAGGTCCAGCGCGACACCCGGAACGTGGCCTCGCTCGGCGTGACCTCCGGGTCGCCGATCGCGAGCCGGCTGATCTCGCTCGCCGCGCGCAGATACCCGTCCATCAGCGTCGGGGAGAGCAGTTGAACGTCGGCGATGTTGTCGAAGTTCGCGCTCTTCGTATCGAGCGGCAGATAGTCGCCCGCGTCGATGTCCAGGTCGAGGAGATCGTAGATGGAGCGCGAGTACTCGGCCCGGTTCAGCCGCTGGAAGGTCCGCCGTCCCGGATTCGGGTTCGCCTCCCAGGCCGCGTCGAGGCGCGACTCGAGGACGGCGGCCAGCGTCCGCAGGCTGTCAGGGCTTGGGCGGCGCACGCCGACGGGCGGCATCATCCCGGCCCGCAGCTTCCGTACCATCCGCTCCGCGATCACGGCATTGTCGGCGGCCGAGGCCGCCTCGAAGGTCTCGAGCGACATGCCCCCGCTGACGCGTCGGGGGTTGTGGCAGCGGCGGCAGGTCTCCGCCACCACGCCCTGTGCCACTTCGACAGAGAGCGTGTCGACGGCGGGAGCCGGTGTCGGCGCGGTCAGCGGTGCGATCGGCTGCGGCCAACTGGCCGGGGGATGCCCGGCGCCCCTCGCCCCGCCGGCCTCCTGACCGACGGCTGGACTCGGGAGAACGCCCGCTGCAACCAGCAGCAGAAGCGATGTTCGCATGGCCGAAGCCTCTTCCGGGCAACCGCGTCGCACCCCGCAGGGCGCAAGGATACACCAACTGGAAAATGTACCATCGACGCAGATCGCCCGGCCAGCCGGGCCCTTGTGCTAACGCTGTCCGAATCGCCAGGTGAAAGCTAGTTCACGCGTTCAACGCATCCGGCCTGGCGGAGGCCCAATTGCGTTTGCGGAGCCAGAGGGCGGCGGCGGCGCAGACGAAAGAAGCGGACCACGCCCAATAGCCGGGACCCAGATACCCGGGTCCGCCCCCGCCATCGGCCATGATCGTCGGAGGCCATCCGAGACTGAGAGCGCCGAAACCGAGCGCCCCGACGCCCATGGATCCAAGCAGCGGCCACGGCATTTTCCACCGGCGGGAGCGCCGCAGCGTCGGCAGCGTCATCAGCATGGGGAGGTTGAGGAGCAGCACGACCAGCGGCGGTCCGAGTTCGCCTTCCCGAAAGACGCGGACGAAGAACTCGTATCCGTAGGCTGTAAAGTCCACGACGCCGCCCGACGGGCTGACCACTCCGGAGGTCACCAGAGTCGGAAGGAGAAACGAGGCCGCGTACAGGGCCCACGCCGCCCACAGAACGCGCCGCCACCGGGGCTGTCCCGCCCTCGCGAACTCGCTCGATATCGTCTTCGGCTCGCCCAGTTCTTCGCGAGCGATGGCCAGCGCCTCGGCGGGGGTCAAAGCCGGATTCAGCTCGAGTTCGAGGCTGACGCGCGCGCGGAGGTGATCTTCGAGTTCATCCAGTTCGCGGGCCGACAGCGACGAGCCCCGCTCCAGCTTCGTCCGCCAGTGCCGGACTTCCGTGTCCAGTTCAAACACGACTACGCCGACCTAAGCGAGCGTCTTCTTCGGGCGGGCGGATGCCCAGCCGCGGCGGCGGAGCCACAGGGCGGCCGAGGCGAGTACGAACGAGGCGGACCATACCCAATAGCCGGGACGCAACGCGGCCAGCGCATCAGGACCGTCCGAGATTATCGCGGCCGCGCCGAGTCCGAGAGCCGACAAACCGATGACTCCGAGGACTCCCGCGAGCCACGTGCCCTTTAGTCGAGGCTTGCGCCAAATGAGAGGCAGCATCAGGAGCATCGGCAGGTTCAGGGGCAGCAGCTCGATGTCGGCAAGCAACTCGTACCCGCGCGGTACCCAGGCTTCGAAGCCCCACGACGCCGGAAGCAGTTGTATGTGTAGCACGGGCAGCAGTATCGAAGCCGCGTAGAGGGCCATGGCACCGGCAAGCAGAGGCTTCCAGCGGGGTCGCCCGGCCCGGGCGAACTCCCTGGAGAGCGCCTTCGGTTCACCGAGGTCTCGCCGGGCGATCGCGAAGGCTTCCGTCGGGGCCAGGGCGGCGTCCAACTCCAGTTCCAGGTCGACTCGGGCGCGCAGGTGATCTTCGAGTTCATCCAGTTCGCGAGGAGAGAGCGACGACCTGCGATCCAGTGCGCTCCGCCACCGTCGGACTTCATTCTCGAACTCAAACATGGCTGCCTCCCCAGGACATCTGGAGGGCTCCGTACACGGCCCGCCAACTCTCCCGATCGGTTGAGAGCTGTCGCTTCCCGCGGCCCGTCAACCGGTAGTACTTGCGACGCCGTCCCGCGTCGGTGAGTTGCCAGCGGCCCTTGATGAGTCCGTCACGCTCCAGCCGGTGCAGGACGGGGTAGAGCATGCCGTCGGACCACTCGAGTTCACCCCCGGAGAGCAGCTGGACCTGCTTGAGGATCTCGTACCCGTACGTCTCGCCGCCCGACAGGATGGAGAGCACCATCGGGCGCGATGACGCGGCCACCAACTCCTTGTAAACCGGCTTCTTCATCCGGAGACCCCTGTGCCGGAGACCTGATACCATGAGACACAATGTACCTTGTACTACAAGGTGTAAGTAAGGATGGTTTCACGCAAGGGCATTTCGCGCGCGGGGTCTTGAACGGACGTTCCCGCGGGAACGTCCGGGGGGGGCCGTCAGCGCGTCGGGAGCGGGATGGACGCCACGGACGGGCGATCGAACTCGTCCCGGGACACGCCCCAGATCCGGGAGGGGGTGAAGCGAAGCGCGTCGAAGCGGTCGGGGAGTCGCACGTCGCGCGCGGCGCCATCGGGCTCGATGCGCAGCCACATGGGCCCGCCGCTCAGGCCGCCCGCGTCGAGATCCATGGGACGCAGCCACATCGTCCCATCTTCGCTGCAGCGGAAGTCCACGTAACGCGGGAGGTAGCTCGCGAGTTCGCGCGGGGTCCCCTGCACCATGTCCGCCATCTGACGTACGAGTCTGAGGCTGTCCTCCGGGGTAAGCCGGGTCGCGACGTCTCCCGTCATCTCGGCCTGCCTGAGCGCGAACACGGCTGCGGCGAACTGTCGCGGACTGACCTCGGTGAAGGGCACGGGCGGAAGGTCGATGGGATCCACCTCGGCGCCGGATCCGTCGAACCCGCGCAGTTGGTTCCGGACCCGGTCGTGCACGCGCACGAGGCTCTCGCCGCAGGAGGCCCACAGTCGGTACCACAGGGGAAAACCGCCGTCGCTCTGGATGAAGTCTCCGGACGGATCCTCCAGGGCGTCGCCGAGCGCCACGAGGGTTCGCGCCCCGCCCGTCTCCGGATCCACGGCGACCAGGTCCGCTCCCAGGAGACCGTAACGGAACTGCAGCACGCCCCCGTCCATCGTCGCGGTCGAGTGGGGCACGACGATCTCGCGGCCAAGCCGTGCGGTCCGCACGGACGAATCCAGCATGCTCATGCCGCTCCGCACGCTGCCTCGGGGAACCGACGTAGACAGCAGGGAGAACTCCTCCCGGCCGGCGTCGGGTCGCGAGATCCGTATCAGCGCATGGTGCAGGAGGTCGAGGACCCATGCCTCGCCCGCCCATCCTCCCGCGACGAAGGCCGAGGGCATCGGAAACTCGTCAGGTCCCCCGCCGGGCGATCCGTGGGCGCCGAGGGATTCGCCATCCGCCCCGAATCCCACGAAGTACGGCTCCTGCGAATTCAGAACCCAGACCGAGCCGTCGGCCAGAACTTCGAGGTCCCGAACCACCGCGAGGGAGTCGGACGTGCCCAGCACCTCGATGGCCGACGCCGATAGCTCAATCGCGGGGGACGACGGATCGCCGTCGGCGTCTGCGCCGTCTGTGTCTCCGCCGTCAGCGCATGCGACGAACGCCGTTCCGGACAGCAATGCCGCAGCGCACCGACACGCCCGGGTGATCGGCCTCAGCCGAGCCAGCTCAAACATACCGTGCTCTCCTTGTCTCCGAGCGGGTGGAGGCCCACGCGCGGCCGCGAAGCAGGAGGGCTGCCGCCACGAGCACATGCGCCGCGGACCATGCCCAGTACCCGAGGCCGAGATAGGGAAGAACCGTGATCTCACCAGCGGTGGTGACGGCTGATCCGTCCAGGAGGCTGGCCACGCCGAATCCGAGGGCCGAGACGCCAAACGCGCCGATGGTCCAGGTGAGCCATCGCGCTCTCGACCGCCATGAATACAGGAGGGCCGGCAAGGTCATGGCCATGGCCAGATTGGGGATCAGAGGGAGAATCCATCCGTCCACGATCGCATGGTGCAACCACTCGTGAGCGGGGGCCGACCACGGCACTTCATTGTACGCGATTTGAAGTGCCGCGGGCCCGGCAATCGGCAGAAAAAGCGACACTCCGTACATCGCACATCCCGCCAGCAGGAGATATCGCCACCAAGGCCGGCCGGCCCTGGTGAACTCCCTGGCGAGCGCCGCCGGCGCGCCGAGACCCTCGCGAGCGATCACCAGCGCCGGGTAGGGAGTGAGCGCCGGGTTCAGTTCCAACTCCAGGTCGACGCGCGCACGCAGGTGATCCTCGAGTTCGTCCAGTTCGCGGGGTGAGAGAGACGTTCTGCGTTCGAGACGCCTGCGCCAACTCGCGACCCCGGTGTCCAGCTCAAACACGGCTCTTCATTCGAACCCCGATTTCGATGACCCATACCACGAAGTACAATGTACCTTGAGATACAAGGTATAGGTATCGGAGAATCCGGCAAGGGCTTCCTGCCGGTCAGGGGCAACCGGACTGTCGCCTTTGTTCAGAGACCGGGGTCGACCAGGACCTTGCCGAGTGGGCCGGACTCCACCGCCTCGTGGGCGGCCACGATGTTCTCGAGCGCGAAGCGCTCCGCCACCGTGTGGCGCATTTCTCCCTCGGTCAGCCACTTCGTGAGGTCTTCCACCGCCTGCTGCTTCGCCTCCTCGGGCATGAGGAAGACGAGTTCGAAGCGCACGGTGAGGTTCTTGTAGAGGAGCGTGTAGAAGGGGACGGCCGGCTCCGGCTCGCCCTCCGAGGCGTAGGCGGAGATCACCCCGTTCGCCTTCAGCATCTCGATCGAGGCGTCGAGATTCCCGCCCATTTCGACCTCGACGATGCGGTCGACACCCTCTCCTTCGGTCAGTTCCGCGACGCGGGCCGGGACATCTTCCTCACGATAGTTGATGACGACATCCGCGCCCGCCGCCCGGGCGATCCTCGCCTTCTCGTCCGCGCTCACGGTGGAGAGGACCCGCGCGCCTCCCAGCCTGGCGCACTGGACCGCATAGGCGCCGACCGCGCCCGCGCCGCCGGTCACGAGCACGGTCTGCCCCTCGACGGGACCGTCGGCGTACACGCAGCGGTGCGCGGTCAGGGCGGGGATGCCGAGACACGCGCCATCCATGAACGTCGCGTTCGCGGGGAGGTGGACGGCCCGTGATTCCGGGACGGTGGCGAACTCTGCCGCGGTACCGAGGTCGCTGCCCCACTGCGCCTCGTAGATCCAGACGCGGTTGCCGAGCCGGCCGGCATCGACGCCGTCCCCCACCTGGTCGATGACCCCGGCGCCGTCGAAGTGCGGCACCACGAGCGTGGAGTCGAGCGCGCCGCGGCCGCCGGCCCGCCGCTTCACGTCCACGGGGTTGACTCCGGAGGCGCGTACGCGGACCCGAACTTCGCCGGGGCCGGGCACCGGCGTGTCCTGCTCCCCCACCTCCAGGACGTCGCCTGCCGACCCCAGTTTCGTGTACCATGCCGCTCGCATGTCGTCCTTCTCCCGCTATTCTCCGCCGGGGTCGCGGCCCGTGTCCGCGCCGGAAATCGGGCTCTCCGTGTGTCCGTCCACCGGGAGCGCCTGCCCGGGTATCTTCGCACCTGCGTCGGAAGTGAGGAAGAGCACGAGCGCGGACACGCCGCTCAACCCGCGTCTCCGGACGACTCGTAGCCGTGTTCGTCGGCGGGGTAGCTTCCCGCCCGCACTTCCTCGGCGTACCGTGCCACGGCCTCCCGCGTGGCCTTCCCGAGTTCGGCGTAGCGCTTCAGGAAACGGGCGCTGAACCCTTCGTTCAGGCCGAGCATGTCGTGCAGCACGAGCACCTGTCCGTCGCAGTCCGGTCCGGCTCCGATCCCGACCGTCGGTACGGAGACGGCCTCGGTCACCCGCCGGGCCGCGGCGGTCGGCATCAACTCGAGGACGATGGAGAAGACGCCGGCCTCCTCGAGGGCGACGGCTTCCTCCACCAGACGGGCCGCCGCCTCTTCGTCCTTCCCCTGAATCCGGTGTCCCCCGAGCGCGTGGACGGACTGCGGCGTGAACCCGAGGTGGCCCATCACCGGAATCCCCGCCCGCACGATCGCCCGCACCGCGTCGACGACCTCGAACCCGCCCTCGAGCTTTACGGCGCCGGCTCCGGTGCGCTTGAGGATGTTCCCCGCGTTTCGCACGGCCTCCGCGCGCGAGACCTGGTAGCTGAGGAAGGGCATGTCGACGACGACGAAGGCGCGCGACGCCCCCCGCGTCACGATCCGGCCGTGGTACGTCATCTGCTCTACCGTGGCGGAGAGCGTCGTCTCCTCTCCGCACAGGACGCTCGCCAGAGAGTCGCCCACGAGAATCAGGTCCACGCCCGCCGCGTCCACGAGCGATGCGAAGAGCGCGTCGTAGGCCGTGATGGCGACGATCTTCTCGCCGCGCGCCTTCATCGCCACGAGGTCGAACGTCGTCCGCTTCCGTGCTTCGGAGCCTCCGCCCGGCACGCTCATGGTTCGCGTCACGGTGTCATCCTCGGTTCAGCTTCCCGCGCCCGGCTCGGGCGGAAACAGCGTCCGGCCCGTCTCGGCCGTCCACCACCCGGATCGCGCTCACGGGGCAGTTCGCCGCCGCCTCGAGGACGAGCGCCTCCGGGTCGCCCGCCGCATCGACGACGGTCGACTGGCGGTTCTCGTTGTGCGCGAACACGCCCGGCGCGGTGGCCACGCACATCGCGTTGCCGACGCAGAGCCCATGATCGACCTCGATCCTCACCATGCGATCCTCACCATGTCACGGGCATGGATTCGATGGAACGGAACTGGATGCTCGGCTGGTAGCGCAGTTCGTCCGTCTCGAGCGCGAAGCGCTCGAAGCGGCGGGCCAGCCCGCCGAACACTTCCTGTCCCTCCATGCGCGCGAGCGCGACCCCGAGGCAGTAATGGATCCCGGAGCCGAAGGAGAGATGCGGGTTCGGCTGGCGCCCGATATCGAACGTGTCCGGATCCTCGAACACGGATGGGTCCCGGTTCGCCGCGGCGATGATCCAGCGGATCCGCTCGCCGGGCGACAGCGTCTTCCCGCACAGTTCCGCCTCCTGCGCGACGATGCGCTGGGTGGACTTCACCGGCGGATCGAAGCGGAGGCACTCCTCGGTCGCCGTCCGCGCGAAGCGGTCCGGGTCCGCCCTCAGCCGGTCCCACTGCGCCGGATGCTCGATGAAGGCGCGGAGACCGTTGCAGATCAGGTTCATCGTCGTCTCGTGTCCCGCGAACAGCATCAGTCCCGTATTCACGAGCACCTGATGGCGCGTGAACACGCCGTCGCTCTCCCCCCGCGCCAGAGCCGAAATCAGGTCATCGCCGGGATTCCGGATCCGCTCCTCGACGAACGGGCGGGCGTACTTCACGATCCCGCGGATCCCCTCCGCCAGGGGCCGCAGCCGGTCGGGTTCGCCGCGATTCAGGTGGAGGATGCTGTCCGCGAGACCGCGGAGCGTGTCCATGTCTTCGCGGGGGACGCCCATCATCCGCGCAATGATCCGTACGGGGAGCGGCGCCGCGAGGTCGGTGACGACGTTCATCCGTCCACGGGGCCACAACTCGTCGAGGAGTTCGTCGACCGCCCGGCGTACGAAGGGTCGCCAGCCCTCCATCGCCGTCGGCGTGAAGAAGGAGTGGACCGTCTTCCGCTGCTCGAGGTGTTCGGGACGGTCCTGCTCCACGAGTTGATCCGCGCGGAACGTCCTGACCTCGTCGAACAGGGGCGCGTCCTCGGGCAGCACCGGCGGGTACGGCGCCCCCTCCACGCCCCGGATCACCGCCGAGGAGAAGAGTTCGTGGTGCCGGAGGATCCAGACGACGGGATCGTATCCGGTCACGACCCACAGCCCGAACTTCTCGTTCCAGTGGACGGGATCCCGCTCCCGCAACCGTGCGAAGGTCGCGTACGGGCGCGCGATCACCTCTTCCGCGAAGAGGTCGTCGAGATCCGCCGGCGGACCGGCGGCCCTGGCGGCCCGTGACGGCCTGCTAGGGGGAGAACCGGTAGACGACGGGCAACCGGTCGACATCCGTGACGCTCGAGTCCGTGTGGTGGTAGATGAGCTGACGTCCGGTGCCGCAGTCCCCGAAGGCGTCGCAGGAGATCGTGCCGATGAGACCCTCGATGCCATGGGCTCCGATCCGCGCGCGCAGCGCGGCGCGGTCGATATAGAGCCGTCCGCCCTCCTCCACCGCCACGGCGCCGATGGCGTCGAGCAGGAACGTCGTCGCATCGTAGGCGAGCGCCCAATACGGGGTCGAGGGATGCTCGCCGTACTCGGCATTGTACGCGGCGCTGATGGTCTCGGCGCTCTTCCCGGTCACCGCGTTGACGTTGCCGCGATAGTCCGACTGGGGCCCGGCGAAGTAGATCCCCTCGGACTGCGGCTCCGCCAGGAACTCCGACACGAGGAGGGCCGCGCCGGAGATGAGCGTCGCGCCCTCGAGGCCATCGAACCCACGCGCCTGCGCCGCGAACGGCGACCCTTCGGGGACGAAGAGCGGGAAGAAGATCCCGTCCGGCCCGGCGGCCGCGAACTCCGCGAGCACGGACGTCATGTCCGTCTGACCCTTCGCGATTCCGGTGGCGACGGGGACCTCTCCGCCGACCGCGCGGAAGGCGTCCCCGAAAGCGTTCGTCAGCGCCGTCGTGTAGGGATCCCCGTCGTGCAGCGTGACGATCCGACGGAGGCCCAGGTGACTGTAGGCGAAGTCCGCCACGGCCCGCGCCTGGTAGAGGTCGTTGTTGGCGACGCGGAAATAGCCGGGGTGGTGGTCCGGGCTCGGGGTGCCCGCCAGATCGGAGGTCAGCACCGGCGACGTGGTGCTCGGCGCGATCATCGCGAACCCCGCCCGGCTGATCACCGGGGAGGCGGCCACCGCGGCGGCGGAGCAGGAGGTCCCGATGACGCCCACGACCTGCGGATCGGCGACGATCTCCCGGGCGCCGGCCCGCCCGCCGTCGGGGGAGCACCCGGAGTCCACCGGGTCGCCGAGGTCGACGCTGCGGCCGCGGACCGTGCCCACGTCGCGGACGGCAAGTTCGACGCCGCGCCGCGCCGCGACCCCGAGCGATGGCGCTCCCGTCATCGCCAGCAGGGAGCGGATCCGCACCGACTCGCCGCGCAGAATCGTCACGGTTCCCAGTGGGCCCGGCTCGAAGCTCGATGGTCCGGTGCTTCCATCACACGAGACCGCGAATACGGCCGCAAGAACCACGATCCAGCTCTGTCGAACGGTTCCCCACCCAGCGTGCATAATCACTCCCCCTCGTGACAGTTCGTATGCTTCGCCGCAAGCTACGCGCAGGCCTCGGCGCCTCCAAGACGTCTCGGCGGCCGGCAGCCCGTGGCAAAACTCCGCGCCGGCACCGACCGCGGGGATGACCGACAGGATGGTCGACGCCCGAAAGGGATCGCGATGACTCGAAACCGGCTTCCGCTGATGGCGGCGCTTCTCTTCGCATGCGCCTGTGGAGATGCGGGGGTTCCCGGCTCCTCGGCGCCGATTCCCCTCGAGGAGCTGACCCGTGGGGCCTGGTCGCCGCCCGCCATGCTCCGGAGCCACCGCTTTCTTCCCTCGTCCGAGGCGGAGCCGGCCCGGCATCCCTTCTCCGGCGTCATCGCGCTCGCCGGGGCCGAGATCGCGACGGAACCCGCGGAACTCGATCCGCGCCGGTTCATGGGTCGCGACACGAAGCTCTTCCCGGACGTGTCACTGGGATTCGCGGTGGATGACGGCGACCTGATCCCGTGGAATCGCGATCTCATCGTGTCCGGCACGCGCACCGAAGCCGGGAGTTACTGGGATGTCCTGGTCGGACCCGGCACCGTCTGGTCCGAGCCCGGAGAAACGTGGTCGCGGGCGGCCTTCCCGCTGCAACTCGCGAGTTCCGTCGAGAACGAGACGTACAACGGGGTCGCGACCTTCGCCTTCAACGACCGGGAGGTGTCGGGCGTCCGCTTCCAGACCATGACGCAGGGACGGCCCTACTTCCTCGTGCAGCGGCGGCTGATGTGGGGCCAGCTGGCGGCCGAGTTCGCGCCCGGCCCGGCGCCCGCGGAACTGATCGAGGCGTTCGCCGCCGAGAAGGCGCTGCGTCTGCCCCTGCGCCCGATCTCCGACCTTGGCCCGCTCGTCGGAGACTCGATCTTCGACGCCATGCATGGGGACATGAATGCCGAGAACATGGTCACCGCGGCCTTTCTCGTGCGGGACACGCTTTACGCCGCCGACTGTCCCACGCCGTTCGGGGAGCTTCCCTTCTGCCGGGAGCAGCGTTTCGGGATCTGGTCCGTGACCAAGTCCACCGGCAACACGGTGGCCGCGCTGCGGCTGGCGCAGCGCTACGGGCGCGCCGTTCTCGAGGAGCGCGTGGCCGACTACCTGAACGTCACGGCGGAACACGACGGCTGGGACGACGTCCGCTTCCGGGACGTCCTCAACATGGCCACAGGAGTGGGCGAGGGATCGACGCGGACCGAGCCCAACAACACGGGCGACGGCTACCTGATCGGCTACGACGACTGGTACACGGCCATCTCGAGGGACGAGCGGATCCGGCAGGTGTTCCGCGCTTCGAACCATCCGTGGGGGCCGGGGGAGGTCGTCCGCTACCGCGACCAGGACGCGTTCCTCATCGGTGCGGCGATGGACGCCTACCTCAAGCGTCGGGCCGGGCCGGAGGCCGACCTGTGGGAGATGCTGGAGGATGAGGTGTACCGGCCCATCGGCGTGCCGCACGCGCCGACGAACCGGCTCGTCGAGGCCGACGGCTCGCTCACGCTGCCGCAGATGTCACAGGGCTACTACCCGACGGTGGACGACCTCGCGAAGATCGCGCGGCTCTTCCAGAACGGGGGCAACCACGAGGGTGAACAGCTGCTGCACGCGGACCTGACCGCGGAAGTGATGTACCGGACGGATGTGCGCGGGATCACCTTCGGCCCGCCGGTCGAAGTCGGGCAACCCAGCTACTACCTCGCGGTCTGGCACCAGAACTACGTCGGAGAAGGGGGCTGCGTCGTCGACCTCGCCCGCATGTCGGGCTGGGGCGGGCACCGGGTCGTCCTCTTCCCCAACGGCATGGTCGCGATCCGGATCTCGAAGGTCACAGGGAACGAAGCCTCGCCGGTGGCCGGCCTGGCCGCCGTGGCCGACCGCCTGGACCCGTTCTGTCCCTGACCCCGGCGGAATCCGCCACCCGGCCGATTCCGCCGATACGCCGGGTCCGCGACTACGCGGGATCCGCTCCCGGATCCGTCTCCGAATCCGCGGAGGCATGTGACTTCTCCTCGAGGATCGCGGAGCCGTAGGCTTCGCTGAGGGCGCGCTTGAGGCGATGGCGCTCATCGTTGAGGCGGTACACCTGACGCGCGGCTTCGGTGAAGCGGGGACCGAAGTCGCGGGCGCGTTCCAGGCGACGCAGCTTGTCCTCGACGTCCCATATGCCCCGGTTCACTTCCATCAGGGCGGCGACACGCTCCCGGACGCGGGACGGCGCCGCCTCCAGCGCTCCGATCGTCCGCGCGCACACGGCCTCGACGTTCGCCAGCTCGGAGTTCACGTTCGAGAGCTTCCGGGGATCGCGGATCCGGGCCTGTTTCAGTCGCAGGATCGTGATGCGATCGATGAGTTCGCCGGCGGAAACCGGGATTTCGATATTCACGCCCCCAAACATATCACGCGCCGGATATCACGGACGGAGGAGATGCGGTGAAGATTGGGCTCGTCGGGTTCGCGGGCGCCGGCAAGACGACGGTGTTCAACGCGATGACGGGACTCGGCGTCCCGGTCGGGTTCGGCGGCGAGGTGCGGCTGGGCACGGTGCGGGTCCCGGATGCGCGAATCGACGCCCTCAGCGCCCACCTGTCCCCCCGCAGAACGACGTACGCGGAGATGCGGTTCTGCGACATTCCCGGGGAGCACGGCGCGGCGAGCAAGGGCCTGTCGCCGCGCGGGCTCCAGCAGATCCGCGATCAGGAGGCGCTCTGCCTCGTCCTGAGGGACTTCGACAATCCCGCGCTTGCGGACCCGCCGGACGCGGAGGGCGAACTCGAAGCCTTCGCCACGGAATGTCTGCTCTCCGATCTCGACATCGTCGAGCGGCGGCTGGACCGGGCGCGGCGCGAGGGGGCGGATGCCGTCGAGGTCGCCGCTTTCGAACGGGCGCTCGGGGCGCTCGAAGGCGAACAGCCGCTGCGGACCGTGCCCCGGGCGGAACTGGACCGCGCGCCGTTCCGCGGCTACGGCCTCCTGACGGACCGTCCGCTGCTCGCCGTGCTGAACCGCGGCGAGGATCGCGCCGGGGAAGCGCTGCCGCCGGCGCTCACCGCGCGACTCGCCGCGATGGGGGCCGGCGGCCTCGCGCTGTCCGCGCCCGTCGAGGCGGAGATCGCCGACCTCGACCCGGAGGACCGGGCCGCCTTCGTGGAGGCGCTCGGCCTGAGCGAACCGGCGCTCGCCCGCTTCATCCGCTCGGCCTACGGGCTCCTCGATCTCATCTCCTTCTTCACCGCCGCCCCCGCCGAAGTCCGCGCATGGACGATCCGGCGGGGCACGCACGCCCGGCGGGCGGCGGGCCGCGTCCACTCCGACATGGAACGCGGCTTCATCCGCGCGGAGGTCATCCCCTACGAGGTGTTCGCGGAGTACGGCTCCGAACAGGCCGTGAAGGAGGCGGGCCTGCTGCGGGTCGAGGGCAGGGACTATGTCGTCGAGGACGGCGACATCCTCCACATCCGCTTCAACGTCTGACCCGACGTCCCGCCCGGAGCCCTACCCTTCCAGCAGCGTCTCGATGTGGGCGGCGGTGGCGAGGGCGGTGCCGTCGAGGTTGTAGCCGCCCTCCAGCAGCGAGACGACGCGCCCCTCGCAGCAGGCGTCCGCGTAGTCCATCGCGGTCCGCGTCATGCGCCGGAAGGCGTCGTCCGTAAGCGCGAAGCAGCCCAGGAGGTCGTCGACCCGGCTGTCGAAGCCCGCCGAGAGGATCACGAAGTCCGGGTCGAAGGCGGCGACGGCCGGCGAGAGCGTGGCGTCCCAGTGGCCCAGCATGTCGGCGTCCGTGGCGCCGCAGTCGAGGTGCACGTTGATGTTGAGGCCGCTTCCCTCGCCTTCGCCGGTGAGGGCCGGGTCGCCCGTGCGCGGATAGGCGGCCCAGTCGTGGGCGGAGAAGAAGAGCACGGACGGATCCTCGTAAAAGGCGTTCTGCGTCGCGTTCCCGTGGTGGTAGTCCCAGTCGATGACGAGGACCCGCTCGAAGCCGTGCACCCGCTGGGCGTACCTCGCGGCCACGGCGGCGTTGCTGTAGTAGCAGAAACCCTCCTCCGCGCCGGTGTTGTTCGCGTGGTGGCCGGGAGGGCGGATGGCGCAGAACGCGTTCCGCACCTGCCCGGCGACGACCGCATCGATCGCGGTCAGCGCGCCGGACACGGCGAGTTCCGCGACCGGCCCGGAGACGTCGAGTTCGCGGATCGAGGCCACGTGCTCCGGCGTGTGGTGCGCCTCGATGTGCGGCATCGCCTCGGCGGCGGGAGCGAGCGGCACCGTGGCTTCGTCCAGCCCCCGCGCGACGAGTTCCTGCCGGATGCGCACGAGGCGGTCGGGAATCTCCGGCGGGCGTCCGCCGTCCGGCCGGATGAGGACGTGGTCCAGGTAGCGATCGTCCCAAACGAGTCCGGTCCCCGTCGCCGTGCCGCGCGCCGGGTTGCGCGAGACGCCTCCGACTCCCCCGCCTCGGGGGCCTCCCGGCAGGCCCAGGCGGTGGCCGGAAGCAGGCCGAGGCCCGCGACACCCAGGGCGGCCTCCTCGACGAACTTCCTTCGCGTGCGGGCGAAATCTCTCGGCGTGCGCATGGCGGGACCCCCTTTCCTGAAACTAGACTAATCGAGGCTTGACATGGGTCGCGAGTGCCGTCGCGAGAACCCGTCGCGTGCGCTTGACCGGCCCCCCTGACCTTGAGGTATCCCATGGCTGCCGGAAACACGCACAGGAACCCTCCCCTCCGCGCCCTCCTCCTGCTGGGGAGCGTCGCGGGAGGCATCGCCCTCTTCCACGGTTGCGGCGGAACGCCGGGAGAGGAGGAGACCGAAGCCATGGCGGAGCCCGAGGAGGCCGCGGACACGCGGATCGTGGACCGACTCGCCGCGGGGGATGTGATCTTCGGCCTCTTCTCCGGCGATCACACGCCCGAGGCCGGCGCCGCCATGGCCGCGAACCGTCCGCTCGACTTCGTGTTCTACTCGCTGGAGTCCGGCCCCTTCGACATTCCCGCGCTCGAGGGTTACGCCGCCGGGATGGCCGAGGCTGCGGGCCACGACGCGCCGCACCCGATGCTGCTGCGGATCCCCCCGATCCGGGATGGGCATGACGAGGCGCGGGATCGTGCCGCGCAGGGTCTGGCGACCGGCGTCTCCGGCATCGTCTACCCCCACGTCGAGACCGCCGAGGAAGCGGCCCTCTCCGTCGACGCGCTCGGCGAAGCCGCCTGGCCGGGCAATCCCGACGGCCACCTGATCAGCTTCCTCCTCATCGAGGACCAGATCGGGATCGACAACGTGCGGGAGATCGTCTCCACCCCCGGCGTCAGCGCCGTCTCCCCCGGGCCGGGCGACCTCCGGCGCGTCTACGACGGAGACATGGAGAAGGTGGAGGAGGCGATCCAGATCGTGCTCGCCGCCTGTCTGGAGTTCGACGTGCCGTGCGGGATCACGGCCGGAGTGGACGACATCGCCATGCGGATCGATCAGGGGTTCCGCGTGTTCATCGTCACCCAGCCGGACGCCGTCGCCGTCGGAATGGCCGCCGCCGGCCGCTAGGAGGAAAGATGAAGTCGCTCAGCCTGATCACACCGGTCCTCGCGCTCGGCCTGCTGCCCGCGGGCGCGCTCGCACAGGAAGGCTCCGAAAACGGAAACGAACCCGAGCCTTCGCGCTGGGAGTCGAACCATTCCATCGTCGTGGACGGGGAGACCGTCGAATACCGGGCCGTCGTCGGCAGCGTCATCCTCCGCGACAACGAGGAGAACGCGACGGGGGAACTCTTCTACACGGGGTACTTCCGGACGAACGGCGGCGATCCCTCCACGCGCCCCATCATCTTCGCCTACAACGGGGGGCCGGGGTCCGCCTCCTTCTGGCTCCACATGGGGATCATGGGACCGCGCCGCGTGGTCACGCCCAACGTGGGGCAGCAGGCGCCGCCGCCGTACCCGCTCGTCGACAACGGCCACACGGTGCTCGACATCGCGGACGTCGTGATGGTGGACCCGATCGGGACGGGGTTCAGCCGTCCCGCGGGCGACGCCGACGGGACCGATTTCTGGGGGATGGACGAGGATGCCGCCTCCCTCACTCAGTTCATCCGCCGTTTTCTGAGCGAGAACGACCGCTGGAACGCGCCGCGCTACATCCTCGGCGAGAGCTACGGCACGACGCGTTCGGTGCTGCTTGCGCGCCACCTCCAGGGCGCGAACATCGACCTCAACGGGATCGTGCTCGTCTCCGCCGTCATCGACTTCAACACGCTCCAGTTTCCGCCGGCGTCGCACATCGGGTTCATCACCAACCTCCCGTCCTATGCCGTCGTGGCGGAGTACCACGACAAGCTCCCGGGCGGACGGCCCGACGACCTCCAGGCGTTCATGAAGGAGGTCGAGGCGTGGGCGCTGACGGACTACGCGCAGACGCTGCTCGCGGGCACGACGGTGGATCCGGCCCAGCGCGCCCGGGTGCTGCGGCAGATGCACGAGTACACGGGCCTGTCGATGGACTTCCTCGAGCGGGCCGACCTGCGCGTCTCGGCGCCCGAATTCGAGAAGGAATTGCTGCGCGACGAGGGGGTCACGGTGGCCCGCCTCGACGCCCGCTTCACCGGGCCCACGGGCGACCTGCTCGAGACGACGCCGGGGCACGACGCCCAGTCCTCGGCGATCAGTTCGGCCTACACGTCGTTGTTCAACACGTACGTGCGCGACGAACTCGGCTACGACGGCGACCGGGAGTACTGGCCCAGCGGGATGGCGCGCCCCTGGAACTGGGAACGGCAGGGCGGGCGCCGCGGACCCTTCGGCGGTTCGGCGCTGAACGTGGGACCCGACCTCGCCGAAGCGCTCGAACGCAACCCGCGCCTCGAGGTCCTGCTCATCAACGGGATCTACGACCTCGCGACGCCCTACTTCCCCATCGTGTGGTCACTGGAGCAACTGGGCCTGGCGCCGGATCTGCGCGACAACATCACGCGCGACGACTTCGCCGCCGGCCACATGATGTACGTGGAGGAGAGCCTGCTCCCGCAGTGGCGGGAGACGCTCGCGACGTTCATCACCCGCACATCCGGGGCGAATCTGGTAGCCCGTAGCTACCAGGTCGTCTCGTAGCGGGCGGGGGCGAGGTCCCAGGTGTCGCCGTAGACGTGCAGGCGGTGGGTCGGCCCATCGGGGCCCACGATCGGCGCGCCGGCGTGGGTCCACGAGAGGAGGCTCCCGCGCAGGTTGAGGACGCGCCGGCCCTGCTCGTTCTGCCGCTTCGCGTACTCCGAACTCCGGTGCCCGATCGTGCAGTAGGCCACGACGGTGAGGTCCGCGTACCGGTCCGGATCCTGCTCGAACTCCTCGGAGGTGATGGAGCCGGGAATCCAGGAAACTTCGCGCTCGCGGGGCGCGCGGGCGTCGACGAGCACGACGCTGCCGGTCTCGAGCAGCCGCCCCACCTCTTCCACGGTGACGGCCTCCACCTCGGGAAAGCGCCGCTCGACTTCTTCCACCATCTCCTCTACGCGCGCGAGCTTCTCGGCGTCCGACAGCGCGGCCTGACCGGTACAACCGGTGGCGGCGACGAGTACGAGGGCCGGCACCAGAGCCAGAAGGGTCGGCGCCAGAATCGGAACTGCCTTGTGTCGTTCCATCGTCTTTCTCACGGACAGATCGTCGTTCTCCGGGACGGGGCGCTCAGGCGGCGCGGGCCGTCGCGATGCCCTCGGCCAGCGCGTCGACGAGCCGGGGAATCGAGTGCGCCGGCGTGGCGCACAGCGCGATCCGCACCGCGCCCTTCATCGGGACCACGTACACCCCCGCCTCGCGCATGGTTGCGGCCGTCACCTCCGCGTCCGGCGTGAACACCGAGACGAAAAAGCCGCCCTCGTAGCGGGGGTAGGACAGCCCCGCCCTCCCCGCCAGTTCGTTGAAGACCTCGACGCGCTCGTTGAGGAGACGGATCATCCCCGCGCGCTCCTCGTCCGTGCGCCGGCGCAACTCCGGATCGGTGAGGAGTTCGGTGGCGCCGAGCAGGCCGAGGTGGTTGCAGTTCGACCACGTGGCCCGGCACGAGAACCCGAGCGCGTTCGAGATCCGCTGCCGCTCCTCCGCCTCCCGGTGGAGCGCCACGAGCGCCCCGACCCGCGCGCCGTAGAGGGCGAACGACTTCGACACGGTCCAGCCCACGAGCACCGTCGCGGACTCCATCATCCGCGGGAGGTGGGCGACCCAGCCGTTGGACGCCCTCGTCGCCGAACTTCGCGTAGGCGTGGTCGAGGAGGAACGCGACGGGACCCCGCCGGCCGACTTCCCGCACGATCTCCGCCACGGCCTCCCACTCCGATTCGTCGAGCGAATAGCCCGTGGGGTTGTTGCAGGGGAAGTTGAAGAGGACGAGCGACCGCCCCTGCCGCTCGATCTGGCCCTCGAGCCCCGCCCGGAACGCTTCGACATCGAGGCGGATGCCGGCGTCGAACATGTTGAAGGTCTCGACCGCGCGGCCGGAATGGGTCGAGATCGTGTGGTACGGGCCCCAGTAGTAGCTGGGCGTGAGCGCCGCCTGCCCGGGCTCGAGGAAGTTCAGGATCGCGTGGTGGATCGCTCCGGTGCTTCCCGGCGTGGCGACGGCGACCGCCTGCTCGGCGAGGCCGCCCTCCCCGCACAGGTCCGCGATCACCGCGGCCAGGTACGGAGGGTCCCCGGAGATCGGCGCATAGCCGGCGGCGCGCGCGTGCGGCACGCGCCCCAGCGCCTCGGCCGCCGCGGGCATCACCGCGAGCGTCCCGTCGTCGTTCATCAGCGCCCCGAGCGTCGAGTTCAGGATCGACTCGCCCGCCGCCGCCCGCCGCACGGCCTCCCCGTGCAGGGCGAAGATCGGGTCGTTGCCTTCGCGCGTCGCCGCCTCGGGTATGAGGCTGCCGGAAGAACCGGAAAGGGTCGTCATCGCCGTCGTCATTCCTCCGCTACCGGACCTTGTTGGAGAAGTTTCCGTGCACGCTGTACCGGGCGATGGCGCCGTCCTCCCGGTGGAAGATGTACGCCTCTCCCGGCTCGCCGTCGTCCCGCATGCGCCGGAACGTATCGCCGCTCTCGTGCCGCAGCTTCGTCATTCCCTCGACCGGATCGTTCGAGGGGACGCCGAGGGCCGCGAGGCCATCGTCCCACCGCAGGATGACCGTCTCTCCCCACGTGGACTGGTACAGCCCCTCGTATTCCGCCAGGGAGGCCGGGCGCGCGGTTCCGCCGCCCGGATCGCTCTGGATCTCCTCGAGGGCCGAGCCGAGCGTCGCCATCATCTTCGTCCACACGTCGGTGGGATTCGCCTGCGCGTTCATCATCACCACGCCCGCCAGCTTCTTCGCCGGAAGGAGCTGGAAGGTCGAGCGGAAGCCCGGGCAGCTCCCGCCGTGACCCACCGCGCGCTCCCCGTCGCGGCGCGAGACCGCGAAGCCCAGCCCCCACATCGTGTCGAAGTCGGGGTCGACCCAGTGTACGCGGTGCATCTCCCTGAGCGTGTTGACGTCGAGGATCTCCGTGCCGCCGTTCTCCAGCAGGCGGAACTGCCACGAGGCGAGGCGCGCCAGGTCCTCCACGGTAGAGGCGAACCCCGCAGCGGACGCCATCCCCAGCGCCTGGAAGAAGGGGGCCTCGGCCCGCTGGCCGTCCCGCTCGAGCCGGGAATATCCGGTGGCGTAGCGGCCGCCCTGATGTTCGACCGGAATGTCGGTGTACGTGTCCGACATCCCCAGCGGCTCCAGGATCCGGCTCCGGATGTAGTCGTCGTACCCCATCCCCGAAGCCTGCTCGATCAGCTGTCCCGCCAGCGCCATCCCCAGGTTCGAGTACTGGAAGTAGCGGCGGCCGGGATACAGCGTCTCCTGCCCGGAGAGTCCCTCGATGATCTCGTCCCGCGTCGGGAAGGGATGGTCGGGGCCCGTCCAGTAGGGGTGTGCCGATTCGCGCGGGAGCCCGGAGGAGTGTGTGAGGATCCCCTCCACGCTCACGTTCGGACCGTCCGGGTACACCTGCTCGAGGTCGTACCACGGGAGGTGCGTGGAGACGGGATCGTCGAGATCCAGCTTGCCCTCGTCCCGCTGCTGCAGCACGCCGATGGAGGTGAAGAGCTTCGAGATCGAACACACCGAATACATCGTCGACGGGGTGGCCGGGACCCCGGTCTCGCGGTGCGCGTACCCGTAGCCGCGGGACCAGACGAGATCCTGGTCGTGCACGAGCGCCGCGGACACGCCGGGGATCTTCTCGTACGCCATCTTCGCGTCGAGCCAGGCGTCGAACAGCGCCACCGCCTGCTCGAAGCGGGGGTCGTTCACGGGATCGCCGTTCCCCTGCGCACACCCGGACACCGGGGTCGCGAGAACGACGGCGACGACGAAGGCGATGGCACGACGCCATGGACGGCCTCGGGGCTGACGGATCATGAGGCGCCTCCTTGAGCGCAGGGTCGGAATCGGACTTGAACCGCTGCTCAACTCTGGCGCGAACGCGGAAGGCGCGCCACCCTTCGGCATGGCTCTTCCACCTGTCTTCCACCCGCACGAAAGGAGCGAGACATGCGGAGACTTGTCCTGGCCGCGGCCCTTGCGCTGGGCCTCGCCGGAACGCTCGCCATCGGAGGCGCGGCCCCGGTGAGCGCGCAGGACTCGCAGCTGCTCGCCGTGGGCGAGATGGCGCCGGATTTCGCGCTGCCGGGCGCGACGCGGTACGGGGCGCTCGAGAACCCGATCCGCCTCAGCGACTACCGGGGCGAGACCGTCGTCCTCGCCTTCTTCTTCAGAGTCAGGACGCGTGGCTGAACGGTTCAGATGAGAGCGTACCGTGATCAGTACGCAAGTCTGTTCAACGAGGGCCGGAACGTGGTCCTCGTCGGCATCTCGAACGACCCGGTCGACGAACTCGCGTCATGGCTGAAGGACGAGGACTTCCCCTTCCTGTTCGCGAGCGACGCGGGCAACGACGGGGGGACCTACGTCGACTTCGGCGGAGGCCTGAGGGACAGCAACGCGGTGGACAGCCGCGCCGTCATCGTGGTGGGGCCCGACGGCCGTGTGGCGGGAGTGATCCCGAGCTTCAACCAGGTCGACCCCGCCGCCTACGACGAGTTGGCCACCATCATCGACGAGGTGACGCCGGAGCCTGTGGACCCGTAGCGGAACCCTTGGCGGCATCGTCAGCGAGGATTCCGGTGACGGCCCCGACGAGATCCTGGTCGGGGCCGACGCCGGTGTAGGCCACCTTCCCTTCCGCGTCGAGGATCACGACGATCGAGGTCGTGGTCGCCGAGTAGGCGCGCACCGCGGCGCCGTCCGCATCCCACAGGTAGGGGTATTCCGCCCCGTGCGCCTCCGCGTGGCGCCGGACGCGGCGCAGCGACTGGGCCACCGCGACCGCCACCGCGACGACGTTCACCCGGTCGCCGAAATCCGCCTGCACCCGGTCGATCTCGGGCTGCAGGCCCTCGCACTGCTCGCACCACGCGGCCCAGAACTCGAACAGCGCGGGCTTGCCGTCCGCGTAGTCGAGGAGCTGGACCTCGTTGCCGTCCAGATCCTGCAGGGTGGCGTCCGGGCCCTGCGTCCCCGTGGCGAGGCTCACCTGCCCCGCACCCGCCTGCGCGTGGAGAGGCGCCGCCACGGCGAACGCGGCGAACGCCCCCAGCGCGACCAGCGCGGCGAACGCCGTGGCCGTCGCGTAACGGGGAATCCGTCCCGGTTTCGTGTTCACATGAAGTATCCCGCCCTGATCAGGTAGAACTGCGCCATCCCGATCATGATGACGGCGGCGGCCCGTTTCATCCAGATCATCCACGTCCCCGACTTCGGCAGCACGGCGAGCGTCCCCGAGAACAGGCCGACGGCGATGAGCACGGCGGTCATGCCGATGGAGAAGGTGAACAGGTAGACGAAGCCCATGAGACCCGCCTGCTCGGCGACGACCCAGGTCAGGACGACCGCGAAGGCGGGCGCCCCGCACGGCGCCGCCACGATCCCCGATGTCGCCCCGAGGAGGAACACCGCTCGGTAGGACCCGCCGCCCCGGCTGCCCGCCCACGCGAGGAGCCGCTTCGGCACCGGCACGGGGAAGACATCGAGCATGAACAATGAGAAGAAGAGGAGGAGGTTCCCGGTCGCGAACAGCGCCCAGAAGCTCGCCCCGATCGACCCCAGCACGGTGCCGCTGAGCCCGGCGATGACGCCGAGCACGGAATAGAGCAGCGCCAGTCCCAGGGCGTAGGTGAGCGTCAGGCCGACGGTGCGCCTTCGCGACTGGGCTGATCCCGCCGTGCCCGAGATGACGGAGAACGTGATCGGGATCATCGGCCAGATGCACGGGTTCGTGCTCGTGAGGACGCCCGCCCCGAAGAGCGCGCCGAGCGCGAGGAACGGGTTGTCGGAGAGCGCGGGGAGGAGCCCGCCCGCCGGCTCGACCTGCAGCGCCGCGAGGGTGACCGCCTCGACGGCGCCCGTTGCGACCGGGTCGATCACGGGACCAGCGGTTCGGTCGGCGGGCCGCCGAAGACGATCACGCCGTCCTTCACGACGAGATCGATGTTCCGCAGGTCGGCGATGTCGGCCAGCGGGTCGCCATCCACGAGGATGAGGTGCGCGCGGCGCCCCGGCTGCACGGTGCCGAAATCGTCCTCCTTCCCGAGCCACCGCGCGCCGTTCGCCGTCGCGGCCCGCAGGATCGCGGCGTTCGGCACGCCGGCCTCCGCGTACGCCTCGAGTTCGTTGAACAGCCCCACGTTGTCCGTGCCCGCGAGCAGCGGGACCCCGGCCTCGACCGCGCGCCGGACGAACTCGCCCATGCGCTCGTACGCCTGTCGGGCCGTGTGGAACTCCTCGATCGAGAAGCGAACGCGGTCGCCGTCATCGACGTCCTGGATGTAGAGCGTCGGGTCGAGCGCCGTCTCGGTCTCGGCCATGAGTTCGAGGAGGGACATGACCTCGGGGCTCGCCGGATCGATCTCCCGCCAGTCCGCCTGCATGCGCCCGACCGGGTTCCGTCCGCCATCGAGCGACATGTCCCGTCCGTCGGCCTGGGTTTCCAGCGGGAGGAAGTCGCGCCACACGCGGATGTGGTTGAACCCGCTGATGCCGGCTTCGATCGCCTGCCGCCAGCCCGTGCGCACCCCGATGTGGCCCGTGACCGGGAGCCCCTGCACCCGCGCCTCCGCCACGACGGCCGCGAGCACGTCCGGGTCTAGGAGGAAGTACGCCTTGAGCAGATCCACGCCCTGCGCCTTCAGCGCGCGGACGAGCGCCGGCGCGGCTGCGGGGTCGTCGATGCTCACGTCGACGAGGGGGTGGTAGCCGGCGGGGCCGTCGATCAGGGGGCCGGCCGTGTACACGTCGGGGCCGGCGAGGACGCCGAGACGCACCGCATCCTTGAAGTCCATCGCGTCCTGGATCGCCGAGCCCGGGTCGCGGATCGCAGTGATCCCGGCGGCCAGCAGGTCGGCGCCGGCGAGGGGCTGCCAGTAGTGGTAGTGGTTGTCCATCAGGCCCGGGAGCAGCGTGCGGCCGCCCCCGTCGATGACCGGTGTTCCGGGCGCGACCTCGGGCACTCCGCCGTCTTCCCCCGTCCGTACCTCGGCGATCCGCCCGTCCCGGACGAGGATCGCCGACCCGGGAACCGCCTCGTCGCCCGTGCCGTCGAACAGGCGGACGTTCGTGATCAGCAGGTCGTCGGCCGGATCCCCGGCCACCTCGAACCGGGCCTCGAAGGGAATCGGCGTGAACTCGCCGCTCTCCAGGTCCAGCCGCTGCATCCGCCGCCCGCCGAGGACGAGCAGCCACTCGCCGGACGGATGGAACGCGAGCTGCTTCTGGTCGAAGGTGCTCAGGAACTGCTTGCGCCATCCCGGCACCGACACGATGAGCTGGTCGAGACCGTTGTGCGTCATCACGTGCGCGCGGCGCGTGCCGTCCGCGCTCCACGCCACGGCCATCTCCCGCTCCGGCGTGTCCGTGACCCGTTCGAGCGACATCTCCTCCAGGTCGAGTTCGTACAGATCCGTGCCGTCGAAGCGCCCCGTCTCGAGGAGGATCCGGTTTCCGTCCGGCGAGAGGGCGAACGACCACTCGTGCCAGCTCCGCGTGTGCGTGATCTGCTCCGCCTCGCCGCCCGCGAGCGGGATCCGCCACACATGCGCCTCGTACTGCGAGCGGTCGTCGACGAAGAAGAGCTGGCTCCCGTCCGGATGGAACTGCATGTGCCCCACCGACCCCGGGACGCCATGCAGGAAGCGGACGCCGCCCGTGGCCATGTTGCGGACGAGGATGTCGGCCCCCTGGCGGGACCTCGCGGCGTAGGCGAGGAAGCGGCCGTCCGGCGACCAGGCGGGGCGCGTGTCCCACGAGGCCCCGTCCGTAACCTGGCGCGCCGTGCCGCCCTCGGCGGGAAGCGTCCAGATCTTCCCGAGGATGGAGACGGCGATCGTCGACCCGTCCGGCGAGAAGGCGGGATCCCGGGCCCCGATGTCCACGGTCACGTGCGCCTGCGCCTGAACCGCCCCGGCTCCGGCCGCGATACCCGCCACGACCGAGAAACCCGCGACCGCCGCGGCGAGCCCGACCCTCCGCCTCATCCGCGCGTCGATCACGGGACCAGAAACCCCGACAGCTGTCCGTTCAGTTCCAGGTACACCCGCCGGATGGCGCGGAGCTTCTGGCTGTCCCGCAGCGACCATTCCTCGACGGCGCCGAACGAGACCGCCTCCGCCGCCTCCTCGGCGCTCAGCCCCTCGCCGTGGAGCCGCGTCGCCTCCTCCACGACGGCCCGCACCGCGTCCCGGAACGACACCAGTTCCGCCTCGAGGATCGCCGGCGACTCCATCACCCCGTGCCCCGGCACATACACGTCCACGTCCATCTCGATCGCGCGGTCCAGCATCGCGACCCACTCGGACGGGTACGCCGAGCGCATCGCCGGGAAGATGTGCTTCAGGTACGTCTCGCTCATGAACAGCACCTTCCCCTCGGGCAGGTAGACCACGAGGTCGCCGCCCGTGTGGGCGCGGCCGAGGTGCAGGAGCCGGATCTCCCGCCCGCCGAGTTCGAGCACCGTGTCGTCCCCGACGATCTCCGTCGGGACGACGACCGGCGGTGCATCCTCGGGCCGGTTGGGGTTCACCGCGCTCGCTTCCAGGATCGCCGCCGAAGTCGGGTGCGCGAAGAAGCGGGCGCCCCCGGGGAAGGCCGAGTTCCCACCCGTGTGGTCCCCGTGGTCCGAGGCGACGACGACGTGCGTGATCGGCTGCTCGGTCATGTCGGCGATCGTGTCGACGAGCCGCTGCGTCTCCTCGGGGTTCTCCTGCCCGTCCGCGACGAGTACCCCCTCGGGGGTGATGACGATGAGGCTCACCGTCGTGATGATTTCGCCCCCCGTCGGGTGGATCTGCTCGTACGCGTACACATCCTCCGCGACCTCGATCACCCTCGGATAATCCGCGTCCGTGAACCCGTGCGCGTAGGGATCCGATGTCGCCGGCCCCGCCGTTGCGTCGACTGCGCCGGATTCGGCCGCGTTCGGCGCCGCGTCCGATGAGGTGTCGTCGGGCGCCGCGCAGCCGACGAGAAGTGGAAGAGCGAGCCAGGAAACCGGGAGAGAAAGCCGCCGACCCATCTTCAAACCTCCGTAAGAGCAGAGAACCCGACCTGAATCTTCTCTCCGGAAGGGACGCGCCCGCCAGACCCGGCAGTCCCTCCGCCGTCCCTCGTTCAGGGGTCATCCCTCCTGAGCGGGACGGTTTGCGGTGCGCCGGTGTCGCTCCCGGGTCCCGGGTGCGGCACCACCCTGAGCGGCCAATCGTAGACCGCCTCCAGCGACTCTCGCGACAGCATTTCGTCCGGCGTGCCCCGGGCCCGCGCGCGTCCACGATCGAGCAACAGCAGCCGGTCCGCGAACCGGGCGGCGAGGTTGAGGTCGTGAGTGATGACCAACACGCCCAGGCCGGCGGCCCGGAGTTCGCGCAGCAGGTGGAAGAGCTCCATGCGGTAGCGGAGGTCGAGTCCGGCCGTGGGCTCATCGAGGAGGAGGACCGGCGCCTCCTGGGCAAGCGCACGAGCGATCCGCGCCCGCTGTCGCTCGCCGCCGGAGAGTTCGCCCAGGTGGCGTTCCGCGAACTCCGCGACCGCGCAGCGCGCCATCGCGTCGTCCACCACCGCGCGGTCCCGGTCGCCGGAGCGCTCCCACGGGCCGAGGTGCGCGTATCGCCCCATCCCCACCATCTCCCGCACGGTGACCGGAAACGGGGAGGACTCGGACTGCGGCACGACGGCAATCGCGAGGGCACGTTCCCGGTCGCCCAGATCGGACAGCGCGCGGCCGTCGAGGGTGACTCCACCGTCCTGAGGGGTCAGCGACCCGGAGAGGAGCTTCAACAGCGTCGTCTTGCCGGCGCCGTTGGGACCCACGACCGCGAGGAGCCGTCCCGGGGAGACCGAGAGCGAAACCCGGCATACGGCGGGCTCGTCCGCGCGCGGATGGGTGAAGCTCAGATCCCGGCCCTCCAACACGGGCCGCCAGTCGCGCGAGGCCGCGGTCCCCCTCACCGCCGTCCCCCCCGCAACAGCAGCGCCACGAAGAACGGGACCCCCGCGACGGCGGTGACCACGCCGGTGGGAAGCTCGGCCGGCGCCAACACGAGCCGGGCCACGGTGTCCGCGAGCAGGAGGAACGCGGTTCCGGCAAGGAAGGATGCCGGGAGGAGCAGGCGGTGGTCGTTGCCCCACGCGAGCCGGACGGCGTGCGGAACGATCAGCCCGACGAAGCCGATCACGCCGCCCGCCGCAACCGCCGCGGCCACCATCAGCGAGGCGGCCAGGTAGGCGGTGAGCTTCACCCGCTGCACGGAAGCGCCCAGGTAGAACGCGACCTCCTCGCCGCGGGACAGGACGTTGAAGGCGCGGGCGAGCGAGAAGACGGCCAGCGCGGCGGGGACGAGCAGCAGGGCCAGCAGCCCGGTCGACCCCCAATCCGCGCCGGAGAGGTTCCCCATCATCCAGAAGATCGCCGAGCGGAACGACTCCACATCGGCGATCGAGAGCAGAAGCAGGATCACCGCGTTGAAGAAGGCGCCGATGATGACGCCCGACAGGATCAGGACGCGCGTGTCCATCCGCCCGGGCGAGGCGCGCCGCGCGACCGCCAGCACCAGCGCCATCGCGGCCAGCGCACCGGCGAACGCGCCCAGGGGGAGCGACCAGGGAAGGCGCAGCCCGATGCCGGTGACCACGACCGCCACCGCCCCTACGGCGGCGCCGCCCGAGACGCCCAGCACGTAGGGTTCCGCGAGCGGGTTGCGCAGGAGGGCCTGAAAGGTGCAACCGCAGAGGCCGAGAGCCCCCCCGACGAGCGCCGCCAGAGCCGCGCGCGGCAGCCGCAACTGGAGGAGGATGGAACGGGTGGTGGGGTCGGCCTCTCCCAGGAAGAAACGCCACAGGTCCGCGGGACCCAGACCGGAGGCGCCGAAGGAGACGCTGAGCGCGCCCGCGGCCACGACGACCAGCGCGAGGAGTGCGAGCCGGCGGGGCGTGTGCGTCAACGCGGACCATGCAGGAAACGGGCCATGCGACGTGCCGCCTCGGCCACGCGGGGTCCGGGGCGGTTGAAGAGGTCGCCGTCCACGAGGAGGTAGCGCCCGTTGCGGACGGCCCGCAGCTCCCGCCAGCCCGGCCCCTCGAGCCACGGCGCATCGGGAGCGTCGGGCGCGTTTCGAACGATGACGAGGGCGTCGGGATCGCGCCGCAGGATCGCTTCGACGGACACCCGCGGCCACGAGCGCGCGGCGTCGCCGAAGATGTTGCGTCCGCCCGCGTGCTCGATCACCTGGTCGATGAAGGTGCCCGGCCCGGTCGTCTGCGGCGGGTCGTGCCACACGGAGTAGTAGACGTCGACACGCTCGCGTCCGCGCACGGTGGCGGCCACTCCCTCCAACCCGAGGTCCAGCGAGTCCACCAGCGCGGCGGCCCGTTCTTCGCGACCGAGCAGCGTACCCAGGCGGCGCAGGTGGCTGCGCACGTCGGCGATCGTCTGCGCGTCCGCCCGGTAGACGGGAATGTCCAGCGCGGCCAGCCGTTCCCCGACTGCGCGCTGGAACGCGCCGGCCCACATGATGACAAGATCGGGTTCCAGGCCGGCCAGGGCTTCGAGATTCGGTTGCATGGCCTCGCCCAGCGAAGGGAGGTGCGCGAGTTCGGGCGCCCGGTCGAACCGGGTGCGCGCGACGAGGACGCCGGGGTCGAGCGCGCTGACCGATTCGGTCAGCGAGGGGACCACCGAAAAGACGCGGCGCGCCGGCTCGGTGAGCGCGACCGTGTATCCCGCATCGTCCGTGACGGAAACCGCGGGCATGTCCGGAGGCTCGTCCGGGGTACAGGCCGCGAGGAGGACCGGGGCGAGCAGGGCGGCGATCCGCCGCGCGAGCGGGGAACCCGGGGGCTCCGTCGCGCCCACCCTCGATTGGTCTGCCGTGTACACCGCGTCCCCTCCCTCGAAGGATGGTGTTCAAAGGGCGAGGGAACCGCGTCTCCTGGCTCGAGGCGACGTCGCTCGCCTTCCCGGAATCATCCAGTGGCCGTCGAGCGCGTCGTTTCGGATCCGCCGATGGGATCCGGACCTCCTACAGTGGCGGGGCCGCGTCGGCTTCGGACCGACTTCCGGTGGCCCCCTCGCGTCAGTCTGCGACGATAGCCGCATATCGGAGGGCGGGGCAACTCGGCCACGCTACTGGTCGGGCACCGGCGGAATATGCTAGTGTCGGGTTGGTGTCGTGCTCCCGGAAACGAGGTGTGCCATGAGAAAGTCCCGATTCTTCCTTCCCCTGCTCGCGATGTTCGCGGTCTCCGCCTCGGCGCTGGCGGGCCAGCAGCGGAACATGACGCCCGAAGAGCGCGCCCGGATGGCCGCCGAGCGGGAGCGGCGGGTACAGGAGGAACTCGTATCCGAGCGGCCGATCGAGGCGTTCGACACGGTCTGGATCGAGGAGATGACGTGGATGGAGGTCCGGGACGCGATGGCGGCCGGGAAGACCACCGCGATCATCACGACGGGCGGCATCGAGCAGAACGGACCGTACCTCGCCACCGGCAAGCACAACTACGTGCTGCAGGGTGCCTGCGAGGGCGTGGCCCGCGAACTCGGGAACGCGCTCTGTGCGCCGATCATCAAGCTCGTCCCCGAGGGCGACATCGACGAGCCGTCCGGGCACATGCGGTATCCGGGGACGATCAGCCTCCGACAGGAGACGTTCGAGGCCGTGCTCGATGACGTCGCCTCGAGCCTGAAGGCGCACGGCTTCGAGCACATCATCCTCTTCGGCGACAGCGGCGGGAATCAGTCGGGCATGGAGGCGGTCGCCGCCCGCCTGAACGAGCGCTGGTACGACGCGCAGGCGCATTTCATCCCCGAGTTCTACCGCTACCGCGACGTCCACCAGTGGATGAACGACGAACTCGGCATCTTCGAGACGGATCCCGAGGGGATCCACGACGACTTCGTCATCACCGCGATCATGATGGTCGAGGACCCGACGATGGTCCGCTACGACGAGCGCGTGGCGGCGGGAAGGGCCAGCATCAACGGCGTCTCCATCGCCCCCAGGGAGGAGGCGATCGCGACCGGCCGGAAACTGCTCCAATTCCGGGTGGATGAGACCGTGAAGGCGATCCGGGCCTCGATCGAGGCGAGCATGGCGGAAGCGGGGCGATGAGACCTGCCCGAATCCTGGCGCTCGCCGCGGTCGGCGCGGCGCTGTGCGCCGAGACGGTGCCGCTCTCGGCTCAGATTCCGCTCGGCAATCCCAGCGGGAGGGGCCAGACGGTGACGCCCGCCTTCGAGGGCTGGTATCCGAACGCGGACGGGACGCTTTCCCTCTCCTTCGGCTACTTCAACCGCAACTTCGAGGAGACGATCGAAGTCCCCCTGGGGCCGGACAACACGATCGAGCCGGCGGAGTTTCAGGGGGCCCAGCCCACCTCGTTCGCCCCGCGGCGCCACTACGGCGTCTTCGTCGTCCGGGTCCCGGCGGATTTCGGCGAGGGGAAGATCTACTGGACGCTGAAGATGCGTGGCCAGACGCTCCGCATCCCCGGCCACTTGCACCGGGACTGGCAGATCGACGCGCTCAAGGGCGAAGCCGGAGACGGCAACACGCCCCCCGTCCTCCGTTTCGGAGCGGACGAGGAAGGCGCGGGACCGGCCGGCGCCTGGGGAGGCCCGCTCACGGCCCGGGTCGGAGAAGCGCTCGACGTGAGCGTCCACGTCCGGGACGACGGCGTGGGACGCAGTCACTTCGTGGCGGGGAGCCGCGACGGCTCGCCGGTCAACCTCACCTGGTTCAAGCACCAGGGGCCGGGCGACGTGACGTTCGGCGAGCCCGGCGCCCGCGTCCCGGCCAGCGGGGCCGAGGCCGCAACCCCGGTCACCTTCAGTGAACCGGGAGACTACATCCTGCGCGTGCGCGCCAACGATGGTTCAGGCGTCTCCGCAGCGGGACACGCGCAATGCTGCTGGACGAACGGATTCCTCCGGGTCACGGTCAACCCGTGACCGGCGGATTCGACGAGGTTCGAGGAGAACGATGATGAGACAGTTCGATCCGACGTCCCTGAGGCGAGCGGCCATCGCGGTTGGCGCGGCACTCGGCGTTCTGAGCGCCGCGGGGCCGGCGCAGGCGCAGGAAAACGGGTCCGTGGAGGTGACCTTCAATCGGGACGTGGCGCCGATCCTCCAGGCGAACTGCCAGGAGTGTCACCAGGAAGGCTCGATCGCCCCGATGTCGCTTCTCACGTACCGGGACGCCTACCGCTGGGCGTCGAGCATCCGTGAGAAGGTCTCGAACCGCGTCATGCCGCCGTGGCATCTGGACCCCACGGTCGGGATCCAGGAGTTCCGGAACGACCGCAGCCTGTCGCGCGAGGAGATCGAGACGATCGTCGCCTGGATCGACGGCGGCCGGGCAGAGGGCGATCCCGCGGACCTGCCGCCGCCCGTCGAGTTCCCGGATCCGAACGAATGGCGCCTCCTCGATGAGTTCGGGGAACCGGATCTCGTCGTCGCCTCCGAACCCTTCACGCTCGAAGCCGAAACGATGGACAAGTGGTGGCGGCCCGTTACGCCGACCGGCATCACGGAGCCCCGCTGGGTGAAGGCGATCGAGATCAAGCCGGCCGGCAACGACGCGCGCACGATCACGCACCACGTGCTCGCCTTCCTCCAGCAGGACGAGGAGGAGAGCCCCATGAGCGCCGGCATCGTCGAGGCGAGCACGCGCGGGGGCGCGATGGGCGGCCCGGGCCTGTTCATGGAGTGGGCCGTGGGCAAGGAGGGCGAGATCTTCCCGGAGGGTGCGGGCAAGATCATGCTCCCCGGCTCGCGGATCCGCTGGGAGGTCCACCTCCACGCGATGGGCAAGCGCGTCGAGGACAGCTACGTGGAACTCGGCGTCTGGTTCTATCCGAAGGGCGAAGAGCCCCGGAACCGCACCCGGCTCATGTTCTACAACGCCACGGGCCGCACGGGCCTCGACATTCCGCCGGGCGAGATCGCGGTCACGCAGGACTTCCACACGCTGCGCTGGCCCGCCCGCCTGGAGAACTTCCAGCCGCACATGCACATGCGCGGCAAGGCGATGTCGCTCGAGGCGATCTACCCGGACGGCCGCAAGGAGTTGATCAACCAGGTCGACAACTTCCAGTGGAACTGGCACATCAACTACATCTACGAGGAAGACGCCGCGCCGCTCCTTCCGGCGGGGACGACGCTCGTCATCACCGCCTGGCACGACAACACGGCCGAGAACCCGAACAACCCCGACCACGAGCAGTGGGTCGACTACGGGGACCGGACCGTGGACGAGATGGCGCACCTGTGGGTCGATGTGACCTATCTCGATCCCGTGGAGTTCGAGGCGCTGGTCGCGGCCCGCGAGGAGGCGAGGCGCGCCGCCGCGGCGCAGACGAACAACTCGAACCCCTAGGCGTCGGCCGGGGCGCCGCCCGGTGAGTCTGACGCCCATGCTCGTCGTTCGGGACGTGGCGGCGAGTTCAGCGTGGTACGTCGAACTCTTCGGCTTCGTGAGCGGTCGGGGGGGCCATCACTTCGAGCGGCTCCTGGGGCCGGACGGGAGCATCGAACTGATGCTCCACCACCGCGAGTTCAAGGCCCACCCGGGGATGACGGATCCGGAGGAGGGGACGCCGGGCCGCGGCGTCCTGCTCTACTTCTACACGGAGGACGCGCAGGCCGTGTTCGAGCGCGCCCGCGCCATGGGGGCCGACTGCCTCGACGAGCCGCACGTGAACCCGAACGCCCGCTCCATCGAGTTCACCCTCCGCGACCCCGACGGCTACCCGATCTCCGTCTCCCAGCGCCTCCCGCGAGACGACTAGCGCGAGAGTCGGTCGCTCAGCAGCTGAGGCAGTTGTTGTTGTTCTTCGCGCCCATGCTCTCGAGGAGGGCGATCGTCTCGAAGAACGGCTGCACGCGCTGGATCGGGCCGTTCGCCATGTCGACCGTCGTCTGGCCGCTGCGGGCCACGATGAGCGGGTCGGCGCCCTTGCCGACGAGGTACTCGATCAACTCGTTGTCGCCGCGCGCCGCGGCGTAGTGCAGCGCGCCGAACCCATCGGAGTCGCGTCCGTTCACGTCCGCGCCCAACTCTTCGACGAGGTATATGGCCGTGGCCATCCATTCATCGGGCCGGTGCCGGTGCTGGTTGCCCGTACGTGAGCGCCCGTAGCCGTATCCCGCGGCGGCGACGAGCGGCGGGATGCCCGGCCCGCCGACCTCGACGGGCGGCAGTCCGCTCGGATCCTCTTCCTCTTCCTCATCGGCGGGCCGACGGCGGCGACGCTCCGGTGCCTTCCGCGTCGGCATGTGCGGATCGGCACCGGCGGCCACGAGCATCTCCATGGCCGGGATGTCGAGCGCCTTCGCGGCGCGCCAGAAGGGCGTCGCGCCGCTGAAGTTCACGCCCAGCAGGTCGAAGTTGTACGCCGAGTACCAGATATGCGTGTTCACGCGAGCGTTCGGATCCGCCCCGGCCGCGAGGAGCATCTCCATCAGCTCCATGTAGTCGAGTTCCTGCTGGCGGAACGCGGTCGGCTGCGGGTACAGCGCTTTGGGAGCCCAGCGGTTCGCGACCGTCGCGTAGAGCGGCGCCACGCCGTCCTCGCTGGCCAGGTTCGGGTCCGCCCCCTGCTCGAGCAGCCAGGCCGCGAGGTCGTAGTGCCCGTTCACGGTGGCGACGACGAGCGGGGTGCTCAGGTCGCCTTCGGTGCGTCCGTCGACATCGGCGCCCGCCGCGACGAGAGCCCGGACCGTCTCGAAGTGGCCTTCGCGAACCGCGTAGTGGAGCGCGGTCATGCCGCCCTGCTTGCCGACGATGTCGCTGTAGCTCAGCGGCCGCGGCGCGGGCGCCGCCGGCTCCTCGACCTTCTCGGCCTCTTCGACCTTTGCGGCTTCGTCGGCCTCCTCGGTCTCCTCGGCTTCTTCCTCCTCGTCCGCAGCCTCTTCTTCGGGGGCCGCCTCTTCCTCGGGGGCCGCTTCGTCCTCGGGCGGATCCTCGCCCTGGACTTCGTCGGGTTCCTCCGCCGGCGTCTCTTCCGGCGCGGCGGCCGCGGGTTCCTGGCCGGGCGTCGTGCCGGCGCCCTGCGTCGCGGCGGCCGTGCCCGTCTGGTCCCGATCCGCCCGATCCGCCGCCTCGCGCCGCGTCGGCTCCTGGCCGGACGGCGTGTCCGTGCGGGTGATCCCGACCTCCACGGTCTCACCGCGCGCCTCGGCTTCGGCCTTCCGAATCGCCGTGAGAACCTCTCGCCGCCGTCCTCGGGCTTCGCTGTCCGTGCGCGCCTTCTCGACGAAGTCCAACACGCTCGACGCAATCGACACGTCCGCGCCGGCAGCGATCAGCGCCTGCACCGCCTCCAGGCGTCCGGCCGCTGCGGCAAAGTGGAGCGGCGTCTGACCGTTCGCCCGTTCCTGCGCGTCGACCTCGACCCCGGCCTCGAGCAGGCCGGTGAGGGTCGGCACGTCACCGCCCGCCGCGGCCAGGTGGAGCGGCGTGGCGCCGGTGGTCGTCGCCGCGTTGGCGTCGCTGCCGGCCTCGAGCAGGAGGGCGACCGCGTCGGCCCGACCGTCCCGACTCGCGAGGTGTAGCGGCGTGTAGGCGCCGAGGCGCGTGGTCGACGCGACGTTGGCGCCGGCGTAGACGAGCACCGAAACCATCTCCGCGTCGCCCCGCAGGGCCGCCCAGTGCAACGCCGTCATCCCGTCGCCCTGGGCCGCGTTCACATCGGCCCCGTCCCGGAGGAGCGTACGGACGGCCTCGAGGTCTCCCTGTGCCGCCGCTTCGGCGACGGGCGCGTCCGTCGCCACGGCAGCCCACAGCGTGGTCGCGCAGAGCGCGACGAGAACCCCCGCCCGAAGTCCGGCCTTACCGATTCTCTTCAACATCGATCTTGCCTCCGACCCTCCGACCGGTCCGGTGACTCAGTCCTGGGCGACCGCCGAGAACGAGAAGTCGCCGGTGCTGTCGCCGAAGCTCTCCATGTCCTCGAGGCCGAGCTTGTGCATCAGGCTCAGCATCACGTTGGCCATCGGCGTCCCGTCCGGCGCCTTGATGTGCATGTTGCCTTCGAGTTCGCCGCCGGCCTTCCCGACCACGAACAGCGGGCAACGCTTGTGGTTGTGCAGGTTCGAGTCGCCCATCGGCGAGCCGTACAGGATCATGCTCTTGTCGAGCAGGTTCCCATCGGGCTCCTCGATGCTGGCCAGCTTCTCGAGCAGGTACGGCACCATGCTCACGTGGTAGCGGTTGATCTTCTCGTAGTCGATCACGCGCTCCTCGCGACCCCCGTGGTGCGAGGCCGGGTGGAAGCCGGCATCCACGCCGCTGCCCGGATACACGCGGCCCGACCCGTCGCGGCCCAGCTTGAACGAGAACACCCGCGTCAGGTCCGACTGGAAGGCCAGCGCCTGCAGGTCGAACATCAGGTGGACATGCTCGGCGAAGTCATCCGGCACGCCCGGCGGGGCTTCGGGGATCTCGCGCGTTTCACCGCTCGTGTTGTGCGCCTCGATGCGCTCGATGCGGCGCTCGATCTCGCGGATGTTGTCGAGGTACTGATCCAGCCGCCGCTGGTCCGTGGCCCCGAGAGAGCGCTTGAGGCCGCTGACCTCTCCCATGATCCAGTCCAGGATGCTGCGGTCCGTGCGCCTGCGCCGGGCCCGGTCCTCCGACGTCCCGCCGGCCCCGAACAACTGGTCGAACGCGGCCCGCGGATCACGAATCATGGGCAGCGGCTCGGCGGGCGACGCCCAGCTGATCGTGTCGGTGTACACGCATGCGTAGCCGTACGCGCAGCCGCCGGCCTGGTCCACGTTCTCGATGCAGAGCTGCATGGAGGGGATCGGCGTGTCCTGCCCGAAACGCTGTGCGTAGTACTGGTCCATCGAGGTGCCGACGTACACGTCGGAGCCCTCGGTCTGCTTCGCGTGGGCCTGGGTGAGGAAGGTCGCGCTGGAACGGAAGTGGTCGCCGCCGATCTCCTTCGCCGTCTTCGCCTCCGCGTTCTCGACATCCGTGTTCGAGATGATCGTCAGGTAATCTCGCCACGGATCGAGCGGGCTCAGGCTGCTCGGCGCGAGGTCGAAGTCGCGCCCCACCTTTTCGGGCGACCACATGAACTGCGACGCGCCCCACTCGTTGCACCCGGCGGCCCCGTGCACCATCTCGATGGCCACGAACCGTTTCACATCCGTGAGCGACTTCGTGGAGGCCCACAGCCGGCCGGCCGGCAGCATCGCGTCCAGGAACGGCAGCGCCACCGTCGCCCCCACGCCCTTCAGGGCCATGCGGCGGGAGATGTGCTTACCCGTGATGAGTTCCATGCTCACTCCTCCTGATCTGTTCCGCCGGGCGGCTCCCTCAGTGCGTGCCGCCTGCGTCGATATCTTCCTCGGCTACCATCTCCACGGCGCTCATCTGGAAGGGCGCGCTCTTCACGACCTCCATGATGAACGATGTCATCCGATAGTCATCGGCCTCCGCCACGCGTGCGATCTCACGCACGGTGGGCATGTCGTAGTACTCGATCCGCCGGCCCAGGGCATACGCCATGAGGTTCTCGATGAAGGTCCGGACCATCGAGTCCTCTCGGTCCAGCAGAGCGGCCCTGAGATCCGTCGCGCTCAGGATCGGCGTTCCATCGTAGAGTTCGCCCGACGTGTCCACCGTCCGCCCCTGGTCCTTGATCCGCCACGCCCCGGTGACGTCGAAGTTCTCCAGCGCGAGGCCGATCGGGTCGATCACCCGGTGACACGACCGGCAGGCCGGATTCGAGCGGTGCATCTCGAGCCGCTCGCGCACGGTCAGGAAGCGCCCATCCTCCGCCTCGTCCGTCGCCTCGAGGTCGGGCACGTCCGGCGGGGGCGGCGGCGGCGGAGTCCCGAGCAGGACCTCCATCACCCACTTCCCGCGCAGGACCGGCGACGTGCGGTCCGCGTGCGAGGTCAGGGTGAGGATGCTCCCGTGGCCCAGCAGTCCGCGGCGCGCCTCGTCCGGGATCCCGACCCGGCGGAACTCCTCGCCGGTCACGTCCGGAATGCCGTAGTGCCGCGCAAGACGCTCGTTCACGAAGGTGTAGTCCGCCGTGAGCAGTTCGAAGAAGGACGCATCCGAACGCAGGAGATGCTCGAAGAAGAGTTGCGTCTCCTGCAGCATCGCCTCGACGAGCCGGTGATCCCAATACGGGTAGAGCAGCGCGTCGGGGTGGATCTTCTCCAGGTCCTGCAGGCGGAACCACTGGTAGGCGAAGCGCGTCGCCATGGCCTCCGACCGCGGGTCGTCGAGCATGCGTCGCGCCTGAGCCTCCAGCACCGCCGGGTCCGAGAGGCGGCCCGCGTCGGCCACCGCCACGAGTTCGTCGTCCGGGTGCGTGCCCCACAGGAAGTAGGAGAGCCGGGTGGCGAGGTCGACGTCGCTCAGACGGTAGATGTCCCCGGGCGCCACGTCCGCCGGCATCTCCTCGAGACGGAAGACGAAGTGCGGGCTCGCGAGGACCGCCTGGAGCGCGGTGCGGATGCCGACCTCGAACCCGCCCTCCTCGACACCGAGATCGAAGAACACCATCAGATCCTCGACGTCTTCGGTCTCCAGCGGCCGGCGGTAGGCCTTGGCCGCCAGCGTCCTGATGATCTGCCGCGCGCAGGGCCGCTCCTCGTCGGGCGCCGTGGGCCGGCAGGAGAAGATCCGCTGGCGGCTCGCCGTCTCCGAGATGCCGGTGACCGCGAACGGCCCCGTGACGAGGAAGTCGCGCAGGTGCGGGAGCGTCGTCACGCCGTAGGCGCTGCCGATGTTCGAGTCGGCCAGCTTGTAGTCGATCGGCTTGATGAGGTCGTTGTCCGGACCCTCGGCGTTGAGCAGGAAGGCCGCCGTGACCCGCTGCGGACCCGCCCGCACGTGGATCGGCTCGGTCTCGATCACCATCCCCTGCGGGTCGGACTCCGACATGAACGGGTCGATCTCGAGCAGCGCCACGCGCGTGCCGTCGATCGAAACCTCGATCTTTTCGTCGGGGGCGGTCATCCCGTACAGGAACCCCGTGGGGCCGGGGTGCATGTCCATCTTGAACACGTACTCCCCGTCGGCCGGGAAGACGTGGATCACGGAGATCCCGCCCCGCGTCCCGAAGGGCGCGCCCTCGGCCCGGGCCGCCTGCGACGCCGTCTTCGGCACCTTGTAGGTGACCTGACGCGGGCCCGCGTCGGGGTCGCCGACCGCCATGCGGCTGATCTCGCTCGCCGCCCGCAGATAGCCTTCCATCAGCGTCGCGGACATCATCTGGACGTCGGCGATGTTGTCGAAGTTGTCGCTGATCGTCTCGGTCGGGAGGAACGCCTCCATGTCGACGTCGAGGTCGAGCAGGTCCTGGACCGCGCGCCGGTATTCCGCGCGGTTGAGGCGCTGGAAGGTCCGCGTCCCCGGGTTCGGGTCCGCGTGCGCCGCCGCGTCCATGCGCGTCTCGAGTTCCTCGACCACGGCGGTCAGCGTGGCTTCGTCCGGACGCCGGACGCCGGGCGGCGGCATCATGCCGGCGCGGAGCCTCCGGATCATCTGCTCGGCGGTCTCGGGGTCGGCCTGCGGCTCGGTGGCGTCGAACTCGAGGAAGGAGCGGTTGCCCGCCCGGCGCGAGTCGTTGTGACAGCGGGTGCACACCGTCTGGATAACCGAGTTCGCGACGGTGTCCGGGGCAGGTGCGACCGCAAGGGCGTGCGAAGGCGCGCCGAGCGGCGCATCCTCGCCCGTGACGACGAGATACAGCGCCGCCGTTCCCAGAGCCGCGATCGCGAACTTCTTCATGTAGTCCCTCACCGGCTGTCGCCCGATCCAACTGGGCAAACACCGCGACCCGCCGCGGCGTTTGGACGCAATGACCCCTCCCCGCATCCAGCCTGTGCAAGATAGTAGTTGAAGCGCACGTTCGTCACGAACTGGTCCTCGGCCGCATTGTACTGGACGAAGGCGCTCGCGAAGACTTTCGTCGAGAAGCCGTAGTCGACCCGCCCTCCGAACACGTCCGCCGTGAACGCCCCGTCCGGGAGCGAGATGTCGTTGTGGTTCGCCGAGAGGTCGACGGAGAGGTGATGGCTCGGCCGCCACATGAGGCCGCCCGACAGCGACGTCAGCGTGCCGTCGAAGAACCCGCCGCGCTCGACACGGACGAACCCCGTCAGCGCCCGGCCCGGCGCCGACCGGTACTGCACCGAGCCCGAGCCGAAGTCGTAGCGGCCGGTCGGGATTGTCGCGTCCTTCGAGACGCGGAAGGGTTCCCGCAGAAGTTCGAACCGGTCCGTGTAGTTCAGCGTGAGCCCGCTCCCGTTCAGGAACGAGATCCCGAACCCCGCCGTTTGTCTCCGCGTCACGAGGACGGATTCGAGATCCCGAATGTAGTCGAGCTCGACCCAGGGATTGACCTCCTGCACCCCGGGCACGGGCGGCCGCGGGTGGAGCCCCACCGTGGCGTAGCTCTGGCGGATGTCGCGCCGGCGCACGAAGCCCACCGTCGGGTTGAAGTCCTCCCCCACGTGGCGCCACAGCGCGGACACGTCCCACAGTTCGTCGCGCCAGCCGACCCACATCCGGCCCGCAAGGGCGTTCCCGTCGGCATCCGGCGAGTCGGTCCAGGCCAGGAACGGGGCGAAGAGCAGCGACGGGAGCGGCCTCAGGTTCGCATCGAAACCGACGTTGCGGTTGAAGTCGGGGGTTCCCTCGACGTCCGAGCCGGTCGCCTGCCGGTTGATGAAGATCGCCCCCACGTCCGACGTCCCGAACACGCTCCGGCGCGCCCGCATGACCGAGAAGTTCTCGGCCGGGAGGCCGCGGCCGGACCGGGTCTGGAGGTTCATGAGGCCGACCTCGAACCCGGCCGTCCGGCCCGTGAGCCGCGCGCCGCCGAGGATCGGGATCGGCTCCCCCCTCCCCGTGAGCCCGATACGGCGCGAGTGGAAGAGGGTGAAGTCGCGCAGCGAGACGCCGGTCCGGTAGCTGCGCTCCGACTGGTCGCCGAAGGCGAAGGTTCCGGAATTCTCGACGAAGAAGTCGCGTTTCTCAGGGAAGAAGAGCGGGAAGCGGGTCAGGTTGACCTGCTCCTGGTCGACCTCCACCTGGGCGAAGTCCGTGTTGTACGTGAGGTCGAGCGTGAGCCCCGGCGTGACCCCGTACTTGAGGTCGAGCCCGATGTCGGCCTGCGTGCCGGCCCGTCCTTCCTCGACCAGCGTCCCCGTCTGGTCCTGCGCGAGGGCGTAGGGTTTCACGCGCAGGTTGAGTCCCGGCCCCACGCCCCGGAACCCCGTCAGCGTCCCCGCCTTCGACATCTTGTGGATCTGGTCGCGCCGGTCGAGCGGCGCCCAGAACGTGTCCTCCGCCTTGCGCCGGATGCGGCGCAGGATCTGGAGTCCCCACGTCTGGTCCTCCTCCGAGGGATTGAAGCGGAGCGTGGAGAACGGGATCTCGATCTCCACCGTCCACCCCTCGTCATCCCGGGTCGTCTCGACGCGGATGGGGCCTTCCCACGCCTGGTTCTCGGAGCGGCTGTCGTCGAAGAGCTGGACGTCCTTGAGCGCCCCGCCGGGATTCACGAGGAACATGAACCCGTTGCGGCGGTCGAGGTACGTGTCGAGCGCCACGCCGAAGACGTCCGATGACCCGCTGTTGAAGTCCTGCTTCAGGCTGGAGATGAAGTAGCGGTCGGGCTCCGAGTCGTGGCAGATCGCGCCGATGTAGAGGGCCCGGTCGTCGTGGACGAAGTAGACGACGGTGTTCTCGGTGGCCGGCGCCCCGGTGTCGGGACGGGACTGGACGAATCCGGTGAGAGGCTGAGCCTGCCGCCAGACGGGGTCGTCGAGGCGGCCATCCACGGTGGGCGGCACCTCCGTGCGCAGGGCCGCGGCGGTGGGGCGGGGCGCGGATTCGACCGCGATCCGTGCCGGTCCCTCCTGGCCCGGCTCCTGTGCCATGGCGCCGGCCGGCACCAGCGAACCGAGCAGGGAGACGAGCGTAGCGAGGCGGAGACCGCCGTTCAGTTCCAGCTCAGCCCCCTCAACTGTTCGACGTCGAGGTTCCCGCCGCTGAGGACGCAGGCCACCTTCGTCCCCGGCGGCGCGTCGATGAGCCCGTGGAGGACGGCGGCGACCGGCGCCGCGGCCGCGCCCTCGGTCACGAGCTTCGCCCGCGTCATCAGCCACAGCATGGCGTCGAAGATGTCCTCGTCGGGAAGCGTGACGACGCGCTCCACGAAACGGCTCACGACGGACGCCGTGTTGTCGCCGACCCGCATCACCTTCAGCCCATCGATCGCGCAGTCCACGGTCTCCAGGGTCACCATCTCTCCGGATTCGACCGTGCGCTTCATGGCGGGCGCCCCCGACGATTCCACGCCGATCAGGCGGATGGCGGGGTTCACGCTCTTCAGGGACATCGCGTTACCCGAGATGAGCCCCCCGCCCCCGATCGGGATGACGACGACTTCGACCTCCGGCCAGTCCTCGAGAATCTCGAGGCCGAGCGTGCCCTGGCCCGCGATCAGGCGCGGGTGGTCGAAGGGGTGCACGTAGGTGAGCCCACGCTCCTCGACCAGTTCGAGGGCCCGCTCGTTCGCCTCGTCCCAGATCGATCCGTGGAGGACCACCTCCGCGCCGTACCCCTCCGTGGCCGCGACCTTGGCCGGCGTCGCGTTCTCCGCCATCACGACGACGGCGGGGATCCCGTACAGGCGGGCGGCGAGCGCGACGCCCTGCGCGTGGTTCCCGGCGGAGGAGCAGATGATGCCCCGCGCCTTCTCCTCCTCGCTCATGTGCGCCATCACGTTCAGCGGCCCTCGCACCTTGTACGAACCGCCCCTCTGGAAGAGTTCGGCCTTGAGCCGGATGTCGAACCCGGAAGCCTCGCTGAGCGAGCGCGACGTGAGCAGCGGCGTGTGATGGACGTGCGGCGCGACGTGCTCCCGCGCGCGCTCGAAGTCCTCACGCGTCAGCGTGAGTCCGGGGATCTCGACATGTGCCGTCACGGGCGCCGTCTCTCTCGGGTGGGTGGGGCGGCGGCCGGGTCCGGATTGGGGTCCGCCGGGGCGTCGTCGATAATCCCCCGGCGGAACCCGAACGCGCAACGGGTGCCGCGCTCACGATCTTGCGGCGGGAGGCATCCGTCGGCGACACTCACACGCCCCCGCCCGCAAGGACATCCGATCGAGGATCCGCCACTTGAACCAGTCATCGGACACCCCGAACTCCGCGCGCGAACGCTTCGGCAGCCGGGTCGGTTTCGTGCTCGCCGCGGTGGGGTCCGCGGTCGGGCTGGGGAACATGTGGCGCTTCCCCTACCAGACGGCCGAGGGCGGCGGCGCGGCCTTCCTCGTGGCCTACGTCTGCATGGCGTTCCTCATCGGCGTGCCGATGATGCTGGCGGAGTTCGCCGTGGGCCGGCGCGCGCGCCGGTCGGCGATCGGCGCCCTGCGCGCGGTCGGCGGCAGGCGATGGGCGGCGGCGGGGCTCCTCTTCCTCGTGACGTCGACCGTGATCATGGCCTACCTGTCCGTCATCACGGGCTGGGCCCTCCGCTACGCCCTCGACGGGCTCACCACCGGATTCCACGCGGACGCCGCGGGGCGCTACGCGTCGGTCGCGTCCGGCCCCTCCGCGGTCGTCTTCCACCTGATGTCGATCGCCGCGACCGTCGGGATCGTGGCGTTCGGCGTCCGCAAGGGGATCGAGCGGGCGAGCATGCTGCTCATGCCGCTCCTCTTCCTCCTTCTCATCGGCCTCGCGATCTGGGCCGCGACGCTGCCGGGCGCCGCGGAGGGATACCGCTTCTACCTCTCCCCATCGCTGAGCGAACTGCTGGATCCCGTCGTGCTGCAGGGCGCGGCCGCCCACGCCTTCTATTCGCTGAGCGTGGGGATGGGGATCATGGTCACGTATTCCTCCTACCTCTCGAAGCGCACCGACCTCGGGCGCGAAAGCGCCGTGATCGCGCTCTCGGATTTCTCCGTCGCCTTCGTCGCGGGGCTCGTCGTGTTTCCGATCGTCTTCGGGCTCGGGCTCTCGGAGGACGTGGGGGAGAGCACGCTCGGTGTGCTCTTCATCTCGCTCCCGAGTGCGTTCGCCCAGATGGAGGCGATGGGCCGCATCGTCGGTACACTGTTCTTCAGCGCCGTGATCGTGGCGGCGATCACCTCCGCCGTCTCCCTGCTGGAGGTGGCGGCCTCGATTCTCATCGACGAATGGGGCTGGACGCGCCGCCGGGCGACGCTCGCTTCGGGCCTCCTCATCGCCGCGACCGGGGTCGCGCCGGCGCTTTCACTCGGCGCACTGGGAATCATGGACCAGGTGGCGGCGGAACTCCTCACCGTGCTGGGCGTACTCGCCATCGCGGTGCTCGTGGGCTGGGTGATGAAGCACCCGGAGGAGGAACTCCGGATCGGGGCCTCGCCGCGGTTCGCGCGCCTGATTCCGGCGGCGCGCTTCCTGATTCGCTACGTGGCGCCGCCTCTGCTGGCGTACGTGAGCTGGATCGCGCTGCGGCAGACGATCCGCGTGATCGCGGGCTAGATCGGACTTCGGGAGCGGGACGTGTCGAACCTCGAGGAACTCAGAGACGAACTCGCGCGCATCGACCGCGAGTTGCTCGAACTCGTCGCCCGGCGGCAGGCCGTCTCCGCGAAGATCGGGGAGCGGAAGCGCGCCTCGCAGACGGCCCCGCGCGACTACCGGCAGGAAAAGGTCGTCATCGAGCGGGCCCGCGCCGCCGCGAGAGAGCTCGGGCTTCCGCCGCGGCTGGCCGAGGATCTCGTCCTGTCGCTGATCCGTTCATCGCTCGCCGTGCAGGAACGGGGCAGCGTGGCGGCGGCCGCGAGAGGAGGCGGGAAACGCGCCCTCGTCATCGGCGGTTCCGGGAAGATGGGCGGGTGGTTCGTCCGCTTCCTCTCGTCCCAGGGGTTCGAGGTGGAGAACGCCGACCCCGAGGGGGGGGATCACGCGGATTGGATGACCACGTCGCTGGATCACGACCTGATCGTGGTGGCGACGCCCATGGCCATCGCCAACGAGATCCTCGAACGGTTGGCGGAGATCGGACCGCCGGGCCTGGTGTTCGACATCGGTTCGCTCAAGAGTCCGCTGCGCTCCGGCCTGACGGCGCTGAGCGAGGCGGGGGTCCGCGTCACGTCCGTCCACCCCATGTTCGGTCCCGACACCGAACTCCTTTCCGGGGAACACGTGATCTTCGTGGACGTGGGCTGCCCCGGCGCGACGGAGGGAGCGGAGGCGCTCTTCGCCTCGACCATGGCTACGCGGGTGCGCATGGACCTGGAGAGCCACGACCGGGTGATGGGATTCGTGCTGGGGCTCTCGCACGCCCTCAACATCGCCTTCTTCACGGCGCTGGCGCGCTCCGGCGAAACGACGCCGCGCCTGGCGGACGTGTCGAGCACGACGTTCGAGGCCCAGTTGGACGTGGCGCGCGCGCTGGCCGGCGAGAACCCGCACATGTACTTCGAGATTCAGTCGCTGAACGAGTACGGAGACGTCGCGCTGAAGGAACTCGTGGCGGCGGCGGAGAGGGTCCGCGACGCGGTGGAAGCGGGGGATGAGGACGCCTTCGTCGCCCTGATGTCGGCCGGTCGGGACTACCTGGAGTCCCGCGCTTCCCCGGAATAGCGGATCGCCGACTCGACCGAGGTATCGACCCAAGACCAGACTCTAGGGTGCCCCCGTACGCTGGTCCGGTCGTAACCTTGCGAGGGCCCACCTATAATACCCATTGGTTGGCTTTCTGGAGTGCCCAATGGAGAGACATGATGAAGAAGCTGCTTGCGGTCGTGGTTGTGGTTCTCCCGTGGAGCTGTAGTGGTCCGGACGTTCAGGATAGGGGGCCCGTTGTGCAGCGGCAGACCTATCCATCTCGCGCGGCGATCGGACCAATCGTGTGGCATGCGGTTCGCGATGCACCGTTTCAGGATGTCTGGGATGCTGTCAATGAGACCTTAGAAAACCAGCGTGGCGTGGACGACAGCGAGTATAGCCATCCGCAACAGTGGACCATGAGTGACGAAAACCTCATAAGGCGCGTCGGGTCGGTATCCGCATTGGAGCGCGCGGCACCGGAATGGTTGGACGTTACGTGCGAAGAGAAGGAACTCTCTCCGGAGGATCACGAGAGGTACGACACTTCCGATCTCTCCTACGACCCCGTCGAAGAACGCATATCCGTGCACCTGGAGCAGCATCCAGCCCTCTATCGTGGCGTCTTTATCGAGATTCGCGCAGCCTACAATCAGACCATTCGAGCACCGTTTAGGACACGACTCCGGATATCGGGTCTCGATGAGCCGATGACGGTAGACTTTAGGTCGTGCGCTCCCGTCAACGAGATACTGATCGGCACCGAGATTCTGGCGGAAATCGATCGAACGCTGCGCTCGTCGAATTAAGCTGTACCGACAAGAAGGTGATCGCTGGCACGCCCATTCGCGACGCTGTCCACGCCCCACGCTGTCGTCTGCCTTAACCAAGGTCCATAAATGAACTGTCTTGACTTGAGGCACGGAGATGTTGCGTGGCCCTGCCAGTTTAGACTAGTATCAGTCTAGTCTAAATTTTCGGATTCGATTCGGGAGCAGGAACATGCCGGACATCGGCGCCTTCGAAGCCAAGACGCACCTGCCGCGCCTCCTGCGGCGCGTGCAGACGGGGGAGCGCTTCGTCATCACGAGGCACGGCCGTCCGGTTGCGGAGTTGATCCCCTTCCGTACGACCGACCCCGACAAGGTTCAGGCCGCGATCGACGACCTGAAGGCGTTCCAGGAGACGCACAGTCTCGGCGGGCTCTCCGTTCGGGACATGATCGAGGAGGGTCGCCGGCGTTGACGTTCGTGCTCGACTGTTCCGTCACGATGGCCTGGGTGTTCCCGGACGAGGCGACCGAGGAGACAGCTCGGCTCCGGGATGCCCTGAGGGAGGGCCGAGCGTTCGTTCCGTCCCTGTGGCCGGTCGAGGTCGCGAACGTGCTGCTCGTCGCTACGCGCCGGGGGCGGATCGCCGAAACCGACTGGCCGCGGATCTGGCGAAACCTGGAAGCTCTGCCGCTCACGATCGATCCGGTTTCCACGTCCCGCATCCGTGGACCGGTGCTCGAGGTCGCCCACGCGCACGGGCTCTCCGTCTACGATGCCACGTACCTGGAACTGGCCATCCGGATGCGATTGCCGCTTGCCACGCTGGATCGGGCGCTCGGGGACGCGGCACGAGCGGCGGGGCTCGAGATGCCGACCGCCACGTAGCCGGATTCGGAGGGGCTCCGGCGCGTTCCCGTGGGAACGTGGCCGGGGGATCCGCTACTCGTGGCGGGAGAGCCAGGCGCGGAGGCGGTCGGCCTCCTCGCTGGCGGACGGGTCGAGTTCCGCCTGGTAGAGGCGGCTGCGGATGACGAAGACATCCATCTCGTCCGGCGGTGCGTCCCGTTCGAGGATTCCCCGCACCTTCTTCAGGAAGAAAGTGCCCCAATCGGGTCGGCGTCCGTCGATGTCGGCGAAGCCGTACTCCTTCGCGAGGGTCCAACTCGAGAACAGCCCGCCGCTCTTCGCCGCGACGTTCGGGTCGGCGGCGAGGGCGGCGATGGCGCGGCCGACGTAGCACGGGGTCTCGGACTCGGCGAAGTACTCGTCCTTCTCGATCGCGTCGCGCCAGTTCGCCTCGGTGACGCCGAAGTGGTCGAGTACCGCCTCGGAGCGCAGGAATCCGGGGGTGATCGCGAGCGCCGTCACGCCGTGCGGGTGGAGGTCGGCGGCCATCGCGTAGGCCAGCCGGACGACCGCGTTCTTCGCCAGGTCGTAGAACAGGTTGCCGCGGTAGCCGAACGTGTCGCCGTCGGTGACTTCGACGATGAGTCCGGCGTTGCGCGCGACCATCAGCGGAGCGCCATGCCGGCTCGTGATGATGTGCGTGTGGACGGCGCGCTCCAGCAGCCGCTCGCCCTGCGCGATGGAGAGTTCCCAGAAGGACTTCCCCCACTCGGTCAGCGCGTCGCCGCCCCAGATATCGTTCACCAGGACGTCGAGCCGGCCCGCCTCGTCACGGACGCGGGCGAAGAGCCGCTCGACCTCGGACTCGACCGTGTGGTCGGCGCGGACGGCGACGCCCCGGCCCCCCTCCGACGTCACCAGCTCCGCCGTCTCCTCCAGGGTCTCCGGCCGCCCCGGCGTGGCGGGATGGCCCCGGACGCTGCGGCCGGTGCAGTAGACGGTGGCGCCCGCCTCGCCGAGCATGCGGGCGATGCCGCGCCCGGCGCCGCGCGTCGCGCCGGCGACGACGGCCACCCGGCCTTTGAGCGGACGGTCCGGCATACGGTTCAGAAGCGCAGGCGGAGGAGGGGGACATTCCAGGCGGTGTGCCGCCGGCCGTTCCGCCGCGGGTCGAGGACGGTCGTGGCGAACGGCAGCGGCAGGCCGACCTCGAGTCGGGCTCCGTCCGACCAGTTCAGGAGGGCCGGCGACAACGAACCGGGCGCCGCGCGGGCCGCGCTCGACGCTCCTTCCGGCGCGCCGTCGCCCTCCGGAGTCAGCAGGGCCCCCAGGCCCAGACCCGCGAGACTCGTCGCAAGCGGAATCGCGAAGGCGCCGCTGTCGCTGTCCGGTTTCGTGATGAGCGAAATGCCGACTCCGCCGAAACCACCGATCAGGCCCCCGAGGCTAATCATGTGCGCGCGACGGGAGGACAGGTCGAACCGGCTCCCGGCGAGCGCTCCGGCGATGAGGCCCGCGTTGCCCACGAGCAGCGTGCTCGCCCACATCGCATCGTCATCCAGATCCAGCGCGACCGCGCCCCCGAGGCCGAACCACGTCCCCCACAGGCTCCCCAGGTACGTCGCCGCGGCCGTGCCCTCCGAAGTCTCGCGCGCGAGGAGCGCGGCCGTGGCGATGCCGGCCAGTCCACCGGCCACTGCCGCGGTGAAGGCCTCCTGGTCGTCCGGATCGCAGTACTCGCAGTCCGGATCGACGCCCAGATTCAGCGCGTGCGCCCAGCCCACGCCCTGCCAGGTGCCCCACGTGCCGGCCCAACTGATCGTGCGCGACCGTCCCACCGAGAGGGACCGCGAGAACACGCGGCCAGCGAGGTAACCGACCGGCCCGCCGAGCAGAAGACCGACGCCGTGCGACTCGGAACTGCGCGCGTCCGCCAGCATGGGCACCGCGACGCCCCCCAGCCACAGACCGTAGAGCGTCGACCAGACGCGGAACTCCGTATCGCCGCGCCGGTCCTGCGCCGCGCCGCCCTGCCCCAGCCCCACCGGCACCGCCCCCGCCGGCGCCCCCAACCCTTCCAGCCGAGCCCGGGCCAGCGCCGCACCCGGGGTGTCGGGGTAGCGGCGGACGACCTCCTCATACAGGGCCCGGGCAACGTCGAGTTCGCCGCGCTCCTCGAAGTCGCCCGCCGTCGCGACGAGCACCGCGGCGGAGTCCGCAGCGGTCACCTGCGCGGCGGCGGGCCGCGCACCGCCGAGGAAACCGGCCAGGAGAGCGATGATCGTCAGGCCCGAGAGGCGGACCGACACCTCTCCTCGCGAGGCCGCCAGTCGCGAGTTCACCGGGGACGGCCGGTCAGCGGATGCCGACGATGCCGCGGACCGACTCGATGAGTTTGGGCGCGTCCCAGCCCACGCCGCCCTTGAACACGATGCGGGTCTCGCGGATGTGGCCGTCGGCTTCCGGGTCTCCCTCCAGCACGACGAGATCCGCGACCTTGCCGACCTCGATCGTTCCCGTTTCGTCGTCGATGCCCAGCACCCTGGCGCCGTTCGCGCTCATGATCCGGACGACCTCGGCGGGCGTGAACCCGGCCTCGAGCAGAAGTTCGTAGTTCTTCTGGTCGCCGTAGCCGGGAGGCGCCGCCCCGTACCCCGTCGGGTCGACCCCGGCCGCGAGCGTGCCCCCCGCCTGCACGAAGGCGTACTCGTACTCGAGCGCCTTCCGGTAGACGTCGGGGTGGATTCCGATCCCGGAATCGAGCGTCGCGTTCCGGCGCAGGTCCGCGATCTCCCGCACCTCCGCCGCGATTTCGGGCGCGAGGATGTCGTAGACGCGCTCGTCGATCGGGCCCCGCCCCGGCACGGAGATCTCGTACACGGCCAGCGTAGAGGTCATCGCGACGTCGTTCTCGATCATCATGCGGAACGTTTCCTGCACCTCCTCGGAGTCCACGTCGAGGTCGGCGTAGCCGTTCCGGAAGCCGGATGGGCAGTCGTCCGGTTCCTTCCCGGGGAAGTACTCGCTGTTCGCGAGCAGGCCGTGCTCCAGGTTGTCGATCCCGAGCGCCACCGCCTCCCGGTATCCGACGGAGCAGAGGTGGGCCGTCACCTTCACGCCGTGCCGGTGCGCCTCGTCGATCGCCGCGCCGAGTTCCTCCCGGCTGATCCAGGTGTACGCCTTGAACCAGGGCACCCCCTCCTCGGCCCAGTAGCGGACGAGACGGCGGGCCTGCTCCGGCCCCTCGAGCTGGGCCATCGATTGCGAACCCTCCTGCCCCGTGAGGTAGGGACCGGTTGTGAACATGTTGGGGCCGATGGTGCGCCCTTCATCGATGGCCCGCTTGAGGTTGATCTCCTCGTACGGCGCGCGCGCCCCCGTCGTCCGGATCGTCGTCACGCCCGACGCCAGGTAGAGTCGCGACCCGGAGAAGGAGAGCTGCGCGGCGCGACCGTTCCCGCCCGTGTAGTAGCTGTGGTTGTGGAGCCCGATGAGACCCGGGATCACGGTGTGGCCCTCGAGATCCAGGACCTGCGCGTTCCGGATCCGATCCGCGACCTCGCCGGCGGGGCCGATGTCCGCGATGCGGCCGTCCCGGATGACGATGGTCTGGCCTTCACGGGGCGGGCCTCCGGTCCCATCGATCACCTTGACATTCGTGAGCGCCACGGTGGGCGCCTGCACCGCGATGAAGTCCTCCATCGCTTCCTGGGACTGCGCTTCCGTGGACGACATTCCCCCGACGGCAAGCGCCGCGACGAGGGCCGGAAGGGAACGGCGGCGGGCGGTCATCATGAGGGGTTCCTTTCTCACTGCGGGGCGTCTGCGACGTTCATCACCATCTTCATCCCGGCTTCGAGGTGTTCCGCGATGTGACAGTGGATCATCCAGCGGCCGGGGTTCGACAGTTCCAGCAGGATGTCCGTCGTGGATGCGGCGGGCAACAGGACCGTGTCCTTCCACGCCAGGTTCGGGTTCGGCACGCCGTTCTGCGACAGGACGAGGAAGCGCTGACCGTGGATGTGGAGCGGGTGCTGCATCGCGTGGAAGGCGCCGCGGTCGTTGACGACGCGGATCTTCACCACATCCCCGACGGCGAAGTTCCACTCGATCTCTTCGTTCTCCCGCCCCGTGGCCGTTTCCCTCAGGACCCAGCGGACCTCGCGGCCGGTCGTGGCCCAGTTCATGCGCGGCATCGTCCCGGTCCATTCCACCGGGTTGAAGTAGACCCAGTCGTAGGCCATCGAGCGTTCGATGGGGAGCGGGAGATCCTCGGTCTCGAGCGTCATCACGAGTTCGTGGTCGGGCTCGTCGTCGAAGCGCGGCCGGTAGCGGTCGATGTCCGCAATGACGTCCGCATGCTCGCGCAGGGTCTCGAAGGAGGGCCCGTGATCGTGGGCCGCGGGTCGCGACGCCACGGTGACGGCACCCAGGGTCCGGAGTTCGGCCCGGAAGACGCCCTGTCGGTGATTGATCCCCTGGACGTGGTTGACGAGCGCGTGCGTGCCGGGGCGGTCGAAGCGGACGTCGATCACGTAGCGCTCCGCGGGAGCCAGGACCACGCTTCTGGTCCACTCCTCGCGCTCGAAGCGGCCCACATCCGACGCGACGACCTTGAGCGGAAGACGATTCGGGTCCGCCGCGTCGGGATCCGACACGCGCTGGTCGGGATCGGGAAGCCCGCCGCGTTCCGTGTCCACGAAGGAGAGGTTGAAGGTGCGCGTGTTCGAGGCGTTCGTGAGGTGGAAGCGGACGACCTCGCCGCGGTCGACCTCCAGTTCGTAGTTCGGCTCCCCGTTGACCAGGGCCCGGTTCCCGAACCGGCCCATGAGCACGTAGTTCGCCGATTCCTCCCCGAAGTCCACGAGTCCGTCCTCGTCGAGGAGGATGTCGTCGAGCAGGAGGACTTCCTCGCGGTTCGCGGGCCCGTAGTAGTCCCGGTCGGCGGGGTCGACGAGGAGGTTCCCGTACAGGCCGAGTTCCTGCTGGACGTCCTCGCGGTGGTGCGGGTGGTACCAGTAGATGCCCGCGTCCCGGAAGAAGATCCGGTACCGGAAGGACTCGCCGGGGGCGACGGGGTCCTGGGTGAGGCCGGGGACGCCGTCGAACGCGTTGTCGAGCCGGATGCCGTGCCAGTGCACCGCCGTCGGATACGGGGTCCGGTTCGTGAAGTTCACGAAGATGGTGGACTGCTCCGGGACCCGGATCAGGGGTCCGGGGTGCTGGCCGTTGAAGGCGAGCATGGCGAGTCGGCGGCCTTCGATGTCCCGTCGGACGACGGTGGCCTCGAGGTCGAGCGTGCCCCCATCCGGGAGGTTGACGATCTGATGCTCGGAAGCCTCGGGAAGCGACTCCCACGGGGGCAGGTCGGCCGCGCTTCGGAGGCTCGCGGGGCGGGCGCGCGGTTCGAGGTCCATCACGCCGGGCAGCATGGCGATGCCGGGGTACGCGGGCGGCGCGTCCCAGCGCGTCGGGGCCCGGTCGGCCGCACGCCGCGTCGCCGATGGCGCGAGGGCCAGGAGGTCGTGCGCCTCCATGAGCGCGGACGGCGAGCGCCCCCTCAGCACGAGCGGCCCCTCGCGCTCCTCCACATCGGCCGACGCCTCCGCGCTGACCATCACGAGGAACTTGTTGAACGCGACGCGCCCCAGCGCGTGCTCGCCGTTCCCGACCGGCCCCAGCGACACCACGGGAGCCAGTTCGAGCGGCGTCGCCCACGCCACGTAGACCGTATACGGCCCGAGGCTGGAGGGTGGCGGGAGGCCCTCGATGTGCGCGGTCAACGCGCGGACATGGTGGCCGGACGGCGTCACCGTCACGCCGAACGGCGACGGCACCCGCCCGAGTTCGACGAACCCCTGCGCGTCGCCGCTCCGCGCCGTGGAAAAGAGACTGATGCAATGGAGGTCGGCGGCCACCCGGCCCGTCGGCGTGTCCGTGAGCGCACCCGCCGCCCCGGCGGCGCGCGTCTCCGCGGCCCGCGCTTCGCAGGCACCGCTGGAGCCGGGAAGCTGGCCTGCCGCGGCGGGCGCCGCGGCGAGCAGGCCGAACACCCCCGCCGTCAGCGCCCGCACCGGATGTCGGATCAGTCGTCCGGGTCGTCGTCCGGGATGAACCGGAGCGCGACGCCGTTGTTGCAGTACCGCTTGCCCGTCGGCTCGGGCCCGTCGTTGAAGACGTGGCCGTGGTGTCCGCCGCAGCGGGCGCAGTGATATTCGGTCCGCGGCAGGATGAGCTTGAAGTCGCGTTTCGTCTCGAAGGCCTCGGGCAGCGTCTCGAAGAAGCTCGGCCACCCGGTGCCGCTGTCGTATTTCATGTCGGTCGTGAACAGCGCCTCCCCGCACGCCGCGCACGCGAACGTGCCGGGACGCTTCTCATCGTTCAGCGGACTCGTCCCCGCGCGTTCGGTCGCTTCCTCGAACAGCACCTTGTAGGCCTGCTCGGGGAGCTTCTCCCGCCATTCCCCCTTCGCCTTCCTGGCTATCTTCCCCATCTCTCCCGTCTTCCCGTCTACCGGGTCAGCCCCCGGGGTTCTCCAGGATGAAGATCTTGTCGTCCGTCTCATCCACGCCCGTGAGATCGAGGTCCCCGTCGAGGTCGCGGTCGTGAATGACGACGCACGAGCCGTTCGTGCTCGCCGCGTACGACCGGGGGTTCACGAGCGTTCCGTCGCCCGCGTTCTCGTGCACGGTGAAGCTGTTGCCCTCGAAATCGCTCGTCACCACGTCGAGGTCGCCGTCACCGTCGATGTCGCCCACGTCGACCGCCAGCGGCGACTCGCCCGTCTCGTACTCGACGGGATCCGCGAAGGCGCCCGCGCCATCGCCGAGGAGGACGGCCACATTGTTCCCTTCACGGTTCGCGGACATCACGTCGACGTTCCCGTCGCCGTTCACATCGCCCGCCACGATCATCCACGGCTTGCCGCCGGCGCGCACGCGCGTGCCCAGCTCAAGGTTGCCGCGCCCGTCCCCCAGGTAGGTGAGGACCTCGTCGGTGAAGTAGGCGCCGACGAGCAGGTCGGGCAGGCCGTCGTTGTTTACGTCCGCCGTCGCGCACGTCTTCTCGCCCTGGCCCGGCGAGGCGATCTCGGAAGCGCGCCGCAGATCGCCCGTCCCGTCCGCGTTGTTGAGCAGCATGGCGACGTTGCCGCGCGATTCCTCGGGTCCGACGGACATGTTCACCGCCGCCACATCCGGCCACCCGTCCTGGTCGAAGTCGCCGATGCACACGCCGCGGACGTTCTGTCCGGACTCGATGTTGCTCCCCAGTTCGAACCAGCCGTTCCCGTCGGCGAGGAAGACGGACACGAGATCGTTCCCCGCGTTCCCGACCACGAAGTCCGTGAGGCCGTCGCCGTTGAAATCCGCGCCTTCGTTCGGGCTCGGCCAACTCCCGCCCGGGATGTCGAGGACGCGGAACTCGTTGTAGTCCCCCTTGCCGTCGTTGAACATGACGCGGACGTCGGCGGAGACCTCGTTGGGGATCGCGATGTCGGGGTAACCGTCGCCGTTGAAGTCGCCGGCGTAGGCCCCGTAGGGCTGGACGTGCTTTTCACCGTCGTCGAGCACGATCCGCGAACCTCGGTCGATCATGTCGAGCGAGCCCGCCTGGGGCCGGATCCAGAAGTTCCACGCGAAACCCGTTTCCATCGCGCCGCCCGACGCGAGCTTCTCTCCGGCGCGCAGCGAAGCCGTGACCGATTCGCCGGCGTGGAAGGACCCGCCGGGCTCGAAGCGGATGCGCCGGCCATCGTCCGAGAGCTGCACGGAGCCGGTCATCACGCCGCTCCAGCGGCCGAACACGGACAGCGCCGCCGGATCGAACCCTCCCGGATCGAGCGGCTGCGCCAGGACCAGTTCGACCGGCGACTCGGGACCGGCTTCGATCGAGTGCGGGGCCGGCGAGACGAGAGACACAGCGGCCGACGAGGATCCCACGGCGGCGGCGGGCGGGGCCTCCGTCGCGGCCGCCTCGCTGCGGTCCGTGCCGACAAGAACGAGCACCGCCACCGCGGCGATGACGAGTGCACCAAGTACTCCGGAGAGGGTCTTCATCTCTCAACCTCCAACAGCTCGAACCCACAGGGTCCGCCGCGCGCGAACCCAGCGTTACACCGGACTTCTCAAGCTACCGGCGTTCACGGCCGGTGACGAGCGGCAGATCCTCCCGCCGCCCCCAATCGTTCCAGGAAGCGTCGTAGAACTTCGTGTCGTAGCCCAGATATCTCGAAATCATGTAGGTGTAGCTCGCCCGCATGCCGATGAGGCAGTAGCTGACGACGACGCCGTCCTTCTTCGCCCCCGCCTCCTCGAAGCGCGCCTCCACCTCGGCGAGGTCGATCAGCGTGGGGATGTCCTCGCCCGTGAGATCCTGCCAGTAAAGGTTGTAGGCGCCGGGAATGTGCCCGCCCCGCAGGAAATCCCGGCCCGGTCGCTCACCCGTGTATTCGTCTTCCGGCCGTGCGTCGATCAGCGTCACGTCCGGGTCGTCGAGACGGTCGTGGATCCACTCCGCCGTCACGATCATGTCTTCCCGGACGTCCGCCTCGAAGTCGCCGAGGACGGGCGTCGCCGGCTCGGCGGTGACTTCGCCTCCCGCCGCCTTCCACGCCGCCAGCCCTCCATCGAGCACCGAGGTGCGGTCGCCGTGGCCCAGGTAATCCAGCGTCATGAAGACGCGGGCCGCGTGAAGGCCGGGGTCCCCCACCACGACCACATGGCTGTCGTTGGAGACGCCCGCGGCGCGGAAGACCTCGACGAGATCCTCGACCGGCGCGAGTTCGGTGATGAGATCGTTCCGCTCGACGGCGATGTCGTGGTACTCGAGAAAGCGCGCCCCCCGCACATATTCCTCGAGGGGCGCCATGCGGCCCATCCCGACGTGGAGCACGACGACATCAGGGTCGTCGCCGTGCTCCACGAGCCAGTCGCCGCTCACGAGGATGCCCGGATTCGCCTGCGCGGCGCCGGCCTGTACCGAAACGGTCAGTGCTGCCAGCCAGATCGTGAGGACCGCCGCGGGTCGCATTGGGAATCGTCGCATGAGGATTTCTCCGGAACTCGGCATTGGTTGTCTCTTCCGTCGCATTCGACTCGCTTTCCGCTCAGGGTGAGCATATCTCAGCCGGATGGAGTTTCGAAACCGGGAAGGGAACGAGGCGTACGCGTTCTCCCTCCCGCGCCGGAATCGCGCGCCGGGGACAAGCGCCTTCGTGAGAGCGCGGGACGAGGGGACGAAGATCGAGCATTGCCTGCGCTCGATCCTTCCGGTGTTCGACGACATTCATGTGATCGACAACGGCAGCCGGGACGACACCGCCGAGATCGTGCGGCAGGTGCGGGAGACCGCCGCGGATGGCAGCAAGATCCGGGTTCATTCGTATCCTTTCCGAGTGGGGCGGTTCGGTCCCGAGCACGACGAAACCCCGGCCGACTCGCTGCACTCTCTCGTCTACTTCACGAACTGGGCGCTGTCCCGCTGCACCCGGCGCTACGCCTGCAAGTGGGACGCGGACATGGTGCTCGCGGGCGAGCAACGGGATGCCTTCCTGGGCCTGATCGCCGGACTCGACGGGGGTTGGCCCGCCGCCTGGTCGCTCGCCGGACAGACCGTGTATCGGACGTCCGAGGGGTCCTTTCTCGTCCCGCGCGGGGAAGTGAACCGGGAGGTGCGGATCGCCCCCTGCGGCTACCCCGCCAGATTCCACAAGCGGCAACACTGGGAACAGCTGATCCGACCCCGCTGGCTTCGGACACATCACTTCGCACCCGTCTGCTTCCATGAGCTGAAGTTCCTGGACGAGGAGGAGTTCGATCACTGGTCGACGACGGAGTTCCCCTCGCCCCGCAAGCGACGGGAATGGGAGACGTTCCAGCGGCTGCGCGGCGGGGGAGCGGGCGACGTCGACATGGGCGCGGTTCGTCGCCTGCCGCCCACCTTCCTCGATGACCAGGTCGATGTGGCGGGGCGACGCGAATCACACGGGGTGCGGCCAGTCAGAGCCCCGGGCAGCGGGCGTCCGGTCGAGCGTCCGGTGCATAAGCGCGTCCTGCCGCGCCGGATGCCTCGTTTTCTCGGGATCGGCGCCACGCGTGCGGGCACGAGTTGGGTGGCGGCGCAGCTCTCGAGCCATCCGCAGATTCGGATGGACCGCAAGGAGATCCACTTCTTCGACCGCAAGCTCGAAGCGCCGGCCCCGAGCGGATCCGCGCGGGATCGAATCGATCGGCTCCGCTACCTTGCCCGCTTCGTCCGCGCCAGAGGAGGCGGCCGGGGGGACGCCAGGGGAGGCGGCCGGAGTGGCGGCCGGATCCGGGGCGAGATCACGCCTGCCTACGCGATTCTCGAGCCGGAGGTCATCCGCCGCGTTGCGGATTGGATGCCCGACGCAAGACTCATCTTCATGCTGCGCGACCCGATCGAGCGCGCGTGGTCGCAGGCGCGGCACGGGTTTCCGCGGTGGCGGGGCAAGCCGTTGGAGTCGGTGGGCCGCGAGGAACTCATCGCCTACTTCGACAGCGACGCGGTCCGGCGGCGCAGCGACTACGCGACCTGCCTGCGCGCGTGGTTCGGGCACTTTCCGCGCGAGCATTTCTTCTTCGGCTTTCTGGACGAGATCCGGGAGCGGCCCGAAGACCTGATGCGCGATCTCCTGGGGTTCCTCGAGGCGAGGGTTGTGGTGGCGGACGCCGAGTCGTTGAGGAAGCCCGTGAACGCGGCGGCTCCCGTCCGCATGCCGGGGTGGGTACGCGACCACCTCGAACGGGAGTACGCGTTCAACGCGGACGAAGTCTCGGACCTCATCGGGCGGACGGTCCCGTGGTCCCGGTGAACCGGCCGCCGAGGCTCGACCCGCCCCGGCTCCGGCGGCGCGCGGTCCCGGCCTTCAAGCGCTGGTTCGGTCGCGGCAAGCGCCGGGTCGGCTACTACCGGCTGCGCGACGGGCTGCGGAACCGGGCGCGGGAGCCTCGGTTCCTCCGGTCGCTGCGGCCTACCGATGTGTTCCTCGTGGGACACCCGAAATCCGGGAACACCTGGCTCGCCTACATGCTGGCGGTGCTTCTGTCCGACGATCGCGAGGGAGAGGTGAACCTGTACAACGTCGGCGACCACGTGCCGTTCGTGCACGGCCGCGACCACGAGATCGCCGCCTGGGACCACCTCCCGGACCCGAGGGTGTTCCGGAACGAGTATCCCCGTTACCCGCACCGCTATCCCGGAACCCTGTACCTCGTGCGCGACCCGCGGGCGGTCCTGGTCTCCTTCTGGCACATGTTCGCGACGATGTTCGACGACCGGGCCATGACACTCTCACGGTTCGTGGATGGCTACCTGTCCGGTGGCGCTCCATTCGACGCCTGGCACCGGCACCTGAGGCGATGGGACCGGCAGGTGGCGGCCGCGCTCCGACGCGCGGAGGGCGGCGAACGGGTCTGTATCGTGCGCTACGAGGACCTCGTCTCCGACCGCGAGGCGGCCCTCCGCCGCGTGGCGCATTTCATCGGTGCGGTTCCTGCGGAAGACGTTCCCGCGGGAACGTCCGAGCGGCTCTCCCGGGCGGCGGCGCGCGGGTCGTTCGAGGCCATGCGAGACCTGGAGGGGCGCCACGGTGCGGAGGCCTACGCGGGGCGCGCCCGCGGCGAGGGGCGGTTCGTTCGCCGGGGACAGGCGGAGGGTTGGAAGGATGAGATGGACCCCGCGGACGCGGCCCGGATCGAAGCCGCGTTCGGCCCCGTCATGGAGCGCGCGGGATACCTGGCATGAAAGCGAGCGGCGGCCCCGGCATCGCGGTCATCGTCTCGACCTACGAGCGGCCCGACGCCCTCGACGCGGTGCTGCGGAGTCTCGCCGAACAGACGTACCGCCGGTTCGAGATCGTCGTGGCGGACGACGGTTCCGGCCCGGACACGCGCGAACTCGTCGAGCGGTTCGCGGAGGCCTCCGGCCTCGACCTGCGGCACGTCCGGCAGGAGGACCGCGGGTATCGGCTGGCCGCGATCCGGAACCGGGCCGCCGCCGCGACCGAACGGCCGTACCTCATCTTTCTCGACGGGGACTGTCTCGTGCGGCCGGATTATGTGGAGAGACACGCTTCGCTCGCCGCGCCGGGGCATTTCGTCCACGGCAGCCGCGTGCGGCTCGACCCGGGACTCTCGCGGTTCGCGATCGCGCGGAGGGCGACGGCAATCGAGCGGTGGGGCGCCATGCGCTGGCTCGTCGAGTGGTTCCGGGGACGCGTGGACCGTTTCACGCCGCTGCTGCGCGTGCCGCTGGGACCTCTGCGCCGGATGTCGCCGCGCCGGTGGCATGGGGTCAAGGGGTGCAACCTTGCCCTGTGGCGCTCGGACCTCCTTGCGGTGAACGGCTTCGACGAAGGGTTCGAGGGGTGGGGGTTCGAGGACAACGATCTCGTCGTCCGCCTCATCCGGAACGGCGTGCGACGCAAGGAGGGCCGCTACGCCGTCCCGGTTCTGCACCTCTGGCATGAGATGCGCCCACCCGACCCGGCGAGCCGGGAGCGCCTCGAGCGCCGTCTCCGCTCCGACACGGTCCGCGCCCAGCGGGGAATCGACGGCTACGGCTAAGGCCGTCGGGGGCCCTTCCGAATCCCGTGCTCCGTCCAGTCGCGCCCGCGCGCGAAACCCGGGAAGATGCGGAGCGGCCGGGGCACCCCGCGGGTTTCGGCGCGCAGCCGTTCGTTTCTCGCCTGCGCTTCGGGATCGAGCCACGGCCGGTCGTGCTCGACGTGCGCGCACACCGCCCGATGCCGGGCCTGGAGGGGGCGAATCCCGGCGTTGCGGAGACGCTCGCCGAGTTCGCGGTCCTCGACCGGGTACGTCATGCGCTCGTCGAAGCCGTTCACGCGCAGGAGGTCGGTCTTCCAGGCCGAGGCGTTGTGCCCGTTCCACGTCGCTCGCGTGGTCGTCAGGCGATCGAGCCACGCGGCGCGACGCGGCGAGCGGGTGAGTTTGCTCCGGTCGCGCCACCGGCTCAGCGCTCGTTGCTCATGGAGCCACGGCGACTCGAACAGCGAGCCGTCCAGAACATCTTCTTTCTCGATCCGCGTTCCGGCCGCGCTCGAGAGGCGAACCCTCCCGCCCGATACGAAGAACCCCGGCCTGGCGAGCCGCGCGTGCGTATCCACGAAGTCGTCGCGGGGGATGCAGTCGCCGTCGCTGAGGATGAGGTAATCTCCGCGGGCCTCGACGATCGCGCGGTTCAGGATCCGACACTTCCGGAACCCGTCGTCTTCCTGCCGGACGTGGGAGACCGCTAGACCGGTCGCCGCCCGCAGACGCTCGATCCGGCCGCCCGTCTCCGGTCCGGAGCCGTCATCCGCCACGACGATATCGAACCCAGCGTGCGTCTGTACCGAGTAGCCCCAGAGCGTGCGTTCCAGCTCTTCGGGCGCCTCGTACGTGCTCAGGATGACGGAGAGGGCGGGCGGCTCGCGGCTCATGCGGCCCCCTCCGTCGGATCCAGCGACGCCTACGGCCGATCCGGCTCGGCGGACGAGAGGGCGATTGCGTTGAACAGGAACTTGAAGGTGCCGTGCGGCTGCGCACGCCGCGTGACGAGCGGGCCGAACAGGTACAGATGCCCGTTGCCCACCTTCGCTTCCGCCATCGTCACACCGCCCTGGAGGTGCTCCTGACCCCACGCCCAGCCGCTGATGAGGGGCTTGTCCGTCTCGAACCAGGCGAGTGGCGTCACCCCGTTCGCTCCGTCGTTCCTCGCCGCCAGCGCCGATGCGCCGAACACGGGGCTGTTGTTGAACGATACCGCGAGCGTCGAAGGAACCCCCGTGGCAACGAGCCGCGAGTTGTCCACCGTGACCTCCAGAATCGACCCGGGGACGTAGTACTCCTCCCGGCCCAGCGCCTCGCCGTCCTTGACCAGATGGTCCTCGAGCGGGAGCCCGAGCTCCGCCCCGAGGGCCGTCGAACCGCCGATGGTGACGATCGAACCGCCGTCCTCGAGGAATTCGATCAGCGCCGGCGTCGTCGCATCGGAGGTGACCCGGCCGAGCCGGTCGTGGTACTCCTCGGGAATCGTCTCCGGAGCCGGCGCGCCGCCTCCTCCGAACTGGAACCGCGAGCCGATGGCGCCCTGTGGGAAGATGATGACGTCGTAGTCGTCGCGCAGATCTCCCGCGTCGAGCCGCTGCGGGAAGACGAGTTCGAAGTCCGCGTACTCGAACTGCTCGAGGATCCAGCGGATCCAGCCGGACGGCATGGAGCCGCCGTACGTGTCCCAGAGCGCGATCCGGGGCGCCTCGAGGCGCAGGGCGTCCACGTTCGGATCGTTTTCCAGGCCCTGGAAGTCGATCCCCAGATCGGCGGCCAGCGACGCGACCGCGTCGGTCGTGCCGCGGCGGCTCTTCACGTAGAACGTGCCGGCCGGGTGCATTTGCCCACCCTCGCGCAGCGGCGACGTGAGCCAGTAGACCTCGTGTCCCGAAGCCTGCAGCCGGTTGATGGCCGTGAACGCGTCGTTCGCCTCGTGACCGAACACGAAACCGTCCGCCCCGTCGGCATCCGCGACCGTCCCCGCCATGGGGCTCGCGTTCCACTCCCCGATCTCCTCGAACGGTCCGTCGAAGCCCTCCAGGATGCGGTCGAACTCCACCCCCATCTGCACCGCGAGCGTCCACCCCGCGTTGTCGTACGGCGGCGTCGGGGCTGCCCCGGGGAAGAGAAAGTCATCCGGGTGGTCCTGCGGCTCGAACATGTCGAGGACGTGCGGCCGGAAGGCCTGCGCGGCCCGCACCACGTAGGAGCCCGAGGGATACTCCTTCCCTTCGACGGTGAAGTCGGATGTCGCCCGCTCCACGATTACGCCGCCCTCGAGCAGCGCATTCACGAACTTCGTCGCGGTCGGAAAGTCGGCCTGGTCCGATGGGAGGATGTACCCGCGGGGATCGCGCAGGTCGGGCTCGAACAGCCTGTCGTACTCCGCGCGCGTGCCGCGGCTGCCGCCGAAGCCACCCACGTTACGGGCGAAGTCGGTCTCCGCCGCCCCGGCGCGCATCTCCTCGCGCAGCCACTCCACCCGCCGGGGATGGATCGTCCAGCTGTCCTTGCTGCCGCGCTCGATCGAGTTCATCCCCATGCGCCAGATGCGGTAGAGGAACGTCTCGCGGTAGCGGGAGGCGACGTCGAGCACCGCCTTGTTCGCGGTCACCGAATAGTCGACGGACTGTCGGAAGTGCCACGGCTGCGGTTCGATCGGGGCCGGCAGATTGTCGTTGGGCAGCACCCGCTCGAGAATCAGCGGGATCTCCATCGGGGTCGGGTTCCCGATCGTTTCCGTGAGGAGCCCGATCATGTTCTTGAAGTAGGGTGTCGTGCGCAGGCCGCCGTTCCACCACGTCGAGTAGTTCGCCCCGCGCCGCCGCGTCGCTCCCGGCTTCCCCTCCTCCGTGAAGCGCGAGTGCATGGCGGAGCCCACGAGATCGATCCCGGTGATGACCATCGGGTCGATGTTGTAGTTGAAGGGATCGCGGAACGGGGGCGCGAAGAGCACGGTCCCGGTGGGTCCCGTCTGGTGGTGGTTGTAGACGATCTGCGGATACCACGTCCGGTACATCTGCCGGTTCATGTTCTCGGATTCCGACTGGAAGGACGTGTAGAAATCCCGGTTGTTGTCGTGCCCCACGTACTTCTGGTAGAGGACGGGGATCCCGCGCGTGGAGCGCTCCGTCTTCTCCTCGTTCCGCGTGTACCAGTTCGAGACGAGGTCCATGCCGTCGGGGTTCGCGTGGACGAAGAGGATGATGACGTCGTCGAGGATCCGCATCGTCTCGTCGTCGGTCCCGCTCACGAACTGCCACAGCGTCTCCATGAGCTGCTGCGCGCCCAGCACCTCCGTGGCGTGGAGGCCGCCGTCGATCCACACGATGGCCTTTCCGCGCCGGGCGAGTTCTCTCGCTTCCTCCTCGGTCACGCCCCTGGCGAGCGCGAGGCGGGCGGAAATCTCCCGGTATTCGTCGAGGTTCGCGTGGTTCTCGGGCGAGGTGACGATCGCCATGAGCTGGTCGCGGCCCTCGGCCGTCGCCCCGATCGACTGCAGCGTCATGCGCGGGGACTCGGCGGCCAGCGTCTCCCAGTAGCGGGAGAGATCGCCGTAGTCCGGCAGTTCGTAGTCGGCGCCGATCTCGTGGCCGAAGAAGGCCTCCGGGGTCGTCAGCTCCTGCGCGAGGCCGGGCCGCGCGGTCACGACGCCGAGGACGATCGTGGCGGCGGTCAGGATGCCGCGGGCCGAAGCCCGATTGGGGGCGAAGAACGACATGTGCGGACTCTCCTTACGCAGATCGTGTGCAGAGTTGCGGCGCCCATTATGGCGACGGCGTGCCCGGGAAGCCAAAGCACGCCGCCCCGGAAGCGCCGCCGCCCGCCGGCGCGCCCGATCTTCCGGGCGTGCGGCGGGCGGCTTCGGCTGGAGCCGGGTTAACTCCCGGCCCTGGCAGTCCGGCGGCCGCGTCAGCGCATCGGCGGCATCGGGACCTGTACCGGATCGCCGAGGTCGGGACCGACCCCGGCCGCCTGCACGGCCGAGAAGAGCGCCGGCATGCGGTCCTCGATGAGGGCGTTCAGCCGGTCGATGGCGCCGGGCAGCGCGCCCCAGCCGCGCTCGAGCTGGTAGAGCATGTCCGCCGTCGGCGCCGTGTGGTAGCCCGACAGACCGCCGGACACGCCGGCGCCCCCTCGGGCCGTGTCGAGTTCGTCACCGATCTCGTCCAGCTCCTCGCCGATGGCCTCGACTTCCGCCGTCAGCGACTCGGCCACATCGTGGCCCTCGAGCTGCGCCTCGACATCGGACAGGTGGCCGCGCAGGCGGGCCGCGGCCTGCAGCCCCTCATTCGTCGGCTTCGCGAGCGCGTAGGCGCTCATGAGTGCCTCCTGGCGCGCCATGAGGTCGCCCTGGCTGATGTTCACGCGCGGGTCGAGCCGTACCGTGACCGCCGTCTCGAGCGTCTGTCCCGCCGCATCCAGTCGCGCCGTGTACGTGCCCGGGAGAACCTTCGGCGCCACGCTGCCGGCCCGGAAGAAGAACCCTCCCCCGCCCGGCGGCGCCGGTGGGGGCTCGTAGCGCAGATCCCAGATCACCTCGTTGAGGCCGCGGTCGCCGCCGCCCTCGAGTTCGCGGATGACGGAGCCGTCGGAGTCGAGGATCGTGATCGCCGCCTTGCCCGCCATCGCGGGCATCGGTGCCGGGTCATCGCCGTTCGCGGACGGACCGCCGGTGACGATCCGCTCGCCGCTCTCGCCGCCTTCCTCGTCGGCCGTCGGGGCGTCCGGCAGGTCGCTCCCCAGCCAGTAGCGGATGCGGGCGCCCTGCGGCGGGTTGTCCGCCTCCCACACGCCCGGCGTCCAGCCCTGCGGCGTGTAGGGGTTGTAGGCGACGGCCGACTGCGTCGAGAAGAGGTGCGCCTCGGAGGCGAGCACGGCCTGGCTCAGCTCCTCGAGCGGCGTGATGTCCTCCATGATCCAGATGCCGCGCCCGTGCGTGCCGATCACGAGGTCGTTCTCGCGCTCCTGGATCTTGATGTCGTCCACCGGCGCGGGCGGCATGTTCCGCAGCAGCGGCTGCCACGAGTTCCCCGCGTCGATCGAGAAGTAGGTCCCGATCTCGTTGCCGGCGAAGAGGAGGTTCGCGGCGCGGTGGTGCTGCGCCAGCGCGTTCAGCGACCAGCCGTCCGGGATCCCGTCCCGGACCGCCCGCCAAGACTCGCCGAAGTCGTTCGAGACATACAGGTACGGGGCCATGTCGTCGTTGCGGTGGTTGTCCCCCGCGACCCACACCGTCCCCGCGTCGGCGTGCGAAGCCACGATGCGCGTCATGTACAGCTGGTCGGGCACGCCCGGCATGTTCGGCGCCACGTTCGTCCACGTTCCGCCGCCGTCCCGCGTCACCTGCAGGTTCCCGTCGTCGGTGCCCGCGTACACGACCATCGGATCGAGCGGCGACTCCTCGATCGAGATCATGTTGCCGAAGCTCGATGTCCCGTCGTTGGCCGACATCATCGGCTCGGAGCCGAGGACGCCCATGATCGAGAGCGTCTCGCGGTCGATGTTCTTCGTCAGGTCCGGCGAGATCTGCTCCCACGTCTGGCCGTAGTCGGGCGTCTTGAACACGACGTTGGACCCGTAGTAGACCGTGTTCGGGTCGCTCGGCGACACCTCGACCGGCGTGTCCCAGTTCCAGCGGAACTCGGGCAGATCCTCGTCATCCCCCTCCGGGCGTCCCAGCGGACGCATCCGCAGCCGCTCGCCGGTCTTGAGGTTCACGCGCATGGGGTTCCCGTTCTGGGACTCCGCGATCATCTCCTCGCCGTTCGGATGGAGGACGGTGAAGTAGCCGTCGCCGCTCCCCACGTTGTACCAGTCGCGGGTCCGGATCCCCTGGTTGGACCAGGTGTCCGAGGGGCCGCACCAGGAGCCGTTGTCCTGGAGGCCGCCGCACACGTGATAGGGGTCGCGGTTGTCGACGCCGATCTCGTAGAACTGCGCGAGGGGCAGGTTCGTCAGCTGGCGCCAGTTGTCGGAGCGGTCCCAGCTGATCGAGACGCCGCCGTCGCCGCCGAGGATCAGGTGGTCGGAGTTCGCCGGGTTGATCCACAGCGCGTGGTGGTCGGAGTGGACCTCGGAGGCCGCGTCCGGCGTGAAGTTGTACCCCCCGTCCGAGGTGCGGTACAGACTCGAACCGCCCAGGTAGAGCCGCTCGGGATCGTTCGGGTCGATGCGGATCTGGCTGTAGTACATGGGACGGTTGTTCGTCGTGCTCGTCTGCACCCACGTCTCGCCGCGGTCGGTCGACTTGTAGGTCCCCGTCTTGCGGTCGGCGTCTTCCTGGGCACCGAAGCCCTGTCCCGGGGCGCGCGCGTCGGCTTCGACGATCGCCCAGACGAGGTTTCCGTCGCGCCGGTAGATGTCGAGCCCGATGCGGCCCACGTCACCCTCCGGCAGGCCGCCGGCGAGCTTCGTCCAGTTGTCGCCGCCGTCCATCGTCCGGTAGATGCCGCCCCCGGGTCCGCCTCCGTTGAAGCCCCACAGCGTCCGCTGCCGCTGGTACATGGCGGCGAACAGCGTCATCGGATCGCCGGGATCCATGGCGAGGTCGATCGCGCCCGTGTGTTCGTCGACATGGAGGACAAGTTCCCACGTCTCGCCCCCGTCCATCGTCCGGTACACGCCGCGCTCCGGGTTCGCGCCCCACAGGCGGCCCATCGCCGCCACATAGGCCACGTCCGGATTCCGCGGATGGACCTGGATGCGCGAGATGTGGTGCGTCGCCTCGAGCCCGAGATGGGTCCAGGTGCGGCCGGCGTCCGTCGACCGGAACACGCCCATCCCCCACGGGGAGGACTGCCGGTTCTGCGGCTCGCCCGAGCCGACCCACACGACGTTCGGGTTCGACGGGGCGAGGGTGATGTCCCCGACGGACAGCATCAGCTGATCGTCGAACATCGACTCGAACGTGCTCCCGCCGTTGATCGTCTTCCACACGCCGCCCGTGGCGACGCCGACGTAGAAGGTGGACGGATCGGCCTCGTTGACGGCGAGGTCGGCGATTCTGCCGCCCATGATCGTCGGACCGATTTCGCGCCATTCGAGCGCCTGGACCGCCGCCTGCAGATCGGCGTCCTGGGCCAGCGCGGGAAGGGGGGTTGCGGCGAGGGCAAGCACCGCGAGGAGAGACAGAGACACCGGGAGCCCTGAGCGCGTACGCATCTCGCTTACCTCGTTTCGGGAGGAGTACCGCGGGAGGGAGCGGTCCGGGCAAGGAACCGGTACCGGCCACCCCACCCGACCACACAGCCCGTATAGAATAGATGAACCCATCGAAATCTGAAACGGGGTGCCCCGGAATCCGGCTCCTCGACCCCGCCTCCGCCTTGTCTTCGCCTTGTCTCCGCCGTCTTGCCGTGTGTCTCCGCTTGACGGTTACGACATCACGTCGTAAACTTACGACACGCCGTCGTGACAGCGGCGTTGATGAGGGCGGAGCGAGAGGCGGACAGACACGAAATGACGGACGTGATTCTGCAGATCGGAGCCAGCAAGCTGGCGATCTCGATCGGTCTTGCCGGAGTAGCGTGGGTCGCAGGGCGGCGCCGCCGGAACCCGTCGCTGGCGCACGGACTGTGGCTGCTGCCGCTCGCCGTCCTGCTCGTGCCGCCGTTCGTCTCGATCCCGGTCTGGTCGGCGGGGGTCAATTCGGCGGGTCCCGTGGCCGCGATCGGTGCTCTCGAGGCGCAGCCGACGCCAGCGGCGGGAACCGCCCTGCTTGACTGGCTGCGGGACGGCGGCAGGGAGGGGCTCGTCTGGCTCTGGCTCCTGGGCACCGCTTCCGTGCTCGGCTGGACGCTCGCGCGCACGCTGCGCTTCCATCGCTCGCTCCTGAGCGCTTCGGAACCCGCCCCGCCCAGGGTTCAGCTCCTCGCGCGGGACATCGCCCGCCGGCTCGGTCTCGGCGCGGCCCCCGCCGTTTATTCGACGCGCGCGCAGCTGTCGCCCATGGTGTGGTGGGCCGGCGGGAAGGTGCGGGTCCTCCTCCCCTCGAAACTGCTGGCCGAGATGGACGGGTCCGAACTGCGCTGCATCCTGGCGCATGAACTCGCCCATGTCCGGCGCCGCGACCACGTCGTGCGCTGGCTCGAATGGCTCGCGTGCGCAGCCTTCTGGTGGAACCCCGTCGCCTGGTGGGCCCGCCGGCGGCTGCGGGCGTCCGAGGAATTGTGCTGCGACGCGCTCGCCGTCTCCGCGATCGAGGCCGAACCCCGCACTTACGCGGGGGCGCTGCTCCGGGTGATCGACTTCATTTCGAAAACCCCGGCGCCGGGCCCCCTGACCTTCGCGAGCACGATCGATCGCTGCGGCCGAGCGTCGCGGCTTGAAAGGAGATTTCGCGTGATCATGACGAACCGAACTTCGACCCCCACCCCGCGCTGGCTCCGCGTCGCCCTGCGCTGCGGCGCCGTCTGCCTGCTCGCGGGCGGCCTCGTCTACTGCACCGACCAGTCGAACCTCACCTCCGTCGACCCGGCCTTCGTCCCGGTTGAAAAGGAGGCGGTCCTGCACCTCGACGACGGGCGAGACGGTCCGGCCACCGACGCGCCCCTGCACCTGCGGCCACAGGTGATGCGCAAGCTGATCGAGGCAATCGCAACGGAGCACGCCCTTCCGGCCAACCTCGCCAGGAACCTGCGTGCCGCGGGAGAAACGGCCCTGTCCGGTGGGTCGGTGCGGCTGCGTGGAGACGACGGTCGGGTCGAGGGGCTACTTGGCCGCACCCCCGACATATTCCTGGCCGTGACTCCGGACGACGGGGCTGGAGATTTCAAGACGGTCGTGCTGGACATCGCCCGCCTGCGGTCGGCGCTTTCGGAAGGTCCGCTTTCGGAAGAAGCCCTCGCCGCGGAACTCGCTCGGCACCTCCGAGTGAGCCGGCACAACCCGAACATGTCGTTGCTCAAGGGGGTGCATGTGGAGTGTACGGGTGCCGAAGCGGCGGTGCTCGATTCTTCATACGAGTCCCAAATCGCCTCCATGACGATGACGTGCGAAACGGCGAAGACCAGCTCGCCAGGGTTCAGCATGAGCGGCGTCGTCAAGAGGAACTGACGGAGCGGTTATCTGACCTTTGACGTGCAGCGTCGAGAACGATCGAGAGAGGGCGTCGCATGACGACACCAAGACTGGCCAACGCCGAACTCGCGGTCATGGAGCGACTCTGGAAGGAGGGGCGCCTCACGGCGCGCCGACTCCGCGACCTGCTCTACCCGGACACGACGAGGTCGGCGCACGGCACGATCCAGCGCCTGCTGCAGCGGCTCGAGGACAAGGGTTTCGTCCACCGTGACGCCAGCCTCGGCACCCAGCTCTTCTCCGCCCGCATCAGCCGCGAGTCGTACGCGTCCGCGCGCCTCGAGGCGCTGGCCGCCCGCATCACGGGCGGTTCCCTGGTCCCGATGATCACCCAGTTGATGGAAGAGCGGAAGCTCGAACCCGAGGAGATCGAGCGCCTCCGGGAGATTTTGGAGGAAGGATGACCGACCCAGGGTAGCGCGCCCGCCGGGGTCGGGGGATCTTCGGCTGGCGACAGGCTGCGGGATCCACTGTCTTCGCCGCCTTCAAGGCCCAGCGAGCCGGAGCGTCACCCGAATGGCTGCCGAAATACGGATGGAACGGATGACCTCGCCCGAGATCGGGGCGGCGATCGAGGCGGGGAATCACGACGGTCGTCGTCGCGGCGGGCGCGGTGGAGCAGCACGGGCCGCACCTGCCGCTGTTCGTGGACGCCGAGCACGGGGACCGGCTCGCGGTCGAGATCGCCCGGCGGCTCGGCGGGGCGCTCGTGGCTCCCACGATCCGGGTCGGCTGGTCCGCGCACCACATGGCGTTCCCCGGCACCGTCTCCCTCGAGAAGGAGACCTTCCTCGCGGTGTGCCGGGACTACGCCGTCAGCCTCGCGCACCACGGCTTCCGGCGCGTCTGCTTCGTCCCATCCCACGGAGGGAACTTCGCCCCGCTCGCCGAGGCGCGTGACGCGTTCAACGAAGCGGCGGGGCCCGACTGTTCCGTGGACGTATATGCGGACTTGGCCGAGGTCATCGGCGTCTGGCGCGCGGTCGCGGAGGCGGAGGCGGGCCTCGGCGCCCGCGTGGGCGGCCACGCGGACATCGCCGAGACGTCGATCATGATGGCCATGCACGACGGGATCGTCCGCGAGGCACTGGCCGAGTGCGGACGACTGACGACGCCCGAAGAGGAACCGGAACTCATCCGGCGCGTGCTCAGCGAGGGGTTCGCCAGCGTGACGCCGAACGGCATCCTCGGCGACGCGCGCGGGGCGAGCGCCGAACTCGGCGAGAAGATGATCGCGGCGCTGGCGGACCGCATGGCCGCGCACTTTGGGGCGTAGGTTCGCTTCGGGTGCTGGTTCGGACCTGAAGATGGAGGCGATGGGATGAGGGACGCGCGGACGGGGATGACGATGGCGATCGTGCTGGCGACTGTGACGCCGGCCGCGGCTCAGGAGCGGCGCGGCCCGCCGCCGGTGCCCCCGGACACCTCGCCGCCGATGACGGTCGAGGCGTACGACCCCCGCTCGACGCTTGTCGTGCCCGAGAACCCGGTCGCGCGCGCGGCCTTCCCCTTCGTGGACGTTCACCTGCACCTCAACGGGACGATGCCGCGGGCGCAGCTCGACCAGCTCGTGCGCGACATGGACGCGCTCAACCTCGCCGTCGGCGTCAACCTGAGCGGCGGCACCGGCCCGCAGCTCGCGCGGCAGATCGAGGCCTTCGAGGCGGCGTATCCCGGCCGTTTCGTCGTGTTCGCGAACGTCGACTTCAGCGACATCGGGGACCCCGAGTTCGGCGCGCTCGCCGCGGCCCGGCTGGAGGCCGATGTCGAGGCCGGCGCCCGCGGGCTCAAGATCTTCAAGAACCTCGGGCTGTGGCTCACCGATGCCGCCGACCGGCGCGTCCCGGTGGACGACCCCCGCCTCGACCCGATCTGGGCGAAGGCGGGAGAACTCGGCATCCCCGTCCTCATCCACTCGGGAGACCCGGCGTCGTTCTGGGAGCCGATGGACGAACGCAACGAGCGCTGGCTCGAGCTTCGCGTGCGGCCCCGGCGCCGCCAGAGCGGCCCACCCTCCTTCGAGGTGGTGCTGGGCGAGCAGTTGAACATGTTCCGCCGGCACCCGGAGACGACGTTCATCGCCGCCCACCTCGCGTGGCTCGGCCACGATCTGGGCCGCCTCGGGCAGCTTCTGGACGAGATCCCCAACATGAACGTCGGACTCGGCGCCGTGATCTACGAGCCGGGCCGGCAGCCCCGCTTCGCCCGCGAGTTTTTCATCGAATACCAGGACCGGATCCTGATGGGGAAGGATTCCTGGGCGCCGGACGAGTATCCCACCTACTTTCGGGTGCTGGAGACCGCCGACGAGTACTTCCCCTACTATCGCAGGTACCACGCCTTCTGGCGCATGTACGGGCTCGACCTGCCGGACGAGGTCCTGCGGAAGGTCTACTTCGAGAACGCGCTCCGGATCATCCCCGACATCGACCGAAGCCGGTTTTCGGGGAGAGAGGACGGGAGATGAAGGATCCGGCGAAGAGAGCCCTCGACGCCTACAGGAAGGCGATGTCGAGGGAGGAGGCATACGACGCGGCGTACCGGGCGCTCGCCAACGCCACTCTCGCGGTGAAGCGGGCGGAGGAACGGCTGGAAACGGCCCGCGAGGCGAAGACGGACGCCGCGGCGCTGGTACACCGCGCCGCCGGTGCCTTCGTCGATGCCCTCAGGAACGCCGAGGAAGCGTACACGGCGGCGGAGGAGGCGGGGGCCGTTCCCGCTCGGGGTCCCACCGAGTTGAACGACGTGAACCGCGAATCGATCAGCCGCCAGGCCGACAAGGCGAGCGAACTGCGGAGCTGGCTGAAGTTGCTGGACTGACCGCGGCGCCGCCCCTTCCCGTCACATATCCGGATAGTCCGCCGTGGGTCCGAACATCTGGGGCACCGGCACGTCGAGGAGCCGCAGGTAGACGCCCAGTTGCGCCCGGTGGTGGATCAGGTGGTCGAGGACGAAGCTCCGCATCACGACCGCCTTGGGCATCGAGAAGCGATCCTCGCCCGCGACCTTGAGCGTCCACGTACCGGCGAAGACCTCGTCCGAGGTCGCCGCGATCGTCTCCCGCGCCGCGGCCGCGCCCTCGTCGAGCGCCGCGACGAGTTCGGCCGAAGACTTGAGTTCGGGATTCTGCGGCGGTCCGTCGCCGTCCGGAGCCACGTCGAACTCGGACATGGTCAGCGTCGCCACCGTCCAGTTGGGAAGCATCGCGACGTGGGTCGCCAACTCGCCGAGCGTCCACGACTTCTCGTGCGGGCGCCAGTCGAGGCGGTCATCCGGCACGGCTTCCAGCGTGGCGCGGCAGCCCGTCACGATATGGTCGAACTGCATGAGGGTCTGTTGAGCAATCATGGGAGACTCCGTTGTGGGTGCGCGGTCGCCGCCCTCCGGGCGGTGACGGTCCAGCGGGCGCGGTAACCTGCAATGCTCGCCCGGTGGATGGAACCATGCGCCCGCCTCGGTGCCGACGCTTCGCCCGGTTCTTCCGGAACGCCGGGCGTCTTGATCCGCATCGCGACTTAGCTAGATTATTAGCTAGATACTGAGTTCCGGAGGGGAGATGTCGCACGTCGTGAACGTTCATGAAGCCAAGACACAGTTGTCTCGCCTTCTGGCACAGGTGGAAGCTGGAGAGGACATCGTCATCGCTCGCCGCGGCGAGCCGGTGGCACGGCTGGTGGCCTGCAAGCCGGCCGGCAAGCGCCAACCGGATGTTCTAAGGGACCGGATCGTGATCCCCGACAGCTTCTTCGACCCGCTGCCGGACGAGGAACTGGCCGCCTGGGAAGGCAGATAGCAGTGCGCGTGTTGCTGGACACGCATGCGTTTCTCTGGTGGATCGCGGACAGCGGGCGGCTGTCCCGAAAGGCTCGCCGTCTCATCGCGGACGAGACGAACGACATCGCCGTCAGCGCGGCTTCCGCGTGGGAAATCGCGACGAAGCACCGGATCGGCCGACTGCCGGGTGGCGAGGCAGTGGCCCTGGATGTGGCCGGCCGCATATCCGATCAGGGGTTCAGCGAACTTGCCATCAGCGTCAGCGACGGGGAACGCGCGGGGCGCCTGCCCGGCCCCCATCGGGACCCCTTCGACCGAATGCTCGCAGCACAGGCTCTCGCGCGCGGCCTTCCGATCATCTCGATCGACGGAGTATTCGACCGCTACGGTCTGGATCGTCTCTGGTAGCTACTCGCGCTTTGCTCGAGGTTCCGGATCCCTCGCGGGCGCCGAATCGATGCGCCGCACGATGCCGTGGAGCATGCCGCGGAAGATCAGCCGGTGGATGGGGTAGAGGAGGTACCAGTACAGCAGGCCGCCGAGGCCCAGGGGGTCGAAGATAGCGGTCTGCGTGATCCGGCTGCCTACCTTTAGGGGTTCGACTTCGAACTGGAGCCAGGCGCGTCCCGGGACCTTCATCTCGGCCCGCAGGCGGAGCAGGCGGCCGGGTTGGACGGCCTCTACGCGCCAGAAATCGAGCGGGTCGCCGTGGCGCAGCTCAGTCGGATGCGGCCGCCCGCGCCGCATGCCGACCCCGCCCAGGAGGAGATCCGCGGATCCGCGCAGCACCCACAGCCAGTTGGCGTAGTACCAGCCGTTCGTGCCGCCGATGCGCTCGATCGGCGCGAAGGCGCGCTCGGCACCGACTTCCACCATCGCCTGCTGCCGGTCGACGATCCGGGAACCGACGCGTTTCCCGCCCCAGAGCGGCTGCCCGCCGCCTGACGAGACGGCGTCGCTCCACCGGGTCCGGGCCATCGCGCCGTCTTCCTCGCTCAGCGCCCGCTCGATCGCCTCGCGCACATCGAGGGGACGGACCGGGAAGCGGTCGAGGGCCGCGGCATCGCGCACCACCGTCTGGTTCCGCAGGCTGGTCACGAGCTTCCGGCCCACCCGCGCGTAAACGGGCGTGACAAGACCGAGCCACAGGCTCGAGAGTCGCGGGCTGAGGAGGGGGACGGGGACCATTACGCGCCGCACGCCGACCTGGCGGGCGTACTCGTGCATCAGTTCGCCGTAGGTGACCCGTCTCGGCCCGCCGATCTCGAACACCGCGCTGCGCTCCAGGTCGAGATCGAGCCCGTGGATCAGGTAGGCGATGACGTCGTCGATCGCGATGGGCTGGGCCGGCGTCCGGACCCAGCGCGGCGTAACCATGCACGGCAGCTTGTTGACCAGGCTCCGCAGGAGTTCGAAGGAGAGCGACCCCGATCCGATGATGATTGAGGCGCGGAACTCCAGCGTGGGCGGCCCTTCGGCGGCGAGGATGCGGCCGACGTCCCGCCGGCTGGCGAGGTGAGGCGACAGCTCGCCGTCACCGATGAGACCGCCGAGATAGATCACCCGGCGCACGCTCCGCACTCGCGCGGCACGGGCGAAATTGCCGGCACCGAGGCGGTCCTGTTCCTCGAAGTCGGCCTTCGATCCCATCGAATGGACGAGATAGTAGGCGGTGTCCACGCCCTGGAGCGCTTCGACTAACGAGTCGGGATCCAGCACGTCGCCCGCGAGGATCTCGGTCCGGCCCGAGAACCGGTTGGCGAGGTACCGGGGGTTACGAGCGAGACAGCGAACGGGTTCGCCGCGCGCCTCGAGGGCCGGGACGAGCCGTCCACCCACGTATCCGCTCGCTCCGGTGACGAGAACGCGACGCGGCCGCCGATCCGGGCTCCGTGTTGGGGGCAATCGTGGCGCCGGCCGCGGGTCAGTCGTCGCGCTTGCCGGTGTCGCCGCGGCGGATCTCGAAGTCGCGGCGGTCCCGGTACAGGAGCGCGCGGTTGAGGACGTAGTCGCCGCCCTCCACCTCCATGTCCGCGCACTCCGTCATCGTCCAGTACTTGTAGTCGCCGAGGAACAGGTACTCGCGCGTCTGATGGAAGAATCGGCAGGTGACGCCCTCGCCGCGCCGGATGCGTTCGCAGAAGGCGGCGAGGAGTTCCTGCTGCCCGTCCTTCCCGCTCACGACGTACTCGTGGGGCCACGTCTCGCGGTACGTCACGGCCTCGCGCCACGGGGCGCGAGCGATCAACTCCATGATGTCGGGCCGTCGCCCTTCGTCCGTCATCCGTCGACGCCTTGCCCGATCCGGCGGAATTCCAGCGTGCCGATATTCAGAACGGTCGTGCCGGTCTCGATGAGGCCGGTGATGCGGTCGTCGGACCGGATGCGACCGTCGTAGCGCTCCGAGGACTCGCCGTAGTCGAGCGTCAAGAGGACCCTCGAAGGCTCGTGCACGCCGCTCACGGTGCCGGGGGACACCTGCTCGGCGGGGTGGGGGATGAGGCGGAAGTCCGTTCGGCTGACCCTGCCCGAGACGTTGCCCTGCCCGTCCTCCCGCAGCCAGAGCTGCCAGGACACGCCTCCGCCGTCGATCAGAGTTACCGCGCCGAGCCAGGTCCCTTCCAGCGGCCGCTCGCCCGGATCCGTCGCGAAGCCGCACCCCCCGGCCACCGCCCACACCCCGATCGCGACCGCCGACATCGCGGCCCCGCGTCTCAACATCGCGTCAGTTCGACCAGGGGGGGACGATGCCGTTCATGCGGGCGTAGGAGACGGACTGGCCCACGTGCTCGTTCATGTGGGAGACGAGCTGCAGGAGGACGGCCCAGCCCTGCACGGTTCGGCCGTACAGTTCCGTCTCGCCGTCGAGCTTCGCCCCGGTGAGGGCGCCGACCTGCTCCATCACGTGGCGGACGGACATCTCGTGGATTTCGCGCACCTTCTCCTTGTCGCGGATCGATTCGATGTCCGCGTAGTCGAACCCGTTCGGAGGCGCGATCCCCAGGTTCTGGTCGAGGTACATGAAGTTGTAGCGGGCGATGTGCATGTAGACTTCGCCGACCTGCATCACGCCCTCGCCGGGGGCCCACGAGAACTTGTCCGCGGGCATCACGCGCGCGAGTTCGGAGATCTTGCGGCTGGAGCGCTGGAAGTGGCCGAGAATCTCGTCCCGGATGGTGATCGGATCCGTCACCGCGGGGACCGGCGACGCTTCCGCGACCCCGCCGGCACCGCGGCCGACGCCATCCTGGGCGAACAGACCTGCGGGGACCAGAACCCCGGCGACGGCGAGAGCGGCGATGAACCTCGGCTTCATGTGACTTCCTCCTCCCCCGGCTCGGGGGAACGTGGGTACGCATTCCCGCGACATAGGCAGGTGATATGATACAGCCCGCTCGCTCGTTGTGTCTCGTGTACGACGGAGCGAGTCGATCCCGAACCCCCGCGAGGCGCATGCTGGCAGACCGCGGAAAAACCCCGCTGCGTTCGAGCGGCGCTGCGTCCCGCCTGAGCGCGGCGCTCCTGGCCGCGCTGTGCGCCGGATGCGGGCCGGAGGCGCTCGACTGGGTCGAGGAGGACGGGTACCGCTGGGCCGAGCTTCGGGTGTCCGGGGACGACGAGCCGGGATTCGAACGACTCGACCCGTCGGAGACCGGAATCTCGTTCGAGAACGTCGTGACGGAAGAGCAGTACATCGCGAACAGCCATTACCTGAACGGGTCCGGCGTCGCGGCGGGGGACGTGGACGCCGACGGCCGCGTCGACCTCTATTTCACGGGGATGGACGGACCGAACCGGCTCTACCGGAACCTGGGCGGCTGGCGCTTCGAGGACATCGCCGAGGAGGCGGGAGTCGCGGCGGCGGATCGCTTCTCGACGGGCGCCGTGTTCGCGGATGTGGACGGGGACGGAGACCTCGACCTGCTGGTCAACGCGCTCGGCGGACCGAACGCGCTCTACCTGAACGACGGCACGGGCCATTTCACGGACGGGACGGAGGAGGCGGGGCTCTCCTCGACGCTCGGGAGCATGTCGATGGCGCTCGCCGACATCGACGGGGACGGGGACCTCGACCTGTACGTCGTGAACAACAAGGTCGCGACGGTGCAGGACCTCTTCCCCCCCGACGTCCTTCAGCCGAGCAACCTCTACCGTCAAACGGGGGACGGGTTCGAGATCCTCCCGGAGTGGCGGGAGCACTTCACGCTCGGCGAGGTCCGGGAGGGGATGGTCCCCCGGCTCGAACTCGCGGAACCCGACCGGCTCTACCTGAACGACGGAACGGGACGGTTCACGCCGGTGCCGTGGACGGAGGGCGCGTTCCTCGACGAGGAGGGGCGGCCCCTGGCGACGGAGCCGTTGGAGTGGGGGCTCGCGGCGCGATTCCAGGACATGGACGGGGACGGGGATCCCGACCTGTACGTCTGCAACGACTTCCATAGTCCGGACCACATCTGGATCAACGACGGGACGGGGCGTTTCCGGATGCTCGATCCGCTCGCCATGCGGAACACGAGCTTCGCCTCCATGGGCGTGGATTTTTCGGACGTGGACCGGGACGGGTTCACGGACTTCTTCGTGGTGGAGATGCTGAGCCGGGAGCAGCGGCTGCGCATGAAGCAGATGGTGGGGGGCGAGCCCGATCGGCCGTTCCCGGGACGGTTCGGGAACCGGCCGCAGAAGCCGCGCAACACGCTCTACCTGAGCCGGGGGGACGGAACCTTTGCGGAGGCCGCGCAGTTCGCGGGCCTCGACGCATCCGGCTGGTCGTGGGGAAGCACGTTCGTGGACGTCGATCTCGACGGGTTCGAGGACCTGCTCGTGGGGACCGGCCATTTCTACGACGCGATGGACAAGGACGCGGCGCAGAGGGTCGGGTCGATGGACTGGCGGCAGCGGATTCTCGGCTTCCCGCCGCTCCGCCTCTCCAACGTCGCCTTCCGCAATCGCGGAAACCTGACCTTCGAGGAGGTGGGCGAGGCGTGGGGGTTCGCGGGAGACGAGGACATCACGCACGGGATGGCGGCGGCGGATCTCGACGGGGACGGGGACCTGGACATCGTGACGAACCGGCTGCTCGCGCCGGCGGGGGTGTACCGGAACGTGGGGCGGGCGCCGCGGGTGGCCGTGCGGCTCGTCGGTCGCGGGCTCAACACCGGGGGCGTCGGCGCGCAGGTCCGTCTGTCGGGCAGCGGGTTGCCGGCGCAGACGAAGGAGATCGTCGCGGGAGGCCTGTACCTCTCCGGTTCGGAGGCGTTGGCCAGCTTCGCCGCGGCCGGCGAAGAGATGACGATCGAGGTCGTGTGGCGGGACGGGACGGTGAGCCGGGTGGAGGACGTCCGCGCGAACCGCATCTACGAGATCCGGGAGCCCGCGGCCGGCGGCGCGGCGGTGGCTGCCCCGACGGCGGATCCGGAGGCGCCCCTGTTCGACGATGTGTCCGAGCTGCTCGGGCACCGTCACCGGGAGAACGCGTTCGACGACTTCGCGCAGCAGCCGCTCATCACGTGGCGTCTGGGACAGGGCGGCCCGGGCGTCGCGTGGGGCGATATCAACGGTGACGGAGACACGGACGCCCTGGTAGGCGGCGGGGGCGGGGCCGGCCTCTCGGTCTTCCGCGGCGACGGCGAGGGCGGCTTCGTACCGGACCGGGGAGCGCGCGGCGGCGGAGCGGCCGGGCCGGCGCCATCCCCGGGCGATCAGACGGGCCTCGTCGTCGTCCCCGGCCGGGCCGGCGCCACGGTGGTCGTCGGGACCGCGACGTACGACGGCTCCGACCGGGCGGCCTCCTCGGCCACGGTGCTGAGGGCGTCCGGCACGGCGCTCCGGGAGGCGCAGACCCTCCCGGCAGCCGAGTCGAGCACCGGCCCGCTCGCGGCGGCCGACGTCGACGGGGACGGCGACGTCGATCTCTTCGCGGGCGGCCGCGTGGTCCCCGGCCAGTACCCGGCCGCGGCGACCTCTCGCCTCTTCCTCAACGAGGGCGGCCGCTACGTCCTCGACGAGTCGAATGCGGCGGTGCTGAGCGGCGTGGGCCTCGTGTCCGGCGCCGTCTTCAGCGATGTGGACGCGGACGGGGACCCGGACCTCCTGCTCGCCATCGAGTGGGGACCCGTGCGGCTCCTCGTCAATCGCGATGGACGATTCGAGGACGCGACGGCGGCGTTCGGACTCGAGTCCCGGACGGGGTGGTGGAACGGAGTGACGACGGGAGACCTGAACGAAGACGGGCTGCCCGACCTCATCGCCTCCAACCGGGGACTCAACTCGCAGTTCACCGCAAGCCCCGAGCGTCCGGCCACCGCCTATCACGCCGACCTGGACAACGATGGCTTCCGCGATGTGATCGAGGCGCGGTACGACGAGTTCACGCGCTCGATGGTGCCGGTGCGGGGACTCCTCACGCTGGCCGGCGGTCTCCCCTTCCTTCGCGGCCGCATCCAGGGGTTCGAGCACTACGGGCAGCTGGGCGTGAACGAGATCCTGGAGCAGCCCGCGGACCTTCTTCCGACGGTCGAGGCGACGACGCTGGAGCACACCGTGTTCATCAACCGCGGCGGGTCGTTCGAGGCGTTCGACCTGCCGCGTGAAGCGCAGTTGGCGCCCGCCTTTCACGCGGGCGTGGCCGACATGGACGGGGACGGGCACGAGGATGTCTTCCTGAGCCAGAACCTGTTCGCGCTGCGCGGCGAGGCGGACCGGAACGACGGAGGCCGCGGCCTGTGGCTGCGGGGCGACGGGACGGGGGCTCTGACGCCGGTCCCGGGACAGCGGTCGGGCATCGCGGTCTACGGCGAGCAGCGCGGGGCAGCCTTCGCGGACTACGACGGAGACGGGCGCGTGGACGTGCTCGTCAGCCAGAACGCGGCCGGGACGAAGCTGTACCGGAACACGGGCGCGAAGCCCGGGCTGCGCGTGCGGCTGAGTGGCGGCCCCGGCAACCCGGCCGCCATCGGCGCCGCCATCCGCCTCGAGTACGCCGGTGGAGCGCTCGGTCCGCTACGAGAAGTGCGGGCCGGCGGCGGCTACTGGTCCCAGGACGATCCGGTTCAGGTGATGGGACTCGCGGCGGAACCGACCGCCGTCCGTGTCCGCTGGCCCGACGGCTCCGAGACGGTCACGCCGCTCGACGCACCGACCCCGCCCGAGGTCACGATCGACGCGACGGGTGCCCTCGCCGCCGACCGCTGAGGACCCCGCCGCTCCGCCTTCCCCCTCCGGTGCCGACGATGTTGACGCTGTCGGCAGGGTTCGCGACGTTCTCGCTCCGATGCGAGACCCTCCGAGGATTCCCGCCCCCTTTCGCCTGACGGCCCTCCTTCTGTCCGTCGGCTTCGCCGCGTGCGCGTCCGGCGTGTCCTACGATCCGGGAACCGTCGACGGAGAGCCGCTGGAAACGCCCTTTGCAGAGACCTTCAGCGTCGTCGAACGGGACGGTTATCGCATCGTCGACATCGAAGCGTCCGTCGTCACCTGGGGCGGGTCGGCCGGGGGGCCGCCCCAGCGCGCCCGTCTCGTGCTCGTCCCGAGCGGCCTGGAGCCGCCCGCCCTGACGGGGGATCTGGCGGGCGCCTCGCTGATCCGGACGCCCGTCCGGCGGATCGCCGTCAACGAGCAGCCCCAGGAGGCCATGCTGCGCGTACTCGGGGTCGAGGACCGGATCGTCGCGGTCGGCGGGCACAACAGTTACGACGATGACCTGCGCCGCAAAGCCCGCTCGGGTGAAATCCAGCAGATCGGCTATGGCTGGCACATGCCGCCGACGCTCGACGCGCTGGTGGCGGCGCGGCCCGACGTGCTGATCGCGCGCATGGCCGACCTCACGCACACCCAGCACATGGAGCGCGTCGAGTCGCTCGGCATTCCCGTCGTGCCGACCTTCATCGATGCCGAGCCGCACTACATGGGCCGCGTCGAATGGGTTCGCCTGATGGGCCTGCTGACCGGGAAGGAGGCGGAAGCCGATGCGTTCGTGCAGATGGTCTCGCAGGAGATCGACCGTCTGACGTCCCTCGCCCAAACGCAGACGCGCCGGTCGGTTCTCTGGGCCTGGTACCGGAGCGCGGGCAATCGCTGGGCGGTCACGCAGCGCAACGCCGATGCGGCCCTCATTCGCGACGCGAACGCGGAACTTGTGCTCGGCGCCGAGGACGATCCCGAACTCGACACCTTTTCCGACCTCTCGACGGAAAGGCTCCTGCGGGATGCGACGGGCGCCGATTGCTGGATGATCCGCGACCCGCTGTCCGGAGTTTTTGACGATCGGGACGTGCTGGCGCGCTTCAAGGCGTACCGGGAGGGCTGCGTGTTCTGGGAGCCGGGCAAACCCCATCCCACCGCCGATTCGTGGGAGCTGTGGGAGATGGGGACCATCCGACCGGACTGGCACCTGGCCGACATCGTGAAGATGCTGCATCCGGAACTTCGAGACGGCGAGTGGCGCTACCTCGCACCGGAAACGTGGCAGGCGGGCCATGCCGGCGCGGGTCAGCACCAGTGATGCGACGCTACACCAGTTCCGCCGCGCTCGTCGCCGCGCTCGCCGCACTTTCCCTGCTGACGCTGACCTATGGACAGATCGCGCTGCCGCTGGCCGACACGCTCGGCGCGCTGACGGGGGCGCAGTCGACCGACCTCGCCCGGCAGATCGTCCTCGATATTCGCCTCCCGAGGGTCGCCGCCGCGATCATCGCCGGCGGCGCGCTCGGCATGGCGGGCGTGCTGATGCAGGCCCTCTTCCGGAACCCGGTCGCCGACGCGTGGTCCCTCGGCCTGCTCGCGGGCGGCCAGCTCGGGGTCGCCCTCACCGTGACGGCGGCGGCCTTTGCGGGTCCCGCGGCCGTGTCCTTCCTCACCTTCTTCGAGGGCCCCAGCATCACGCTCGCGGCCGCCGCGGGTGTCGCGATCGCGGCGTTCGTCATGCTTGCGATCGGCCGCCGCGTCGGCGCCATCACGCTGCTCGTCATTGGCCTCATGCTCGGCTTCACCTCCCAGGGCCTCACAAGCGTTCTGCTTCACTTCGCGGCCCGCGCCGGTGGCCGCGTGTATGGCGGATGGCAGGATGCGAGCTTTGCCGGCGTCGCGCCCGAAGCGCTGCCGTGGCTCGCGCTGCCGATCGTCATCGGTATCTGCGCCGCCGTCGCCACGGCCAAGCCGCTCAGCTCGCTGCTTCTCGGCGAGACCTACGCCCGCAGCCTCGGCGTCAGGGTCACGTCCTTGAGACATGCCGTGCTTGCGGCAACTGTTCTCCTGGTGGCGCCCGTCGTGGCCTTCTGCGGGCCGGTGAGCTTCGTCGGCCTCATCGCGCCCCACTTCGCCCGGGCGCTCGCCGGAACGGCGCGGATCCTCCCGCTCCTTCCGCTCGCCGGACTCGGCGGCGCGCTGCTTGCCCTCGCCGGCGACGCCATCATCCATGCGCCGTGGGAACAGCACTTCCTTCACCTGAACGCGATCCTCGCCATCGTCGGCGCTCCGGTCGTGATTCTCATCCTGATCTTCTCGCCGGCCGTGAGGCAGTGGCGCTGATGCTGGATCTGCAGTCGCTCGCCGTGGGCTACCGCAACGCGCGGGGCGTCGTCCTCTCCGGCATCGATCTCGCGGCCGCTCCCGGCGACTTCGTCTGCATCCTCGGTCGCAACGGGTCCGGGAAATCGACGCTCATGCGCACGATCGCGGGACTGCAACCGTCGCTCGACGGCATCGTACTGCTCGACGGCGAAGTCGTGGCGTCCATGCGGCCGGCGACGCGCGCGCGCAGGATCGCCGTGGTGCTGACCGAGCGGCGGTTCAACCCGGGGCTCCGCGTCGACGACGTCATCGCCCTTGCCCGGCAGCCCTTCACCGACTGGCAGGGTGGGCTGGCGGACGACGACAGGGCCGCGATCGCCGACGCGGTCGCGGTCACGGGCATCGAGCCGTTCCTGCGCCGCTTCTTCAGCGACCTCAGCGACGGCGAGCGACAGCGCGTGATGATCGCACGTGCGCTTGCGCAGACCCCGCATCTCATGGTCCTCGACGAGATCACGGCCTTCCTCGATCTGCCGAGCCGCGTCGAGATCATGGCCCTCCTGCGTTCCCAGGCCCGGGAGAACAGGCAGATCGTTCTGCTGTCGAGCCACGACCTCGACCTGTCGCTTCAGCTCTCCGACAGCGTGTGGCTTCTCGACGGTGAGGGCGGCTTTTCGGTCGGCACGCCGGACGCGCTGAGCCGCAGCGGCGCGCTCGGCGGCGCCTTCGACACCGACGCGATCCGGTTCTCGCCCGCGGATGGCCGCTTCGAGATCAAGACGTCCGGGCCGGCTTAGCCGCCGCCCGTCAGTGCCCGGATCCGCTGGGCGACCTCGCGGGCCATCTCGTTGGGAATCGGGATCGTGAGGTTGTACTGCGCGATCTTCCAACCCCCGTCTTCCATCACGAGCACGCCGCTGCCGCGCGTCTCGCCGAGGTTGGCGTTCTCGAGGCGCTCGTCGAACCAGGCGGTGCCCCCGCCGGGCGCGATCGCGATGTGGCGCTCGAGCATGTGGTAGGTCCAGCCCGTGCCCGTGTCGAAGCGGGCCCTCGTGTAGTCCATGAACTCTTCGCGCGTCCAGCGCTCGGTCGCGTCGGTGCCGAGGAAGACGGCCTCGCCGGCGTAGAGGCTGAAGTAGCGGTCGAAGTCGGCCTCCGAGGCGGCCTCGTGGAGCGCGTCGAGGGTCGCGGAGACTTCGTCCATGGCGTCATCCTGCCCGGCGAGGGGCGCGACCGGCAGAGCCGACGCGAGTACGAAGGCGAAGCCGGTCAGACGAGCAAGGGACCGGCGCGACCGGCGACCGGCGTCGTTCATCACGTTCATGGTGGATTCCTCGGGGTCTGGCAGCCCGTGGCTGCGGGGTTGCGGGTGTCGGGTGATCCTACCTGAGCCCGTCGCGAGCAACTAGTGTTTCGAGGAGTCCGCCTGGAGACTCCGAATCGGCGATTCCGTTCACGCTCGGGAGGATGTCATGCCGCCACGCGCCCCTGGTCCGATGCGAGGCCACCGAGTTTCGATGGCCCGCGCGGCCGCTGTTTCCGTCCTCGCGATCCCGATCCCGGGCGGGTGCGCGACGGACGGCGGGCAGGACGCTTCGGATCCGTACCCCGCCGGTCCCGACGCGGCCGTCGTGATCCGGGCGGACCGGATCCTCGACGGACGCGGTGCCGTGCTCACGGGCCGGGAACTCGTGGTGCGCGGCCGGCGGATCGAAGCCATCGCCGAGGCGGGGGCCACGCAGGGCGCCGTGGTATACGAATTTCCAGGGGCCACCGTGCTGCCGGGGCTCATCGACACGCACGTCCACCTCGGTTGGCACTTCGACGCGACGACGGGGCGGCTGAGCAGCGCGGAGTCGACGGAGACGGCTGAGGACCGCGTGCTCTACGCGGCGGAGAACGCCTGGAACATGCTCGCGAGCGGCGTCACGACGGTGCAGAGCCTGGGCGGACCGGAGGACGTGCCGGTCCGGGACGCGATCGCGCGCGGATCGCTGCCGGGACCGCGGGTTCTCACGTCGATCCAGCCCATCACGCTCGGGAGCGGAGGGCCGGAGGAGATTCGCGCCCGCGTGGACGAACTGGCGGCGGCGGGCGCGGACGTGATCAAGATCTTCGCCTCCGCCAGCATCAGGGTCGGCGGCACCCCCACGCTGAGCCAGGAGCAGCTCGATGCCGCCTGCGGCCAGGCGCGCGAGCGCGGCCTCCGCGCCGTGGTCCACGCTCACGGTCCCGAGAGCGCGCGGCGCTCGGCCCTCGCCGGCTGCCGGCAGATCGAGCACGGCGCCCTCCTCGACCGCGAGACGCTCGAGCTGCTCGCCGAACGCCGGCTCTACTACGATCCGCACACGCACCTGATCTTCGAGAACTACTTCGTGAACCAGGACCGCTACCTCGGCATCGGGAACTACACGGAAGACGGATTCCGTCAGATGCGCGCGGCGGTGCCGACGGCGCTCGCCGCCTTCCGCGAGGCCCTCGATGTCGAAGGGCTCGACATCGTGTTCGGGACCGACGCCGTGGCGGGGGCGCACGGGCGCAACTGGACGGAACTGGTGTACAGAGTGCGTGAAGGCGGACAGGATCCGATGGACGCCATTGTCTCGGCCACGAGTCTGGCGGCGGCTTCGCTCGAGCTCGACGAGACCGTGGGCACGCTGGCGCCGGGGTTCGAGGCCGATGTGATCGCGGTGGCGGGAGATCCGACGGCCGATATCGGCGCCCTCGAGCATGTCGTGCTCGTGATGCGGGGCGGCGTAGTCTACCGGCACCGGCCGCTCGCGGCGACGCCATGAAGCGGCGATTCTATCGCCGGCCCGGCGACGGCTTGCCGCCGCGGCGACACCCGGGGAGCGGGACTCCCGTAAGGAGGCGCATGAAACGCTCGATCGAAGATGCGCAGCAGCGACTCGCCGAGAAGCTGCTTTCGCGCAAGGACGTGTCCGCCGTGGGCATCGGCGCCGACAACGGCGATCCGTGCCTGAAGGTCTACCTCTCCGGGTCCTCTTCCCGGAAATCGATCCCCGACCGTTACGACGGGCACCCGGTGCGGGTGGTCGGCGGGGGCCCGTTCCGGGCGCAGGGCAACGGACCGGCGGGCCCGTCGGCCGGCAGCGCGTGACCGGCGCGGAAGACAGGCGATGACACCGCGCCGGAACCTCGTCCTTGCGGTCGCCATCGCGGCCGTGACGTGCGCCGGGGTCGGCCTCCACTGGACGCTGACGTCCTGGCCGACGCGGCCCCCGACGCTGCCTCCGCCGTCCCTTCCCACGCGGCCCCCGTTGCAGCCGCCGGGCCCCTCCGCCCAGGAACTGCTGGCCGCCGCGATGCAGGTGCAGAGCGACAACGAATCGATGCTGTTCGCCGTTCCGGGCGTAGTCGGCGTGGGGATCGGCTTCACGGGCGCGGGGATGCCGACGATCAAGGTCTTCGTCGACCCCGCCGCCTCCCCCGGACCCCGTGGCCTCCCGGGCATCCCGGAGGTGCTCGGTCTCTTCCCCGTCACCGTCGAGCCGGCCGGCCCGTTCCGCGTTCTGCCGCCCGAGCCCGCCGCGCCGGTGTCGGCGGACGAAGGGCCGGTGCCCACGGGGCGCTTCGACCGGCCGGTGCCCATGGGCGTGTCCACGGGGCACACCCGCTCCACGGCGGGCACGATCGGCGCCGTCGTGACCGACGGCGAGCGCCGGTACGCGCTCAGCAACTGGCATGTGTTCGTGCCGGGCGGCGAGGGACAGGTGGGCGACGTGCTCCTGCAGCCGGGACCCGTGGATGGCGGCTCGGATCCCGGGGACGCGATCGGCACGCTGACGGCGTTCGAGCCGGTGGTGCTGTCGCCGTTCGCGACGAACCGGATCGATGCGGCGATCGCGCGCACGGACGAGGTGCTGCCGGAGACGCCGGTGGGGGGCTATGGGTCGCCGCGCAGCGCTACGCTGGCGGCGAAGCCGGGGCTGCAGGTCCAGAAGTACGGGCGGACGACGCGCCTCACGGTCGGGGAGGTGGAGGCGGTCAACGCGTCGATCAACGTGACCTACGGGTCGGCGGGGTCGCAGGTGGGCCGCTTTGTCGGTCAGATCATGGTGTGCTGCAACTTCAGCAAGGGCGGGGATTCCGGTTCCCTGATCGTGGCGCGCGATCTGGACCGCGACGGGAACGCGGGCCCGGACGACCGCAAGCCGGTCGCGCTGCTCTTCGCCGGCGACGGCCGGCTCACGATCGCGAACCCGATCGACCTCGTGCTCGACCGCTTCGATGTGACGATCGTGGGCGAGGGCGCCGGCCGCTGACCCCGGCCCCCGGGCCCTTCGCGGGCGTCAGGCGCGCGGACTGCTGGCCGCTGGCGCCCGGGGACGGCTAGCTTGACGTCATGACACGCTTCCGGTCGCACTTCCTGCCGCGGACGCCGACGGGCCGCCGGCTCGTCGTCCTCTTCCTGGTCCTGTTCGCGTTCACGCAGCCGCCGCTCGTGTACTGGATCGGCAACCGCGTGGAGCCGTGGATCGGCGGCCTGCCTTTCCTCTACGTGTACCTGCTCGTCGTCTACGTCCTCCTCATCGGCGTGCTGATCCGGGTGCAGAGGCGGGGGCTCTGATGGAGGCCTGGGTCGTCGCGACCGGTCTCATCTTCGTGTATCTCCTGGCCACCATCGTGCTGGGAGCGGTCGCCAACCGGCGCATGTCCGTGGACCTGGAGGACTTTCTCCTCTACGGGCGCAAGGCCGGGTTCATCGTCCTCTACCTGACCGTTGTCGCCACGTACCATTCGGCGTTCGCCTTCCTCGGCTCGGGCGGTTTCTTCTATACGCACGGGATCGGGTTCTGGGCGGCGGGCGCGTGGACCGTGCTCGTCGGCGCGATCACGTACGTGCTCGGGAGCCGGATCTGGGCGCTGGGGAAGACGTTCGGCTACATCACGCCGGCCGACCTGCTGGCGGACTTCTACGAGTCGGATGCCGTGCGGGTCGTGACCGCCGTCGTCTCGGTGCTGTTCACGATCCTCTACATCCAGGTCCAGGCGGTGGGGCTGGGTTACATCCTCTCCGTCGCGTCCGGGGACCGGATCTCCTTCGAACTGGGGACGTTGATCCTGCTCGTCGTCGCCGCGGGCTACCTCATCGCGGGGGGACTGCGCGCGGTCTACTGGACGGACGTGATCCAGGGCGTGTGGATGTACGTCGCCGTCTGGGCGGGCGCCCTCGTGCTCGCCTTCGAGCTGTTCGGCGGGCCGTTCGAGCTGTGGCGGCAGGTGGCGGCGGAGCGTCCGGATCTGCTGACGCTTCCGGGGCCGGAGGGGTTCTTCACGCCGGGGATGTGGTTCGGGATGATCGTCGTGCTCTCGTTCGGGATCGTCTTCCAGCCGCACCTCTTCATCCGCTACTACACCGCGGTCTCGGCCCGAACGATCAAGCTGCTGGGCGCGACGACGCCGATCTATCTCATGACGCTCTACATCCCGGCGGCGCTCGTGGGCCTCGGCGGCGCGCTCGTGATGCCGGACATCGCGATTCCGGACCGGATCTTCCCGGAGATGCTGTTCGCCTACGCCCCGCCGTGGCTGACCGGCGCGATTCTGGCCGGCGCGACGGCGGCGGCGATGTCGACGCTCGACTCGATGCTGCACGCGAACATGACGGTGCTGACGCGCGACGTGTACCAGCGCTACATCCGCACCGGCGCGAGCCAGGGTCACTACATCCTCATTGGCCGGCTCATCGTCGTGGCCCTCCTCGCCGTCGGCTACTTCCTCTCCGTGAGCACGTTCGATTTCCTCGTGCAGCTCGTGGCCCTGTCGGGTTCCGGCGCGCTGCAGCTGATGCCGGCCGTCCTCGGGGTCTGCTTCCCGGGCCGGCGCCTGACGACATCGGACGGGGTCATCGCGGGCATCGCGGCGGGGCTCGCGACGCTGTGCGTCACGCTCATCGTGTTCCCCCATCCCCTGGGCCTGCACGGTGGGGTGTGGGGACTGCTGGTGAACTTCGTCGTGACCTTCGTGGTGAGCCGGTTCACCCCTCCGCCGAGCGACGTGACCGTGTCGCGGATTCACGGCGCGGTCGAACGCTTCGTGTACGAGGGCGACCCCGCGTGAGCGCGGCCGCGGCCGGAGTCTGACACCGTGGGCAGGCTCCTGGGGGGCGTCGCTCTCCTGACGCTGGCGCTGTTCATGGTCGTGGGGTTCCTTCGCTCGGGCGCGGATCCGCTCGCCCTGAGGACGCTCGTCGCGCTCTTCATCGCGGCCGGACTGCCCGCCGCGGGCGGCGGCCTCCTCCTGGCGCGCCACCTCGGGGTCGGACGCCGCATCGAACACCGGCGGGAGGCACTTCGCCGCGACACGCTCGAGGCGGAGGTCCTGAAGATGGCCGGGCGCCACGGCGGGCGGCTGACGGCGGTCGAGGTCGCCGGGGAACTGGCGGTGCCGACGACGACGGCCGAGGAAGTCCTGAACGAACTGATGGCGCGGGAGATGGCCGAAATCGAGATCACGGACTCCGGCCTCCTGGTGTACGACTTCCACGACGTGCGCCGGCTCTCCGAGAAGGACTCCGCGCGGGGGCTGCTGGAATCGTGAGGACGGCGTCGCAACCGTGACCGAGACGCGCTGGCCGTGCCCCGTATGTCTCGGGACCAGGATGGAGAAGACGTCGCTCGGGGCCGGGGCCGGAGACGCCGCCGGTCCGCTGACGCTCGACCATTGCGGCCGTTGCGGCGGCATGTGGTTCGAGTTCGGGGAGGTGCAGCGTCTCCGTTCCGAGCGGCCCGAGTCGCTGTGGGCGCGGATTCCGGCGCGGGAGGAGCGGCACCGGGCCCAGTGTCACGCGTGCCGCGCGTTCGTGGACCGCGACGCGCCGAAGTGCGCCGCGTGCGGGGCGAAGACCCGCCTGAACTGTCCCGCCTGCGACACCCGGATGCTGCAGGTCCGCCAATCCTCGCTCACGCTCGATGTGTGCAAGCGGTGCAAGGGCGTGTGGTTCGACCACCACGAACTCGAGGCGATCTGGGAGATGGAGCGGGACCGGCTCGTCGCGCGGCGGGGACGCGACGGGGCCGTCGCGCGCACCGCGGACACCGGCGCCGATGTCCTGTTCGAGACGCTCTTCTGGGCGCCGGACCTCGTCTTCGTGGGGGCGCACGTCGCCGGCCACGCCGTGGCGGCCGCCGCGGAAGCGGCTCCGGCCGCGCTCGACACCGTCGGAGATGCGGCCGCGAGCGTGTTCGAGGCGATCCTCGAGATCGTGGGCGGCATCTTCGGCTGACACCGATCACAGGCTGTTTATTTCTAATGGAGAACCGACGAATGGAAATCGTGCTGGCCACGCTGGCCGACGCCGCAAATACCTCGAGCGACGGCAAGCTCAACCTCATGGGTCTCTTCGACACGCTCTACGCCGGCGCCATGCCGGTGACCCACCCGTCCATGCAACTCGTCCTCAGGATCCGGGCCGAGCCTGCCGAAACCGACCGGCAGCACGAACTCGAGATCCGGTGCATGGACGAGGACGGACAGGAACTGTTCAAGGTGACGGGCGGGTTCTCCGTCCAGGCCCCGCCGGGGAAGGCGGCCACCTTCAACCACGTCGTCGGCATCAACAACCTGACGCTTCAGAAGTTCGGCGGGTACACGTTCCCGATCTTCATCAACCGGGACCTGAAGCGCACGGTGGAACTCGACGTGATGAAGGCGGAGGGGCCCGCCGAGCCGACGCCGGACTGAAGGGCGGGACCGGGGGGCCGCGGGTCAGCGGCCGTCCGGGCCGGGATCGGCGGCCGACGCCGCCTCCCACAGGCGTCTTTGCTCGCTCGTGAGGTAGTGCCGGATTGCGGTCGCGTCCTCCAGCGAGAGGAGGTCGCCGAAGCCGGCCATGCCGTTCGCGGCGAGCGCGCCGCCGAGCACCACGGCGTCGAAGCTCTCCCACGCGCCGCCATCCATGCGGCGCAGATCGGGATAGGCGGAAAGGTGTTCGTCCGAGGCCCGGTGACAGATGCCGCAGTGGACCCCGAAGAGTTCCGCCCCGCGCCGGACCCTGGCCGCGTCGAGTGCGAGATCCGGCGGTTCCGGCGTCGTCGGCACGATCTGCCCGGGGGGTAGCGGCACCTCCCGGCCATCGAGCCTGAAGACGAGCAGCCGCCCGGCGCTGTCGTAGTCGTAAGCCGCGGAGCCGAGCGGATAGGCGGCGCCCCGCGGCCCGCCGTAGCCCGCCATGACCGCGATGTACTGCACGCCGTCGACCTCGTACGTCATCGGCCCCGCCATCACGCCGGTGCCGAGATGGATGCTGTGGATGCGCGCGCCGGTGTCCGCCTGGTGGAAGTCGAGCGTGCCCGCCGCCGTCCCCTGGATGACGAGGTTCCCGCCCGTCACGAGCGTGCCCCCGTTCCACATGCTGCCGCGCGGAACCCGCCACAGCTCACGACCCGCGACGGGGTCCCACGCGAGTAGAAACTCGTTGGGGCCGATGTCGGGGAGACCTTCGGCGAGGTGCGCGAACTCCTCCGGGAACGGAGGCCAGGAGGCCGCGAAGCCTTCGTAGGCGACCTCCGGACGGTGGTCGAACGCGTCCAGCGAACGCCACAGCATGGCCTGTTCGCGGGCGGGGATGTAGGCGATGCCCGTCTCGGGGTTGAAGGACATCGGCTGCCAGTTGTGTCCGCCCGCGGAGGAGGGGAAGACGACCCGCGGTTCGTCGCGATAGTCCGCGGCGGGGTTCGGGATCGGCCGGCCCGTATCGAGGTCGATCCCGTGCGCCCACGTGACGGTCACGAAGTTCTCCGCCCGCAGCAGTTCGCCCGTAGCGCGGTCGAGCACGTAGAAGAAGCCGTTCTTCGGGGCCTGGAGCAGGACGTCGCGCGGGCGGCCGTCGATCGCGACGGTGCTCAGGATGAGGTTCTGCGTCGCGGTGTAGTCCCATATCTCGCCCGGCACCGTCTGGTAGTGCCAGACGAGGCGACCCGTCTTCGGGTCGATGGCGAGGATGGAGACGAGGTAGAGGTTGTCGCCCCCCGACGGGCTCCGGTGCCAGATCGGGTACGGGTAGGCGTTCCCCGTCCCCACGTAGAGGAGATCGAGCGCGGGGTCGTAGGCCATCTCCCCCCACACGGTGCCCCCGAGCCCTCCTTCCCAGGCCGAGTCCGGGTCCCACGTGGCGGCGGCCGCCTCCATCTCCGGGTGCTCGAAGCCGCCCGCGGGATCGCCGGGAACGGTGAAGAAGCGCCACGCCTCCTCGCCGGTTTCGAGGTCGTAGGCCGTGATGTACCCGCGCACGCCGAAGTCCCCGCCGGCGTTGCCGAGGACGACAACGTCGCCGGCGATCTGCGGGGAGCCCGTGCTCGTGTACGAGAGGGATCGGTCGATGAAGGTGTCGACGCGCCAGACCTCCTCGCCCGTCGCGGCATCGAGCGCCACCAGCCAGCCGTCGAAGGTGCCGATGTAGACGCGCCCCTCCCACACCTCGAGTCCACGGTTGACGGGCCCGCAGCAGCCCTTTCGGGCGTAGCTCGGGTCGACCTGCGGGTCGTAGCGCCAGACCGGTTCCCCCGTCGCCGCGTCGAGCGCCGCGACGCTTCCCCAGGGGCCGGGCGAGTACATCACGCCGTCGACGACCACGGGCGTGGCCTCGAGCCCCCAGTGCACGGAGCCGACGTGGGACCGCCACGGGTACTCCCAGGCGAGGCCCACGGCGGCCGCGTTCATGACGTGGATGCGCCCGAGCGGCGAATACCGCGTTTCTCCGAAATCCCGGCCGGAGGTCAGCCACTCCGCCGGAACCGTGTCCGTCGCGAGCAGGCGGTCGCGGGTGACGGCGCCGGCCGCGTCGCGGGGCGGCGACGGTTCGCAGGCCACCAGCGCGCAGGCCGCCAGCGCGCAGGAGGCAAGAAGCGCTCCGGCTGGCGCGTGGGCGCCCCGGTCGCCGCGAGCCACGGGCTTGCTAGAAACGGGGAGTTACGGTGAGCCGGAAGCTTCGGGTGGGTCCCGGACTCCGTTCCTGCACGTCCACGTAGGTCGTCTGGAACAGGTTCTCGATCTTCGCCTGCACGCGGGTCCCCAGAATCCGGGTCCGCACGCGCAGGTCGACGAGGTTGATGGCGCTGCGCTCGTCGAGCGGGAAGGCGAGCACCTGCTCCACCCGGCTCCGGTGGCGGAAGTCGATGGCGACGGCGCCCCTCCAGCCGGTGGCCGTGGCCGTGAAGTTGTGGCGCGAACGGTAGGGGAGCGCGCGCCCGGTCCGATCGTCCCTCGTATCGAGGAAGGTGTAGTTCGCGTTGAAGTCGAGACGGGTCGGGATCACGCCGATCCGCAGACCCGCGTCGACGCCCCGCACCATGGCTTCGGCGACGTTGCGGAACTGAAACACGAACACGTTGTTGGGCGCCGGCGACGGTTCGATGAGGTCCGTGTAGTCGCTCCAGAACAACCCCGCATCGAGCCATACGCGATCGCTGACGGTCACGGTCGCGCCGACCTCGCGGGCCCAGGCGGACTCCCCGCGCAGCTCGAGATTGGGGATGACTCGAAAGCCGAACTGGGTCGTCGAAGTGAACTGCTCGGACACGCTCGGCGCCCGGTATCCGCGGCTGAGGGACCCTCGAAGGCTCAACCGGTCGCTCGCCTCGTAGACGATCCCGAGTTTCGGATTGACGAACCGGTCCTCCATCGCCGCCGAGGCCTTGTGGTAGTCCAGTCGAACGCCCAGCGAGCCGCGAACCCGGTCCGAGAACGTGATCTCGTTCTGCGCGAACAGCGCGAGGTCCGTCACGTCGGGCGACGGCTCGAGGAAGTTCGACGTCACGCCGGTGAAAGCGCCTTCCGCCCCGATCGTCAGCGCGTGCGAGCGGTTGGGGAAGAGAGACCACTGGACATCGGTGCCGATGCGCGTTGAGCGATGGAAGTCCTCGTTGTCGTGAAAGTAGTTCTGGTTCCGCGCGTGGTAGATGTGCGGGCGCACCTGCAGGCGATGTTTCGGGGTGACGATCGGGTTGGCCGTCAGGCCGAGGACGACGTCATCCGAGCGAATCCAGTCGCCGAGCTCGGCCGGGTCGACCTCCAGCGGCCGGTCCGGCGACAGCCAGGTGAAGAACTCCTCCTCGTCTTTCCGATTCCAGTTGACGAAGATCTCCCACGGATTGGCGGACTCCGCCGGGAAGACGGTCTTGAGCCGAACCCGCCAGCTTTCCAGCGCGCCGTTCTGACGGAACCCGTCCGATTCCTCGCGCGCCAGGTACAGGGTGGCGCCGACATCGCCGAGGCGGCGGGAGTGTTGGAGCGCAAGCCCTTCCCTGCTCAGTCGATCGTCCGTGAACGAATGTCGGGCCGGCGTATCGAAGAGGCCGAAGTACCCGCGGACGATGGTCTCGGGCTCCGCGGATGGCCGCTTCGTGATCACGTTCACGACGCCGCCCAGCGCGTTCGTCCCCCACAGGGTGGAATGCGGACCCTTCACGATTTCGATCTGGTCCACGTCCAGCACGGGCAGGCCGCTGAAGTCGATCGACGCACCCACGCCGGAAAGCACGCGGTGGCCGTCGAGGAGCATGAGCACGCGGCTTCCGACGCCCCGCGCCAGGCCGGTGGCGCCGCGGATGTCCATCTGGCCGGAATTGAAGATCACGCCCTGCGCAAACGGAAGCGCTTCGTCGAGCGTCACGACGTCGCGGTTGCCGAGTTCGTCGCCGCTCATCACGGCGACGCTGACCGGAGCTTCGCCGGGACGGGCGGCGGAGCGATTCGCCGTCACGGTCAACTCGGGAACGTCGAACAGCCGGCGCTCGAGCAGGATGCTGAGCTCTCCAGCCGCCTCGGGCTCGATTCGACGTTCGGAGGCACGAAAACCATCCGCGACCACGATCAGCGTATAGGCGCCATCGGACGGCGAGGGGATCGCGAAACCGCCATCGGGCCGCGTCGTCGTGCGCAACGGGGTGTCGCGGATGAGCACGGTGGCCCCGGCGAGCGGTGCGCCCGTCTCCGCGTCGAGGACGCGGCCGCGTACGATGGCGTCCTGGGCCTGGGCGGCGAGCGGGGCGCTCGCGTAGAAGGAGACGAGCGCCGCCCGCGCGTAGAAAGAGGCGAGCGCCGCGCGCATGTAGAAGAAGGCGAGCGCGGCGCCTGCCGTGAGACGTCGTCGGATCCCGACCGCTACTGCCGCTGCCAAACTGTCGTCGCGGCGGCCGCCGGGGGCTCCGTCACGATGACGGAGAGAACGTTCCCCGCCAGCGTGTACGTGCCGATGTTCTGCTGTGCCTGCCCCGCAAACTCCCAGCTCCCGTCCGTCCGTAGCGTGAACGTCCCCTGGTCCTCGATTACCGTGACCTCGCCGTTCAGCGGGTTCGTCACCGTGAGGGACATGGACATCGTGCCGGTTGCCGTCTCGCCCGATGCGGGGTTCTGCGACAGCATGGCTGTTCCGACGGCGATCGGCGGTCCGATCGTCGCCCCCCCGGTGATCGCGCCCGACAGGGATACGAGACTATAGGTCCCCGAGACGTCGGGGGGCCCGGCGGGGGCGGGCGGCTCCGGGTCCACGGTGTCGCCGCCGCCGCAGCCCGCGACAAGGGTCGCGACGACCAGCGGCACGCACAATCTGAGCAAGCGCTTCTTCATGAAACCTCCGTCAGTTTTCGGATCAGGCGTCCCTGCCAAGACGCCGCTTCCCTCAAGATAGTCGTCCGGTTCGGCGTTGCCGAGACCGATGCACGGCGCTATTCGGCTTCCTCGTCATCGGTGGGCACCGGGGCCGGACTCGTTTCTCCCTCGGGTTCTTCGCGTTCCACGACGATCGAGCAGTTCGTGACGAGCGCGGCGATGGCGCCGATCGCCGCCCAGGCGGGCAGCATCAACGTCCCCACGACGCCGATGGAGAGCGGAACCTCGATGAGTTCCTTTCCGTCTTCGTTCCGGATCGAGATGCGGCGGACGTTCCCCTCCCGGATGATCTCCTTGATCTTCCGGACGAGGTTCTCGCCCGGCACTCTGTGTTCCTCGGTCATGTCCCCCTCCCTTGCGGCGCCGCCGCGAGTCCGGCTTGATGGTGGAGTCCGGCCTGATGCCGGATCCCTGGCAATCCGTCGTACGCTCGCGATCCGGTCCGGGTTTTGCGAGCCGCGCGGAAACCCCTCTCGCGAGGAAAACGATGAAACGCTATCGGATGGAACTCCGCGCCCTCGTGCTCGCGCTCGGCCTTGCGGCCTGCGGGGAGGCGGTCGACCAGGCGGAAACCCCCGCCGTCGGGGACGCACTCCCGGAGGGGGCGGAGGCCATCTCCCTCCTCGGCGAACCTCTCTATCCGTCTCCCGCTTCGGCGGAGCAGGCGCAGGACATCGAAGTCGCGCGGGCGGACTACGACGCGGATCCGGACGATGCGGACGCGATCATCTGGCTCGGCCGACGCGTCGGGTACACGGGAGCCTATCGCGACGCGATCGAGATCTTCTCGGAGGGGATCGAGAAGCACCCGGACGACGCGCGGATGTACCGTCATCGAGGACACCGCTGGATCAGCGTCCGGGAGTTCGACCGCGCGATCGAGGACCTGTCTCACGCCGCGGACCTCGTGCGAGGCGAGCCTGACGAGGTCGAGCCGGACGGCCAGCCCAACGCCCGCGGCATCCCGACGAGCACGCTGCAGTCGAACATCCACTACCACCTGGCGCTGGCCCGTTACCTGCAGGGCGACTTCGAGGGCGCGCTGCCCTCCTACGAGGCCTATATGGCCGTGACGACGAACCCGGATCAGCTCGTGGCCATCTCGCACTGGTGGTACATGGCGCTCCGCCGTCTGGGCCGCGACGCGGAGGCGGCCGCCGTCCTCGAACCGGTGACGGCGGATCTCGACGTCATCGAGAACACCAGCTATCACCGGCTCCTCCTCATGTACAAGGGCGAACTCGACGCCGACGAGCTGTGGGATCCCGAGAGCGGGGATCCGGCGGGCGTGGCGGTGGCCTACGGGGTCGCGACCTGGCACCTCTACAACGGCCGGGAGGCGCAGGCGGCGGAGATGTACCGCCGCATTCTCGAGGGTTCCGGCTGGGCGGGGTTCGGCTACATCGCGTCCGAGGCGGAGATCGCCCGCCTGGAGGCCGACGCGGGCGGCTGACCCGCTGCAACTTTTTCCCCGCCGGCATCGTTCCCGTCAAGGACGCGACGGACCGCAACCTTTCGTCGGCCCGACGCGTCCTACTTCGCAAGGTTTGGAAGCCCGGGGCAGACGCAGCAGGGCTTTTGCCAGGGGCTGCCAGGATTCGGGCCGATTCAAGGAAGGTTTACCTTGGGGTTCTCCTCATTCTCGATAGATGCAGCCGCCCCGGCGCGCCGGCTGGCGGCTTTCGTGCTGTTGATGGGCCTGGCCGCGCCGCTTGCGGCACAGGATTCCGCCACCGGCGGCGAGACATCCGCGCGGGGCGCCGCGGCGCCCGTGCTCCAGGCGACCCGGGCGATGGAGCCGCCGCAGATCGACGGGCGGCTGGATGAACCCGCGTGGGGCGGGGCGCCGGTCGCCCGCGACTTCGTCCAGTTCCGGCCCGACCCGGGCGAGCCCGCCAGCGAGCGCACCGAGGTCCGCGTCCTCTACACGGACGACGCCGTCTACGTCGGCGCGCGGATGTACGACCGCGATCCCGCCGGGATCATCCGCCGGCTCGCCCGCCGCGATGAGCAGGTGACGACGGACGTCTTTCACGTCGCGTTCGACAGCTATTTCGATCGCCGTACCGCGTTCCGTTTCGCCGTCAGCGTGGCGGGCGTCCAGAGCGACGGGCTGCTGTTCTCCGACACGCAGGCGGACGACGATTGGGATGCGGTGTGGGAGAGCGCGACGCGCACGGACGAGACTGGCTGGACCGCCGAACTGCGGATCCCGCTCTCGCAACTCCGGTTCGCCGGATCCCCCGAGGACGGCGCCGGAAGCACGTGGGGCATCAACTTCCGGCGCGAGATCGCCCGCCTGGAGGAGGTGAGCGTGTGGGCGCCCCTGCCGGAGGACGGCTCGCGGCTCGTCTCCGCGTTCGGCACGCTGCGCGACCTTCGGGACCTCCGGCCGCGCCGTAATCTGGAGGTACGACCCTACGTCCTCTCTTCGGCGACGCGGGCGCCCGGCACCGCCGCCGATCCCTTCTACACCGCCACGGCCCTGCGCCAGACGGTGGGAGGCGACCTGAAGTACGGGATCACGGAGAACCTCACGCTCGACGTCACCGTCAACCCCGATTTCGGTCAGGTCGAAGCGGATCCATCCGTCGTGAACCTCACGGCGTTCGAGACGTTCTTCCCCGAGAAGCGGCCGTTCTTCCAGGAAGGCTCGGACATCTTCGGTTTTCCCTTCGGCCCGGGCGACGATCAGAACAACGAGTCGCTCTTCTACAGCCGCCGCGTCGGGCGGACGCCCCAGGGGTCCGTGACGAGCCCGGCCGACTACCGCGACGTACCGGCGGCGACGAGCATTCTCGGCGCGGCAAAGCTGTCCGGAAAGACGGCGAACGGGTGGTCGATCGGCTTCATCGACGCGCTCACATCGAGCGAGATGGCGCAGTTCTCCGCCCCGGGGGGGACGCTGGGCGAGCAGGTGGTCGAACCGGTGACGAACTACGCGGTGGGGCGGGTCATCCGGGACTTCCGCGACGGGGAGAGCGCGGTGGGCCTCATCGCCACCGCCACGAACCGGCGCCTGGACGCCGGGGGGCCGCTCTCCTTCCTGGCGGACCAGGCGTACACGGGAGGATTCGACTTCCGGCATCGGTTCGCGAACGGCAACTACGAGATCAGCGGCCATCTGATCGGGAGCACGGTGAGCGGGAGTCCGGAGGCCATCGAGCGCATTCAGCGTTCCTCCGTCCACTACTTCCAGAGCCCGGACTCCAGGCACGGACTGGACCCCACCCGCACGCGTCTCTCGGGCAGCACGTCGACGGTCAGCTTCTCCAAAGTCGGAGGCGGCAACTGGCGCTACGGACTGTTCGGCGAGAACCGGTCACCCGGCTTCGAGGCGAACGACCTCGGATTCCAGCAGAACGCGGACTACCGGGTCGGGGCGGTCTGGGTGAACTACGAGCAGTTCCGGCCGCAGGGGCCGTTTCGGAACTGGGGAGTGAACGCGGCGACGTGGTCCGGCTGGACGTTCCGCGGCGAACGGCAGTTCACGGGCGGCAACGTGAACGCGAACTTCCAGTTCAAGAACTTCTGGCGGGGCTTCGCCGGGTTCAATCAGGAGTGGGCGGGGCTCGCCACGACGGCCCTGCGCGGGGGCCCCGCGCTCTACCAGCCGAGCCAGTGGAGCAGCTGGGGCGGGATGTTCACGGATTCCCGCAAGTCCGTGCAGCTCGGGGCCGTCTTCAACGCCGGCGGAGAGTACCACACCGCGACCCGCCGCTTCGGCGTGTCGCCGAACATCAGGCTCCAGCCGTCGAGCCGTCTCCAGCTCAACATCGGCCCGAGCCTGCAGTGGAACGATCAGGCGTGGCAATTCGTCGCGCAGCCCGACGCCTCCGATGGGACGCACTACGTGTTCGCGCGCCTGGGCCAGCAGACGGTCTCGATCACGACGCGCCTGAATTACACGTTCAGCCCGGACCTTTCGCTTCAGTTCTACGCCCAGCCCTTCGTGAGCGCGGGCAGCTACGACCGATTCATGGAGGTCGACGATCCACGGGCGTCCGGTTTCTCCGATCGCTTCCGGACGTACGGCGAGAACGAGATCCGGCGGTTGGAGGCGAACGGCTTCGGGCTCTACCAGGTCGATGCCGACCGGGACGGGAGGGCGGACTTCGGGTTCGCGGATCCCGATTTCAACGTGAAGTCCTTCCGCTCCAACCTCGTCCTGCGCTGGCAGTACCGGCCCGGATCGACCGTCTTTCTCGTCTGGAGCCGCGACCAGCAGGCGTTCCGCAACGACGGTTCGTTCCGCCTCGGCGACGATCTGACGGACCTCGCGCGGATTCCCTCCACGAATATCTTCCTCGTAAAGTTCGAGCACTGGCTCGGACTCTAGTCTTCGTGTGGCGGGAGCGACGCGGTTCCCGTCACAGTCCGGCGGGCGGTCCGGAGCGTCCAGCGCGGTGAGAAGCGGTGACCGGTTACATTTTCGTGGCGCTTGCGGTGCTGGTGGCGGTGGCCGGCTGGCGTGCGCGGCGGCGGCTGCGCCACGCGACCCGGAGCGGCGTCACGGACGAGATCGTGCGGCGCATCGAGACGGTGGGCCGCGTGGACGCGGAGGACGTCGAACCGGTCGATCTCGAGTTGGCGAGGGCCGAGGAGGACGAATTCTGGGCCCAGACGTGGGACGAGCCCGAAGAGAACTGGTAAGGGGACTGGCGGGGATTCGATGATCAACACTGCACGGAACTCCGGTGCCATCCGGGCCGGGCTGGTGGCGATGGCGCTGGCTGCGATGGGGCTGTCGGCGGCGGCGGTCGGCGTGGCGGAGGCGCAGGAGCCGCCGCGGGTTTCGTTCGGCCCTGCGGCCGCGGCCTTCGCGGACGGGCTCGGCTCCATGCGCGGCGCGCGCGAACTCGAGGACGGGCGTGTACTCATCGCGGACGGCTTCGGCGCCGCGGTCATCGCGTGGATGCCCGGGGGCCGCGCGGACACGCTGACGAACACGGGCCAGGGTCCGCAGGAGTATCGGACGCCGGACGGCCTCTACCCCCTTCCGGACGGCGCGTCGCTCCTCGTCGACCTCGGCAACGCCCGGCTCACCCGCATCGAGGCGGACCTCAGCTTCGGCGAGACGTGGCCCATCGCCCAGGGCGCGCCGAATACCGGGATGACGATGATGATTCCGGTGGGAACCGACCGCGAAGGCGGGATCTACTTCCAGCGGCGACTCGACGGGATGGCGGGCACGTCGGATTCGGCCGCCGTGGCGCGCTTCGATCCGGCGACGGGCGAGATCTCCGAGGTCGGACGGGTGCGGCTGGCGGCGCAGACACGGGTCGAGTCGGGGGATGCCAACAACCGCAGCGTGAACATCCGGCCCGTGCCGTTCTCGAACCAGGATGCGTGGAACGTGGCCTGGGACGGCCGGGTGGCGGTCGCGCGCGCGGACGGTTACCGGCTGGAGTGGCTGGATCGCGCGGGCGGGGTCACGCGGGGGCCCGAGATCCCCTACGAAGCGGTGCGGGTCCGGCGGGCGGATCAGGATGAGTGGCTCGAGGAGCTCGGGGGCGGTCTGCGTGTCGAGGCCACGGACGACGGGAGCGGGATGCGGATGTCCATGAGCCGCGCGCCTTCGGGGGCGGGCAATGCGGACCGCTCCGACTTCGATTGGCCCGATACGAAGCCGGTCATCCCGGCCGGGGCGGTGGCGGTCGATGCGGGAGGCCGGGCGTGGGTCCGGCGTTATGTGCCGGCGGGAGAAGCGCACCTGTACGATGTGTTCGACGGAGGCGGGCAGCGCGTCGCCCAGGTAGAACTGCCCGAGGACCGGCGGCTCGTCGCCTTTGGAGCGGAAAGCGCCTACCTCGTCCGAAGCGACGAACTCGGTTTCGCCTGGCTCGAGAAGTACCCGCTGCCCGCGGTGCCCTAGCGGGGCGTTGCCCTAGCGCGGACGCCGTCTCGTCAGATCCGGATCCGGCGGCAGCAACGTAGCGTCGTCCGCCGGAACGAAATCGGCGGAGCCGGTGAGGGGAATCGGGGCAGTCCACACCTCCGTGTCCGGCTGGAACGCCGCCCAGGCGAACCAGAACGCGTGATACGCCTCCGGGTGCGCTTCGAGTCTTTCTCCCTCCAGCGGTCCATCCACGGCCTCGCCCGCGAAATTCCACACGCTCCCCGTCTCCACGTCCTGCCGGCGACCATCGACGACTTCGAACGTGAGCGGCCGCCCGTTGGCTCGAGCGCGGTAGATCCTCGCGCTCTGAGCGCTGGAGTTCCAGAACGCAACGACGGGTTCTCCGCGCGCCATGGCGCTCGCGGCCCAGACGGACGTGTTCTGACCCTCCTGGTCACGGGCCGCGGTTTCTCGCAGGTCCGAGATGGCGAACGCGATGCCACCGGTTCCCGACGGGACGCCGACCACCCGCTCCTTCGGCTTTCGGCGCGGATCGATCGGGGCGGAGGTCGGATAGAAGAGTGAGGCGTTGTCCGGGTCCCGATAGTTCCCGTATGGGTAGAGCGTGTAGAGGAAGTCGTGCCCCGTCGCGCGTGTCGCGATCCAGGTGTCCAGAAAGATCTGGAGCCATGCCCCGTACACCATCAACTCGTACGGCACGCGCGTCAGGCTGCTGCCGTCGCGCGGGCCGCAGGTGGCGGAGCGCGTCAGTTGAGGGTAGAGCGTCCCGGTGCCGTCGTCCATCACGAGGTTGTTGTCGAGAACGTAGTTGGATACCACGAAGTCGGGCGTGCCGCTCGGCTCCGGATTGAAGACGCTGACCGATCCCGTAAGCGGCGAATAGGTGATCGTGAGCCGTTCTCCCGTCGCACTCGGATCGACCGGGTCGGATTCGGCCTGCAGGTTCAGAACTTCGTGGTACCAGAGGAGCTTCAGCGGGATGGCGAGGGGCTGGCCGTTGAATTCGAGCCCGATCACCATGTCGCTGCGATTGACGTAACCGACGTGGGGGGCGATGAGCCGCGTGGCGACGTCGGGGTTATTGAGCGCCGGAATACTCGAGCGCTCCGCGCCGGCGTCCGTGAAGTTCGCGAGCGGAAGCGAGCAATTCGAGAACCCGGTCAACGGGCCGAAGCTCTCTCCGGAGCACGCGGCGAGCCCCACGGCACACAGTATCGGGGCGACCCGGAGCATACGACGGCGCAAGCCGATCCGCCGGGCGACATTACACTTGACTGGACTCATCCGGCGCCCCGCACCTGTCATCCTCCGTCACCGCCGCGAGAGTGCTCGACGGTGCTTCGGGCGGAAGGACCGGCGAGGCCGCCGGCCGTCCTGCTAGCAGCCCGTGCTAGATGAACAAGGCCTCGTTTTCGGAATCGACTCCCTGGATGTCGGCCTTCTGCGCCCGCACATCCTTCTGGCCGACCTGACGCTGCCCGACGACGATCATCGCGATACTCGCGACGAGCGCCAGCACGATCCTCAGCTTCTTCATGGCGTCCCCCCTCCTCCATCGTCCCTGCACCTAACGCCGTACCGAACGCCGGATCCGGACACAGATCGCTCCCATAGTATAAGGCCTTCCTGCCGTTTAACGAACTCTCCGGCCCATTGGTGACACGCCGGCCGGGAGCGTCGGCCGCGATGACCCAGCGGTTGAGGGCGTCGCGCGCCAGCGCGAGGTCGGTCTGCGCCAGGACCGCGCCTTCCGAGCCACGGGCCTCGAGGCGGACGAGGTCGGCGCGCACCCGAATGTTCACACGGACCGAGTCCCGGCGCGGCACCGTGTCGAGCACCACGCTCCCGGCTCCGGCCGCGGCGAAGACGTACGCGTCGATGTCGAGCGGATTGACCAGCAGGATCCGGTATTCGCGTGTCGGACCCTCGCCCGCGAGGGGGGCGGGTGGTGCGGGGGCGGCAGCGCCGTCGGACGGCGCGGAATCGGGCGGGGTCCCGCGCGAATCCGGAGGGTCGTCGGCCGGAGCGCACGCCGTCGCGAGCCACGCAAGCGCGGATGCGGATAGAGCGCGGCCTGGCCGCAAAGGCCGCCGGTTCAGCGAACCTCCTTCGCGCGGGCCGCCAGTTCGCGGATCGCGCCGTCGTCCACCGCCCTGAAGGCCAGCGCCCGTTTCTCTTCCTCCAACCGCCGTTCCTCCGTCCAGTCCAGCTCCGCGGCCACGACTTCGGCGACGCGGCGCGCGGCCTCCGGCGTCCCCGCCCGCGTCTCGAGGCCCACCCGCATCCGCCGAAAGAGAATGTCCTCGACGTGAAGGGCCATCTCCCCCCGCACCGAATACACCGCTTCGGCGAGAAGGTGCGGCCGCTCGGCGACGACCCGCTCGCCGAGCCGCGGGTTTCGCTCGACCAGGTCGAGTACGCGGTTCGCTCTCGTGCCGTACGCGCGCGTCAGTCTGTCGGCGGAGGCGCGCTCGAGTCCCTGCCCGCGGGCACGCGCCCGGATCCGGCCGCGGAGCGCGTCCAGATCCCGGAACCGCGCGCCGGGCAGCGGGACCTTGTCCGTATCCACCTTCCGAAGCGCCTTCACGCCCGCCGGCGCGAGGAACGACTGCACGCGATCGACCGTCGCCTCGGCCATGTGCCGGTGAGAGGTCAGCTTCCCTCCGCTCAGGGTGAAGACGCCCGGGGGATGCTGATGGACCTCGAACTCCCTCGAGACGGCTCCCTCGTCGGCGCCGTCCGCGGGAGGCGCGACGAGCGGCCGCAGGCCGGCCCAGGCGCTGATCACATCTTCCGGTCCCAGCTTCGACGCGGGGAGCAGGTGACGCGTGGCCTCGACCAGGTAGGCGATGTCGGCGGGGGTGGCCGCAACCTCGTGCGGGCGGCCGTCGAAGAACTCATCCGTGGTGCCGATGAGGGTCAGGTCCTCCCGCCACGGGAGGATGAACATCACGCGGCCGTCCTGGGGTGCCTCGAAGATCAGGGCGCCGGAGTGCCCCACCCGTTCGCGCGCCACGTGGATGTGCGTCCCCCGCGAGGGGCGGATGCGCACAGCGGACGCCGCGCCATCGCCCCGGGCGGGTACCTTCGGGCCCGCGGCGACGCGGTCGAGTGTCTGTTCGGCCCAGGCGCCGGTGGCGTTGACGATCGCGAGGGCGTCGACGTCCACTTCCCGTCCGCCCTCCACGTCTCTCACCAGCGCCCGGTGGCCCGGCCAGTCCGATGCGTCGATGCGCACGACCTCGGCCCGGTTGACCACGGTCGCGCCGGCCTCGACGGCCGCCACGATGGTCGTGACGACGAGCCGTGCATCGTCGACCTGGGCATCGAAATAGCGCGCGCCGCCGAGCAACCCCTCGGTCCGCAGCGCCGGTTCACGGGCGCGCATGGCTTCCGTGTCGAGCATCTGGTGGCGTTCGATGTTCCGGAACAGCGAGAGCGCGTCGTAGAGCCACATCCCCGCGTCCAGCTTCCTCCGGCCGATGCGGCCGTCCCGGAAGATGGGAAAGTGGAACTCCAGCGGCCGGACGAGGTGGGTCGCGATCCGGAGCAGGGTCCGGCGTTCCTGGCTCGCCTCGAACACGAGGTCGAACTCGAAGTGCTCCAGGTAGCGCAGGCCGCCGTGGACGAGGCGGGAAGAACGGCTGCTCGTGCCCGACGCGAAGTCCGCGGCTTCGACGAGAGCGGTGCGAAAACCGCGGCGGGCCGCGTCGCGCGCGACGGCCGCGCCGGAAATGCCGCCTCCGATGACGAGGATGTCGAAGGCGGTCTCCGCGAGGCTCCGGAACCGCTCGGCGCGCCCCGGAGCCGGGGTCACGGCTCGAGGACGAGCTTCCCGAAGACTCCGCCCGCCTCCAGCCGCTCGTGGGCCTCGCGCGCCCGGTCGAGCGGCCACAGGTCATCGACGACCGGCGTCAGGGTGCCGTCCAGCACGAGTCCCATCACGGCCTCGAACTCGGCACGCGTCGCCATCGTGGTCCCCATGATCGATGTCTGACTCCAGAACAGACGCGCGATGTTGAGCGTGCCCTGTGGCCCGGTCGTCGCGCCGTATACGACCATCCTGCCCGCACGCGCCAGCGCGCGCACGCAGCCCTCCCACGTCGCCGCGCCCACGCTGTCGAGGACGAGGTCGACGCCGCGTTTCGCCGTCTCCATCCAGACGCGCCGCGAAAAATCTTCCTCGAGGCGATCGATGACGAGGTCCGCTCCGAGCGCCTCCACGCGCCGTACGTTCCCGGGTCCGCTCGTCACCGCGAATACCCGCGCCCCGTGGTGTTTCGCGATCTGGATCGCGGCGGTGGAGACGCCGCCCGACGCCCCCGTGATGAGAACCGTCTCTCCCGGCGCCAGCCGCCCACGCGACAGGAGTCCGCGCCATGCCGTCTGGTATACGAGTGGCGCGACGGCCGCGGTCGCGAACGGGAAGCCGTCGGGGAGCCGGACCAGGTTGCGCGCCGGAACCGCGACCTGTTCCGCGAAACCGCCCGGCACGTGCTCGCCGAGGATACGGTAGGAGGCGCAGAGGGGGTGCTCGCCGCGGGCGCACCACTCGCAGTCGGCGCGGGCGCACCAGAGGCCCGGGTTGACCGCGACCCGGTCGCCGGGGGACCAGCCCTCCACGCCATCCCCCGTCGCCGCGATCTCGCCCGCCACATCCGACCCTCCGATGTGCGGCATCTTCAACGTGAGTCCCGGCAAACCGCGCCGCGTCCACAGATCCAGGTGGTTGAGGCCGGCCGCGCGCACGCGGATCAGCACTTCGCCGGGACCCGCCGCCGGTTCGCGCAGGTCGCCGACGCGGATGACGTCGGGCCCCCCGTGTCGTTCGAAGTAGGCCGCTTTCATGGCCGCCAACCTACGGTTGCGCCGCGGTGCGTGCAGTGGGCCTTGGTTGAGAACCGGTCTCAACGAGGCTTGATATGGGGTCGTGCGCCGCGTACCTTGTTCGGCCGATAATCGTTATCGGTTCATCTCGAATTGAACACTGTATTTCCAGGCCGGCGCCCCTGGGTGACCGGCCTTTCGCACCAAGAGGACACGATGTCAGAACCGCTTCTGTCGATCCGCGGACTCCGGGCGAAAGTCGAAGGTGAGGACGGGGAGATCCTCCGCGGCGTCGACCTGGACCTCGAGCGCGGCGAAGTGCACGCGCTGATGGGACCCAACGGCTCGGGCAAGAGCACGCTCGCCAAGGTCATCGCGGGCCACCCCGCGTACGAGGTGACGGCCGGCGAGATCCTGTTCGAGGGAGAGGATGTCCTCGAGCTGGAGCCCGATGAGCGGAGCCGCGCGGGGATCTTTCTCGCCTTCCAGTATCCGGCGGAGATCCCGGGCGTCTCGATCGCCAATTTTCTGCGCACCGCCGTCAACTCGCGGCTGGACGAGGGCGAGGAGATGGACGTGTTCGGGTTCCAGCGCACGCTCACGGAGAAGATGGAGATGCTGAAGATGGATCCGGGCTTCGCCACCCGGTATGTGAACGACGGCTTCTCCGGCGGCGAGAAGAAGCGGAACGAGATCCTGCAGATGGCCGTGCTCCGGCCGGCGCTCGGGGTTCTGGACGAGACGGACAGCGGACTCGACATCGACGCGCTCAAGGTCGTGGCCCGCGGAGTGAACCGCCTTTCCGAGGCCGACGAAGCGCTCGGAGTGCTGCTCATCACGCACTACAAGCGGATCCTGAACTACATCCAGCCGGACGTCGTGCATGTGATGATGGCGGGCCGCATCGCGGAGAGCGGCGGCGCCTCGCTGGCCGACAAGCTGGAAGCCGAGGGGTACGACTGGCTGCAGCAGCCCGCGACCGTCTGACGCCGTAACGCCGTAAGGGAAGGTGGAGGAACCATGCCTCAGAACGAGACCATCGCCGAACTCGGGCTCGACGAATACAAGTACGGCTTCGTCACGGAGGACAAGCCCGTCTTCAAGGCCGTCCCCGGGCTCTCCAGCGACATCGTGCGCCAGATCTCGCAGCACAAGGAAGAGCCGGAATGGATGCTCGACTTCCGGCTGAAGGCGCTCGACGTCTACTACTCCAAGCCGATGCCGAAGTGGGGCGGGGATCTCTCGAAGCTCGAGGACACGCTCGACCAGATCTACTTCTACCTCAAGCCGCAGGATCAGATGGAGCGGTCCTGGGACGATGTCCCGCAGGAGATCAAGGACACGTTCGAGAAGCTCGGGATCCCCGAGGCGGAGCGTAAGGCGCTCGCCGGGGTCGGGGCCCAGTACGAGTCGGAGATGGTCTACCACTCCCTGAAGGAGCAGTGGGAGGAGCAGGGCGTGATCTTCGAGTCGATCGAAGATGGACTCGCGAAGCACCCGGAGCTGTTCCGGCAGTACTTCTCGACCGTCGTCCCCACGCACGACAACAAGTTCGCGGCGCTCAACTCGGCCGTGTGGTCGGGCGGGTCGTTCGTCTACATCCCGAAGGGGGTGAAGGTGGAGATTCCGCTCCAGGCCTACTTCCGGGTCAACGCGGAGCGCATGGGCCAGTTCGAGCGCACCCTCATCATCTGCGAAGAGGGGGCCGAGGCCCACTACATCGAGGGCTGCACGGCGCCGGTCTACTCGACGGACTCGTTCCACTCCGGCGTCATCGAGATCGTGGTCAAGAAGGGCGCGCGCTTCCGGTACACCACGATCCAGAACTGGTCGAACAACATGTACAACCTCGTCACGCAGCGGGCGCTCGTGCACGAGGACGCGAAGATGGAGTGGCTCGACGGGAACCTGGGCTCGAAACTCACGATGAAGTACCCGTCGTGCTTTCTGGTCGGAGAGCGGGCGCACGGCGAGATCCTCTCCATCGCGTACGCGGGGGACGGCCAGCACCAGGACACGGGCGGCAAGGTGATCCACGCCGCCCCCAACACGACGTCCCAGATCACCTCGAAGTCCATCTCGAAGGGGCTCGGACGCTCCTCGTACCGCGGACTGTGCAAGGTGTATGACGGCGCGGAGGGCGCGAAGTCCAACGTCGAGTGCGACGCGCTGCTGCTCGACGAACAGTCGCGGACGGACACCTACCCCTACATCGAGATCGATGAGAACACGGCATCGATCGGACACGAGGCCACGGTCTCGAAGGTGGGCGACGAGCAGCTCTTCTATCTGATGAGCCGTGGCCTCGACGAGGCGGAGGCGATGGCGATGATCGTACGCGGCTTCATCGAGCCGGTGGCCAAGGAGTTGCCGCTCGAGTACGCGATCGAACTGAACCGGCTGATCGAACTGGAGATGGAAGGGTCGGTCGGATGAGCACAATGACAGCCGGGCCGGCGGAGTCGACGCTGGCCGCGGCGGATTTCGATACGCTGGCCGGCGGGCTGACGGAGCCGGAAGCGATCGCGGGGGCGCGGGCCGCCGCTTGGGAACGGTTCACCGCCCTTCCCTGGCCGACGAAGAAGTCGGAGGAATGGCGGTACACGGACCTCACGAAGGTCGGTTTCGGGGCGCTCACGCCGGTGGTCCCGGCGCCCGCGACGGCGGAAGCGCTGCCGGCGGATGTGCGCGAGGTGCTCGGGCGCTCCGGTGAGCGGGCGGGCGTCGTCGTCCTCCGGGAGGGGCGGGTCGCGCATCTCGAACTCGAACCCGAGGTGGCGCGGAGCGGCGTGGTCCTGTGCTCGATCCGGGACGCGGCGGAGCGGCACCCGGAGGTGCTGAGGCGCGCGCTGTTGGAGGCGCAGCCCGGCCCCGCGGAAGAGAAGCTCTGGGCGCTGCACCTCGCCCTCCTGGGCGGCGGCTATTTCCTGCACGTGCCGCGCGGGGTGGAGATGCCGGCGCCGATCCACGCGTTTCACTTCGTCGAGCGGGCCGGGACGGTCTCCTCGACACATTCGTTCGTGTCCGGCGAGTCGGGCGCGCGGGTCGCGGTGATCGACGAGTTCCTCTCCGACGATCTCGAAGCGGAGACCGTCTCGCTTCACGGGGCAACGATCACGGGTGAGGGGGGCGCGGGGATTGAGTACGTCGCGCTCCAGCGCTTCGGCCGGGGCGTGAAGCGATTCTCGACGCAACACGTCGCCGCGGGCCGCGACTCGCGGATCGTGACCTTCAACGTCACGCTGGGCGGCGACCTCTCGAGGGCGGACGTCACGAGCCGTCTCGACGGGCCCGGGAGCAGCAGCGAGATGCTCGCGCTCTGGTTCGGCGACTCCGACCAGCACTTCGACCACCACACGCTGCAGCATCACGCGGCGCCGCACGCGCACAGCGATCTGCTGTTCAAGGGGGCCCTGACGGACGCGGGTTCGAGCGTGTTCCGCGGGCTGATCCGGGTCGACAAGGGCGCCCAGCTCACGGACGCCTACCAGACGAACCGCAACCTGCTCCTGAGCGAGGGCTCTCACGCCTCCGCGCTTCCCAACCTGGAGATCGAGGCCGACGATGTGCGCTGCTCGCACGGGGCGACGATCGGGCAGGTCGAGGACGGACAACTCTTCTACCTGATGAGCCGCGGTCTCACGCGGCGCCAGGCCGAGCGCCTGCTCGTGTTCGGGTTCTTCGACGAGGTTCTGGGACGCCTTCCGATGGAGGGGGTGCGGGCGCGCGTCCGCGAAGCGATCGAGGAGAAGATCGGGCTATGAGCCGATTCGTCACGGTGGCCAGGGTCGACGATGTCCCGGAGAACGGAACGTGCGGGGTGATGGCCGAGGACCTGGCGATCGCCCTCATCCGGAGCGGCGGCGAGGTCTATGCGCTCGAGGACTGCTGCTCCCACGAAGAGTTCCCGCTCTCGGACGGCGAGGTCGAGGCGGGTGAGATCACCTGTCTCCTCCACGGTGCGCGCTTCGATCTCGCGACCGGCGAGCCGAGGGCGCTCCCGGCGGTCATGCCGGTCCGGCGCTTCGACGTGCGGATCGACGGGGACGACATTCAGGTCGACCTCGACTGAGCGGGATCCGGGGCCCGATGGCGGAGACGGCGGAGATGACGGATACCATGCGCGCGACGGGCGTGCCGGCGTCCGAGCGCTCCTCCGCGCCGGGCGGTCGCCGCGATCCGGGTGAGGCTTCGGACGATGGCGGCTGGGATCTCGCCGCGATCCGGGCCCAGTTCCCCATTCTGTCGAGGGAAGTCAACGGCCACCCCCTGGCCTATCTGGACAACGCGGCAAGCTCGCAGCAGCCACTCCGCGTGCTGAACCGGGTCGAGCGCTATCTGCGCCGGGAGCACGCGAACGTGCATCGCGGCGTGCATCGGCTCAGCGCGGAGGCGACGGAGGCGTACGAGGGCGCGCGCCGTGCGGTGGCGACGCACGCGGGCACGACGGACCCGGCGGAGATCGTCTTCACGCGCGGTACGACGGAGGCGGTGAACCTCGTCGCGTCGAGCTGGGGGGACGCGTTCATCGCTGAGGGCGACGAGATCGTGCTCACGAAGATGGAGCACCACTCGAACCTCGTGCCGTGGCAACTGCTCGCGCGCCGCACGGGGTGCAGCCTCCGCTTCGTCGACGTCACGCCCGGGGGCACGCTCGATCTGGACGATTTCGACCGGCTGCTGGGGAAGCGAACCCGGCTGGTCGCCTGCACGCACGTCTCCAACAGCCTGGGGACCGTTAATCCGGTCCGGGAGATCGTGGACCGGGCCCACGCGGCCGGCGCGTTGACGCTCATCGACGGCGCGCAGGCCGCGCCCCACATGCTGACCGATGTCGCGAAGACCGGGTGCGACTTCTACGCGTTCAGCAGCCACAAGATGTGCGGTCCCACCGGCGTCGGGGCGCTGTGGGCCAGACGGGAGCTGCTGGAGGAGATGCCTCCGTACCAGGGCGGGGGCGAGATGATCTCGGAGGTGAAGCTCGAGGGATCTTCGTGGGCGAAGGTGCCGCACAAGTTCGAGGCCGGAACGCCCAATATCTCGGGCGTCGTGGGCTTCGGCGAAGCCGCCCGCTTTCTCGCGGACCTCGGGTCGGAGGCGATCGAGGCGCACGAGGGCGCCCTGAAGCGCGCCGCGCTCGAGCGCCTCGACGAGATCGAGGGGCTTCGCCTGTACGGCCCCCGCGAGGAGCGGACCGCGGTCTTCTCCTTCACGTACGGCGACATACATCCGCACGACCTCTCCACGATCCTCGACCAGCGGGGAATCGCGATCCGGGCGGGGCACCATTGCAACCAGCCGCTGATGGACCACTACGGGATCAGCGCGACGGCCCGGGCGAGCTTCTACTTCTACAATTCGCCGCGGGAGATCGACGCGCTGTGCGACGGCCTCGCCCTGGCAGCCGAAGTCTTCGGCGGCATCGCCTGAATCCATGACCGAACCCCGTTCAAGCACGCCCGGCGCCGTCGACCGGGAGATCCCCTCGTCGCTCAACCAGCTGTACCAGGAAGTCATCCTCGACCACTACCGGAAGCCCCGGAACAAGGGGCATCTGGACGAGGCCACGCATGCGATCACGATGAACAACCCGCTCTGCGGCGACGTGATCGAACTCATGTTGCGCGTGGAGGGAGGGAGCATCGTCGAGGCGCGCTTCCTGGGCCGCGGGTGCTCGATCAGCCTGGCGTCCGCGTCGATGCTGACCGGACGCGTGCGGGGGAAGTCGCTCGATCAGGCGCTGGAGTTGTCCGGAAAGTTCACGCACCTCCTGCACGGAGACGAAGCGCTGCTGTCGGACGACGACCTCGGCGATCTGCGCACGCTGGCGGGGGTCTCGAAGTTCCCGGTTCGCATCAAGTGCGCGCTGCTGGCGTGGAACTGTCTCGAGGAGCTCGGGGACGGGACGGACGAGGACCGCGGCCCGGCGTGACATCCGGTGGCCCCTCCGCTGCCGTCGGCCGCGTACTGCGGATCGCCGGTGGGGTCTATCACGTGGACGATTCCCGGACCGTGGTGCAGGCGTCGCTGCGCGGTCGCCTGAAGCAGACGGACTCGCGCATCGTTTCGGTCGGCGACCTTGTCGAACTGGAACGCGTCGGCGACGAGATGCGGATCGTTCGGCTCCGTGCGCGAAGCGGCGCGCTTTCCCGGCACGGCGTCTCCAAACGGCGCGAACAGGTGATCGTCGCGAACGTGGACCAGGTCGCCGTCGTCGTTTCGGTGACGGCGCCCGATCCCGATTTCCTCATGGCGGACCGACTGCTCGCGCTTGCGGCGCTGAGCGGCATCGACGCCTTCCTCGTCGTGAACAAGACGGACCTCGCGGAGCCCGCATCCGGCGACGGCCTCGGGCAGTACGCGGCGCTCGGCGTGGAGACGCTGCGGACGAGCGCCGAATCGGGGGCGGGACTCACGGCGCTCGCCGGACGCCTCGCGGGGCGGATCACGGTCCTCAGCGGGCAGTCGGGCGTGGGGAAGTCGAGCCTGTTGAACGCCCTCGTGCCGGAGCTCGACCTCCGCGTGGGCGAGATCAGCGAGCGGCGGGGACGAGGGCGGCACACGACGGTGGCGTCGGCGCTCTATCGATACCCCGACGGCGGCTACGTCGCGGACACGCCCGGCCTGCAGTACCTGGCGCTGTGGGGGCTGGATCCGGCGGAACTGGCGGGGGGCTTCGTCGAGATCGCCGCGGCGGGCGACGGCTGCCGGTTCGCGGACTGCCGACATCGGGTGGAGCCGGATTGCGCGGTTCGCGCGGCCGTGGAGGATGGGGAGATCCGGCCTCGGCGGCTGGAGAGCTACCTGCGGCTCCTCGACGAAGCGGAGAAGGGTCGGTGAGGGACGGCTGGAGCCCGGCGGGGGTTTCGCGTCGGCTGTTGGCGGCGGGCCACACCGTCGTCGATCCCGTGGCGGCGGAGCGCCACGCGGCCGTGACCCTCGTGGTTCGTCCGCGGAGCCACGACCTGGAGGTGCTCTTCGTCCGGCGGGCGGAGGTCCCCGGCGACCCCTGGTCCGGCCACATGGCGCTTCCCGGCGGGCACCGGGACGCGGCGGATGCGGACCTCCTGGAGACGGCGCGCCGCGAGTTGCGCGAGGAGGTGGGGCTCGACCTTCCGCGCGGCGGGTTCCTGGGGCGGCTGGACGACCTGCACCCGGTGACGCGCCGGATCCCGTCGATCCTCATCTCCCCCTTCGTCGCCTGGCACGGGGAAGACGTCCGGGTCTCGACCAACGCGGAGGTGCAGTATCACGTGTGGGCTCCGCTGGGCGCGCTGCGCGACCCGGCTCTGCGTTCCGAGATCCGTTACCCGGACGGTGGCCGGGAGCACGTGTGGCCTTCCATCTTGTACGAGGGCGACGCCATTTGGGGGCTCACGCACCGCGTCGTCATGAACTTCCTCGACATCATCATGGAGAGACCAACGAATGAGTGAAGTCGTCTACCGCTCGCACGTGAAGATCGTGCGGCAGAAGGGGCCATACCGCACGGCGGAGATCCCGGCTACGGATGCGCCGGTCGACTTCGGCGTCCATTCCGCGATCGCCGAGTACTACGGAGTCCGCGACAACCGCGACGTCGCCACGACCCTCGACTATGTCATCGCCGCGACCGGCGGCTGACTGGCCGGAACCTTCGGGGGCGCGCTGGAAGCGCGCGGCGTAAAAGCGGATGAAGGTCGGTTGGTGGCGAACGTGGAGGGCGAGGTCGAGACGGACGACGGCGTGCTCGTGATCCGGCGGATCCGGGCCCGATATCGGCTTCAGGCGGACGAGGCGCACGCCGATGCGATCCGGCGCGCGTTCGAAGCCCATCCGCCGAAGTGTCCGGTCTACCGAACGCTCTCCGGCTGCATCGAGATCACGACGGAACTCGACGTCGTACCCGTCGCCTGAGGCGGCGGCTCGGGCGAGACTAGGCCAACGGGTCGGCGAGGCGGCCGTAGAGGTCGGCGAGGGCCGCGATCCCCTTTCGGTAGACGCCGAGATCGATCCACTCGTCCGGCGCATGCATGTTGCAGCCGGGCAGCGCGAAGCCGATGAGGAGCGCGGGAGCACCGAACGTCTCCTCGAATTCCTGTACGATGGGGATCGAGCCGCCCTCGCGGATGTACGCGGGCGGGGCGCCGAACCCCGACTCCAGCGCCGCGGAGGCGGCGTCGAAGATGGGATGTTCGGTGTCGGCCACCCACGGAGCCCCGCCGTGTGAGCGCTTGATCTCGACCGTCACGCCCTCAGGGGCGAGTTCGCGGACGCGGGCCTCGAAGGCCTCGACGACCTCCGCCGGGTCCTGATCCGGAACCAGCCGCATCGACACCTTCGCCATCGCGCGCGAGGGGAGAACGGTCTTCGAGCCTTCGCCGGTGAAGCCGCTGAGGAGCCCGTTCACGTCGAGCGTGGGACGAAACCATAGCCGCTCCAGCGCCGAGAACCCGGCTTCCCCGCCCAGGGCCGGCGCTCCGACGCCCGCCCGGAGCGTCTCTTCATCCATGGGGAGTCGTTCGAGATCGGCCCGTTCGCGGGGGCTGATGGGTCGGACCGCATCGTAGTACCCCGGCACGGTGGCCCGGCCGTGCTGGTCGCGGAGGCCGGCGAGGATGGCGGCCAGGGCGTTGGCGGGGTTCACCACCGCGCCGCCGTAGGTACCGGAGTGGAGGTCGGACCGGGGGCCATGGACGTTGATCTCGGTGTAGACGATGCCCCGCAGTCCGGTCGTGATGCACGGCAACTCCGGGGAGAACATCCCGGTGTCGCTGACGAGGATCGCGTCGCAGGCGAGCCGGTCGGCGTGCTCGTGGAGGAACGCCGCGAGATGGCGGCTTCCCACCTCCTCTTCGCCTTCGATCACGAGCTTGAGATTGACGGGGACATCCGCCCCGCACGCGAGGCGCGTTTCGAGCGCCTTGATGTGCATGTGGACCTGCCCCTTGTCGTCGATCGAGCCGCGGGCGTACAGGCGGCCGTCGCGGACCGCCGGTTCGAACGGCGGGCTCGTCCACAACTCGTCGGGCTCCGAGGGCTGCACATCGTAGTGTCCGTATACGAGCACGGTCGGGGCCTCTTCGGAGTGGATCCGCTCGCCCGCGACGATGGGATGCCCGCCGGTTTCGATGACCTCGGCCTCGTGCATCCCCGCCGCGAGGAGGTGTTCGGCGACCCAGTCGGCGCAGGCGCGGACGTCGCCCGCATGCTCGGGATCGGTGCTGACGCTGGGGATGCGAAGAAAGGTCTCGAGTTCGTCGTGGAACCTCGCGAGTTCGCGATCGACGTGGGCAGCGAAATCCAACATGTGACTCCTGGACGGGTTGAGGGCGTTCAAGGCGCCGTAACGGCGTGCGCGCGCGATTCGAGGATCGGCGTGATCGACTATACGGTGGCGGGGGGCGACGGCAAGCGGCCGCGTCGTCAGTCGAAACGCTGCTCGGTGACGATGGCGCCGACCCGCGCGGAGGCGTCGAGGCCGAGGAGCCGGCGCAGGGCGGGGAGGCGGGCCAGGGCCACGAGCGCCCCTGCGCCGGCGGCGCCGGACGGGCCCGCGATGATGCGGGCGCCCAGCCGCCCGGACTCGAGCGCCTCGGCGCCGGCGGCCCAGGCGGGCTCGGGGAGCGCGATCGCCGCGTCGAGCAGCGGCGCCAGGTAATCCCAGGCGATCGTCGACGCGACGCCGGCGGCGAGACCGCCCATCGCGGTGTGGAACGGCGGTTCGGCAATGCTCGCCCGACCGAGCCGCAGGCTCCGGCCGAAGCAGTCGGCCCGCCACGGCTCGACGGCGATGAAGCGCGGCCGCCCCTCGCCGCACGTCTGCGCGAAGTGGCCGCACACCCCGGTCGCGAGGCCGCCGACGCCCGCCTGCACAAAGAGGTGCGTGAGCGGCGCCGAGCCGGCATTCGCGAGGTCGTCGAGCATCTCCGCGGCGAGGAGCGTGTAGCCCGCCATGATGCGGCGGGGCGTCTCCTCGTACCCTGCATACGCGGTGTCGGAGACGACGATCCAGCCGTTCCGCGCGGCCTCCCGGTCCGTGTGCCCGACGACACCGTCGTACTCGCCGGGTACGCGGACCACCTTCGCCCCGTGTCCCTCGATCGCCCGGGCGCGAGCGGGCATCGCGTCTTCCGGAAGGAAAATCACGCAGCGGCAGCCGAACTCGGCGCTTCCCCACGCCACGGATCGGCCGTGGTTCCCGGCCGAGGCGGTCGTGACCGTGATCTCCGCCGCGAGCGGATGCCCGGCCCGCAATTCCGGCGCCGTCGGCCGGGTGCCGCTCCGCCGCTCGATCTCGTCCTGCAGCGCGTGCAGCACCGCGAACGCCCCGCCGAGCGCCTTAAAGGAGCCGAGCCCGAAGCGCGGCGATTCATCCTTGACCCAAACCGCCTCGACACCCAGCAACGCCGCGAGCCCCGGCAGTGTTACCATCGGCGTCGCGTCGTATCCATGCCAGCCGCGGATCACCTCCCGAGCGGCCGCGGCCTCGGACGGTTCGAGGATCCCTTCCGAGGCCCCGCGTCGCAGCTGCGGTGAGCGGAGCGAAAGACGGAGCGCCACAGCGCCCTCAACCCGGAGCGATCCCTTGGATCTCGGCCTCTTCTCGATCAGTCTCACGGTAAAGGACCTCGCCGCCTCGAAGGCGTTCTATGAGAAGCTCGGTTTCGTACAGACGGGCGGTGACCCCGAGGCAAACTACCTGATCATGATGAATGGAGGGACGGTGGTCGGCGGATGAAACGGTCAGCCTTTCTCGCTGCGCTGGCCTGCCTGGCCGCCGCTCCCCTCGCCGCGCAGGAAGTGACGCCCATCGCCAACGGCAACGGCGCCCTTCGCGTCTTCTTCGATTGCGACGGCGGCCGCGGGATGTGCGACTTCGACTTCTACCGCCGCGAGATCCCGTACGTGAACTACACGCGCGACCGCGAGGACGCGCAGGTCCACGTCCTCATGACCTCGGAAGACACCGGCAGCGGCGGCCGGCGCTTCACGCTCGACTTCATCGGGCGGGAGGAGTTCGCGGAGGTCACGGACCGGCTCGAAGTCGTGACGCGGGCCAACCTCGCGTTGGAGCAGCGGCTGACGGACGTGGCCCGCACGCTCGAACTGGGGCTGCTGCGCTACATCGCCCGCACCGACCAGGCCTCCAGCATCGACATCCACTACGACGGAGCCGACCACGGCGAGATCGCGGCACGGCCCGAGGACGACCCCTGGAACTTCTGGACCTTCCGGCTGCGCGCGAACGCCGAACTCGATGTGGACGAGCGCACCGAATCGTACGAACTGGAGAGCGGGTTCTCGGCCGACCGGGTCACGGACGCCCTGAAACTCGAATTCTCCGTGGACGGGAGCTACAACCGGCGGCTGTTCGAGACCTCCGACACGACTTCGGTCACGAGCATTCGCGAGAGCTACGAGGCCGAAGGGCTCAGCGTGTGGAGCCTGTCGGACCACTGGTCGGCCGGGGCCGCGTTCGAAGTGGGACACTCCAGCTTCGGAAACGAGGACCTGCAGCTGCGGCTGGGGCCGGCCCTGGAGTACAACATCTTCCCCTACTCCGAGTCCACCCGCCGGCAGTTCAATTTCCTCTACACGATCGGCGTCCGGTACCATGACTACATCGAGCAGACCGTCTTCCTTAAGGACGACGAGACGCTCCCGCACCACCGCTTCAGCGTCCGCCTCAGCGTCCGCCAGCCGTGGGGCGAATCGTACGGGTTTCTGACCTTCTCCCAGTTCCTCCACGATCCCTCGAAGAACCGCTTCACGGCCTTCGCGGGGGCCGATTTCCGGATCTTCCGCGGTCTGTCGCTCCGGCTGAACGCGAACTACTCGCGCATCCGCGATCAGTTGAACGTACCCGCCGGCGACGCCACGACCGAGGAGGTCCTCCTCCGCCAGCGCATCCTGCAGAGCGGCTTCGAGTACGGCGTGTCGGTGGGCTTCTCCTACACGTTCGGTTCGATCTACTCCAACGTGGTCAACCCCCGGCTGGACCGGTTCTAGCCGGCACCACCCGCCCGAGCTAGCGGGACGGCCGGTCTTGCCGGTCGGGTTTCGATTCCTATGCTTCAAGGCAGGGTGGCCGCCGCCCGGTGAGCCTCTTGCGCGCGCCGCGCGCGTCTGCCCGCGGGAGGAAGGGACGTGTGCGGGGGGGCTTCACCACCTTCAGGCGGAGGGAACGCCATGAACACGAAGTGCCTCATCGCCTCGATCGCCGGCGCCGTCGTCCTTCTTGTGGGCGGCTACGTCCTGTACGAACTGCTCCTGGGTGGCTTCTTCGAAGCCAACATGGGCTCAGCCACCGGTGTCATTAAGGAGTCTCCCGATTTCCTCTGGATCGCCGTAGGCCAGCTCGCCGGCGGCGGAGTGCTCGCGACCGCGCTGGGCTGGAAGGGCGCGACGGATGTCGCGGGCGGCGCCCAGGCGGGCGCCAAGCTCGGCGCCCTCATTGCCGCGACCTTCGGGTTCGTGGCCCTGGGCGCGATGAACACCTCGACCCTCACCTCGGTCGTCGTCGACGTCGTCGTCACGGCCGTCCTCTGGGGCGCCGCCGGCGCCGTCGTCGGCATGATGCTCGGACGCGGCGACTAGCACCGACGCCAGCTTGCTGACCGACTCGGCTTGACCCCTGTCGGCGGGGGGTCGGTCGCCCGGACCGGCCCCCGCCGATCGGGTGCGCCTCCGCGCCCCGCGGGGCGGCCATCTGGACAGGCCGCCCCGACCTCCTCCACGTTCTCCGTCTCTCATCTCGTTCCGATCACGACAGCCACGAGTCTTGCCATGAACTCCGCATACCGTGCCGGTTCACGCCTTTTTCTCCCGCTGGCGGCCGCAATGCTGCTGGCGGCGCCGCTCGCAGCGCAGGAAACGGGCGAGGGTTCGGCGAACTACCGCCTCGCCGCGCGCTTCGCGCCCTACAAGATCCAGGACCTCGTCTACTCGACCTCGGTGGATCCGCAGTGGATCGAGGGCTCCGAGTCGTTCTGGTACGAATGGGAGACCTCGGACGGCTCCTTCTACCACATCGTGGACCCGGTGGCGGGGACGAAGCGGCAAATCTTCGACAACGACCGGCTCGCGGCCGAGCTGACCCGCATCACGCGCGACCCGTGGGACGGCCGGCACCTCCCGATCCGCGCGATCAAGTTCATCGACGCGAATACGCTCCAGTTCGAGGTCGAGTCTTCGCAGGACGAGGAGGAAGAAGAGACCGGGTCCGAGATGGAGGAACTGGACGAGGAGGAGGAAGAGGGAGAACGCCAGCGCCAGCGCGCCAGGAAGAAGGTGTTCCACTTCGAGTACGACGTGAACACGCGGGTGCTGCGCGAACTCGAGGACTGGGAGGCGCCCGACAACCACCCGTCCTGGGCCAGCGTGTCGCCGGACGGACAGACGGTGATCTTCGCCCGCCACCACAACCTCCACATGATGAGCGGAGAGGACTACCTGCAGTTCCTCGAGGCGCGGCGCGGGAAGAGCGGAGACGAGGCGGACGAAGCGGAGGAGGGGATCGACGTCGAAGAGACGCAGCTCACGACGGACGGGGTGGAGCACTACAGCTACGCGGTGTTCGAGCGCGGCGACACGGACATCGAGCGCGAGGAAAGCGCGGACGAACGGAAGCGGGTGTCGATTTCGTGGTCCCATGACTCACGCCGCTTCTCCCTGATCCGCCGCGACCGGCGCGAGGTGGGGAACCTCTGGGTCATCCACATGGTCGGCAACAAGCGGCCCGAACTCGAGTCCTACAAGTACGACATGCCGGGCGAGGAGACCGTGAGCCAGCCCGAGCTTCTCATCTACGACCTCCAGGACCGGAGCATGGTCGAGGTCGCGATGCCGGAGGAGTGGAAGGATCACCGCCTCTTCACGACGGCCGCGCGCCAGTTCCGCTATCCGGACAGCGAGGAGCCGTTCCGCTCGCTGTGGCTCTCTCCGACATCGGACGAACTTCACTTCGTGAGGCAGAGCCGCAACCAGCACCGCGTGGACGTGATGGTGGCGGACGCGGCGACCGGCGCGGCGCGCGTGCTGTTCGAGGAGCGGCTCAACACCTACGTGGAGTTCCAGCGGCTCGAACTCCTCGAGTCGGGCGACATGCTGTGGTGGTCGGAGCGGGACGGCTGGGCGCACCTGTACCGGTTCGGGCCGGACGGGACGCTGCGCAACCGCCTCACCGAGGGTCCGTGGTCGGTGCGCCAGGTGGTCGGGATCGACGAGGCGGCCGGCGTCGTCTACTTCCAGGCCAACGCGCGCGAGGTGGGCGAGGATCCCTACTACCAGCACCTGTACCGGGTGAACCTCGACGGCTCCGGACTCACGCTCCTCAACCCCGGGGATTTCGACCACCGGGTGGAGATGGGGGAGTCGAACCGCTTCTTCATCAGCAACTACTCGCGCGTCAACACGACGCCGACCGCCGCGCTCCACGCGGCCAACGGCCGTCGGATCATGGACCTCGAAACCGCCGACTTCTCGAAGCTGGAGGAGGCGGGGTACGGATTCCCCGAACCCTACACGGTGAAGGCGGACGACGGAGTGACGGACCTGTACGGGGTCATGTACAAGCCTTTCGACTTCGACCCGGAGAAGACGTACCCGATCGTGGCCTACGTATACCCCGGGCCGCAGACGGAGTCGGTGGCGAAGGCGTTCTCGACGGCGCGCTACGAGACGGCGCTGGCCCAGTTCGGGATGGTCGTGATCACGGTGGGGAACCGCGGCGGCCACCCGGCCCGTTCGAAGTGGTACCACAACTACGGGTACGGGAACCTCCGCGACTACGGGCTGGCGGACAAGAAGACGGCGATCGAGCAACTCGCGGACCGGCACGACTTCATCGACATCGACCGGATCGGGATCTACGGGCACTCCGGCGGCGGGTTCATGTCCACGGCGGCGATGCTCGTCTACCCCGATTTCTTCAAGGTCGCCGTCTCATCCTCGGGGAACCACAACAACGACGTCTACAACCAGAACTGGTCGGAGAAACACCACGGCGTGCGTGAGGTGGTCGACGACAGCGGGAACGTGACCTTCGAGTACGAGATCGAGCGCAACTCGGATCTGGCCGCGAACCTGAAGGGGCACCTGCTGCTCACGACGGGCGACATCGACAACAACGTCCACCACGCCGGCACGCACCGCATGGCGGAGGCGCTGATCCGGGCCAACAAGCGCTTCGACTACTTCGTCTTCCCCGGCCAGCGGCACGGCTACGGGGACATGAGCGACTACTGGTTCTGGCTGCGCGCGGAGTACTTCGTGAAGCACCTGCTGGGCGACACGCGCTGGAGCGTGGACATCACGCAACTGAACGTCGAACAGGAGCAGACGGGCGGCCGCTGAGCCGGCCGCCCGCCGCTCCCTTCTGCCCGGCCCGGGAGGCCGGCAGCCTGAGGGCTACGGGACGAGCTTGTTCGCGAAGTCGCCGCCCCGGATGATCGTCAGCTTCGTCGGGTCGATGTGGCGCCGCATCGCGTCCACGACGTCGCCCGCCGTCAGCGCTTCGATCGCCGCCTCCCGCTCCGCGTTGAAGAAGAGCGGACGGTCCAGGAACAGGGAGTTCGACAGCATGTTCGCGATGGCCGCGTCGTTCGCGCGGGCGTTCTGCTGCTGGTCCAGATAGCCTCTCTTGGCGGCCTCGAACTCCTCCGGCGAGAAACCGTCCGCCAGCGTGGTCTCGAGCACGTCTTCGAACGCGGCGACCACCTTGTCCGCGTTCTCCGGCGCGAAGATCGCGAACGCCAGGAACTGCGCGGCGTCATCGATCGGGGGCGCGCCGTAGTTGGAACTCACGCCGTACGACAGGCCTTCCTCCCCCCGGATCCTGCTGAACAGCCGGGAGTTCATGCCGCCACCGAGGATGTGGTTGCCGAGGAGGAGCGCCGGGTAGTCGGGGTGGTCGTCGCGCATCTGAATCGAGAGTCCGGCGAACATCATCGCGTTCGCCTTGTCCGGCGTCTCGATATCGAGGGTCAGCGGCGCGATCTCGCGGTACTGGACCGGCACGCGGGCGTAGGCTTCGCTCGCGGTCCAGTCGCCGAACAGTTCCTCGATCAGCGCGCGGATCTCCGCGGCATCGAAGTCGCCGACCACGGACATGGTACCGCCCTGCACCCCGTAGAAGCCCTGCCAGAAGGCGCGCGCCTCGTCCACCGTCGCGGCCTCGAGGCGCTCGATCTGCTCCTCGAAGGTCGGCGAGTAGCGGGGATGGTCCGCCGGATAGTCGCTGAAGTGACGCTGAAACGCCTGGAGCACAAGGGCCTGCGGCTCTGACATCTGTGATTCGATGCCGGCGAGACGCTCCTCGCGGAGCAACTCGAACTCATCCGCATCGAAGGCCGGTTCCTGGAGTATCTCGGCGCCGAGCCGGAGGACGGCCGGAAGATTCTCCCGCACGGTGGTGAACGACCCGCTCGCCGTCGTGGCGCCCCCGTTGACGAACCCCTGAGCCTTCAGGCGATCGAGTTCGTCGGAGATCTCCTGGCGGGAGCGACTCTCCGTCCCGCGCATCAGCATGGCGCCGGCGAGCGAGCCAGCGGTGGCCTGCCCCATGAGCCCGCTTTCCGTGCCGTGCCGCAGCGTGAAGCGCACGTTCACGGCGTCGCCGCGGTTCTCCTTCGCGAGGAAGGCGACCTTGAGGCCGCTGGGCAGTTCGAACCGCGCCGTCCGGGCCTCGATGTTCTCGATCGTGGGCTCGAACGCCTCGCCTTCGGCCACCGCCTCCCGCCCCGTGTACGAGGCCACCAGCGCGCCGACGTCCGGCGGCGGAGGGATCTCCGCGCGGGCCGGCGTCTCATCCGCCGGGTAGAAATAGCCGATGGTCCTGTTGGACGGCTTCAGGTAGGCCTGCGCGACCTGATGGACCGCTTCGGGCGTCACCCGCTCCAGGCGGTCCCGGTGCAGGAAGAAGAGGCGCCAGTCGCCCATCGACGCCCACTCGCTGAGTTGAAGGGCGATCCCCTGGGGGTTGTTGAACGAGAGTTCGATGCCCGAGAGAAAGTCCGTCTTCGCCCTCTCGACCTCCTCCTCGGTGGGAGGTTCGTCGGTGAGCGCCTGGATCGTGCCCAGCATGACGTCGGCGGCTTCGTCGAGCGAGTCGCCCTCGCGCACCTCCGTGCCGGCGAACAGGATGCCCGGCTCGCGCAACTGGAAGTTGCCGGCGAAGGCGTTGGCCGCCAGGCCCGGCTCGACAAGCGCCTGGTAGAGGCGCCCGGCGGGACGCGCGGAGAGGATGTGCGTCATCACGTCGACCGCGGCGAAGTGCTCGTGAGAACCCGGCGGCATGTGATAGGCCGCCATCGCGAACTGGACATCGCCGACGCGCCGGAGGGTGACGGTGCGCTCCCCGTCCTGGGCGGGCTCGGCGGTGTACGTATTGAACAGCTGGTTCGCCCCCGTGCGATCCGGCCGCGGGAGGGGACCGAACTTTTCGGCCACGAGTTCGAGCGCACGGTCCGGATCGAAGCGTCCGGCGACGACGAGGATCGCATTGTCCGGCTGGTAGTACTTCCGGTAGAACGCCTGCAGCCGGTCAATGGGCACGTTTTCGATGTCCGCGCGGGCGCCGATCGTGGAGTTGCCGTAGTTGTGCCAGTCGTAGGCGGCGGACAGGACCCGCTTCTGGAGGACGCCCTGCGGGCTGTTCTCCCCTGCCTCCCACTCGTTCCGCACGACCGTCATCTCGGAATCGAGATCCTCCTGGGCGATGAACGAGTTCACCATGCGGTCGGCCTCCAGGTCGAGCGCCCACTCGAGGTTCTCGTCCGTGGCCGGGAACGTCTCGAAGTAGTTCGTGCGGTCGAACCACGTCGTGCCGTTTGGAAAGGCGCCGTGCTCGTCCAGTTCCTTGGGGATGTCCGGGTGATTCGGGGTCCCCTTGAACACCAGGTGCTCGAGGAGGTGGGCCATGCCCGTTTCGCCGTACCCTTCGTGTCTCGAGCCGACGAGGTAGGTGATGTTCACGGTGATGCGCTGGTTGCTCTGGTCGGGGAAGAGCAGGAAGCGCAGCCCGTTCTCGAGCCGGTATTCCGTAATCCCCTCGACGCTGGCGACCTCGGTGACGCCCGCGGGAAGCTGGGCCTCGACCGTAACGGGGACGGCCAGCGCGGACACGAACCCCGCCACCGCCGCCGCGAACCTGCCTGTCTTACTCATCTCTTTCTCCATCGGATGGTGCCGGTCTGTCACATGTTGTCGATCATGGCCCGGCCGAACTCGCTGCACCTGAGCAGCGTCGCGCCTTCCATCAGGCGCTCGAAGTCGTACGTCACGCGCTTCTCGCTTATGGTGGTACCCAGGGAGGATACGATAAGGTCGGCGGCTTCGTTCCACCCCAAATGCCGCAGCATCATCTCCCCGGACAGGATGACGGATCCCGGGTTCACCTTGTCCTGCCCCGCGTACTTCGGCGCGGTCCCGTGCGTCGCCTCGAAGATCGCGTGGCCCGTGTCGTAGTTGATGTTCGCGCCGGGGGCGATGCCGATCCCGCCCACCTGCGCGGCGAGCGCGTCCGAGATGTAGTCTCCGTTCAGGTTCATCGTCGCGATCACGTCATACTCCGCGGGCCGCGTGAGGATCTGTTGCAGAAACGCGTCGGCGATCACGTCCTTGACGACGATGCCGTCCGAGGTCTCGCACCAGGGGCCGCCGCCGAACTCCCGCGCCCCGAACTCGTCCTTCGCGAGTTCGTAGCCCCAGTCGCGGAAGCCGCCCTCGGTGAACTTCATGATGTTCCCCTTGTGGACCAGCGTGACGCTCCCGTATCCCCGGTCGCGGGCGTATCGGATCGCGGCGCGGACGAGTCGCTGCGTCCCTTCACGCGAGATCGGCTTCACCCCGAAGGAACTGGTCTCCGGGAAACGGATCGTCGAGACGCCCATTTCGTCGCACAGGAAGGCGCGCAGCCGCCGGGCCTCGTCGCTCCCGGCCTCCCACTCGATGCCGGCGTAGATGTCCTCGGTGTTCTCGCGGAAGATCGTCATGTCGACGAGGTCCGGCTGGCGAACCGGCGACGGGACGCCCTCGAACCAGCGTACCGGCCGGACGCACGCGAACAGGTCGAGCTGCTGGCGCAGCGCCACGTTGAGCGACCGGATCCCTCCGCCCACGGGCGTCGTGAGGGGCCCCTTGATCGCGACCCGGTGATGCCGGATGGCACGGAGCGTGTCATCGGGGAGCCAGTCCCCGGTGCGATCGAACGCCTTCTGGCCCGCGAGCACCTCGAACCACGCGATCCGCCGCTCGTCGCCGTAGGCCTTCTCGACGGCCGCTTCGAGCACCGCGCTCGCGGCGCGCCAGATGTCGGGGCCGATCCCGTCTCCTTCGATGAAGGGAATGATCGGGCGGTCGGGCACGTCGAGGCGGCCGCCGGCCATGCGGATGGTTTCCCCGCCGGATGGCGTACGCAGGCTGTCATATGCGGGAGATGCGTCGGACATGGGGTTTCTCGAACGGTTTCAGGGACCTTCGCCTGCCGGGGACCGGCGGCGGCGGGAGGGGAGAGTACGCCCCCCCTCCACCGCTGACAAACCGTACCGACTGTATACGGTCACATGAGATGTATACAGCCGTCAATGGCTTATGGGCACGATCTGCAGACCCAGCACGAAGGTCAGGTCGGTTTCGAGTTGTGGACCCTCGAGGTCGCGAACGAGGGGCAGGAGCACCTCGCCGGCGATTCGGAAGGCCCTGGCCCGGGGGATGTAGAGGTTGAAGCTCACGCCCCCCTCGACCACGGTGCCCGCGCGGAGATCGGTGCGGGCCGTGGGCACCATCTGCGGGTTCACGCTGGGCGCCGCGTCTCTCCCGTCGATGTTCCCGGTCCGGGTCGCGACCAGCCGCACGCCCGCCGAGACGTTCCGCCCCAGCACCCGCGCCCACCAGGCGGTCCCCTGCACCTTGTTGCCCAGCGCCCAGTCGCGCTCGTTCCGGCCCGTGCGCATCACGGCGTTCCCCTGGGCTCCCCAGGACCAGTCGCCTGCCTGGCCCAGCCACGTAAGGCCGGGGCGCAGATCGAGCGTGCCGGACCCGATCTGCATCGGGTAGGGGAGCTGCACTTCCATCCCCTGACTGATGGGCAGGACGCCTCTCTCCTCGATCGATCCCGTCGGCAGGCCGACCATGGCGTTCAGGTGGAGCGACTGGTTCGCCCAGTCGGCCAGGCCGATCATGGCGCCCACCTTGACGTCGCCCATGCCGCCCGATTCGGTCGTGAACGACCCGCCGTGGCGCGTGATGTGGTCCATCGAACTCGAGACGAAGGGGAGCATCGCCATGAAGGTGATGCGATCGGACGGCGCGAACATGGCCCCGAACATGTGCATCGTCATGGGCATGCGGGTCGGTGTGACCATGAACCCCCCGCCCGGGGAAACGATATCCGCATCGGCGATGGGATCCGTGCCGATGCGGCTCCCCTCCATGGTCATCGCCATGTAGCGGTAGGAGAGCATCACCTCGCCCGCCTCGTGGCGGTGATCGCCCATGACTCCGACGGGGGCGTGGCTGTCCGCGCGCGAAGCGTTCCACTGCGCGGCGACGGGTGCGGCAAGGGCCAGCAGCGCGAATGCGCCGAGTATCGTGCTGTTCTTCAACGTTCGACTCCTCGTTCGATAAGGGATGCGCCGCCGATCGATGCGCGCGGCAACGGGCGCCGGCATCGACTCGGCAACGGGCACGAGCGCGCGCGGCGGCGTTCGCGGCCGACGCGGTTCGCACCCCGGACGACTTATACGGGCTTCTGTCGAGGAGTCAGGCGGGGGGTGGTTGAGCGAACGGTCTGAGATAGGCGGTCGGGTCGGAAACCGGCCTGGAGTCGGGCCGCACGCCATGCGGCGCGCCGCTTGCCGAAGTTGGCTGGGCCGCCGGCATGCCGGACGCCACATGTGCCGAACCGGAGCACGTGAGGCAGGTGCCGAGGCAGTCGCAGGGTCCTCCCGAATGGTGATGCGGCGGCGCCATGGCGTCGGCGCCATCGGCATGGAAGGACCCCGCATGGCGGTCCGGCTGGCCGTGGTCCGCATGCCCCTGGTCCGCATGCCCCTGGTCTGCATGCGTCTCATGGAGTGCGGCGGCCCGGGGCTCCGGCTCATCGCCGTGCGCCATCCGATGCTTCGGGCACGGCTGAACGGCAGTGCCCGGTCCGATCCCGAGGAGGAAGGCCGCGATGACGGCGTACGCATCCGTTCGGACGCGTAGTCGTCCTCTACCGGCGATGCGGATGCACTGTCCCGGACAGTTTCGAGCCATGGGCAAATCTAGTGTGATGCCGCGGAAATTCGCGAGCCACAATCAGCGCCGGGGCCAGACTCCGCTCATCTCTTCGCCTCCCCGAACCCACACCACCCCGAGACCCTCGTTCCCTTCCGATTCCAGCGCGGCGACGAGATCCTCGAGGTCGCGGATCGGACGGTCGCCCGCTCTCACGAGGAGATCTCCCGGCCCGAGCCCGAGCCGGTCGGTGACCGTCCCGCCGGCGACCCTGAGCACGAGGAGGCCGTCGAGGCCGCGCCGGTCGGAAAAGTCGCGCACGGGCTCGAACTCGGCCCCGGCGAACGTGCGTTGGAAGCGGACGGCGAGTCCGGTCTCCGCCAGTGCCAGTTCGGCGATGCGAATCGCGCGGCGCCGGAACTCCACCGGCGAGAGGCGGGCCCGTACCGCCCCGACGCGCTCCAGCGCGACCGTGAAGTCCCGATACGCGGATTCCGATTCCCGCTGCAGATCGCTCAGCACTTCCCGGCGGACGGCCGGCAACTCCGAGACCGGCCGGTCGCGCACCGGAAGTACGTTGAGCCGGCCGTCGACGACCCGCACGGCGGAGGGTTCCACGGCGACGCCGACATCCTCCGTATCGCGGACCGTGATGGCGAAGCCGGGGCCGTCGCCCTCGGCCGGATCCGTCAGCCAGAGGACGAAGGTGGTCCGCTGCGGAGGACCGGCCGTGGCCACCACCGTCCGGCGGCCCACCATCGGAAGGTTGTCCGCGTCCGGCGGCCGGACGTCGGGCACGACCTCGAACGTGTGATGAACTCCGTCCCGGGTCACTTCGAGCCGAACGGGAACGCTCGCTCGAATCGATGCGAGCCTGTCCGGCAGGTTGGCGAGGGTGAGTTCCACGCCGTCCATCGTCTCGAGCCGGTCGCCGGCACGGAGCCCCGCGCGCTCCGCCGGACCGCCCTCCTGCATCTCGCGAATCCGGAGGACGAGCGTGCAGTTCTTCCAGTCCTCCGAAGTCTCCCAGCCGCAGTTGAAGCGTTCCTCGACCCGCACCCCGATCCAGCCGGCGGACTCCGCCGTCCCGGCCTCCTGCGCGGCGCCGGCGAGAGCGGCGAACGGCAGGGCGGCCAGAGCCAGTGCCAGAGCCGAGGCCGGCGGCGTACGCGGCCGCGCGAGGAGCCGGGTCACCAGGTTCGCGTCCCGCTCGCGCGGCCGAGGTCCTCCGCGAGCCGATCGCGCGTCTCCACGAGTTCCAGCAGATAGGCGCTGGCGAACGGATCGTCGGGACTCGTCTCGAGACCGTCCCGCAGTGCCCGAATATATCCCTCCAGCATCGCCAGTCTCTGCGCCATCTCCAGGGGATCCCGCTCCCTCGCTCCGCCTTCCGAAGCGGGATCCATCCCCCCCTCTCCGACCTGTCTCAGCGGCGACCGCAGCGATTCCATCCGGCTGAGCCCGTCCACGAGGGCGCGACCGTCATCGGTGGAGACGACGGACGGGAGATCCGCGAGATCCGCCGCCGGCGAGTTCGCGGACCGTCCGCCCGTGAACTGGAGGCCGGCGATCACGCCGCCGGCGAACAACACGAGGGCGGCGGCGGCCTGGAGCGGTCCCCGGACGAACAGACGGCCGGCGAGGCCTCCCCCGATCCGGCGGACGCCGGCACGCGCCTCACCGGCATCGAGCGCGGCTTCGATGCTGGCCCACTGTCCGGCCGGCGCCTTCTCATCCGGAAGCGCGGACAGCGCCATGCGCATCCGGCTCAGCCTCTCGAACTCCGCCTGGCAGTCCCTGCACGTCTCGAGGTGGGCCCGGCAGTCCCGGTCCGCCCACGGCTCGTCGAGCAGTGCCGAGATGCGCTCGGCATCCATGTGGTTCGCCATCTCTTCTATCCCTCTCAGAGGCGCGCTTCGCCCCGCGCACCGCCGTTCCCGGAATCCTCCGGAGCGATGAGCTTCCGCATGCGCGCCCGCGCCTTGTGCAACTGCGATTTCGACGTGCCGGGCGAACACCCCAGAGCTTCGGCGATGTCGTTGTGCGTCCAGCCTTCCACGTCGTGCAGCACGAGGACCCTCCGGTACCCCGGCGGCAACTGGTCCAGCGCCCTGGTCAGGACCCGCCGCGTCACGATCACGTCGTCGTGCGCCCGCACCACCCGCGGAAGCTCGGCGGCGGATTCCACCGGACGTCGTTTCGACGACCGGCGCAGCCGGTTGAGCGCCACGTTCGTCGCCAGCCGGTAGAGCCACGTGCCGAAGGCCGCGTCTCCCCGGAAGAGGTGCAGTTTCTCGAACGCACGGATCCACGCTTCCTGCGAGAGGTCCTCCGCGAGGTGATCGTCGCCCACGAGGCGGCGAATCACCGTGTAGACGCGTCGCGCGTGGAGTTCGTACAACTCCCCCATCGCGGATCGCTCTCCCGCTTTGGCGCAGGCGATCAGGTCGCGTTCGTCCACGTCATCCCTCTGAAGGTCACCTTCCGGATCCACCGCTTTGATGCGCGGTTCAGCCCGCGGGTTGCCCGTCTGCGGCGGCCCGGGGGCCGTGGGCCCCGGCGTCGGCCGCGCGCAGTACGACGCAGACCAGCAGCCCGAGCAGGAGGCCCGCGAGGGCGTCGGCCGCATAGTGGAAGCGACCGTACACCGTCCCCGCAGTCAACGCGAGTTCCGGGATGATGAGGAGCCAGAACCAGCGCCGATCCTCGCGCCCGGCGGCCAAGACCCCGGCCAGGGAGGCGGCGATGTGGGAACTGGGGAAGGCCGTGCCCTTCGACGAGCCGGCCTCCAGGATCCCGTGCACGATCCCGAACAGCGTCCCTTCGCCGATCTCGCCGCCGATCTGCGCGAACTCGTATCGGGGGCCGGCGACCGGGAAGAACATGAAGATGAGATAGGAGACGAAGAAGGCGGCGGCCACGGCGAGGGCGGTGCGCTGCATGGCCTCGAACCCCCGCGTCGCGAACACGCCCAGGATGGCGGCGGGGATGATGGCGTAGTAGGCGAAGTAGCCCAGGTGCAACACCTCGGAGAAGGGGAGCCAGGGGAGCGACGCGCTGAGGCCGATGCTTGGCTGTCCGCCGAACATGGCGGCATCCCACGCCTGCACCGTCCCGTCGAAGTACCGCTGCGTGAAAAAGCGGTTGAGGATCGCGAGTTCCGCGTACAGGAGGGGCGTGAGGAGCACGGCGTACGCCGCCCGCGCGATCGCGGCGAGGCCGGCGCGGGGCTGCCAGGCCGCAAGGCGCGTGATCCCGAAGACGGCGATCGCGTGGGCCGCCGCGATGCCGGCGCCGGACAGGCCGCCGAACGCCAGCGAAATGAGGCCCGTGCAACCGAAGTAGCCGATGGCTACGCGATCGACGGGAAGGAGCCCTCCGCCGCGGCCGGCGCTCACAGCCAGCCCCTTCGGCGATACCACTCGGCGGTGCGCGCGAGCCCGTCTTCGATGCCGACCCTCGGACGCCAGGGGTCGAGAACCTTTCGGCTCGGCTCGATGTCGCAGGTCCAACCGTACGCGGACAGGTCCCGCGCCTGTCGCCGGTCGAACGCGGGAGCCCTCCCCGTCAGGCGGCCGGCGAGTTCCGACAGCGCCCCGGCCGCGAGAAAGAGCGCGGGCGGCAACCGCAGGACGCGGCCGGGACGGTCCACGGCGGCCATCAGCGCGCGCGCCACCGCGCCCCAGGACTGGCGTTCCGCCCCGGCGATGGGGAGCGGGAGCGGCGCCGGCGCCGCGTCGAGCGCGGACAGGACGGCCGAGACGACATCGGCGACGTACACCGGCTGCAGGGGCGCGTGGCTGCGCGGAATCGCGGTCCACCCTCGCGCCGCGAGCCGGAAGAGCGGCAACAGGTCGGAGTCGCGCGGGCCGTAGACGCCCCCCGGCCGGAGCACGGCGACCTCCATCGACCCGCGGACGGAGGCGAGCGCCGCCTCGGCTTGGGCCTTCGACCGACCGTACGGGCTCACGGGTCCGTCCGCGCCGTCCGGACCGCGGGCGGCGAGGCTGCTGATGAAAACGAACCGTCGAACTCCCGCCTCCGCCGCCGCCCTCGCGAGCTTGCGCGTGCCGGCCGCGTTCACGGCCATGAACTCCGACTCATCGCGGGCCCGCGTGAGCGCGCCGCAATGCACGACGGCGGCGCAATCCGCGAGTGCCGCGGCCGCTTCCGGCCTGCCCTCCCCGCCGAGGTCGAGTTCCGTCTTCGTCAACTCGAGCCGATCGAGACGGCGCGTGTCGCTCGTTCGCCGCACGCTCGCGGTGACCCGGTGTCCGGCCGCGACGAGGGCCTCGGCGAGATGGCCGCCGAGGAACCCGCTTCCCCCCGTCAAAAAGACCGATGCCACTAAAGGGCCGCTTCGTACAGCCGATAGGTCCGGTAGATCCTGCCGCCGAGACGCTCGATGGCCTGGTTCATCTTCTGGTTGTCCTCGAGGATCCAGGACTGTTCGGCGGACGTCATCCCGGCGGCGATCCCGTTCCTGAACAGCCACAGGTAGAGGAGGACATCGACGGCCTTGCCCCGCCATTCCTCGGCGAGCCCGAGGATGATCACGCGCATGCACGTGATTTTTCGCCTGTGGATGAGCGCCTTGAGAATCCCGAAGGGGAAGAGCCGGCCATTCATCCGGCGCAGCACCTGGTTGAAGTCCGGGAGGGCAAGGGCGAAGCCGGCCGTCTCGCCCTCCGGCGTCTCGGCGAAGAGCGCGAGTTCGGGGTCGAGTATGGGCTTGAGTTCGGCCGCCATGTGATCCATCTCGGCCTCGGTCATGGGGACGAAACCCCAGTTCTTCTCCCACGCGGCGTTGTACAGGCGCTGGACGCGTCCGAGTTCTTCGTCGAAGCGCGACATGTCCATCGTCTTGACCCGGATGCCGTACCTTCGGGTCACGACCTTTTCGGCGCGGAAGAGGTGCGGCGGCCAATCGCCCTTCTTCATGAGCCAGGCGAAGAGATCCTTGACCTTCCGCAGCCCCGCGGCCTCCATCAGGGCGGGATAGTACGGCGGGTTGTACGCCATGAGGACGACCGGAGGCCCGGGATCCCCGTCGATGAGCAGTCCGCAGGTCTCGTTGGTCGAGAAGCTCGTGGGACCCCGCATCGCGGTAAGCCCGCGTTCCCGCAGCCAGGCCCGGACCGCGTCGAGCAGCGCCGCGGCCACCCCCGGGTCGTCGACGCATTCGAACCAGCCGAAGAACCCCACGGATTCGTCGTGCGTCCGCTCGTGATTCCGGTTCCGGATCGCGCAGATCCGGCCCACGGCCCGGCCATCGCGCAAGGCGAGATAGGGCTGGACTTCGGAGTGCTGGTGGAACGGGTGTTTCGTCGGATCGAACGCCGCCCGCACGTCTCTCTTCAGCGGGGGCACCCAGTCGGGATCGCCCCGGTAGATGGACCACGGCAGGTCGATGAAGCGCTTGAGATCGGCGCGGCTCTCGACGGGGACGACGCGCACGGAGGGGGCGAGACTCGTCATGATGGGAGGCGCCGGTTCAGACGACGCCGAGCTTCTTCCCCACGCGCTCCACCTGTTCGAGCACGAAATCGAGGTCGTCGTCCGAGTGCGTGGCCATGTAGCTCGTGCGCAGGCGGCAACTCCCCTCGGGCACCGCGGGGGGGACGACCGGGTTCGTGAAGACGCCCGCTTCGAACAGGGCGCGCCAGAACACGAAGGTCTTCTCCATGGGCCCGATGAGAATGGGGACGATCGGGGTCTCGGTCGGCCCGATGTCGAACCCGATCGACTTGAAGCCCTCCATCATCCTGTGCGTGTTCTTCCAGAGCTGCTCCCGGCGCTCCGGTTCATCGCGGATGATCTCCAGCGCCTTCAGCACGGTGGCGGCGGAGGCGGGAGGCATGCTCGCGCTGAACATGAGGGCGCGGGCGTTGTGCTGGAGGTAGTCGATCACATCGGCGCGGCCCGCCACGAAGCCGCCGATCGAGGCGAAGGATTTGGAGAACGTGCCGAGGATCAGGTCCACCTCATCGGTGAGCCCCCAGTGCTCGGCGGTCCCGGCCCCGGTCTCGCCCAGAACGCCCACGGCATGCGCGTCATCCACCAGGATGGCCGCGTCGTACTCTCGCCTCAGTTCGACCAGCGTGGGCAGATCGGCGATGTCGCCTTCCATGCTGTACACGCCGTCCACCGCGATGAGCTTGCCGCGCGAGGGCGTCTCGGCCTCGAGCATGCGGCGCAGGGTCGCGAAGTCGTTGTGGTTGAAGCGGCGCGTGCGGCCGAGCCCCAGGCGTACGCCGTCCTGGAGGCTGGCGTGGTCCAGCTTGTCGATGTAGACGGTGTCCGCGCGACCGATCAACGCGCCCAGCGTGCCCAGATTCGTCTGGTAGCCGGTCGAGAATACGAGCGCGGCCTCCATGCCGGTGAATTCGGCGAGTTCGGCCTCGAGTTGCTCATGAAGATCGAGGTTGCCGTTGAGGAAGCGGCTGCCCGTATTGCCGCTTCCAAACTTGTTGAGGGCCTCGCGGGCCGCCTCGAGGACGCGCGGATCGTGCGTGAGTCCCATGTAGTTGTTGGAGCCCACCATGATCTTGCGGGCGCCGTCGATGACGACCCACGTGTCATGAGAAGCCTCGATGGGCATGAAGTACGGATAGAGACCGGCCTCGCGGAGGTCGTGCACGGTCGCTAGTTCACGACACTTGGCAAGGATCGAAGGCGGTTGGACGCGGCTTTTCATTGAGCCCGACCGGGACACCGCAGCTTGGGATGTAGGATTCTGCACGAAGCGAAGCTAAGCGGGAATCGGGACGCCCGGCAAGGAAAAACGGCCATGGTGGCCCGGTGAAATCGATCACCTTCCATGGGGAGGAGCAACGTGGTTCGAGACCGGACGTTCGACATCGTCGCCATCGGCGGAGGTACCGCGGGTCTCGTGACGGCGGCCGGCAGCGCGGGGCTGGGCGCGAGCGTGGCCCTGATCGAGCGCGACCGCCTGGGCGGCGACTGCCTGTGGACGGGATGCGTGCCTTCCAAGGCGCTCATCGGCTCGGCCCGGGTGGCCCGGCACGTTCGCGACGCGGCCTCTTTCGGGCTCGGGATACCGCGGCAGGAGATCGAAGCCACCGACGTGCTCTCGAGCGTCCGCGACGTCCGCGCGCAGATCGAGCCGCACGACGATCCGGAGCGTTTTCGCGCCATGGGCGTCGATGTGGTCGAGGGGGCGGCGCGTTTTGTCTCTCCGCATGAAGTCGAGGTGGATGGCCGGCGCCTCCGCGCGCGGCGCTTCGTGATCGCCACCGGCTCCCGAGCCGCGGTGCCTCCGATTCCGGGACTCGAGGAGGCGGGTTACTTCACGCATGCCGAGGCGTTCGACCGGGACACGATCCCCGCCTCGCTCGCGGTGGTCGGCGGCGGGCCGATCGGCGTCGAACTCGCGCAGGCGTATCGCCGTCTCGGGACCGAGGTCACGGTCGTCGAACTGCTCGACCGGCTCATGGTGCGCGAGGAGCCCGAACTCGCGGACCTGCTGACGAGCAGGCTGCGGGAAGAAGGTATCCGCATCCGGACGGGTCGTATCGTGACGCGTGTCGACCGCACGGGGCACCGTCGGCGGGTGACGATCGCGCCCCCCGCGACCGCGGAGGAAGGGCGGAGCGCGGAGGAGCGTGCGGAGACGCTCGAAGTCGACGAGGTCCTGGTCGCCGCGGGGCGCGCGCCCAACACGGAGGATCTGGGGCTGGACGCCGCGGGGGTCGAGACGGCCGGAGGCTGGGTCACCGTCGACGCCAGGCTCCGCACCTCCCGCAAGCACATCTTCGCGGCCGGCGATGTGACCGGCGGATTCCTGTTCACGCACGTCGCCGACCACGAAGCGCGCACCGTGGTCCAGAACGCGCTCTTCCCCGTCCGCGCGAACATCGACTACCGCGTGATTCCGTGGTGCACCTATACCGACCCCGAACTTGCGCACGTCGGCCTCACCGAAGCCGAGGCGCGCGACCGGCACGGGGACTCGGTGTCCGCCCACGTCTACGACATCGGGAACCTCGACCGGGCGATCGCCGAGCGCGCCGCCATGGGCCGCGTGAAGATCGTCGTCGGAAAGGGAGGCCGGATTCTGGGCGGGCACATCCTGGCGCCCGCCGCGGGGACGATGATTGCGGAGATCTCGCTCGCGATGAAGGCGGGGGTGAAGCTGGGGACGCTCGCGTCGCTGGTCCATCCGTACCCGACGATGAGCGAGGGGGTGAAGCGTACCGCCGACGCCTACCGCCGGTCGACGCTGACGGGATGGCGGAAGTCGGCCGTCGACCTCGCGCTCCGGATCGGGCGCGCGCTGCCGCCCTGAGGATCGGCCCCCGCGGGAGGGGACCGGGGTGGATGCGGTTCCTCAGTCGACGCGGTGACGCCCGGTGTAGATGTTGAATCCCGTCGGCTTCGCGAAGCCGATCAGCGTCATACCGAACTCTCCGGCCACGTCGACGGCGAGGCTCGAGGGGGCGCCCACGGCCGCGACGATCGGGATTCCGGCCGCGAGCGCCTTCTGCATGATCTCGAAGGAAGCCCGGCCGCTCACGGCCAGCACCGTGTCGCCCAGGGGCAGAGCTTCCTGGAGGAACCGGTCGCCGATCACCTTGTCGAGCGCGTTGTGGCGCCCGATGTCTTCGCGCAGGAGGCGCAGCTCACCTGCCGTGTCGAACAGGCCGGCCGCGTGCAGCCCGCCCGTCCGTTCGAACACCGGCTGGCGGCGGCGAAGCGCTCCAGGGAGGCTGCGCACAGTCTCGGCCGCGATCGTCGGACCCTCGGCCGGCACGGGCGCACAGCCGCGAATCTCGATCGCCTCGAGCGACGCCTTTCCGCAGACGCCGCAACTCGATGTCGTATAGAAGTTCCGGGTCAGCTCCGCCGGGTCGAAGCGCGCCGTCTCGCTCAGATGCGCGGTGACGATGTTGTATTCCTGCGTCTCCACGTCGACGCAGTACCGCAGGTCGGCGATATCGGACCGCTGTCCGAGCAGCCCCTCCGAGAAGAGGAACCCGGCCGTGAGGTCGAAGTCATCCCCCGGCGTGCGCATCGTCACGGCCACCTGGTGTTCTCCTCCGTCCGCGGGCGCGATCCGGATCTCGAGCGGTTCTTCGACCGCGACGGCGTCGCGCCGCCTCCGGCTCGAGGCTTTGGACACGCGATCGATGTCGACCCGGGCGGTGTTTCTTCGGGGCGTAATCATGGGCCAAAGTTACGGTGTCGACCGCCAGGTGTAGCAAGCGCTCCGTCGACCGTCGCACTCGACGCCGAGGCTGCACGGTCGTTTGCCGCTATTCGCGTCTGCGGGTAACTATGACGGCATGAACATGCCCTCGGACGCGGATCTGCTCGCGAAATGGCGGGCACGACCGGCTCCCCTGCTTCCGCTGCTGCACGAATTCCACGAGAGGGATGGGTTTCTCTCCGAGGAGTCCCTCAGAGCCATCTCCGAGGACCTGCGGATTCCGATCGCCGATCTCTTCGGGACGATAACCTTCTACCACCACTTTTCCCGTGACCCCGACGGCTACGCTCGCGCCCGCGTCTGCACGGGGCCGATCTGCGCGCTGGCCGGGGCGAACGAACTGCTGGCCGGGCTGCCGAACGCCCAGGCGATGCCCTGCCCCGGCCGCTGCGATGAGCCGATCCCGGTCCTGGACCGGGACCGCGTCCTCTGCGGAACCACGGTCGCGGAACTCGCCTCCCGACCCTCGCCTCTCCCTCCCGCTCCACACCCGGACGTTGAGGAATGCGTGTTCGCGCACATTCGGACTCCCGGACGCGCGACGCTGGCGGGCTATCGGGCGTCGGGCGGCTATGCCGGCCTCGAGAACGCCCTCCGCGGGCGGCCCGATGCGCTCCTCGACATCATCGACGCCAGCGGCCTGGCGGGGCGTGGCGGCGCCGGCTTCCCCACCGGACGCAAGTGGCGGGCGGTGGCGGAGGCCGCGGGCGAGCCCAGGACCATCGTCTGTAACGCGGACGAGGGGGAGCCGGGCTGCTTCAAGGACCGGGCGCTGATGGACTACGACCCGCACGCGGTGATCGAAGGGATGATCGCCGCCGGCTTCGCGACGGGCGCCACGCGGGGATTCATCTACCTTCGCTACGAATATCCGGATACGCTGCACATCCTGGAGACGGCCCTGGAAGAGGCCCGCGACGCCGGGCTGCTGGGGCCGGATGCCCTGGGGCCCGGACGACCGTTCGACCTCTGGGTGCGCCGCGGCGCGGGCGCCTACATCTGCGGCGAGGAGACGTCTCTTCTCAACAGCCTCGAGGGCAAGCACCCGTTCCCGCGCAACCGGCCGCCCTTCCCGGTGACGCACGGGTACGAAGACCTTCCCACGGTCGTGAACAACGTCGAAACGCTGGCGTCCGTGCCCCATATCCTCGTGCACGGCGCCGACTGGTACCGCGGGCTCGGGATCGGCGACCACGCGGGCACGAAGGTGATCTCGCTCTCCGGGGACGTCGCCCGCCCCGGCAACTACGAAGTACCGATGGGCTTCCCGCTGATGACGCTGATCGACGACTGGGCCGGCGGCGTTCCGGGCGGACGGAAGATCCAGGCGGTGACGATGGCGGGGCTCTCGGGCGGCTTCCTGGCGGGCGAGGCGCTCGACGTCACGCTGGACGAGCCCGACATCCGCTCGAAGGGGTCTTTTCTGGGGGCGGGCGGCATCATGGTGTTCGACGACTCGCGGGACATGATCGAGGTCGCGCATTCCGCCATGGAGTTCTTCGCCGAGGAATCCTGCGGCAAGTGCTTCCCCTGCCGCATCGGCACGCAGCGCCTGACGGAGCGCCTGCACGGCGACGGCCCGCCCGACATCGGCGCCTGGATCGACGAGGTGCACGATCTGGGCGACACGATGATGCAGACGAGCGCGTGCGGCCTCGGACAGGCGGCCCCGCTCATCACGGAGAGCCTTATCCGCTACTTCCCGGATCGCGTCTCCCGGCACGTCGCTCAGTCCGTCTAGCGGAGATTCCGGACAGGGGGGCGGCGACCGGATTTGTCGCCGCGCGCGCGGCGCATCATGTTAGTGGGCCCGACAGTTTCCAGCGGTGCGGGGTCGGGACACGACACCTGCCTCCGGAGGTGGGTTTGAGCGACAATTCGGGCAACGGCACGGGCTTCGACTTCGAGATCACGCTCGACGGCGAGAAGGTCGGCGTCCGTCGGGGCGAGAGCCTGTACGAGGTCTCCGAGCGGCACCGCAAGGAGATCCCGACGCTGTGCTACGATCCGCGCCTGGAAGCCTTCGGCGGCTGCCGCCTCTGCATCGTGGAACTCGACGGCGCCCGCAACCCGGTCGCCTCCTGCACCATGCGGGCGGAGCCCGGGATGCGGATCACGACCCGATCGGCGCGGCTCGACATGCACCGCCGCGTGCTGATGGAGATGGTCGCCTCCGAGAACCGCGACATGGATGTCGACCCGCTCTCCGGATACGCCTCGCAGGAGATGGCGGTCCTGCTCGACCGCTACGACGCCCGGACGGGCCGCTTCGCCGGGGCCAGGTCCGGCCGCAGCCGGCCGGACGACGACAACCCCTTCATCCTCCGAGACTACGAGAACTGCATCTCCTGCTACCGCTGCGTGCGGGTGTGCGCCGAGCAGGAGGGCGACTACGCGATCTCGGTCATGAACCGCGGATTCGAGACGCAGATCACCACGGAGTTCGAGGGCCTGCTGGGAGACTCGGCGTGCACGTTCTGCGGGCAGTGCGTGCAGACCTGCCCGACCGGAGCCCTCGCCGACATCAAGGCGCTCGCGAACGCGGACGTGCCGGGCGAGACCGAGAAGACGCGGACCGTCTGCCCGTACTGCGGCGTCGGGTGTGCCGTCGACCTGATGTCGCGGGGCGACAAGCTGATCGGCGTCCAGCCGGCGATGGATGGGCCCGCCAACGAGGGCGCGCTCTGCGTCAAGGGGCAGTTCGCGTTCGACTTCGTGCAGCACCCCGACCGGCTGGCCTATCCGATGGTGCGGGGCGAGGACGGCGAACTCCACGAAACCGACTGGGACACGGCCCTCGACCGCGCGGCGGCGGGGTTCACGGCGGCGGTGGAGAATCACGGCAGGCATTCGGTGTACGGCGTCGCCTCCGGACGTGCGCCGCACGAAGCCGCCTACATGATGCAGCGGTTCATCCGAGGCGCGTTCGGTACGAACCAGATCGACAACTGCAGCCGTGCTTGACACGCTCCCACGGTCGCCGGTCTGGCGGCCTCTATCGGACGGGGGGCGATGTCGAATCCACTCGCGGACATGGATAAGCCCGATGTGATCTTCTGTATCGGGACCAACATGACCGAGTGCCATCCCGTTGCGGCCACCCGTATCAAGCGCGCCGTGGCCCAGGGCGCCAAGCTCATCGTTGCCGATCCGAGACGGATTGCGCTGGCCGAGATGGCCGACATCTACCTGCCGCTGAGGGTGGGATCCGATGTCGCGCTCCTGCTCGGCATGGCCCACGTGATCGCGCGCGAGGGACTGATGGACGAGGACTTCGTCGCCGCGCGCACGACGGAAGGCCGGGACTTCGTGGAGCACGTCCTGGAATACCCGCCGGAATGGGCCGAGTCCATCACCGGGGTGGACGCGAAGTTGATCGCGGAGGCGGCGCGCTGGTATGCGAAGGCCGAACGCGGAGCAATCTACTACACGCTCGGGATCACGGAGCACATCTGCGGCGTGGACAACGTGCAGAGTCTCTGCAATCTCGCCCTCATGACCGGCAACGTCGGCCGCGAGGGGACCGGGATCAATCCGATGCGCGGCCAGAACAACATCCAGGGCGCGGGAGACTCCGGGGCGCTGCCGAACAACTACCCCGGCTTCCAGGACGTACTCGACCCGGCGTACCAGGCGAAGTTCGCCGCCGCCTACGGTCGGGAGGTCGACCTGGAACTGGGGCCCACGAAGGTCACGGCACTCGACATGTGCGGCGACCGGATCCGCGCCATGATCATCAACGGCGAGAACACTGTCGTCACGGACCCCGACCGGGAGCATTGCGAGCATGCGCTCAGGAGTCTCGACCACCTCGTCGTGATCGACATCTTCCTCACCGAGACGGCGCAGCTGGCCGATGTCGTGCTCCCGGCCACCGCGTGGGCGGAGACGGACGGCGTGTGCTCCAACACGGAGCGGCGCGTTCAGCGTCTGCGGAAGGCGGTGGACCCGCCGGGCGAGGCGAAGCCCGACTGGTGGTGCGTGTCCCGTATCGCGCAGCGCATGGGGTTGAAGGGCTTCGAGTTCGAGTCGGCCAGGCAGGTGTTCAACGAACTCTGCTCGCTCTCGCCGATCTACGCCGGCCTGGACTGGGACGTCATCGAGCACGGCGAGTACCACTGGCCGGTGCCGGAGCGGGGTCACCCCGGCACGCCCATCCTTCACCAGGGCGAGTTCGAGAACGGGCGCGGGATCTTCCAGTTGATCCGGTACCGGGATCCGGCGGAGACGATCTCGGAGGAATACCCGATCTGGCTTACGACCGGGCGCCGACTGCCGGCCTATCACACGAGAACGCAGACGGGGCGTGCGGCGGGGATCGAGTACCTGCTGTCGGAAGAGCGCCTCGAGATGCACCCGACCGACGTGTCGAAATGGGGTCTCGAGGACGGCGGCTGGGCCATGATGTCGAGCCCGCGCGGCGAGGTGCGGATCAAGGTCGAGGCGAACGACCGATCCCCGCCCGGGACCGTGTTCGCGTCATTCAGCTTCAACGACGTGCCGGTGAACTTCCTCACCGGAGGCGGCTACGACCCGATCACGCACACGGCCGAGTTGAAGGTCTGCCCCGTGAGGGTCGAGCCGGTCTAGCCCGAACCTCGCCCTCGTCTAGCGGGCGGCCCCGCGGCTCCACGCCTGATTCCCGTACGCGACGATTCTTCCCTCGATCGCCGAGGCCACGCACGTCAACGGACTTGCCAGGTACACCTGCCCCGGTCCACTGCGGCCGGGGAAGTTCCGGTTGATGGAACTGACCGTGACCTGCTCCTTCGTCGTCGACACCCCGGGCCCCGCGTTGATGCAGGCTCCGCAGCCGGGAGCGAGGACATCGAATCCCGCATCCCGGAGCGCCCGGTCGTGGCCCTGTTCCCGGCTCCACGCCTCCACGTCGATGGAACCGTACTGGGCATAGGCGCGGACGGACGCGGGCACGCGCTTCCCCGCCGCCACCGCCTCCCGCGCCACCGCGGCATACATCTCGAAATCCGCCCGCTTCGCGCCGGTGCAGGCCCCGACGAACACGGTGTCCAGACTCACGTCTCCGTCGAGGGCCGAGACGGGCACGCCGTTTCCGGGATCGCCCGGGGTCGCGACCATCGGTTCGATACCGCCCGCGTCCATCTCGATCGTCGCCGCGTAGTCCGCCCCCGCGTCGCTGTACAGTCCGTCGCACAGCGCCCGGACCTCGTCCACCGCCAAGCCGCGCCGTCCGGCGATCCACGCCACCGTCTTCGCATCCGGGGCGATGATTCCGGTGAAGCCCCCGACCTCCGCCGCCATGTTCGTCAGCGTCGCGCGTTCGTCGATGGACAGCGCCTCCACGGCCTCCCCCGTGAATTCGATGATGCGGCCGATGGCCTCGCCGCTCTTGACGGTCGGGTGACGCAGCAGTTCGAGGATCAGGTCTTTCGCCACGACGCCGGCGGGCGGCGCGCCCGTGATGTTCACCCGGATCGACTCCGGCACTTCCAGCCGAACGTCGCGGGTCGCCCAGGCGTTGACGATCGCGGACGTCCCCACGCCGAAGGCCACGCATCCCAGCGCGCCTGCATGCGGGGTGTGCGAATCGCTGCCGATGATGATCTGGCCGGGGAGCGCGTAGCGGTCCTGCACCATGATGTGGCAGATCCCCTCGCTCCCGGTGCGGTCGGGCAGTTCGCCGTGCAGGCGCACGCCCTTCGCGGCCGCGAACTCTCGTTGCCGGTCGTGCAGCGCATGCGCCGCGTCGAGCAGGCCGGCCGCCTTCCTCTCCTCCGTGATGACTTCGTCGAGGAACGCGAGGTGGTCCCGGAAGAAGACGATGGATTCGGTATGGTTCAGTCCCGCGTCGCCCGCGAAGTCCTCCCAGAACGTCGACGCCATCGGGGTCACGTACTCGTGGGAGAAGCGAAGATCCGCCCGGAGGAAACCGGTGTCGCCCGGTTCCACGGCCGGAACGCCCAGCGCGCCCGAGGCCGCGTCGGTGACCCAGTGCCGGGCGATGATCTTCTCCGCGATCGTCTGCGGGCGGTCCGCCGGGGTCGTGATGCCCGGGAGGGTGACGAGTCCTTTCAGCCTCGCCACGGCGTAGTCGAGCAGCCCGCCGTACTCGATAATGTCGCGCTGAATGCGCCCCGCGTCTCCGATGAACGCGTCGAGCGGGATTTCCTCCCCGCGCCGGATCTTCTCGATGAGGGAGAAATCCGTCGATGCGAGGAGGCCGATGTTCGCGCAATTCTCACCGTAGATGCGCTCGATGTTCTCCCCGATGACGACGCGGAGGCCGGCGGCGCGCTCGGCATACGGCGAAGCCTCCCGGCTCGACCCCTTCCCGCGCCTCTTCCCGGACACGGAGCACACGAAGCCGCCCTTCCGGATGTCGTTGCGGCCGATCGGGCGTTCGTCGCCGCAAAGAAGTCCCACGTAGGGGTATTCCCCCAACTTCTCGTCGAAGTGGTAGCAGACCCAGCCGGGCGTGATCTCATCGGTCGAAATGTCGTCGCGCAGCGGGATCGACGGATCCCAGTCGAGGTCCTCCCCCGCGAGCTGGCGGCGGATGAGGTCCGGATCTTCGGTGAGAAAGAGAATCCGGCCCTTGAAGCGCACGGTCGGCGGACGCTTGGCCACCTCGGTCTCCAGCAGATGTTCCAGCATGTTGTACTCCCGCCCTGACCGGGCCAGAAGATCGGGGTGACATTGGTCTGGCATCCGACGACGGCTACGATGTCATCCGGGGGATGTTCAGGTGATGCGCGCCCCGGCGCCAGTCGGGAGGTGAAGTCATGCAGCGGGTCCTCGTCGCGGGTGGAACAGGCTTTCTCGGGCGTGCCTTCGTCCGGGGGCTGCACGGTCGCGGGGCGCGGGTTGCCGTACTGACCCGGAACCCCGCCGGCGCCGGGCGTCTCGGGCTCCCGGCGGAATACGTCGCGGGAGATGTGCGTCGGCCCGCGACCCTCGTCCGGGCGATGGACGCGGTGGACGCGGCCATTCTCTCCGTCCAGTTCCCGGGCTATCCGGTGGAGGCGCCCGCCCGCGGCCGGACGTTCATGGAGGTCGACGCCCGCGGCACCGCCGCCCTGGTGGAGGCCGCGGTGGAGGCGGGAGTACGCAAGCTCGTCTACCTGTCCGGGGTCGGGGCCGATCCCGGCTCCGCGCGTACCTGGTATCGCGCCAAGGGGTTGGCGGAGGCATCGGTGCGGGACTCGGGCCTCGCCCACGTCATCGTTCGACCTTCATGGGTCTACGGCCCCGAAGACCGAAGCCTGAACCGCTTCATCGCGCTCATTCGCACGATTCCGTTCGTCTTTCCCCAACTGGGGGACGGCTCCGGGCGCATTACCCCGATACATGTGGATGATCTGGCGGACCTGGTGTGCGAGGCTACGCTGGGTTCGGCGGGAGACGGGCTCACTCTCGAGGCGGGTGGCCCGGATGTCCTGTCGCTGGACGACGTCGTGCGGACGGCCATGGCGGCGCTCGGCCGTCGCCGGGTGATTCTGCACGTCCCGGAAGGGCTCGTTAAGCTCGCCGCGGGATGTGCGGAGCGTCTCCCGGGCCAGATCCTGTCGCGCGACGCCGTGGACTTCGCAACCCAGGATGGAATCGCCGATTCCGACCTGGCCCGTCGCCGCTTTCCGGCGTTTCGACCGCGCGATCTCGCGACGGGCCTGGCGGCGTACGTCTCCCGCGCCTGAACCGCGGATCTTCGCGTATTCGAGAGCCTGTTCGGCCTCCTCTGGAACGAGGTTTCCGCACGCGCTGGAGCACACGTTGTATCTCTTGCATGTTATTCGACATCGGGCTTAGCTTGCATCGATTTTTCCGGCGACATCGGAGGCCGGGTGCCGCCGGTTGCAGTTGGACGTTCGTGCGTGGTTTGCGTGGCGAATCAGACAGCCCGCGCGTTCCTCGGCAGCCTCATAACTCGCAGGAGGTCGATATGAAGGATGTGTTCAGAAAGCTGGTGTTGGTGGTTGGCGCGATGGCTGCGTTCGCTTTTCTGCCCGCGCGGGCCGAGGCCCAGAGTCCCTATTCTCCGATGTTCTGGTCGTTCGAGGGCGGAGTCGGGATGGCCGTCCCCATGGGCGAGATCGCCGATGCCGCCGAGGCGGGTCCGTCCTTCTCGGGCGCGGCATCCTACTTCCTGCGCCCGCGTCTGGCGCTGCGGGTCGAGGGAGCGCTCGACATGCTCGGCACGAAGGGGTCGATCGACCCGAACTTTCAGATCTTCCATCTGACGGGCGGGATCGAGTATCACCTCACGGACCCGATGGGCAATGCCACCGTCGCGGTCGATTTCGGCCTGGGCGCCTCGACGCTCGATTCCGACGCGTTCCTGCTGCGAAACCATCCGCGTCCGGGACTCCACACGGTGGCCCTGGTGAACGGGTCGTATTTTTCCGGCAACGCCGGAATCAAGGCGGGGCTCAACTTCGCCCGCCATGCGGATACGGACGTCCCGATGGTCACGCTCTTCGCCCAACTCGACCTCCGCTATATCATGACGGATGAGGAAGAGACGCACGTGTACGGCGAACTCAACAACGTGCACGGGTTCAGCTCCATAATGGAAATCCCGCTCTCGGTTGGCCTCCGCGTCAACTTCCCGTAAGCCGCGAAAAGGAGGAGTAGTCAGGATGCGCCAGAACAGGGTGTGGGTGTCGATGGTTGTGGTGACTCTAGCCTTCCTGTCTGCGGGTTGCATGCAGCTCGTGCGCCAGTGGGAACTCGATCGCGTCATGGAGCCCGTGAACGGGCAGCTCGCGGACCACGAGGCTCGCATCTCCGCGAATACGGCTGCGGTAGAGGCGCTTCAGGGCGATATAGAGGAGTTGCGGAGCGGGCTTGATCGTCTGCGGCAGGAGTTCGGAGGTCACGTCAGCGACGACGACATGCACGGCGCGGGACTCGCTGTTTCCCTGCCGGTGCACTTCGACTTCAACAGCGCCGAGGTGCGGGCCGTCGACCGCCCGATTCTGGACGCGTTCGCGGCCACCATCCTGGGATCCTTCCCTCAGGCCCGGGTCACCGTGGAAGGCTCCGCCGACAGTGCCGGATCCGAGGCATACAACATGACGTTGTCCCTGGCGCGCGCCGAGAGCGTGAGGGACTACCTCGTGCAGACCGCGGGGATGAACGCGGACAACATCGGCGTTGTGGCCATCGGTGAGTCGCGCCTCGTGAACCAGGACACCGGCGTCGAAGACCGCCAGACCGGGATCGAGAACCGTCGTGCGACGTTCGTCGTCGAGTGGGCCGGACCGGGCTCGAGTTAGTGCCCTGAGTTGCGCTTGATGGCCAGGTTGGAGCCAGGCTCCCGGGTTTCGGCCCGGGAGCTTTTTTTGCCGCCACGGACTGCTCGGCGGGCCACGTCGACCTGATGCCGGAGGGTGCCGGGTCCGACGGCTATCGTGCCGCCGTCGAGCGCGTCGGGCTGTTCGCGAACGTTGGGCGCGGCGTCGTCGCCGTATCGGGTTCCGGGGCGCTACGAGTCATGAACGGCCTCGCCTCGAACGATGTGACGGATGTCCCGTTGGGGCGGGGCATCTACTCCTTTCTCCTGGATCGCCGCGGTCGCGTCGTCGTCGATCTGCGGATTCTGCCCGTGGCGGGTTTCGAGCGCGACGCCGGAGACGGGGGAACGGAGACCGTTTGGCTCGACGCGCCGGGTGAGGCCCTGCCCTCTCTGATGGATCACCTTCGGACATACGTGCCTCCGATGTTCGCGGAATACCGCGAGGCGAGCGTTTCCGTGCATACGCTCATCGGACCGCGAGCCGCCGAGGCGCTCGAACAATGGGAAGCCGCCGCGGGAATCTCGTTTGTGCGGCAGCCCGGCGAACTGGCCCCTCTCGAGGCGACAACCGTGCGTATCGGCGGCATTCCGGCCCTCGTGGTTTGCAGGGAGGAGATCGAGGGCCCCGGCTTCGACCTGTACGTAGACCGCACCGGCCGGGCACGAGACGCGGAAAGGCTTTCGAGGCAGCTCGAGGGCGCCGTCACGCGGGCAGGCGGAGCCGTCGCCGGCGGCGGAGACTGGGAGATCCTGCGGTTGGAGCGGGGGTTGCCGGTCTTCGGGTCCGAGCTGGGCGCGGATCGGCTGGCCCAGGAGGCGGGCCAGGATGACCGGGCGATCAGCTTTGCCAAGGGATGCTTCACGGGCCAGGAAGTCGTCGCTCGCATTCACTACCGGGGCCATGTGAACCGCCACCTGCGCGGGCTTCGCTGGACTCCGAACGCCCTCCACCAGGCACGCGACCTCGTCGGCGCCGAACTTCGAGTGCCCTCCGGGACCGGCGGTGCGAAACCGGTCGGCCTCATCACTTCCGCGGTTCATTCTCCGCGTTTCGGACCCATCGGCCTGGGCTACGTCCGGCGGGAGGTCGCCCTCGGGGCGGTGCTGGAGTCGATGGACCATCCCGGGGTCGCGCTGCACGTTACGGAACTGCCCTTTACGTGTAAGTAAAGCACAACCCTCGACGCGTTGCCGATGCGGACGGCGCGCGGTTATTCTTTGCGCCGTGGCTACCTATCTCGAAGCGATTCAACAGGCGATCCGTGAGGAGATGCGGGCGGACGCCGACGTCTTCATCATGGGCGAGGACATTGGCGCCTATGGCGGCGCCTTCAGGGTCACGGAGGGGCTGCTCGCGGAATTCGGCGAAGATCGCGTCATCGACACTCCGATCAGCGAGGCGGCGATCGTGGGCGCGGCGATCGGGGCGGCGCAGATGGGCTTGAAGCCCGTGTGCGAGATGCAGTTCATCGACTTCATCGCCCCGGCCTTCAACGTGATCGTGAACTTCGCCGCCAAGGTCCGCTACCGGACGGGCGTGGGGGCCGCGCTGGTGATTCGGGGACCCTGCGGCGCGGGCGTGCGCGCGGGGCCCTTTCACTCGCAGAACGTGGAGTCGTATTTCGCCAACGTGCCGGGTCTCAAGCTGGTGGCTCCGGCCACGGTGAGGGATGCGAAAGGGTTGCTCAAGGCCGCGATTCGGGACCCGGACCCGGTCCTCTTCTTCGAGCACAAGTACCTGTATCGCAGACTTCGCGAAGAGCTTGAGGAAGGCGAGGAGTTCGTGACTCCGCTGGGGAAGGCCCGAACGCACCGCGGAGGAACGGACCTCACGCTGGTCACGTATGGCGCCATGGTCCATACTGCGCACGAGGCTGCGGAGCAGGTGGCGGAGGAGGATGGTGCGCAGATCGAGATTATTGATCTGCGGACGCTGCAACCGCTCGATAGCGGCGCGATCCTCGAGAGCGTGAAGAAAACGGGGAGACTTCTCGTCCTGCACGAAGCGCCGCGGTTCGGCGGCTTCGGCGGCGAGGTGGCGGCGTTGGTGTGCGAGCGCGCGTTCGAGTGGCTTGATGCTCCGATCCGGCGGGTGGCCGCACTCGACACGCCGGTACCGTACGCGGCCGAGCTGGAGGAGGCCCATCTACCCCAGGTGGCGGACATCGTCTCGATGGCCCGCCTGCAACTGAGTTACTGAACCCACGCGGCTGTACGCCGGGGAAGAACACCAATGTCCAAAGTGGATGTCATCATGCCGCAGATGGGGGAATCCATCGCGGAGGGGACGCTGACGCGCTGGCTCAAGAAGGTCGGGGATGCGGTCGAGCGTGACGAGGATCTGTTCGAGATTTCCACGGACAAGGTGGACGCGGACATTCCGTCGCCGGCGGCGGGGGTGCTGGCCGAAGTTCTCGTGCAGGACGGGGAGACGGTCGAGGTCGACACGGTCGTCGCCCGCATCGAGACGGATGCGACGGTCGCGGCACCCGCCGCACCCGCCGCACCTTCGGCGCCCGTGGACGATCCGCCGGCGCCCGATCCGGCGGCGGCAGTCCCCGCGGTCGCTTCGGCGGGCGCCACTCCCGCATCCCCGGCCCCGGCGGTCGAGGCGTCGCCCTCCAGTCGCGGCGAGCGCCTGAGGACTCGATCGACCCCGCTCGTGCGGAAGATCGCCGCGGAACACGGCGTCGACATCCAGCAGGTGCCCGGGACGGGCACCTCCGGGCGCGTGACGCGGGATGACATTCTTGCGTTCATCTCGGCCGGCGGGGCGGCGGCGCCTGCTCCTGCGGCGGCTCCCGCTCCCACGGCGGCTCCCGTCCCCGTTGCGGCCCCCGCCGTGGTCCCGCCGCCGGTCCCGGCCTCCGACGTGAAGGCGCCGGAGCCCGCGCTCCCCGAGCCGGCGGCGCCCAGGCCGGCGGCGCCCGGCACGCTCCGGATCCCGATCCACGGGGCCACGCTGGATGTGCGGCTCGGCTCCGTGCCGATTCGCGAGCGCGACCGCGTCGAGGAGATGAGCAGAGTCCGCCTGCGGACGATGGAACACATGCTCATGTCCAAGCGCGTTTCCGCGCACGTGACATCGGTCATCGAGGTGGATTTCGAGCGGATCGTTCAACTCAGGCGGTCGCTCAAGTCGCGCTTCGCCGACCAGGGGGTGAAGCTCACCTACGGCCCCTTCATCTATCGCGCCGTGATCGAGGCCCTGGGCGAATACCCGATCCTCAACTCGTCCGTCGACGGATCGCGCATCGTGTATCACGGCAACATCAATCTCGGGATCGCGGTGGCGATCAGCGACGGCCGCGAACTCATCGTGCCCGTGCTCAAGGACGCGGATCAACTCAGTCTGCTGGGCCTCGCGCAGCGCTCGAACGAACTCGCCGAGAAGGCTCGGAACAGAGCGCTCGACTTCGACGACATCCAGGGCGGGACGTTCACGATCACGAACGTAGGAGTCTTCGGAAACCTGTTCGGGACCCCGATCATCAACCAGCCCCAGGTCGCCATCCTGGGAACCGGCGTGATCGAGAAGCGTCCGGTCGTCGTTCAGGACGGACTCGGCAATGACGTGATCGCGATCCGCAACCGGGCCTACTTCGGTCTTTCCTACGACCATCGCGTGGTCGACGGCGCCATGGCGGCGTTCTTCCTCAACCGGGTCCAGGAATACCTCGAGGGTTTCCCGGACGACGCCGCTTGACAGTCATCCTGACGGCCCGGTAGGCTGGCCGCGTTCCCACCCCCCACTCCACGAAGAGTCGACGAAAGACCATGGAAAGCTCGGTCGCGGTTCGAGATCGCGGTTTCGGCAAGACCCTCCGCAGGGATCGGTGGTGGGTACCGCCCCTGAGCGTAGCACTGGGGCTCGGCCTCTTCGGCGGCTACGCCACCTGGGCGGTCCTGCAGGGCGGCAACTATTTTGCCGACCCCTACCTGTCGCCCCTGTACTCGCCGTGCATCGCCGCCAGCTGCCCGGAACAGATCCGGCTGTTCGGAATCGAGTGGTGGCCGTTCTCTCCGGCGATACTGATGATGGGCGTGATCCTCGGGTTCCGGGGAACGTGCTATTACTACCGGAAGGCGTATTACCGCGCCTATTTCCTCGACCCGCCCGCCTGTGCGGTGGGCGAGTTCCGCGGCGACAGGTATGCGGGCGAGACGCGGCTGCCGTGGGTCCTCCAGAACCTTCACCGCTACTTCCTGTACGCCTCGATCATCATCTGGCTTTTCCTGACGTACGACACGATTCACGGGTTCTTCTTCGAGGACGGCTTCGGCGTCGGAGTCGGATCCATCGTCCTCCTGATCAACCTCGTGCTGCTGTCGGGATACTGGTTCGGCTGCCACTCGCTCCGCCATCTCATCGGCGGCGACGTCGATTGCTATTCCTGCGCGCTGGCGGGGAAGGCGCGCCACAAGGCGTGGAAGGGCGTGAGCTGGTTCAACAAGCGACACATGGGCTGGGCCTGGTTCAGCCTCGTCTTCGTATGCATGACGGATCTGTACATCCGGCTGGTGGCGATGCGGGTGTTCGACGATCCCCGACTCTTCTGAACCCAACGGAGCACAGCGGACTTTTCCATGGAGATTTCAGAACGCCACGAGCATGACGTCCTCGTGATCGGAGCCGGGGGCGCCGGGCTCCGCGCGGCGATCGCGGCCATCGAGGCCGGCGCATCCGTCGGACTCGTCGGCAAGTCGCTGCTCGGCAAGGCGCACACGGTCATGGCCGAGGGCGGGATGGCGGCCGCGCTCGGCAACAACCGTCCCGAAGACAATTGGCAGGTCCATTTCCGCGACACGATGCGGGGCGGGAAGGGACTGTGCGACTGGCGGATGGCCAGGGCGCACGCCGAGGAGGCCCCGGACCGCGTGAGGGAGCTCGAGGCGTGGGGCGCCCTCTTCGACCGGGCGGAGGACGGACGCATGAACCAGCGTCCGTTCGGCGGACACACCTACGGAAGGCTGGCGCACGTCGGCGACCGGACGGGCCTGGAGATGATCCGGACGCTGCAGGATCACGCCGTGCACGAAGGGGCCGACATCTTCATGGAGTGCACGGTGTTCCGGTTGATCCTCGTGGACGGGCGCGTGGCCGGAGCGCTCGCGTATTGGCGTCCGACAGGCGAGTTCGTGCTCTTCCGCGCCCGGACGGTCATCCTCGCCACGGGGGGATTGGGCAAGGCCTGGAAGGTGACCTCCAATTCCTGGGAGTGCACCGGCGACGGTGTGGCGCTCGCCTATGACGCGGGGGCCGAACTCATGGGGATGGAGTTCGTCCAGTTCCACCCCACGGGCATGGTGTGGCCGCCCAGCGTGCGGGGCACGCTCGTCACGGAAGGCGTCCGTGGCGAGGGAGGCGTGCTCACGAACGGGGACGGCGAACGCTTCATGTTCCGATACGTCCCGGAGATGTTCGAGGGGGACTACGCGGAGAGCGAGGAGGAGGCCGACCGGTGGGTGGAAGGCGACCGCGTGGCCAACCGGCGCCCGCCGGAACTGCTCACCCGGGATGTCGTGGCAAAGGCGATCGTCGCGGAGGTGGAGGCCGGGCGGGGGAGTCCGCACGGCGGCGTCTTCCTCAATATCTCGGAGAAGCGGAGTCCCGAGTACATCAAGGCCAAGCTCCCGAGCATGTATCACCAGTTCAAGGAACTCGCGGGCGTCGACATCACGACCGACGCGATGGAGGTCGGGCCGACGACCCACTACGCGATGGGGGGAGTGAAGGTAGACCCGGAAACGGCGGCGACCTGCGTCTCCGGGCTGTACGCGGCGGGTGAAGTGGCCGCGGGCCTCCACGGCGGCAATCGCCTCGGCGGCAATTCGCTCTCCGACCTTATCGTGTTCGGGCAGCGCGCCGGCGTCGCGGCCGCCGAAGAGGCGAGAGATGTATCCTTCGCCGAGATCCCGGCATCCGAACTGTCCGCGGCCGTCGCGGGCGCGACGGCGCCCTTCGCGCGAGAGGGTGGACGCAATCCCTTCGGCCTGCAGGAGGAATTGCAGCAGATCATGCAGGACAAGGTCGGAATCGCCCGTACGGAGGGGGCGCTGCGCGAGGCCCTCGAGGACGTCCACCGACTGCGCGGGGAGCTCGACACCTGCTCGGTTCACGGGGGGCGAGCCTTCAACCCCGGATGGCACACCTGGCTCGACCTCGGGGTCATGCTCACCGTGGCCGAGGCGGTCGTCCTCTCGGCGCTCGAGCGTCGGGAGAGCCGCGGTGCGCATACCCGCATCGACTATCCGGACTCCGACGCCTCGCTCGGGCGGGTCAATGTCGTCATCCGATCATCCGAGGGGCAGATGGTGACCGACACCGAACGGGTATCGGAGCCGCCGGCCGAACTGAGGCAGCTCATCGAGGAAGGGGTGTAGCGAGGTGGCGGAACGAACTTTCCAGGTCTACCGCGGGTCCGGCGACGACGGACAACTCGAATCCTACACGATCGAGATCGATCCGGGCATGGTCGTGCTGGACGCCATTCACCGGATCCAGGCGGAACACGCGCCGGATCTCGCGGTGCGCTGGAACTGCAAGGCCGGCAAGTGTGGATCCTGCAGCTGCGAGGTCAACGGGCGGCCTCGCTTGACGTGCATGACCCGCCTCTCCGACTACGAGGAGGGCGAGTCGATCACGGTCACGCCGATGAAGGCGTTTCCCGTCATCAAGGACCTCGTCGCCGACGTGTCTCAGGCCTACCGGAACAACGCATCCATCCCGCGTTTCAGACCGCGTCCCCGCGATGCGGAGGACGGCTGGCGAATGAAGCAGTTCGAGATCGAGAGGGCACAGGAAATGCGGAAGTGCATCGAGTGCTTCCTCTGTCAGGATGTGTGCCACGTCCTCCGGTCACACGGAAAGCACGCGGAGTTCATCGGCCCCACGTACCTCGTGAGAACGGCCGGATACAGCCTGAACCCGATCGACGTGGAGGACCGGAGCGCGTTTCTCAAGGAGTCGGGGGGCATCGGGTTCTGCAACATCACGAAGTGCTGCACGGAGGTATGCCCCGAGAGCATCTCCATCACGGACAACGCGATCATTCCACTAAAGGAGCGGGTCGTGGACCGCTTCTACGACCCGCTGAAGGCGCTCGTGAGGCTCGTCCGGAGACGGTAGCGGACCGTGTCGCTTACTCCTCGCTGAAGTCTTCGACGTTCAACACGCGCATCCCGGCAATCCGGCGGAGTCCCGAGCCGGAGGTGAGGTACACCTCGGCGCCCGAAACCAGCGCCGTCGCGATCTGCAGGGCCCGTTCCGGCCGACCTCCGAGCCGGGCTCGTACTTCGGCGGCCTGAATGGCGATTTCGGAGCTGGCGGCCACGATGCCCAATCGAGGGTAGAGCCGCATGTGCCGCGCCACATCGCGAGCCAATGTCGGTTTTCCCTGCCGGTACACTTCCACGAGGACCTGGTAGAGAGTCAGGCTCGACGTCTGGGCCTTGATGCTGCCGCTCGCGATGCCCGAGAAGGCGAGTTCCGTTTGTCTCGTCGGGCCCGTGTCGGTCAGGTGAAGCGCGAATACGCGAGCGTCGACGTGGACGAGACCGGCCCCGGCCAGATGCTCCGCGAGACTTGCCCGGCTCGCGTCGTCCGCCACTCAGGCGTCCTCGAGTTCGATCCAGAGATCCCCGGCATCGGCGACATCCCGCAGCACGCCCCGTAGACGATCTTCCTGGTCCGGCGGCAGCTTTTCCATCCGTACCGTTTCACCGTCCACCGACACCGCGAGCCGGTCGCCGGGCCTGAGGCCAAGTGCCTCCCGCGCGGCTTTTGGAACCACGATCTGGTTCTTGCTGCTCATCTTTACGGAAACGACCATACGCCAACCCTAACGCTTTACTTTATCGCTTTGCAAGCGGCGGACCCGGGGGGAAGGTGGGGGGAATGTCAGGATCGGGTCAGGTCAGTTGAACAGCCAGACCATCACGATGTAGGCGAGATAGAGGAGCAGGAGGAGCCCGCCCTCCGCCCTTTGGACCGTGCCGCGGTGCAGGGCGAGGGGGATGAGGATGACGGAGAAGGCCAGGGCCGGAAGCACGTAGCCGACAACGATGGTCGGATGGAGAACGAGGGGGCGAACGAGCGCGGCGGTCCCGAGTACGAGGCCGAGGTTGAACACGTTCGAGCCGATCACGTTCCCGATCGCGATGTCTCCCATTCGCCGGAAGGCGGCCACGAGCGTAGAGGCCAACTCCGGCAGCGAGGTGCCGACCGCGATCATCGTGGCGGCGATCACCGCCTCCGGCACGGCCAGCGACCTTGCGATCCCCTCGGCGCCCTCCAGCAGCCAACGCGCCCCGTACGTAAGGCAGGGCAGGCCGAGGCCGATCCGTACGAGCGACCACCAGACTCCGGGCGCCGCCATATCGGTCTGTTGCGGATCGGTTCCGGCCCCCGGCAGAGGCGCGTCCGAATCGGACGCGCCATCCGACTTCCCGAACAGGCCCACTCGCTCCCACTTCAGGAGAAAGAACAGGTAGAGTGCCCAGCCGGATACGAGCACGAGCCCGTCGAGGCGTCCGACGGCATCGTTGAGCGACAGCACCATCACGAGCGAGAGAACGATGATGACGAGCGGCGTCTCGCGCACGATGACCCGCCGGTGGACCTCGATCGGTCGAATCAGGGCGCCGACGCCCACGATCAAGCCCACGTTCGCGGCCGTGGATCCCATGATGTTGCCGACGGCGACGTCCGGTTGGCCCTCAAGCGACGCAAGTGCGCTGACGACCAGCTCCGGGGCCGAGGTGCCGAAGGCGACCACGGTCAGGCCGACGACGAGCGGACTGACACCGAATCGCTGCGCGAGGCCGGCGGCGCCGCGAACGAGCCAGTCCGCACCGAGCGTCAGGGGCAGGAACGCGAACGCGAAGAGGAGGGTGTCCCTCATCCGCGGTTACGGCATTCCGTCAAGCGGATCGCACGGCGCGGCACGGCGCGACCTCCGCGGTCGGGAGGCCGGGCGGGCGGAAGCCTCGCTTCAGCTGGGCCCGGCCGCGCGCTGAGGCTTCTGAGGCTGGATCGAGGGTGAAGCGCTCTTGCGCGGAGGAGCGGCGGGCTTCTGGTCCGCCGTTTTTGCCGTCATGTGGAGACGGCCCTCGATCTGGCCGCCTTCCTCGAGCTTCACTCGGCGACTCCGAATGTCGCCCTCGATCTTGCAGGTTTCCTGCAGTTCCACGCGACTGGCTCCCACGACGGTCCCGGTCACGGTGCCGGCGATCACGACATCCTGCGTGTCGATGTCCCCGGTAATACGTCCGTCCTTGCCGACGACCACGGATTTCGTCGCCTTGACCGAGCCTTCGATCTTGCCTTCGACCCGGACCGTGCCATCGCACATTACGTCCCCGAGGATCGTCATCCCGGGCGCGACGACCGAAACGACGTCGCTCAGTTCACGGGTGTGCCCGCCATGTCGAGAATCTCTAGCCATTTCGCTCCAATCCTTACTCCGGTTGCCTCTCCGCCGGGGCTCCCGCGTTGTCCCGACCGCCGTGGTCCGCCACCAGCGAGAGTGGGTCCAATAGTGCGCCGTTCCGGGCGAGTTCCAGGTGCAGATGGGGAGCCGAGGATCTTCCCGTGTTTCCCGTGAGGGCGATGACCTCGAGTCGCTCCACTTCGTCGCCGGCCTCAGCGAATAGCCACGCGTTGTGGCCATACAATGACGTTAGCCCATCGGGGTGCGCAATCCGCAGAAATTTTCCGTAGATCGGGTCTTCGCCCGCCTCCTCGACCCTCCCCGCCTGAATCGCTCGCACGTACGACCCCGTCGGAACCGCAATGTCCAATCCCGGATGTCCTTCGCGCGAATCGGCCGGCCGTGAGCCGAAGTGACGGGTGATGAAGCCGCGCTGCGTGAGAGGCCAGGCGAGGGTCGTCGCCTCTGCCGGGCCCGGCGACCTGACCTCCATGCCTTCCCTGAGGACGACGTTTACCGGCGGCGATTCGGCAGGCCTTCCGGCGGTTACGGCAGCCTGGAGGAAACCGAACTCTTCCTCGAGTTCGTTCAAACGACTCGCCAACCGGTTCATCCGCTCGAGCTCCCTCTCGTGCGCGGCGACTTCCGCCTCCAGTTCGAGGACTCGACCGGACTCCGTCCGCCAGGCCGTCAGGAGACCCCCCAGAAACCCCAGGCCCAACAAGGCGATGATCGTACCCGCCACCGAGACGAGCGGCCGGGCACCGCCGAGGGGCAGGGATCGTACCTCCCGGCCATCCCGTCGGACCAACTGCAGGGTCCATCGCCGGAGGAAGGTCATTCGCGAAGCTCCGCAGCGAGTTCGTCCCCTCCCATCAGGGCAACGAGCCGCAGAAAATCATCGGTATCGTGGAAACGCACGACGACCTCGCCCGCTCCGTCCGATCGCGTCCGGATCCGCACCTGGGTCCCGAACCCTCGCTCAAGCCCCAGTTCGACGCGCCTCACCACGGGATCGCCCGCCCTCGTCCGCTCTTTTCCACGGGTCTTCCGTCGCCCGCGCTGTGCGGGGCGGACACGACGTTCCGTCTCCCTCACGGACCACCCCCGCTTCGCCGCCTCCAGCGCGACGCGGGTTTGCTCGTCGGGGGTGGACAACATCAGGAGGGCGCGGCCGTGACCCGCGGACAGCTTCCCCCTGGCGAGCAGGCCCAGCACCGCCTCCGGCAGGGCGAGCAGTCGAAGAGCGTTCGCCACGGTCGATCTGTCCCGCCCCACGTGCCGTCCTACCTCTTCCTGCGTCAGACCGAAATCCCGCATCAGGCGACGATACCCTCGGGCTTCTTCAAGTGCTGACAGGTCATGACGTTGCAAGTTTTCGACGAGCGCGACGACAAGCATCTGCTGGTCGTCCAGCGGCCGCACCAGAGCCGGAACCGATGTCCAGCCGAGACTCTGAACCGCCCGGAATCGCCGCTCGCCCACGACGATCTCGAACGCGTCTCCCACGGGCCTGACGACGACCGGTTGCAGCAGGCCGTTCTCGCGGATGGAGTCCGCGAGTTCCGCGAGGCGGGCCGGGTCGAAGTCGCCGCGGGGCTGGAACGGATTCGCCTGGATGGCTTCGACCGGAATCTCCGCTTCCGCCGCGACGCGATCCGTCCCGAGGTTTTCGCCCAACAGGGCCGCAAGCCCCTTCCCGAGACGGCGCTCGTTCCTGGGCAACTATGAACCCCTGTGCCGATCGATCAGCTCCCGGGCCAGGCTCAGGTATCCGCGGGCCCCGCTCGACAGGACATCGTACAGAGCGATCGGCTCTCCAAAACTCGGGGCTTCGGCGAGCCGAATGTTCCGGGGGATCATCGTGTCGAAGACCTTGCCCCCGAAGTACTCGCGCGCCTCGGCGGCTACCTGTTTGGCCAGGTTGAGGCGCGAATCGTACATCGTCAGCAGCACCCCCTCGATCTCGAGTTCCGGGTTGATGCTGCGTTGCACCAGCCGCACGGTGTTCAGGAGCTGGCTGAGCCCCTCCAACGCATAGAACTCACACTGAATCGGGATGAGCACGGCGTCGGCGGCCGCCAGTGCGTTCAGCGTGAGGAGCCCGAGGGACGGCGGTGAATCGATCAGGATATACTCGAAGTCGCCCCGCAGAGCCTCGATCTTCCGGCCGAGGATTCGCTGGCGGTCCGATCGATCGATCAGTTCCACTTCGGCGCCGGTCAGGTCCCGACTCGCGGACACCACGGACAGGCACGGGAAGTGGACTTCCGGCCGCACCGCCGCCTGAAGCGGCTGTCCGTTTACAAGGCAGTCGTACACGCTGGGGACGTCGCCGTCCTTGCGCAGCCCGAACCCGGAGGTCGCGTTCCCCTGCGGGTCGCAATCGATCACGAGCGTGTTGCGCTCCGCGATCGCCAGCGAGGCGCCGAGGTTGATCGCCGTCGTGGTCTTGCCGACCCCACCCTTCTGATTCGCAATCGCGATCACCCGACCCAAATCAGTCCACCCCTCGCTGATCGCCGCACCCGGCGGCATGAACCGACAACACTTCCAGTGAATCCGAAAATATATGGCGCTCTCGTGACCCGGGCGACCGGGTGTGGAGTCCGCTTCGCGGCCGAAGCAGGGTTCGGCTACGGACTGCCGGATCAGATCCCGCGGGACCCCGTGTTTCACGTGAAACATGTGATGACGGTGGTGACGAAAGCCACTTCCGCGCGCGGCCGAACGAAACCTGACGTTTCACGTGAAACGATGGCTCGACATCGACGGTCGGTCTCTTGCGGGCACGCGCGCCCGCAAAGAGCTTCGTCGTCCACTCGCCACGCGTCGGCTCCCGTTCACCGGGAGCCACAACGACCGAGCGGAACTCCGACCGCCGGGCTCGCAACGGCAACAACTTCGGGAGGCGACGATCTCCGCAACGATCCCCGCGACCGACCGGCTGATCCTCGCGCTGGACGTTCCAACCGCCTCGGAAGCGCGAAAGACCGTCGACGCGCTGGCCGATACCGTTTCCTTCTACAAGATCGGCCTGGAACTCTTCCTTTCCGGGGGATACTTCGAGCTGGCCGACTGGCTTCGCTCCAGGGACAAGAAGGTATTCGCCGACCTCAAGCTCTTCGACGTTCCACAGACGGTCAGCTCCGCGGTCCGACAACTCCGGACCCGGGACGTGGACTTCGTCACGGTGCACGGCAACGATGCGATCCTCCGTGCCGCCTGCGACGCTGCCGCGGGCGATCTCGGGATCCTGGCCGTGACCGTTCTCACCAGTCTCGACCGAGCGGACATGGAAGACCTCGGCTTTGAAGCGGACATCGGGGACGTCGTCCTCTCGCGAGCCCGCAGGGCGGAGGGCATCGGCTGCGCCGGCGTCATCAGTTCCGGCCACGAGGCCGCTCGAGTTCGCGCCGCGGTGTCCCGCCGGTTTCGCATTGTCGTCCCCGGTATCCGTGCGGCGAGGGAAGCCGGTACCGATGACCAGAAACGGACGGTCGACGTGGAGTCCGCGTTCGAGGCCGGGGCCGACTACATCGTCATGGGACGACCTATCCGAAACGCTCCGGATCCCGCGCGGGCCGCAGCGTCCGTTCAGGAGAGAATAGCGGCCTGGTTTCGGCACGTCGACGCCGCCCCGGACGTCACGCAGCAGGTTCTGTAAACCATTATATAACATAGTGTTATGGTCGCTGCCGCCGCTCGGCGGGACCGATGTCTCGTCGCTGCCTTGACGCCGCGTTGAGACCCGGCGGCGATACTCGGTTCGAGTTCCGCTTCTCCACCCCCCGTGAAGCACGGGGCACCTTTTGTTCGTACGGGGGTATGTTCAACTGCACCCAGTCTTGCCCACCGGAGCCGTGATGCAATGATAGAGCTTCCCGATGTTGAGCGGATGATCGACCGCATTGCCGGTTACACAACCGGTAAGACGATCTCCATAATCCGGATCGACGACCCGGACGTCGCTTCAATTGAGCGCGATATCGTCGAGAATCATCTTGAGAACCACGCCGTGGATTCCGTTGAACGCCACGGTCGCTACGTCGTCCTCCGCTTCCGTTCCGATTACAGCCTCATGTTCGACATGGGGGATGACGGCCTCCTGCGGCTCGAATCGCAGACCGCGCCTCCGACGGACCGGACCCGCATCCGGTTCCAGTTCGCGGCCGGCAGGGAACTGCGTTTCTCGTCGTCGGGCTCCCAGGGCACGGTCCAGGCCGTGCCGGGGAGCGAGTTCAACGAGAAAGGGTCGCTCCAGAGCCTCGGGGTGGACCCGCTGAGCGACGACCTGACTCTTGAGCGCTTCGAAGCGCTGGCGCAGGGGAACGCGCGTTCCAGCATCAAGGGCTTTCTTCTGAACCAGAAAGCGATTGCCGGGATCGGCAACGACTATGCGGACGAGATCTGCTTCCAGGCCGGCGTACGTCCCGACCTTCGCGTGGGTCAGCTGGAGCCGGAGCAGCTCGATCGGCTTCACCGCTACCTGAAGCGGGTTCTGAGGCGGGCCACGCTTCACTGGAGTGCCGCCCATTCCGATCCGGGGTGGCTGATCAACTCACGCTCGTCCGGCGGCCCCTGCCCGCGGTGCCGACATGCGTTGACATCCGTCCGCGTGACCGGCCGGAAGACCGTGCTCTGTCCGAGGTGTCAGCGCGCCGCTTGAAGGTCCAGCGCAGCGTGGACGGCGTCCGGGCGGTGCGTCTCCGGATGCGTCGCGTGCGCGGCCTCGCGGTCTGCCTCCTCCTGGCGGTGCCCGTCACCGCGGCGGGTCCCCTCGTGGCGCAGGCAAGCGACGCGGCCACAACCGGCATCCGCGACCGGAACGGTCATCCCTTCCGCACGCCCGCGGGCTCTCCCCTCGAGCCCGTACATCGTCTCGCGCTGTTGAGCGCGACGCGCGACTCCCTCCGCGACGGCATTGCCCTCGCCGACATCGGCGACCGGCTCGGGTTCTGGATCCGGCGCGATCCGGGCGGGAAGGTGGAATACGCGGGAGCGATTCACGGAGGGGCGTTTTCCCGCTTCGATCTCGAAGGTCCGGATCAGGCCCTCATCGAAGTGCACTACCGAATCGGAGTCCTGTTTCGCGCGCGTTTCGGGGCGGTTGCGGCTCGTGCCGAACTCTATCACCTGAGTTCGCATCTCGGAGACGAATTCCTCCTGGACACGGGGGCCCGTCCGATCAGCACGAGCCGGGAGGGACTGGAACTCATGCTGCAGGGGTCTCCGGCATCGGGGCTCACCGTCTACGGAGGTCCGGGCGTGCTGTTGCGCGCCACCCCCGACTTCGAGCCCCTTTCGCTGCGCGCGGGCGCCGCCTGGGAGTCCCCGCCGGGAGCGCGCGCGCGTTTCCACGCCTCGGTCGACTACTTCGGCTGGGCGGAACTGGGGTGGGAGCCCGCCATCGCGGCGGAACTCGGGGCCGGGCTGGCCCGAGGAACGCGGGTCGGGTTGCTCCTCGGCTTCGGCCCTTCCCGCGCCGAGCAGTTCTTCCGGCAGTCCGAACGCCTGATCGGGCTCTCCGTCTCCCACGTAAGGTGACGAGGCGGCGCCTCGCCGGCGGTCGACGGCGCCAGTCGTCCCCGAACCGCTACTCCTTCTGTCGGGAGGGCGCCGGCTGTGCCTTCCTGCGTTCCCGGGAGAGGTACATCTGCTGCGGCAGCGACATGACGTTGGAGGCCGTGTAGTACAGGTTCAGCCCGGCCGCGAAGTTGGCGAAGAAGAAGGTGAAGACGACCGGCAACACGTAGGATATCATCTTCATCTGCGCGTTCGTCTGCATGCCCCGCTGCGTGATCCAGTTCAGCAGCAGCATCGATCCGCCCATCAGGATGGGCACGATGAAGAGGGGATCCCTGAGGGAGAGATCCAGCAGCCACAGGAAGGGCACGCCGCGGAACTCGATCGTGTTCTGGAACACGAAGAAGAGGGTGATCAGAATCGGGAGCGGCAGAAACATGGGCAGACAGCCGCCCAGCGGGTTGACCCCGTGTTCCCGAAAGAGCTTCATCTGCTCCTGCTGCAGGCGCTGCGGGTCGCCCTTGTAACGCTCCTGCAGCTTCTTGATCTCCGGCTGCAGCGCCATCTGCTTCATCTGTGCGCGGCCCGAGATGTGGAACAGCGGCGACAGGATGATCCGCGACCCGACGCCGAACAGGATCAGGACCCAGCCGTACGCCAGCGAGAACGACTCGTGCATCCAGATCAGGATCGCGACGATCAGGTTCCCGAACGGTCGGGTGAACCACCGGAGCCAGCGCCAGCCGACGGGGTTCACATTGTGGAGTTCCTGCCCCACGGCCTGCAGCCGCGCGAAGTCCTGCGGCCCGATGTAGGCCACGTACTCGAAGCCGGCGCTGCCGGCGGGTACCGGCAGCGCGGCCTGCATCTCCGCCGCCTCCTCCTCGGGCACGCCCCGCAGCATCACGCCCCCGATGCCCGGCCCTCCCGGCGGCGCGACGACGGCGGCCAGCCAGTACTTCGATTTCGATGCGGCCCAACTGAACGGACCGCCGGAGGCCGGCCTCATCTCGCCGTCGTCCACGCGGTCCAGCCGCTCGGCCGCGATCTGTCCGGAGCGGCTCCGGGTGACGAGCGACATCGCGGCCTGGTCCTCCCGGGGCACGGCCTCGTTGCGTTCGATCCCGCGGCCGAGGCCCACGAGAACGACGTGCCCCACATCCCCCAGACCGCGCAGCCCGCCGCTCACGTCGATGCGGTAATCGTCCGGGTGGAAGCGATACGAGACATCGAATGTGACCTCTCCGATCGCGGCCTCGAAGCGCAGTTCCGCGGGCCCATCCCGCACCTCGAGCGTGGACGTCGACGCCGTGAAGGCGATCGACCCGAGGGAAACCGTGTCGCCACGCAGCGTCAGCGCGTACGCCAGGATCGAATCGTCGGGCCGCACCAGTTCGACGTTGGGGCCGCCATGTCCGCCCTCGGCGAAGTTCCGGTGCGCGAGCATCGTCGCGCCCACGAGTCGCGCGCCCCGCGTGTCGAACCGGTACTCGTACAGTTCCGACCGGACCGTGACGATCGAGCTCTCGCGGGCCGCGGCGGTTTCCTCCGTATCCTCCGCAACCGCGGGCGTATCCTCCGCTTCGGCCAGCACCGCCGCCACCTCCTGCGCCGCTCGTTCCTCCGCGGAAAGGCGGGTCAGCTCATCCGCCGCGTCCGCGGTCTCCGGCGTCTGCGCGCTGTCGGCCGACGCCGGCGCCACGGGCCTCTCGGCCGGCGGGAAGAACACGTTCGAGAGGATCATCACGCCGACCATCAGCGCGATGGCCAGAAGCAGACGACGCTCCATTCAGCGCTCCCGGGCGGGAACCGGGTCGTAACCGCACGACCCGAGGGGATGACAGCGAAGCAGGCGCCGAACGCCCAGCCAGCCGCCCCGCACGGCGCCGAAGCGCCGCACCGCGGTCAGGGCGTATTCCGAGCAGCTCGGCTCGTACCTGCAGGCGGGCGGCAACCAGGGAGAAACGACGAGCTGGTAGCCGCGAATCGCTCCGATGATCACTCTTCGCATACGGCCTCCAGCGAATCCATCAACGTTACTCGAAGCCTCTGATACGAGGCGTCGTAGGCGGCCGGTTTCGCTCTCACGACCAGGTCCAGTTCGAGCCTGCGGGTTTCAAGGGCGGGCAATACGTCGATGCGGGCGATCTCGGTCAGACGCCGACGGACAAGGTTTCGCGCGACCGCGCCGCGACCGTGGCGAGGCGTCACGACTCCGACTCTGGAGCGGCCCGAGGGCGACGGAGCGACGAACACGTCCACGATGGGGCCGCGGCGGCGACGGCCGGCACGGATGGTTTGGCGAATCTCCCGCGCTGTGCGCAGCCGAGCCGCGCGAGGCCGTCGAAAGCCTTCCGGCGGAGGCCCGCTAGCGGCTTCGTCGCTTGCGACGGAACGCGTCACTGACGGTGAGCCGACGTCGACCCTTCCTTCTGCGGCGCGACAGCGTGCGGCGGCCCGCCTTCGTCTTCATGCGCGCCCGGAATCCATGATCGCGAACGCGCTTCCTGTTGGTTGGCTTGCTGTATGTGGGCTTCCCCATCTCACATCACCCGAGGCTTTCCGGTCATCTCACAGGCTTTCGAGGTCAGCCCGGAAGTCTAGACCTGATGCGGGATAGTGTCAATTCGGCCCGTCCCCACCGGACTGCGCGCCCCTCCTTTCCCGCGATCCGCCCGCCCGCGTCGCGGAGCGGTTCCCGTCGTTGACACTCGCCGGCGGATTCGCCTAAGATCAGGGCCCCGATCCCACCGTCTTTTTTCTCATGCCGGGCGTCACGGATGGAGCTGACTGCACACGAGGCCTGGATCAAGATTCGCGCGTCGGCGAAGCTCGTGCTCCCGGAGCAGACCTACCGTACCTGGCTCGGATCGACCGAGGCCGTTTCCCTTTCCGACGATACGCTCGTCGTGTCCGCGCCCACGAGGTTCGCCGTCGAATGGGTCGAGGACAAATACGGAACTCTCCTGCGGGACATCTCCGAGCGAGAGCTCGGCGCGCGGCTCCGGCTCCGCTTCGAGCACAAGGGAGCCGAGGAACGTCTCGACTTCCCGGAAATCACCGAACCCTACCCCGGAGACCCCGGTCACGCGCTGGCCGCGCAGACGCCGAATCGCGGAGGCCTTCCGGCGGCCGCGGCGCTGAACGAACGCTACACCTTTGCGCGCTTCGTCATTGGCGGCAGCAACGAACTCGCCGCCGCGGCATCCGACCGCGTGGCGGCCGCGCCCGCCACCACGTACAACCCGCTCTTCATCTGGGGCGGCACCGGTCTCGGCAAGACACACCTTATGCACGCGATCGGAAACACGATTCTCGACCGGCTCCCGGACTGCCAGGTCGCCTACGTCCCCTCGGAGCAGTTCACCAACGAGATGATCGACGCGATCCGGACCGGGCAGACTGCCCTCTTCCGCGAACGATATCGCCGTATCGATGTGCTGCTCATCGACGACGTCCACTTCATCGCCAACAAGGAAGGGACGCAGGAGGAGTTCTTCCACACGTTCAACGCGCTCTACGACGCCAAGAAGCAGATCGTCATCACGAGCGACCGGCCCCCGCAGGACATCCCCGGGCTCCAGGAACGTCTCGTTTCCCGTTTCGAGTGGGGTCTCGTCACCGACATCCAGCCCCCCGACCTGGAGACGCGTTCCGCCATCCTGCGCAAGAAGGCCGATGAGGACGGGATCGAAATCGGAGACGACGTCATCGAGTACGTGGCGCGGAGTCGGCGCACCTCGGTCCGGCAACTCGAGGGGGCTCTCATCAAGCTCCTCGCCTTCAGTTCGCTCACGCGACGCGAGATATCGCTCGACATGGCGCGCGACGCACTGGGGCCCGAAGGCAACGAGGCGGACGAGCACGTGATCGAAGTGTCCGCGGAGGAAGTCCGTGCCCGCATCGCCGCCTCCTGGGGCGTCTCCGTGGAAGCACTCACGTCGAAAAGGCGGAACCGCACCGTGACGGTGCCCCGGCAGGTCGCCATGTACCTCATCAAGATGCATCTGGACCTGCCCTATTCCGACATCGGCCACCTCTTCGGCGGCCGGAATCACTCGACCGTCATCCACTCCGTCAACAAGGTCGAGGCGGACATGGCCTCCGACCCCACCCTTCGCGGACGCGTCGGCCAGCTGCAGCAAGAGCTGTTTCGAACCTGATGTCGCGTTCGTCCATTAACGTGTGCAAAATCGGACGAAGAGTTGCTGCTCGCGCACACCCTCGGGCACCGGGTCTCCGCCGCGGCGCCAGGGTTTCGCCGGAGCTTCGACAACCGTGTCGGCGTGTCGACAGCGGGCGCGGCGTCCCAGGCGGCGAGAAACACGGGGAACCCCGAGTTTTCGACACTTCGACAGGCTCTACTACTACTCCGTTGAGACACATATCATACGCAACCGTAGAACCCACGGTGGAAAACCCGAACCGATATCGCCGGAGTTGAAATGAGATTCTCGATCACCCGAGAGGCGCTTCAGCAGGGGCTGGCGGCGAGCGCCGCCGCCGTCCCGACGCGAGCCGCGCTCCCGGTTCTCTCGAACATCCTGATCCATGCGGAGGACGATGCCGTGCGGCTGAGTGGCACGGACATGTCCATCTTCGTCTCGTTGTCCGTGGCAGCCGAAGTCTCGGAAGCCGGGGTCGTTGCGCTGCCCGCAAGACAACTCCTGGAGATCTCGCGCGTGCTCGACGACGCGCCGGTGAAGTTCGCGGCTGCCGGTGGCGATGGCGACACGGCCGCGACCGGAGTGGACATCGAGTGCGGCCGGAGCAAGTTCCGCCTCTACGGGCAGGCCCCGGACGAGTTCCCGGACTTCCCGGATGTCGACTTCGCCGGCGGCTGGGAGATGTCCGCCGGCGAGCTGCAGACGCTGATCGAGCGCACGAGCTTCGCCGTTTCCACGGAGGACAGCCGCCCGATTCTGAACGGAATCCTGTGGCAGTTGCGTGAAGCGGCGACCGTCATGGTCGCGACAAACGGCCACCGGCTCGCGAAGATGTCATGCGAACTGGACGTCAGCGGGTCGCCGGCGGAGGCGGATCTCATCATTCCGCCGAAGGCACTGAACCAGGTGCAGAAGCTGTATTCGGCCGACACGGTGCTTCAGGTCGCGCGCTCGGAGAACCACCTGGCATTCCGGTCAGAGGATCGGGAGGTCTTCACTTCGCTCATCGAGGGGCCGTATCCGAACTACGAACAGGTCATCCCGAAGGACAACGACAAGGTCGCGACCGTGAACCGCGCGGCGCTCGAGACGGCGGTGCGGCGCGTCGCGGTGATGGCGGATGACTCGACGAGGCGGGTACGGCTTTCCTTCAAGGCCGGCGATCTCGGTTTCAAGGTTCAGACGCCGGATCTCGGGGAGGCGGAGGACGCGCTGTCGCTGGACTACGAGGGCGAGGACATCCAGATCGGTTTCAATGCGACGTACCTCCTCGAGGTACTGCGTCACATGCCGGAGGAGGATGTTCGAATGACGTTCAAGGCGCCGGAACGAGCGGCGACCTTCTCTCCCGCGAGCGGCGAACCCGACTATCTCTGCCTTGTCATGCCGCTGCGCATCCTCGACTGAGTCCAGACGCGAAGTGGAGAGGATGTGGCGATAGCCGACCAGGAGCGGGCCGGTAGCGACGAAGGCATGGGAGAAGTCAACCTGCCCGCATGGGAGGATCCGGCGGTATCCTTCCCGCTCAACCTGGTCGAGACGTGGCGCCGGAGCGTGTTCGAGCCCGGCGCCTTCTTCGCCGACGGGCCCTTCGAGCACGCCGCGGTGCGCCCGGTCCTCTACTATCTGGTGATCAGCGTTCTCACAGCCGCGCTCTCGCTGACCTGGGGTGCGTTGCTGCCGGCGACGCAAGCGGGCTTCGTCGAGACGCTCGCCGAGATCATGAACGTCGCCCTGCCGGCAGGGGCGGAAACAGCCGGCGCCATCGGCAGGCTCGCGGACTTCTTCCTCGCCCCCTTCTGGGCGGTGCTGTACCTCATCATCGCGAGCCTGGTCCTCCATGTGTTCGTGCTGGTGCTGGTCCCCCGGCGTCGAAGCATCACGGCAACCGTTCGCACCATCTGCTATGCCTGCGGCCCCGGCGTGTTCGCCATCGTCCCGTTCATCGGCGGCTGGGTGGCGGGCATCTGGGGAATCGTGCTGACCGTGATCGGCCTGCGGGAAGCGCACCGGACCACGACCGGAAGAGCCTTCGCGGCATGGCTGCTTGCGGCCGCCCTGCCGATCGCCTTCGTCCTGCTGGGGATCCTGCTCGTCATCGCCCGCGTGGCAAGCGGAGTTTGATTCCACGGCCTGCCGCCACGGTCGTCGTCGCGACCCAGGCGCGCACCGGGCTGGATTTCCTCCTGCTTCAGCGCCCCGCCGACGCCAGGTTCGGAGCCGGGGCATGGGCGTTTCCGGGAGGAGCGATCGACGCGGATGACGCCCACGCGACCTGGGCGGACCGTCTCCCGGGCGTAGGTGAATCCGCGGCGTGCGTGGCGGCGCTGCGGGAACTGTTCGAGGAGACGGGCATCGTGCCGGCGCCGCGGGGCCGCGTCGGATCGGACGCGCTCGCCGGGGCTCGCCGGGCGTTGCTCGCGGAGAGCATCCCCTTCTCGCAGGTGGCGGAGCGGCTCGAACTCGACTTTTCGTCCGCGCGCATGGCGTACTTCGCACGCTGGATCACACCGCGCGGTGCGGCGCTGCGGTTCGACACCCGTTTCTTCCTCCTCTCGCTGGAGGAGCGGCCGCGTCGCGTGCGTCTCACGCCGGAACACGAGGCGGCCATCTGGACGACGCCCACCGCGGCCCTCCGACGCTTCTCCGCCGGCCGGCTGCCCATGATGTTCCCGACGGCAAGGACGATCGAGCGCCTCGCCGGCTTCCGGTCGGTCGAGGAGGCCATGGCGGCGCTGAGCGATGTGCAGGTGGAACCCGCGCTGGTCCGGCTCGGCGTCGGCGAGGATGGGGTGACGCCGCTCGCGCCCGGGGACCCGGGATACGACGAAGTCCGGTGACCGCCGGCGTCGCGTCCCGGAAGCACGTCTCCCGGCCCGGCCCGGGCGTGACCGCGGTTCGCGCGGACAACCCGGGCCCACTCACCCTGACGGGGACGCAGACCTACGTGATCGGGACCGGGCCGCTGATCGTTCTCGACCCCGGACCGCACGACGAAGCGCACCTCGGCCGCGTCGATGACGTGATCGCCGGAAGGCCCGTGGCGGCCGTCTGTCTGACGCATGCGCACGCGGACCACTCGGCGGCCGCGGCGGACGCCGCCGCCCGCTGGGGAGAACTCCGCGCCTCGGCCGCCACCCTCGACCGCGTGGGGTCGGCGGGCCGCGCGCTGGCGGATGACGAAGCGCTGGAGCCCGGAGAGGGGTTCCGCCTGAGGGCGATCGCGACGCCCGGTCATTCCGCCGACCACCTCTGCTACCTGCTCGAACGCTCGCGCACCCTCTTTACGGGCGACCTCGTGCTCGGAGAAGGGAGTACCATGATCGCGCACCCGGACGGGTCCGTGGGGGCCTACCTCGCGAGTCTCGCGCGCCTCGCGGCCCTCCGTCCCGAACGCCTGCTGCCGGGACACGGCTCCCCGGTCGAGGACGCGCTCGCACGCCTCGAAGAATGCCGCGCGCACCGGCTCCGACGCGTGGCGTCGGTCCGGCGGGCGCTGGAGGCCGGCGCCCGGACTCCGGAAGGGATCCGGGCCGCGGTCTACGGGGATCTTCCCGTCTCGCACCACGCGGCGGCGGACCTCACGATCCGCGCCTACCTCGCCTATCTCGGAGAGACGTCCTCGTCGATCAGCCGTCGGAGATAGGCGGGAAACGCGAGATCGCCGAACTCCCCGGCGCCCACCCAGCGATGCCGCCGCCGCTCGACCTCACCGGATCGCCAACAGGCCCAGTGCACCGCGAGCCGCAGACGGAAGTGGCTGAACGTGTGCCGCAGGACGCGAATCTCCTCACCCACCCGACAGTCGAGGCCGAACCGTTCCCGGAGGGCGCTCGTGAGCGCCGCCGCGGGCGGAGTCGGCGAGGACAGCCGGACGGAGGGGAAATCCCACAGGCCGCCGAGGAGCCCGTCCGACGGCCGCCGCAGCACCAGCACCCGTCGGCCGCGGCGGACCACGGCCGCCGCCTCGACCCGCTCGGGGGATCGAGCGCGCCTCTTCAGCGGCGGCCGCTGCCCGACCGTGCCCCGAAGCCGCGCCAGACACCGATTCGATAGCGGGCACGCTCCGCACCGCGGACGGCGCGGCGTACAGACCGTGCTCCCGAGGTCCATCAGCGCCTGGTTCACATCGCCCGGCCGCTCCGGGGCTTCGCCGAGAAGGGTTCGCGCGGCCCGGTCGAGCTCGGAGGGAGAGGCCGTCTCGAGATCGCCCAGGCGCGACAGAACGCGGCGGGCGTTCCCATCGACCGCGGGTTCCGGCAGCCCGAAGGCGACGCTGGCGACGGCGCCCGCCGTATACGGGCCCACCCCCGGGAGGGTCCGCAGCTCCGACACCGCCCCCGGGATCCGGCCGCCGTACTCCGACACCACGCGCCGCGCCGCCCGCCGCAGGTTGCGGGCCCGCGCGTAGTACCCCAATCCCTCCCAGAGGCCGAGGACCTCGTCCTCCTCCGCTTCCGCGAGCGTCCGAACGTCGGGAAAGCGATCCATGAACCGCCGATGGTACGGCGCCGCCGTCTCCACGCGCGTCTGCTGCGTCATGACTTCGGCCACGAGGATCGCGTAGGGGTCCCGCTCTCCGCGCCAGGCGACGACGTCCCGCCGCCGCGCGTCGAACCATTCCAGCAGCGGCGCCGCCACCGCGGACGCCCCGGGGTCAGCGCGCGGCTTCGGGGAAGACGCCATCGAAGATGAACACCGCCGGGCCGCTGAGCCGGATCCGCCCCGCCTCGAGGAACTCCACCGTCAACGCGGCCCCGGACCGCACGAGGAACTCGACCCGGTCCCCCGCCTCGCCCGCGGCCCGGAGCGCGAACGCGGCCGCCATGCAGCCGCTGCCGCAGGCGAGCGTCTCCCCCTCCACGCCCCGTTCGAAGGTGCGGATGAGCACCGTCCCTCCGTCGCGGGCGACAAGGTGCACGTTCGCCCCTCCCGGACCGAGATCCTCCCGCCACCGCAGGGGTCGGCAGAGGTCGTCGAAGTCCTCCACGTCCACGGACCGGACGGGGATCACGAGGTGCCCCGTCCCCATCCGCACCAGCCAGGCGTCCCGTTCCCGCCCCTTCCCGGTTCCGAGGGCCGCACGCAACTCGCGTTCCACGCGGGCGTCGAGCGCATATTCCAGCGCCACGCCGTCCTCGCGCACCCGCGCCAGGATCTCACCGTCGTCCGTCACGAGGATGTGATCGGGAGGTACGAGCCCCCGGTCCACCGCGTAGCGCGCCGCGCAGCGCGACCCGTTCCCGCAGGTGGAAAACTCGGAGCCGTCGCGATTGAAGAACCGGAGGCGGACGACCTCTTCGCTCAGGCTCCGGACCGTAATCAACCCGTCCACGCCGACGCCCGTCGCGCGGGGACACAACGCGGCGGCCAGGGCCCCCGCATCCCGGAGCCCCAGTTCTTCGCCGCGGACGATCACGAAGTCGTTGCCGGCTCCGGTGTATTTGCTGAATAACGACATTTTCAGAGCAGAGGGGGGATGAAAAGGAAGCCGGCCGCGAGCGTGAAGCCCGCGGCCGGCTCTTGTCTCAACCGAAACCTGACTCGACGCGACGCCGGCGAGGCACCGCAGCTTTCAGGTCGGCGCATGTCTCGAGCGCCACCGGTTCAGGACCGGTTACGCAGCCTCGAGGCGATCGCTTGCCCGTGCCGAGTCAGACCCGGTTCTACATCCTGCAGACACTAGATCACCTCCTTCCAAGGGGTTCACCGATAGGGCACGAAAACACCTGCTGTGCGCCATGATGCCGTGCGCTCGCCCGTGCGGCAAGTTTTGCCGCGGCCTGCCGGCCCCGTCACCTTGCGTGAGAATCATGCCGGCCAGACGGCGAGGAGGAGATGAAGGACAGCGAAAAGAGGGCGTTGTCGCCGGAGGAGCGGCAGGCGACGGTGGACCGTCTCTGCGCGCATTTCGCGCGCGACGCCATGAACACCACGGAACTGGAACGCCGCCTGGATATCGCGTACGCCGCGCGCACCCGGGCGGAACTCGTCGCGCTCGAGCGAGACCTCCCGTCACTCCGGGGCGAAACCCGCCCGGCAGCCCCCGAGCCTCCGCCGACCGCCTCCGTGCCGGTGGATCCGGCGCGACCCGTCCAGGAGCACGACCTCATCGTATCGATCTGGGGGGCGACCGAGCGCAAGGGCAGTTGGGTGCCTCCCCGCCAGCTCACCGCCGTCACCGTGATGGGGGGTACGGATCTCGATTTTCGGCAGGCGGCATTCGCGACCGAGACGGTTTCGGTCCGGCTCCTCGCGCTCATGGGAGGCGTCGACATCGTCGTCCCTCCCGGGGTCCGCGTCGAGTGGGGCGGCATCGCGCTGATGGGGGGCGTCACGATGCCCGAACCCGTCACGCCCCCGGCCCAGGACGCTCCCGTCATCCGCCTCAGCGGTCTCGTTTGCATGGGCGGGGTCGACGTCGTCGAGCGGCACCCGGGCGAGAGCGCGCGGGAGGCGCGGAAGCGGATCAGAAAGGATCGCAAAGCCCGGCGAAGACTCGCTTCGGGCGACTAGTGTCGACCCTGGCGCGGAGTTGCTTGACGCCCGGCTCGCGGCTCGGATATAGTCTCCACCGCCGCCACCCCAGAGACGCTCGATCCGAAGCAAGGCAAGGTACGCATGTCGGACATTCCGGAAGACCTCAGATACACGCCCGAGCACGAATACGTGCGGGAAACCGATGTCGACGGCGAGGTCTTGATCGGGATCACGGACTACGCCCAGGGCGAACTGGGCGATGTGGTCTACGTCGAACTCCCCGCGCCCGGCGACGAGTTCGGCCAGATGGAGGCCTTCGGCACCGTCGAGGCCGTGAAGACCGTCTCCGAACTCTTCTGTCCCGCGGCGGGCGCGATCGTGGCCGTGAACGACGCGCTGGAGGCCGACCCCGGTCTCGTCAACAGCGATCCCTACGGTGAAGGATGGATGATCCGGCTCGAGCTGGAAGCGCCCGAGGACTTCAACGACCTCCTCACCGCCGAACAATACGCCGCTCTCGTCGCCGACGCGGACGAGATCTGACGGCCCGCTCCTGAACATGCAGTTCGAGATGGAGCCGTTCGGCGAGTTCGCCGGGCGCCACACAGGACTGGCGCCCTCGGATATCGGTCCGATGCTGGAGGTGACCGGCGCGAAGAGCCTGGGCGAACTCGTTGACGAGACCGTTCCGGAGCCGATCCGCCTGCGTCGCGACCTCGACCTTCCGGAAGCGATCACCGAGAGAAGGCTCCTCGATCGCGCGGCGGAACTCGCCAGCCTCAACCGCCCCTTCCGTTCCTATCTCGGCCTGGGGTACCACGGGACCCTGACACCCGGCGTCATCCTCCGGAACATCATGGAGAACCCCGGCTGGTATACACAGTATACGCCCTATCAGGCCGAGATCTCGCAGGGGCGCCTCGAGGCGCTGCTCAACTTCCAGACGATGGTCATCGACCTCACGGGGCTTCCGATCGCGAACGCCTCGCTCCTGGACGAGGGAACCGCCGCGGCGGAGGCGATGCTCATGCTCTGGGGCAGCAGGGGGAGCGACGAACGGAACGTCTTCCTCGTCTCCGAGGCCTGCCACCCCCAGACCGTCGCTGTAGTCCACGGCCGCGCCCGGCCGCTCGGCATCCAGGTCCGGCTCTTCCAGCACGGCGACATCGCGGCGCACGATCCGGACGACGCCTTCGGCGCGCTCCTGCAGTACCCGACCACCGAAGGCGCCGTCCTCGACTATCGGGGGCTCTGCGACGCGCTTCACGAGCACGGCGCCGGAGTCGTGGTCGCGGCGGATCTGCTCGCCCTCGCCCTGCTCGTGCCGCCGGGCGAGTTCGGCGCGGACATCGCCGTCGGCAACTCCCAGCGGTTCGGCGTACCCATGGGCTACGGCGGACCGCACGCCGCCTACATCGCGGCCACCGACGCGTTCAAGCGCAAGATGCCGGGGCGGATCATCGGGGTCTCGGTCGACGCGGACGGGAACCCGGCGCTCCGCATGGCCCTGCAGACGCGCGAGCAGCACATCCGGCGGGAGAAGGCGACCTCGAACATCTGCACGGCCCAGGTGCTGCTCGCGATCATGGCCGGGATGTACGCCGTGTATCACGGTCCGGAGGGCATCCGCGCCATCGCGACCCGCGTCCGCAAGTTGACGTGGACCCTCGCCCGCGGACTCGAGCGGCTCGGGCACACGATCGTTCACGAGCAGTTCTTCGACACCCTGCAGGTCATCCCCTCGGGCTTCACCTCCGCCGACATTCTCGCCAGGGCGCGCGAACGCGGCATCAACCTGCGGGACTTCGAGGATGGGACCGTCGGGATCGCGCTCGACGAGACGGTGCGCGGCGAGGATCTCGATGACCTGTTCGCCGTCTTCGGGAGCGAGGGCGGGCCGCAACTCGGCGCCGGAGACGTCGCCGCGGACATTCCGGAACCCGTCTATCCCGCGGAACTCGCGCGCACCTCGGACTACCTCGAGCACCCGGTCTTCAACCGGTACCATTCCGAGACCGAGATGCTGCGCTACATCCATCGGCTCGAAACCCGCGACCTGTCGCTGAACACGAGCATGATCCCGCTCGGATCCTGCACGATGAAGCTCAACGCGACCTCCGAGATGATCCCCGTCACCTGGCCGGAGTTCGGGTCGCTGCACCCGTTCGCCCCCGTGGACCAGGCCGAGGGTTATCGGCGCCTGTTCGACGAGCTGGAGCGGTGGCTGTGCGAGATCAGCGGACTGCCCGCCTGCTCGCTGCAGCCGAACTCCGGGGCGCAGGGCGAATACACCGGCCTGCTCGTGATCGCGGCCCGACACGAGGACCGGGGCGAGGGACACCGGGACGTGTGCCTCATCCCGTCGTCGGCGCACGGGACGAACCCCGCGAGCGCGGTCATGGCCGGGATGAAGGTCGTGGTCGTCCGCTGCGACGAGAACGGGAACATCGACGTCGAGGATCTGCGCGCCAAGGCGGAGAAACACGCCGACCGGCTCGCGGCGACGATGATCACCTATCCCTCCACCCACGGCGTGTTCGAGTCGGCGATCCGCGAGGTGACGGACATCGTCCACGAACACGGCGGACTCGTGTACCTCGATGGCGCCAACCTCAACGCCCAGGTCGGACTCTGCCGGCCGGGGGACTACGGCGCCGACGTCATCCACATCAACCTCCACAAGACGTTCGCCATCCCGCACGGAGGCGGTGGCCCCGGGATGGGTCCGATCTGCGTCACGGACGAACTCGCGCCCTACCTGCCGGGACACCCGCTCCTCGATGTCGGTGGCGACGCCGCGATCCCGCCGGTCTCCGCGGCGCCTTGGGGGAGCGCTTCGATTCTGCTCATCTCGTGGGCCTACATCGCCATGCTCGGCCGCGACGGCGTGCGCGCGGCGACGGAGGCGGCCGTCCTCAACGCGAACTACATGGCCAGCCTTCTCAGCGAGCACTTCGACGTCCTCTACCGGGGCGAGCACGGGCGCGTCGCGCACGAGTTCATCCTCGATCTGCGTCCGCTCAGGCGGGGGACGGGCGTGACGGACGAGGATGTCGCGAAGCGGCTCATGGACTACGGATTCCACGCGCCCACGATGTCCTTCCCGGTCGCGGGAACCATCATGATCGAGCCCACGGAGAGCGAGTCGAAGCGGGAACTGGACCGGCTCGTCCACGCCCTGGTCTCGATTCGCGAGGAGATTCGGAGGATCGCGGAGGGGACGCTGGATGCGAAGGACAATCCGCTGAAGAACGCGCCCCACACCGCGGAGATGGTCACGGACGATGCATGGGACCACGCCTACACGCGGCGGGAAGCCGCCTGGCCGGCGCCTTCGACCCGGGAGTGGAAGTTCTGGCCGCCCGTGCGCCGCGTGAACAACGCGTACGGCGACCGGAACCTCATCTGCGCGTGTCCGCCGATCGAGAGCTACGAGGCCGCCGAAACAGCGGAGTAGGACAACAGGATCCAGGAGGGAAGCGAATGGCGCGACTCGTCTTTCACGGCCAGAGCTGCTACGAGATCGAAACGGCGGACGGCACGCGGATCCTCATCGACCCGTTTCTGACCGGGAATCCCGTGGCGGTCGTCGGACCGGAGCACTTCACGGACCGCCTCGACTATCTCCTCCTCACGCACGGGCACGGCGACCACATCGCGGACGCCTGGGACATCCTCGAGGCGACGGACGCGACGCTCATCGCCACGTACGAGATCGTGTCGTACGCCGGGGAGGTGCAGGGGCACGCGAACGCCCACCCCATGCACATCGGCGGCGCCCACGAGTTCCCGTTCGGGCGCGTCAAGCTCACCGTGGCCCTCCACGGCGGGAAGATCGACGCGCCGGGCGCGGAGGCGTACACGACGACGCCCGCCGGCATCCTCCTCACCGTGGACGGCACGCGCGTCTACCACGCCGGAGATACGGGGCTCACGCGCGACATGGAGCTTCTGAACGGGGAGGTGGATGTGGCGCTGGTGCCGATCGGCGACAACTTCACGATGGGCCCCGAGGACGCCGCGCGCGCGATCGAGATGATCGAGCCCCGCATCGCCGTTCCGAACCACTACGGCACATGGGAATTGATCGACGTCGATCCGGCCCGCTTCGTGGACGCCGTGGGCGACACCGCCGAGGTCGTGATCCTCCAGCCCGGAGAGGCTCTGGAGTTGTGACCGCGCGGGGCGCCCCTGCCCGGCCCCGGGGATCTCCGTGCGTCGTACTCCCCTACGCCGTGGCGGACGGCGCCCGCAACATGGCCGTGGACGAGGCGATGCTCGAACTCGCCGCGGGCGGTTCGACGCTCCTCCGGTTTTACGGCTGGGACCCCTGGTGCCTGTCGCTCGGGCGGCATCAGGAGGCGCCGGACCGGCTGCTCGGGCGCTCTCCCGAGGACCTCCGCCCCGGCGTCGACGCCGTTCGGCGGCCGACGGGCGGCCGATCCGTCTTTCACGGACCCGAGATTACGTACGCCTTCTCGTGTCCGGCGCGGGCGTGGGGCGGGCCCCGGGCCGTGCTGCAAGCCGTGCACCGTGCACTGGCCGAGGGGCTGTGCGCCCTGGGCGTCCCGCTCGACGCGGTTCGGGCCGACGATGCGGAGGCGAGTGTCGCCGAGGCCGCCCGCATCTCCGCCGCGAGCTGCTTTCGCGATCCCGCCCCGGAAGAACTCACCGCGCGCGGCCGCAAGCTCGTGGGCAGCGCCCAGTGCCGCCGCCACGGGGGCCTGCTTCAGCACGGGTCCATCCTCCTGGAGGACAGGCAGCGCCTCGGCGACCTGGACGGACGCGATGTCGGGCCGCATGAGCGCGCCGAGGCCGAGGTCTCCGGGAAGGGACCCGCGATCGGCCTGAACGAGTTGCTCGACCCGCTGCCCGACGGCCGCCTCATCGTCGAGCGCCTCGCGGACCACGTGGCCCGCGCGTTCGGTGCGCCCGCCGCGCCCGCCGCCGCCTCGGCGAACCCTTCGGCCGCGATCGCGACCTCCACGGCTCTGATCCGCCTGGCGACACGCTACGAGCGCGTCCACCGCTCCGGCGCCTGGCTCTGGCGCCGGTAGCGGTCCCGTTCTGCCGCTTGACGGTCCCGCAGACCGCTTCTAGCTTGGTTCCGCTCGTACTCGGGCGCATCCGCGCCGGACGTTGCGAGTCAGTCAATCGATGAACCTTACCGCTTACCGGGAGGACCACCTTGATCGCGTCCAAACTCTGGTTGCAGGAGACACTGACGCTGGGTGAGGGTCAGACGCTCAATCTGGCGGAGATCTGGGAGGCCGGGGGTTGGATGATGTGGCCGCTGGGGGCCGCGCTCGCCATTGGAGTCCTCATCATCCTCTGGAAGCTCGTCGACCTGCAGTTGAAGGGCGGCAAGAACAAGACCGTTCTCCGGGAAGCCGACGAACAGATCGCCGCCGGTAACCTCGATGAGGCGCTCGAAGTCTGCACAGAGTCCGGCGCTCCGGCGGGGAACGTCCTCAGCGCGGGGCTCTCGCGCTACAACGAAGGGACCGACCGCGCGACGCAGGCGGTGGAGAACGCCGGCGCCATCGAAGTCGCGGGGCTCGAGAAGGGTCTCGTGTGGCTGGCGACGCTGTCGAACGTCGCTCCGCTCCTCGGCTTCCTCGGGACCGTGATCGGGATGATCATGGCCTTCCAGGCCATCGAGATCGCGGGCGAGGTGGAAGCCACGCTGGTCGCCGGCGGGATCAAGGTGGCGCTCATCACGACCGCCACGGGTCTCACGATCGCGATTCCGATCAACATCTTCCACAACTACTTCGTGACGAAGATCGACCGCCTCGTCATCGACATGGAAGAGAGCGCCCAGCGTCTCATCGACGCGCTGCACGAGCGCGCGGCCGGCTAGAAGAAGGGAAAAGCCGGTCGCCGGGGCGTTCCCGGCGCGCACGAGGGGTTCCGAACAAGCGGCCCGCCATCCCGGCGGGCCGTTTTTCGTGTGGAGGCCGGGGGCCTTCCGCTTGCATCGAGGGCACCGGAGCGTCGAAGTTCGGTGTCGGGCCGCAGGCCAGCAGTGCCGGGCCCCGGCGCGAAATGGGGTGGGGACGACGTGGAAGGAGGCCTTCCTGTGCATGTTCAGCGGCGAATCCGGCGCCTCGTGCGCATCCACCGGGTACGCGGTCCCTGGCTGGGGTCGCTACTGACGCTGGTCCTGGCGTCCGCGCTCGCCGCGCAGGCCGGGAACACGGCACGCACGCCCGGCCCCGATGTGCTGGAACGGGCGCGGCACCTTCTCGATGCCCGGATGCCGGTCTCGGCATCGGCTCTCCTGGCGCCCGCGCTCGCCGCGGGCGAGTTGGAGGGCGACGAGGCCGTGCTGCTGGCGGCACGGGCCCTCGCGGATCAGCGGGCATGGGCTTCCGTGCTGGGCCTCCTCTCGGAGCGTGACGGCTCGACGCCGGCCGCGCGGTCGCAGGCCACGCTCCTCCTGGCGCGGGCGTACGCGGGGCTCGACAGCCTGACCCGGTCCGCGGCGCACTACCGCGCGTATCTGGACGGGATCGACGGGACGCCTCCGCTCCGTGCGCGGGTCGAGTTCGCCCGCGTGTCCTACCGGCGCTACCAGTGGTACGAAGCGCGGGACCAGCTCGCGCTCGCGGAGGGCGAACACCCGGAACTCGCTCCGTGGTTGCGGCTCTCGCGCCTCTACGCCGTGGCGGAGGCCGAGGACCGAGACGCCTTCGCCCTCGCCGATTCGATCGTGCGCGAGGCCCGCGTGCCGGCGGATTCCGCGCTCCTCCCGGCAGCCCGCCTGGCGTTCGAGCTGGAGGATCCCGAACGGGGGGCCGCGCTCGCGAGCCGCGGCGGCCAGGGCGTCCGGAACGTCCTCGCCGCCCGGCACCTCGGACCGCACTACCTGGCGACCGGGGACTCCGCCTCGGCCGCGTCGGCCTTCGCGGATGCGATCAGGAGAGGCCTCCAGACGCCGGAGACGGGACCCGCCCTCCTCGCACTCACGCGATCCTGGCGGACGCTGCGCGATGTCGGGCGCTCGGACACCCGCGCCGGGCGTCACTCGCGCGGCGCCGGCTACCTGGCGGAGGCGCTGGAACTCGCACCGGCGGCCGAACGCCCGGGCATCGCCGAATCCCTCGCATCGGCGTACATGGCGCTGGGCGCTCCCGGGCGGGCGGCGGAGGCGCTGGCCCCGTGGACCGGGGACCCCGCTTCCGTCACCGCGCCCCGCGCGTCGCTGTGGATGCTCGCCGCCAGCATCTACCGCGCGCTCGGGCGCCACGGCGACGCCGAGGAGGCGCACGAGACGGCCGCCCGGGGCTCGGGCGATGTCGCCGCCCGCGCCGCCTACCTCCTGCCGGACCTCGAGCACGATGCCGGTCGCCCCGACATCGCCGCGGAGGGCTTCGAACGCTCGTACCGCGCGTTCCCGGGAGCGAGCTACGGGATGCGGTCGCTGGAACGGCTCGCTCTCCTCGCGTACCACGAGGGCCGTTACGAGGAGGCGCGCTCGCTTCTGGCCGAATACCGCGAGCGCTACCCGGAGGGCGAGTGGATCCAGGGAGCGATCTACTGGGGCGGCAAGGTCGCGGAAGCGCTGGACGACACCCAGGGCGCGAGCGCCTTCTACGCCCGCGCCCTCAGGTACAACCCGCTCGACTACTACGCCATCCTCGCGGAGCCGCGCACCGGCACGGATCGCCTGGCCGCGGTCGGACTCGGGGACGCCGAGCCGTTGCCCGACCTCGATCCCATCCACGCGGCCGCGCTCCGGCGCATGAACGAGTTGCGAGAGGTCGGGTGGCCCGAACGCGCGCGCCGGGAATACCGACGCGCCAGCGCGCGCGGACCGTCGACCTACGGCGCGATCCTTGCCTTCGCGCACGCCCTGAACGCGGCGGAATGGACGCGGGAGGGGATTCGCGAGGGGTGGAGGGCGCAGGCGATTCGCGGCCGCTGGACCCGCCCGCTCCTCGAAGCGATCTATCCGCTGCCCTTCCGCGAGGCCCTCGTCGCCGCGGCCGAGCGGAACGGACTCCCGCCGCACTTCGTCGCCGGCCTCTCGCGTCGCGAGTCGATGTTCGACCCGGAGATCCGTTCCGTCGCCAATGCCATCGGTCTCATGCAACTCCTGCCGGAGACGGCCCGCAACGTCTCGTCCCGCGCCGGACTCGCAGGCTATCGCCGTCACCAGCTCACGGTCCCGCAGGTCAACCTGATGCTCGGGACCCGGTACCTGGCGGAAGTTCTCGGCCGCTTCGACGGCTTCGATATCGCGGGGATGATCTCGTACAACGCCGGCCCCCATCGCTACACGCGCTGGCGCGACTTCCCGGAGTTCTCGGACGAGGAACAACTGGTCGAGCGGATCCCCTACCGGGAGACGCGCGAGTACGTCCGGGCGGTCACGGAACTGGCCGAAATCTACCGCTTGCTGTACCCGGACCTGGGCGTTCCGAACCCCTGATACGGTCGTTCCCGATGGCGTGTTGACGGGTCCAAATTGCTCGCATAGCATAGCAACGTCTCGTGTCCAGCGGCGCGAAAAAACGACGCACAACCAGCTGCGCGGAGCGCCCGCAACACCCATCACCGAGGTACGCAGGAGGCAGGATGCCATCAGGTACGGTAAAGTGGTTCAACGACTCCAAGGGGTACGGTTTCATCGAGCAACCCGACGGCGGCGATGACGTCTTCGTCCACTACTCATCCATCGACATGGACGGGTACAAGACGCTCGTTGAAGGGATGGAAGTGGACTTCGAGTTCACGCAGGGGGACAAGGGCCTGCACGCGACCCGCGTCGTGCGCACCGCCTGACCGAACACCGTAGCCGAGCCGGAGCTTCACGCGCCCCGCCCCCCCGGCGGGGCGCTTTTTCGTCGCCGGGCTTTGCCGCGGACAGCCCCCCGGCCATACTGGATGCCATGTTGACCAGCCCAGACAGCCCGTGACCCCCATGTGGCGGCGCCCGACGTGGTGAAGCCCTCACAGGCTGCTCGTCCGTCGCTCTTCCTGCTCGACGGCTACGCGCTCATCTACCGCGCGTTCTTCGCCATGATCAACCGCCCGCTCACCACCTCGAGCGGCGAAAACACGTCCGCCCCCTACGGCATCGCCCGCTTCCTCATGCGGCTGATCGCCGATCACGCACCCGACTATCTCGGCGTCGCGTTCGACGCCGGCGACAGCTTCCGCACCGACATCTACCCGGAGTACAAGGCCACGCGAGAGAAGATGCCCGACGAACTCCGGGCATCCCTCCCCCGATGCCGGGAGATTTTCGACGCCTTCCGGGTGCCCGTCATCGAAGCGGAAGGGTGGGAGGCGGACGACGTGATCGGGACCCTCGCGCAGAAAGCCGCGGGCCAGGGGCTGCGCACCGTCATCGTCTCCGGAGACAAGGACTTCCACCAGCTCGTGGACGATCGCACCGCCTTGCTCAATCCGGGCCGAGGGGGACCCGCCGGAGTCGATCAGGTGTGGGTGACGCCGGAAAACGCCGAGGAGCGGTTCGGCGTGCCCCCGGAGCGCGTGACCGACTTCCTCGCGCTGCTCGGCGACTCGTCCGACAACGTCCCCGGCGTGCCCGGCATCGGAAAGAAGATCGCGCCCGCCCTCATCCGGCAGTTCGGCGACCTGGAGTCCATCCTCACGCGAGCCGAGGAGATCACGGCGGCCCGCGCCCGAAACGCGATTCTCAAGCATGCGGATGACGCCCGGCGCTCGCGGCAACTGGTGACGATCCGCACCGATGCGCCCGTGAACCTCGATCTGGAGGGCCTCCGGTCACGGCCGCTGGACGCCGGGAAAGCCGAGTCCGTGTTCCGCGACCTGGAGTTCCACAATCTGCTGAGGGAACTGGAAGCCCCGGCCACCGAGGCCGAGCGCTTCGCCCCCGAGGTGGACGTGGTGGCCGACACGGATCGGCTGGGCGCCGTGCTGGCCGAGTGCTCCCGGGCTCCGCGCATCGCACTCTTCGCCGCGGGCAGCTCGGACGATCCGGTCGCCGCCGACCTCGTCGGCCTCGCGCTCGCCGCCTCCGAGGACCAGGCCTTCTACCTGCCCCTCGGGCACCGGGCACCGGAAGTCCAGCACGACGCGGCGGGAAACCCGACGCTCGCCTTCGATGCGGGCGAGCCGGTGGGCCTGCCGGGGCTGGCGTCGGCCGACATGCGAGGCCTGCGCGACCTGCTGGCCTCGGACACGCCGAAACTCGGGCACGATCTCAAGTACGCCGCCCAGCTCCTGCGCCGGCACGGGGTCGAGTTGGGGGGCCTCGACGGCGGCGTCGCGTTCGACACGCAGATCTCCTCGTACTGCCTCGATCCGGCCCGCCGCGACCGCGCCCTCTCGACGCTCGGCCCCGACCGCCTGAACGTCGCCCTCGAGACGGGCGACGCCATCACGGGCACCGGACGAAACCGTCTTCCGCTGGCATCGATCGAGCCCGAGCGCGTCGTCGAGTGGGCCGGGCCGCGCGCCGCCCTCCTGCACCGCCTCGCGAAGGTCGACGAGGCCGACCTCGTACGCACGGGCATGCGCCGCCTCTTCCGCGAGGTGGAGATGCCGCTCGTCACGGTCCTCGCGAACATGGAGCGGGCCGGCATCGCGATCGACCTCGATTTCTTCGGCGACCTGCGAGCCCGCCTGCGCCGCGATCTCGACGCCGTGCGATCGGAGATCCACAAGATCGCCGGCACCGAGGTCAACCTCCGCTCCGTGCCGCAGATGCGGGCGCTTCTCTTCGACCGGCTCGCGCTGCCCGTTCTCAAGAAGACGAAGACCGGCCCCTCGACGGATGAATCCGTGCTCGAGCAACTCGCCACCATGGGCCACGACCTCCCGCGCCTCATCCTCGAACACCGGGAACTCGACAAGCTGGACGGCACGTACGTGAGCGTGCTCCCGCGGCTCATCGACGACCGGGGACGCATCCACACCCGCTTCAACCAGACCATCGCCGCGACGGGCCGACTCTCCTCCTCCGACCCGAACCTCCAGAACATCCCGATCCGGCGGGCGCTGGGGCGCGAGATCCGGAAGGGGTTCATCGCCGCCCCGGATCACCTCTTCGTGGGAGCGGACTACTCCCAGATCGAACTCCGGGTCATGGCCCATCTCTCCGGGGACGAGGCGTTCGTGGAAGCGTTCCGCGCGGAGCGCGACATCCACCGCGAGACCGCGGCCCGCATCTTCGGGGTCGAGCCGGCTGACGTCACGCCGACCATGCGCGAGCAGGCGAAGACGATCAACTTCGCGACCATCTACGGCCAGGGCCCGTTCGCGCTCGCGCAGCAGCTCGGCATCGCGCGGGCGCAGGCGAGCGAGTTCATCGCCGGATACTTCGAGAGGTTCGCGGGCGTCGCGGCCTACCTCGAGGAGATGAAGGAAGTGGCGCGGGAGCGGAACTACGTCGAGACGCTGTTCGGACGCCGCCGCTACATCCCCGAGATCCGGTCCAGGAACCCCGGGATTCGCGGATACGGCGAACGGACCGCGACGAACTCCCCGATCCAGGGATCCGCGGCGGACCTCATCAAGGTGTCGATGATCCGGCTGCACGAGCGTCTCGCGGGGACCGGGGCCCGCATGCTGCTGCAGGTGCACGACGAGTTGCTCATCGAGGCCCCGGAGTCCGATGTTGAAGCCATCGGCCGGATCGTGCGCGAGGAGATGGAGGGGGCCATCGAGTTGTCGGTTCCCCTGCGCGTCGACCTCGGGATCGGCCGCAGCTGGTACGACTGCAAATTCGGGAAGGGATCGTGAACAAAGCCCGGACCGTCCTCATCGCCTGGACCTCGGCCGCGTTCGCGTGCGCGCCGCCGCCCACGCCCGACAGCTCCGTGCCGGAGGGGGTCGCGGACGGCTCCCCCCAGGCGCTCGTCGAGTCGTCGCTGATGCCCGCCTTCACGGTTCGAGGCGAGCCCGTCGTACGGTCCTCGCTTGCGGACCGCATGGCCGAACTGGGCGTGCCCGGCGTCAGCGTCGCGGTCCTGGTCGACGGCGAGATCGCCTGGGCCCGGGGCTACGGGCTCGCCGACGTCGAATCGGCCCGGCCCGTGACCCCGAACACGCTCTTCCAGGCGGCCTCCATCTCCAAACCCGTGGCCGCGCTCGCCGCGCTGCGGCTCGTCGAGTCGGGCCGCGTCGACCTCGATGGCGACGTCAACGCCCATCTCACGAGTTGGCAAGTGCCCGGGAACGAGTTCACGGAGCAGGCGCCGGTCACCCTGCGGGGGCTCCTCACGCACCGAGCCGGCCTCACCGTTTGGGGCTTCCCCGGGTACGGGCCGGACGAGGAGGCGCCGGACGGGCCGGGCGTCCTCGACGGCCACGGCAACACGGACCCCGTGCGCGTCTACAAGGCGCCGGGGGAGAGCTGGCGCTACTCCGGCGGCGGCTACACCGTGATGCAGCAACTCGTGGCGGACCTCCACGGCAAGCCGTTCGCCGAGGTCATGCGCGAGGAGGTGCTGGACCCGATCGGCATGGCGCGCTCGACGTACGAGCAGCCGATCTCCCCCGAGCGCCGGGACGACATTGCGACGGGCTACCGGCCGAACGGCGACCGGGTCCCCGGCGGGTGGCACACCTATCCGGAACAGGCGGCCGCCGGGCTGTGGACGACGCCGAGCGAACTCGCGCTCTACGCCCGGGAGATGCAGCATGCCTGGAAGGGCGAGTCGACCCGCGTGCTGGGAGAAGCGCTCGCCCGGGAGATGCTGACGCCCGACGCGGACGACTGGGGGCTGGGCCCGGCGATCTCCGAGGACGGTGAACGCTTTCGGCACGGCGGCTCGAACCAGGGTTTCCGCTGCACGTTTGCGGCATACATCGACGGCGACGACGGCGTCTTCGTGATGACGAACTCCGACTCCGGGAGCGAGCTCGCGGCGGAGATTGCGATCACGGTGGCGCACGCGTACGGCTGGTCCGGACCCCGCGCCGAAGAGAGGGCGCCGGGCGAGGAAGGCACAGAAAGGGAGTAGATCACGATGGCGTGGAACCAGACCCGACGAGAGTTCGTGAAGACATCCGCCCGCGCCGGTGGGGCGCTCGGCGTGCTCGGCGCCTTCGGCTCGGCCGCCTGCGCGGGGGGCGAGGCCGGCCCGCTCCGCATCCTCATCCTCGGCGGGACGCGCTTCATCGGCCCGCACCAGGTGAAGTACGCGCTCGACCGGGGCCACGAGGTGTCGATCTTCACGCGCGGGCAGACCGAGCCGCCGTTCTACCAGGACTACTTCGAGCGTGTCGAGCACCTGATCGGTGATCGGACGAGCGATCTGTCGGCACTCGAGGGCAGAGAGTGGGATGCCGTCATCGACAACTCCGCCTCCTACCCGAGTTGGGTCGCATCGACGACCGAACTCCTGCGCGACCAGGTCGACCGCTACCTCTTCGTCTCCTCCATCTCCGCCTACGCGGACTTCGCCCAGGTCGGGATCGACGAGGACTATCACGTCGGGCAGTTGTCGCCTGACGAGGCCGAGGACGACGGAGGCTACGGCCCCAGGAAGGCGCGCTGCGAGCAGTACGCGCGCGACGCCTTCGGCGAGAACGCGATCAACGTGCGTCCGGGGCTCATCATCGGGCCCGGCGACAACACGGACCGCTGGACGTACTGGCCGGTCCGGGTCGACCGCGGAGGGGAGGTGCTCGCCCCCAACACCCCTGCCGACCCGGTGCAGAACGTCGACGCCCGCGACCTCTCCGAGTGGATCGTGCGCCTCGTCGAGACTCCGGGAAACGGGGGCACGTACAACGCCACGGGAGAGATACAGCAGTTCGGCGACATGCTGGAGGAGATTCGCGGCGCGCTCGGCTCCGACGCCACGTTCACCTGGGTGCCGACGGAGTTCATGGCGGAGCAGGAAGTGGCGCCCTGGATGCACATGACGAACTGGACGCCGCCCGCAGGCGAAACGGTCGGCATGAACCAGGTTTCGGTCGCCGCCGCCGTGCAGGCCGGGCTCACGTTCCGCCCGCTCGCCGACACCGCCCGCGACACGGTCGAGTGGTGGAACTCGCTCCCCGAGGATCGCCGCGCCGAGCCACGCGCGGGCCTCCCGGCAGAGTTGGAAACCGAGGTCCTCGCCGCCTGGCACGCCAGTTCCGGCTAGCTCTGGAACCTTGTCCGGCGTCCGGTGGTTAGAGTCATCATGACTCCGACATTCAACGGCTTTCTCGAGACCCGGCTCGGTCTGCTGACGCTCACGGTTGCGCTCGTCGTCGTGGCCGCATGCGGTGATTCAGGGACCGAGCCCGTTTCGATACCGGACCCGGAGCCCGAGCCGCCACCCGCTGCGGCGACCACGGCGACGTACCGCGCGGTCTTCGAGGCGACGTGGGGCGCCTCGACGCACCCGACGAACTTTCCGGGCGGCGCGCACTTCTCGCCGCTCATCGGGGCCGTGCACAACGCCGGCGTGACCTTCTGGGCTCGGGACGGCACCGCCACGCCGGGGATCGAGAGCATGGCCGAGACGGGCGGCACGTCCACGCTGGCCGCCGAAATACAGGCCGAAATCCCGGGAGCCGCGCTGGCGGTCGTCAATGGGTCCGGGATCCGCAGCCCCGGGAGCACGACGATTCAGGCGATCGCGCTGCGCGCCGACTTCCCGCTCGTCACCCTCGTCACGATGATCGCCCCGAGCCCGGACTGGTTCGTGGGCGTGTCGGGACTCCCGCTACGGGACGACGAGGGAAACTGGATCGAGGAACTCGAGGTCGTCCTCTACCCCTACGACGCGGGGACGGACAGCGGGCCCTTGTACACGTCGGCCAACGACGACACCCAGCCGCAGGAACCGATCCGCAGTCTGAGGGGCGAGAGCCCCTTCTCCGACGAACCCATCGGCACCTTCACCTTCACCCGGACGGATTCGTAGCCGGGCCCGTCCGGGTCAGACGACGTCGTCGAGGAGGAAGAGGTCGGTGAGGAGCGCCCGCAGGTGGGACGAGGCGTTGAGGTTGTCGATCAACTGCGAGCTGATCGTCTCCTGGGCGAGGACGATCCGGACCGCCGCCCCGGCCCGCGCGGCGTCGGCCGACGTCACGTCGATCATCTCGCGGTAGGGGCCCGCCGGTTCCAGCCCCTCGGCTGCGACCAGCCCGCCGAGGTCGTCCGCCAGCGCCCGGAGCGCGGCATCCGCCCGGCTCAGGTATTCCCGCAACTGGCCCCCGACCTTCGAGGCTTCCTCCCGCTCGGCGCCGAGCGCGGCGTAGGAGAGGGAGAACTCGTACGCCTTTTCGAGGACCTCGATGTGAGCCTTCAGCTCCTCGCGGCTCAAGCGGGCACGACCCCGTCGGGATCCGCGGACGACGCGCTCCCCCCGGCCAGTTCGGCCCCGGCCGGCTCCGTGCCCAGCTTCCAGAGGTCCGGGTCGTAGTGCTCGAGATATTCCTCGCGCGTGATCCAGCCCTTGATCATGGAGCGGGTCATCCAGCGCTTCTCCGGGCGGATGGCGAAGTAGACGTGGGCGATGACCATCGTGACGAGCACGACCCCGCACAGCCCGTGCAGGACGAACACGAGGCCCCATGTGGAGTCGGAGAGGAAGTACGGGTTGCTCGCCCAGAACCAGGTGTCGACCCCCACCATCATGAGGATCCCCGTGACGATGACTCCGAGCGAGACGAGCGTTACCGCGTTGTGGTAGGCCCGCTGGTCGAGCGGGTACTTGCCGGACCGCTCCTCCTTGGCCGGCTGGCGGCGCAGGAACTTCCCCGCCGCCTGGAAGGCCTGCCCGATCTCCTTCGCCCCGGTCCACACGGACCAGAAGTCCTGCTTCGTCGAGGCGTGGATGATGTGCCAGATGATGAGGAGGGTGAGGACGATGCCGGCGATCCAGTGAATGGTGACCCAGGCGAACTGGACGCCGATCACGGGGAAGAACGCCGTGACCAGCAGCGTGAGCATCGTCGCCGCCATGAGCCAGTGGAAGGTCCGGGACGCCTGTGAGTGGCGCTCCACCCGCTCGGGCACTTCCTGAGCCGGCTCCGGCGCGGTCTTCGGGGCCTTGGGCGCCATGATCCAGACGTACAGATGGTGCCCGACGACGAAGACGAAGCCGGCGATGGCGGCGGCCCAGAGCAGATCCCAGGCGACGCCGACGAGTACCTCCTGGCCCCAGGGATTCGGCGCCGTTCTGAGGATCTCCATTTAGGCCATGTCTCCCCGCACCGCGCGCCGGACGAGATTCCGCGCGAGCGGCACCTTGTAGTCGTTGTGGCGCAGCGGCTTGAAGCCGCGCGTAGCGAGTTCTCCGGCTGCCATGCCGGTATCGTCGTTCGCCGGCATCCCCTGAATGAGGTCCTCGACGTCCGTCAGCCGCACCGGCGTCGGGGCCACACCGTTGATCGCGATCCGGGCGCGCTCGATCGTGCCGTTCGACTCGACGATCGCGGCGGCCACGCTGGCCAGCGCCCAGTCCCACGACTTCCGGTCGCGGACCTTCTCCCAGTAGAAGCGCGCGCCCGCCCAGTCGCCGGGGATGTGCACGTGCGTCAAGAGATCTCCCGGCTCCAGCACGGTCATGCGCTCGATGTCGATCTCCGGGCCGACGAAGAAGTCCTCGGCCTCGTAGACGCGCTCGCCGCCCGCGCTCCGCACGAGCATCTGCGCGCCGAGCGCGACCAGCGCCCCGGCCGTGTCCGCCCCGTTCACCGCCACGCAGCGGCTCTGCCCGGTCACGGCGTGCTCCCGGTTCATGGAGCGGGGCGTCCCCGCGTAGCAGATGTTCCCGCCCGCGCGGTAGCACGGCCACCCGCCGCGGTAGTACCAGCAGCGCGTGTCCTGGATGAGGTTGCCGCCCAGCGTCCCCTGGTTCCGGATCTGCGGCGTCGCCACCTGGGCGGCGGCGTCGGCGAGGAGTCCGAAGCGGGACCGCACGTCCTCGTTCGCCACCACGTCGCGCAGCGAGGTCATGGCGCCGATCTCGAGCCCGTCCCCGCTCGCGCGGATGCCGGTCAGCTCGCTCACGGAGCCCAGCTCGACGACGACGTCGGGCCGCTTGATGCGGTCCTTGAACCAGTCCATCGAGTCGAGGCCGCCGGCCAGGACCCAGGTGTTGTCGTGGCGCTCGAGCACGTCCAGCGCCTCGTCCACGCTCGTCGGCTGGAAGAGCTCGAACGCGGGCATCATGTCGCGAATCACGGCCATCGTCCTATCTCCCCTAGCTGTGGATCTCGGTGAGTGCGTGCGGCTGCGCCCGGCCCTCGAGTTCGGCCAGGATCACGTCCGTCGTCAGCGGGATCCGGCACAGGCAGCGCCCGCCGAGCGCGTCCGCGATCGCGGAGGTGACCGCCGCGGATCCCGCCCCGACCGGGGGCTCTCCGATTCCCTTGGCGCCGATCGGCGTCTGCGGGTCCGGCTCGCCCGCCGCCGCCCAGTCCATGCTGAGCGGCACGTCGAGGATGCCGGGAGGTCTCGCGGTATAGAGCCGGTGGGCGAAAGGCACGCCCCATTTCGGGTCGTACACCCACTTCTGGCTGCGCGCCTGTCCGAAGCCCTGCACGCTGCCGCCGTGGATCTGCGCCGCGAGGCTGCGCGGGTGCACGACGACCCCGCAGTCGGCGGAGCCCGTGTAGTCGACGAGTACCACGTCGCCGGTCTCGGTATCGAGTTCGACGACCGCGAAGCCCACGACCCACGACCACGTCGAGCCCTCGTGCGAGAAGTTGTCCCGCGCGACGCCCATCAGGCCCTGGCCCGCGAGCTGCGTGGCGGACCCCCGGGTGTAGTTGTTGATGTCCTCCGGCAACTCCTGGCCGGAGTACTCGCCACCCATGGCGATGGCGCGCTCCGCGGCCTGCGCGAAGCTCATGGAGCCTCCCGGTCCGGTCACGCGGGCGCCCTCGACCCGGTACGCGCTCGCCGCGCCGCCGAGCGCGGCGGCCGCGACCTCCTGCAGCTTGCGCTTCATGTCGAGCGCGGCGGCGTAGTTGGCGCGCGTGTGCGCGTGGATCGTCTGGCTTCCCGCCTGCACCGCGCTGTACGGGTGGTGCTGCGAGCTGTCGCCCCAGATGACCGCGCAGTCGTCCCACTCGAGGCCGAGTTCATCCGCCGCGGCCCGGGCCGTGTCCGCCATCGAGTGCGTCCCGAGGTTCCCGATCCCCTGGTGGATGTAGAGCTTGCCGTCCGGGCGGATGAGGAGGAGTCCGTCGAACCCCGACGAACCGCCGACGTACGGGCTCAGCCCCACGCCGACGCCCGTGACCTTCGTCCCGTTCCGCTGTCCGCTGAGCGCCTGCTTGCCGGCCCAGTCGAACTGCGCCGCGCCCGCATCGATCGCCTCTCGCACGAAGGCGCTCGTCGTCGTGGCCCGCTGCGGCCCGAACTCCGAGTCGTGCGTGGGGGCGTTGATCTTCCGGATCTCCACCCGGTCGATGCCCAGTTCGCGCGCCGCCTTGTCGACGAGCGGCTCCAGCATGGCGACGATCTGCGCGCCGCCCGGCGCCCGCTGCGCCGCGCGCGGTGGGGTGTTCGTATAGAGCGTGAGGCCGCGGAAGCGCATCGCGTCGGGCTGGTACATGAGGTCCGTCACCGCGCCCGCGGTATTGTAGTCGCCCGACCGTCCGTACGGCCCGTGGTCCTGGACGATGTAGAGGTCGATCCCGGTGATCTTCCCATCGCTGCGGAAACCCATCTTCGTCCACGCCTGGAAGCCGGGGCGTGCACGGCCGATGTAGTTCTCCTCGTAGCGGTTGATCCGCATCATCACCGGCCGCTGGATCTTCCTCGCGAGGAGCGCCGTGACCTGGTAGATCGTGGCGCCGGCGATCTTGGAGCCGAAGCCGCCACCGCAGTACTGGCCCACGAAGACGACGTCCTCCGGTTCGAGGCCCAACTGCCCCGCCAGCGCCTGGTGGGTGCGCTGCGTGCTCTGCGTGGACCCGTACAGGTAGCAGCGCCCGTCCTCCCAGTACGCCATGGAGCTTCGCGGCTCCATCGGGTGGTGGGTCAGCGACTGGTGCACGATCGTGTCCTCGAGGACGTAGTCGGCGTCGGCGAACGCCGCGTCCAGATCCCCGTGCGACCACTCGTCCTCCGGCGGGCCCATCGGCAGCCGGCCCTCGGCCTCGGCCGCGTCGAACTCCGATTGCGGCCACTTCAGGGAATCCCATTCCGGGCCGCTCTCGCCGAAGCGTCGGACGTTGCCCTCGAGACGGGCGTCCGGGCCGCCGGGCCGCAGGCTGTCGAGCGGGTCGATCGCGAACGGGAGCGGCTCGAGGTCGATATCGATGAGTTCGATGGCGTCCGCGGCCGTCGTCTCGTCGACCGCCGCCAGCGCGAGGATGGGCTCGCCCACGTACTTCGGCTCATCCGTGAGCGCCGCCTCGCCCGGGGCATCGGGCTGGTTGACCTCGCTCGCCCGCAGGATTCCGAGCACGCCGGGCATGGCGAGCGCGCGGCTCGCGTCCAGACTGCGCACGCGGGCGTGCGGCATGGGGCTCAGAAGGAGCTTGGCGAAGACCATGCCCTCGGCCCTGAAGTCCTCCGCGTACCTGGCTCGTCCCGTGACTTTCGCGCGCAGATCCGGTGGCGAAATGTCCTGTCCGATTAGCGCCATGATCGTCCTCCCCTCACACCATGCGCCGCGCGTACTCGGCGGCACGCATGGCGGAGTTCAGGATTTTGTTGTAGTCCCCGCAGCGGCAGAGGTTGCCGGAGAGGGCCTCGGCCGTCTCCTCGCGGGTGGGCTCCGGGTTCTCGTTCGTGAGCGCGACCATGCTCATGATGAAGCCGGGCGCGCAGAAGGCACACTGGAAGCCGCCCTCGTCGATCACCGCCTGCTGCACCGGGTGCAGCGTGCCGTCCGCGCTCTCGAGCCCCTCGATCGTCGTCACGGACCGGTCTCGCACCGCGTTCGTCAGCATCGAGCAGCCGTAGTGCGAGACCCCGTCGATGAGCACCGTACAGGCGCCGCACTCCGCGCGGTCGCACCCGAGCTTCGTGCCGGTGAGCCCCAGCTTGTAGCGGAGCGTCATGGCCAGCGTCTCCTGCGGCATGACATCGACCGAACGCGACACCCCGTTCACGTTCAGCGAGATCATGCGGGGCATCGACGCCCGCACCGCGGCGCTGGCCGACAGGCTCCGGGCCCGGAACAGGTGGCTGGAGGAGGAGACCACCGCGCCGGTCGCGATGACCCCCTTTATGAACGTCCTTCGGGAATGACCGGTTGGGGTCTCGGTCGTGATCTCGGCGTCACTCATGGGCGAACCTCAAGCGGGAGACCTTCTTGCGCGTTTGCGTCGCGCTCACCGCGTTCCCGCGGGAGACGCAACGATCCACGGTGAATCCTTACATCGCCCGCCCCGGGAAACAAGACTGCCAGCCACGCTCCCGGCCGTGCTGCCAGCCGTGCTGCCGGCGGGCTGTTACAGGATCCTGAGGAATCTGGGGTCCACGGAAAGGAGGACGACCCAGTTTTCTCCGCGCATGACGTCAAGGTGCAGGATGTCGTAGAAAAGTCCCAGGCCGAGGCCGGCGGAGGCACGCAGCCCCGCGCTTCCGCTCACGCCGAAGCGGCGGGCGGCGGCCTCGCCGGCGCGGTCGAGGCCCGTCCCGCCGATGGCTCCGATGGCGCGCAGCCGCACCCACGGGGACGCGACGGCGCGCGACACCTCGGCACGCCACAGCGCCGTGCGGTCCCCGCCCCAGCCGCGAAACTCGTAGCCGGGCAGCGAGCCGCGCCCTCCGAGCAGGAAGAGCCGCTGGGCCGGCAGTGTGCCGCCGGCCGCCCCGAACTCGATCCCACTCGCCCAGTGCCACGCGCCACCGGGATTTCCCCGGGCCCACAGCGCGACCGTGCCGCGCGTGTAGCCGAAGTCGCCGATGCCGCTCGCCCCCGCTTCTCCCGCGAGTTCCAGCGTCCACCGCGCTCCGGGTCCGCTCCGGAGTTCCACCGTGAGTCCCGCATCGAGCCGGGCCAGCTCCCCCTCGTCGACCGGACGCACGGGGCGAGCCGGCCGACCTCCGAACGGCGCGGTGCCGACGACCAGCCCGGCGTTCCGGTGGCGCTCGAATGAAGCGCCCACGCGCCAGCGGACGGGACCCTCGCGGCGGGCGATCCCGATCCGTCCGCCGGTGCTGAGGTAGGGGTCCTCATAGTCCTCTCCGTCGGCGAGGAGGGCGAGCGTCCGCAGCACCCCCGCGCCAGCTGGCGGCCCCGCGTCGCGGTGCACCCGCAGCCAGCCGTCGACCTCCAGGTCGACCTCCCACAGCCGCCGCCGCACTCCGAGGCTCGCCTGCGGCCGCGCCTCCCCGACCGCGTGGCCGCCCCCGAACGAGACTCGCGTGAGATCGTTCGGCCGGTAGGCGACTCCCGCCCCGACGAACAGCCCCTCGGAACGCCGCGCACGGATGGCCCCCGACGCGTTCGGAAGCGCAAGCTGCCAGCGTCGGCCCCCGAGCAGGGTCCGCCGGAGCACAAGTTCGCGTGCCTCCGCGACGGCCGCGCCCAAATCGCCGTCGGCGCTTCCCTCTTCGAGGGGTCCTCCGAAGAGGGGGTCTTCCCACGCGTCGAAGCGGGCCAGCTCCTCCTCGCGAAGGCTGTAGATGAGTGCTCCCGGCCCGAGCCCGAAGAGCGCCTCCTCGTCGAAGTCGTAGTCGAGGACGCGGAGGCGGGTCCGCACGAGCGTCTCGAGCGGGAAATCGAACCAGGGGAGCGAGCGCGCGATCTCGATTTCCTGCTCGTCGGGCAGCCAGTAGCGGCCCTCCTGCAGGGCGGAGCGCAGGTCGACAACAAGCCGCACGATCTGCGGATCCCGATAGGCCGCGGGCGTGAATGTGAGCCGCATCCGCGCGATGGCCCCCGTCTCCCGCTCGACGAAGAGCGACCCCACGGCGCCCGCGTCCGCCCCGTCCCGCGGACGAACCTGGAGCTCGAAGACCTGGGCGGTTCGGTCGCGGATCCGGATCTCGAGCGAGTCCGCGAGCCGGTATTCGTAGAACTCGCGCGCGCCGGCCGCCGCGGGATGAAGCACGTCACGGATCTCGTGGCCGGGGCCGTGTCCGATCCGGATCCGGTCCCCGAAGTTGTCGAGGACGAGAAAGAGGTGGTCGAGGTGATAGTGGATCGTCGTGGGCAGCCGAAGTTCGTGTCGGCGCCCGACGATCGTCTGCATCGAGCGGTCCGGGCGCTGCCAGCGCACATCCAGCGCGAGCTGGTCCGCCCGAATGACGTGCCGTTCCCCGAGGATGTCGCCGAGGTAATACACGTGCCCCTGCACGTCGGCCCGGAATCGCTCGAGGGAACTGTCGGCCCAGGCGTTACGCCGCGCATCGATCGCGCGCTCGCTGAGGAGAAGGGCCGCCTCGGAGTTCCAGCCGTCGGAGCTCCCGGCCCGGGGAACCTCGGCCGGCGGTTGGGGGATCTCCTGGGCTCCGCCCCCGGACGCGAAGCAGAGCGCCGCCACGGCGACCGCCGCCGCGGCGGCCACCCGTCGCCCGTCAGCCGAAGAGGTCCTCCTGCCCGTCATCGTCCGACTCCATGACCCGCCGCAGTCTGCCGGCCCAGTACTCGACGTCGAACCCCTCTTCGTTCTTCAGCATCCGCTTGAGCACCGGCGACAGGTCGCGCAGCGCGCCCACGAGGTCCTCGGCGATGGAGCCGGCCTCGGCGACCCGGGCCTCGTCCGGGAGCGACGCCATGTCCCGGAGGATGGAAGCCTCGGATCGAGACGCCGTGACGGGCTCGGACCGGCTGGCGACGAAGACCTCCGTACGCCGGCCGGGTCCACGATCCTCCTCGATCGGGAGCAGCCCGACGATCTGGTCGGAGCGCCAGTACTTCGCGTACCCGAGGTGCACCATCCGGTCGCGTTTGATCTCCACGCCGCCTCCGTTCCGCCTGCTCGTGCTCCCGTGGGAAAGCCCCTGCTGGAGCCCTGACGGGTCCAAGCTCGCGAACGTCCCAACCGCGCCGCAACACCGCCGACACCTCAAACCGGCCGTATGCCGCGGGCCGTATGCCGCCGTCTCGGTTGATTGGCCGTTGAACGCTGCGCGGAGCATGTTCAGCGACGCCCATGGCCAGACTACGAACGATCCGTGATCCCCTGTGGGGGAACGTCCGCGTGGAGGGGGACGCGGCCGAGATTCTCGACGCGCCCCAGTTCCAGCGCCTGCGGCGGGTCAAGCAACTCGGCTTCGCGCACCTCGTGTATCCCGGCGGCGTGCACAACCGCTTCCTGCACGCCCTCGGCGTCTACCACCTCGTCTCGCGCGCCATCTCCCGTCTCGAGCGCGACGGCCACCTCGAGGTGCTCGATGCGGAGGACATGAGCGAACTGCCGGTCGTTCGTCTCGGTGCGCTCCTCCACGACGTCGGGCACTACGCCTTCTCGCACGCGGTGGAAGAACTCGGTCCGAGCGCGATCCCCGGAGACCATGAAGAGATCGCGGCGCGCTTCATGACGGCGGACCCCATCCGGCGCGTCCTGGAGCGGTACGGCCCGGATGCCCCGGCGCGCATCGGCGCCCTCATCCGCGGGCAGTCCGGCCACCCGCTGCAGGGGCTGATCTCGGGATCGCTGGACCTCGACAAGATCGACTACCTCCGGCGCGACTCCCTTTTCTGCGGCGTGCCGTACGGGGCCGTGGACGTCGACCGTCTCCTCCCCGCGCTCACCGTCGCCCGCGCAGGGGCCGGAAGCCGGCTCGAACTCGCGGTGAGCGAGAAGGGGCTCAGCGCGCTGGAGACGCTCCTCTTCTCGAAGTACCAGATGTTCCGCAACGTCTACTGGCACCACGCCGTGCGCGCCGCGACGCTGACCTTCGTGCGCCTCGTCCAGACGGCGCTCGACAGCGGCCTGCTCGCGTCCGAAGACCTGGCGGGCCCCAGCGACGAGGAACTGCTGTCGCTCATCGGCCGGCGCATCGAACGGTCGTCGGCGGGCCCGGGCTACGACGGCGCATCCGCCGTCGGCCGGGCGGCGAAGCTGCTGGGGGCGCTCGTCGACCGGCGCCTCCCGAAGCGGCTCGTGGAGTTGACGGGCGACCAGCTCCCGGACGCGTTGTCGTCGTGGCCCTCGCGGCGCCCGGATCTCGTCGCCGCGCTCGAACGGCGCATGGCGCACGAGTGGGGGCTCTCCGAGGGTGCGGTGATGCTCGACTACCCGAGCTACCCGGGCATGCTCGAACTCAACCTGCTCCTCGTGCGGAACGACGGCGAAGTCCGCCGGCTGACCGCGCTGGGCGAGCGCGGTCTCATCGACATCCCGCGGCTTGGACGTTCCCTGCACCACTCGGCGCGGGTGCTGCGCATCTTCTCCTTCGAGCCTTCCGCCCCGCGCGATCCGAAACCGGTGCTGGCGCTGATCGAGGCCGCCGAAGAGGAAGTGGAAGCTCGGCTCGAGTCGGGAGCGGGCCTCCTGATCTAGCAGCCCGTGGCAAAACCCCGCTGCGGCTGCTGGACCTCGTTCGCGCGCAGCCCTGCGCACGCGGTAGGATCAACAGCCTGCGGTAAGGAAAGGTTTGTCCGATGCCTGGATCGGCGCTGCCGATCGAACCACAGCGAGACATCGCGAGAGCGCGGAAGATCCACTCGCCCGCGACCGCGTCGAACGGCGCGGGTCCGGCTGCGGAGTCGCGCGCGGATGCGCCGCTCGTGCGGCTGGACCACCTGGATACGCTCTGGTTTCAGGTCACCGGGACGATCTGCAACCTGCGCTGCGTCCACTGCTTCATCAGTTGTGCCCCGGACAACGACAGCTTCGAGTTCCTCTCGCTCGCCGAGGTCGAGGACTGGCTCCGGCGCTCGGAGACGTGGGGCGTCAAGGAGTACTACTTCACCGGCGGCGAGCCCTTCATGCACCCCGACCTCCCCGCCATGCTGGAACGGACCCTGGAGCGGGGGCCGGCCTCCGTGCTGACGAACGGGACCCTGCTCCCGGCGCGGGCCCTGAAGCCCATCGCCCGAACCGCCCGCGCGGCGAGCTACTCGCTCGAAATGCGCGTGTCCCTCGACGGGCCTTCGCCCGAGATGAACGACCCCATCCGGGGCGACGGCACCTTCGACCGCGCCATGGAAGGCGTCCGGAAGCTGCTCGAGGAGGGGTTCCTTCCGATCATCACCGCCACGCAGGTGTGGGAACCGGAACGGGACGAAGAGGTGCGGCAGGCGTTCGTCGCCCGGCTTCGGGGGCTCGGGTACGAAAACCCGCGGCTCAAGATCCTCCCGTCGCTCCGCATCGGACGCGAGGCGGACCGCGTGCGCCCCTATACCAATGAGGAGCGCGTGACGGAGGCGATGATGGAGGGGTACGACGAGCGCCAGTTGCTCTGCGCCTCGAGCCGGGTGGTGACGAACCGCGGCATCTACGCCTGTCCCATCCTCATCGAGACGCCGGCGGCGCGCATGGGTTCGACGCTGGAGGAGGCGTCCCGCCCGGTGCGGCTCGACGAGTCCGCGTGCTACACGTGCTGGCTGCACGGTGCGATCTGCTCCAACTACGGGGGCATCGGACAGGATGTCTCCTGAACCGCGCCGGATCGCCGTCTTCGGCGGCGTCTACAGCAATCACCTGGCGCTGGCGGCCGCGATCGGGGACGCCGCCGCCCGGGGGGCGGAAGCGCTCTACTGCCTGGGCGACCTCGGGGCGTTCGGTCCCCACCCGGACCGGGTCTTCCCGCTCCTCATCGACCACGATGTCCGCGTCCTGCGCGGGAACTACGACGATTCGATCGCGCGCGGCCTCGACGATTGCCAGTGCGGATATACCGACCCGCGCGACAACTACTTCGCGCGGCTCTCGTACCGCTACACGTTCCGGAACACGCACGAACGGTGGCGCCGCTGGATGGGCCGCCTCCCCGGCGAGATCCGCCTGGAGGCGAACGGCGCGCGGGTGCTCATGTGCCACGGCAGCCCTCGGCGCATGAACGAATTCCTCTGGGAATCGGCGACCTCCACGCAGTTCCTCACGTGGCTCGCCGGGGAGCACGAGGCGGACATCGTGCTCGCGACCCATACCGGGATCCCGTGGCAGCGCTCGCTGCCCGGCGGCGGACTCTTCGCCAACGTCGGCGTGCTGGGCCGGCCCGCGAACGACGGCCGGACCGAGGTGTGGTACGCACTTCTCGATTTCGGCGCCGACACGGGGGTGCCGCCGAATCTCGAGTTCGTGCCGGTGGGCTACGATCACGAGCGCCTCGCAGGCGAGATGCGCGACGAAGAACTGCCGGAGGAGTTCGTGGAGACGATCCTCACGGGCTGGTGGACCACCTGCCTCGAAGTCCTCCCCGCCCGCGAACGCGCTCGCGGCCGCTTCTGACGTACCCCCCGGGTCTCGTGCCCGCCGGGACATGCATTTTGCGGGGTGGCCGATCCGCGTTTAGCTTCATTGAAGCGTCGGATGGTCCGTGCGCGACGGAGCCGGAATCGGTAGCTCGGCCCGACAGCCTGACCGGGTCGACGTCCCGCAAAGAGAGGAAGTTGCGATGGATCGCGAGGATTTGTCGCCCAACATCCTTGAACGCTACCTCGAGGAGCTGGGTCGTTATCCGCTCCTGAGCCCCAGCGAGGAACGTGAGACCGCCCGCTCGGCTCGCAGCGGCGACTCCTCCGCCCTCGACCGTCTCATCCGCGCGAATCTGCGCTTCGTCATCTCCATCGCCCGACGATACCGCAACAAGGGGCTGAGCTTCCTCGACCTGATTCAGGAGGGGAACGTCGGCCTGGTCATCGCTGCCCGGAAGTTCGACCCGGACCACGGCGTGAAGTTCATCAGCTACGCCGTGTGGTGGATTCGCCAGGCGATCCTGTCCGCCATCGCGAAGCAGGGCCGGCCGGTGCGGGTGCCTCTCAATCGGGCGAACGAGCTGGCGCGCATGATCCGCGCGCGGGGCGAACTGCGTCAGACCCTCGACCGTGAGCCCAGCGATCGGGAGCTCGCGGAGGAGACGGGGTTGACGCTGCCCACGATCGCGCTGCTGCGGAGACTGAACGCGCGAGAGGTTCGGCTCGACGCGCGGGTCGGGACCTCCGACGACAGCGATCTCGCGGAGCGGCTCCTCGCGGACGAGACGGATGTCGAGGAAGTCGTCGAGCAGCGTCTGCTGAAGCGGCACATCGCCGAGGGTCTGCGCCGCCTGCGGCCACGCGACGCGCGCGTGGTGCGGCTGTACTACGGACTGCAGGGCGAAGACCCGCACACGCTGGAGCAGATCGGCCGCCTGCTCGGCGTGACGCGCGAACGCGTCCGGCAGCTCCGGGACCGGGCGCTCCGGGAGTTGCGGGAAGGTCCGGAGGGACAGAGCCTCGCGACCTTCGCCACCTAGTGGCGGATCCCGAAAACGCCCGTTCGAGGCGGCCGCGCTGAAGCCGGTCGGCCTGTTTCAGCATCCCGACTGCAGCCGGCACGACACAGGCTGGGGTCACCCGGAACACCAGGGGCGGCTCCGCGCCCTGATGACCGCGCTTGAGCGGGCGCTGCCCGAGCTTCACGAGGATGTCCTCCCCGTCATGCCGCCTCCGGCCGAAGTCGCCGCACTGGAACGGGCCCACACGCCGGGACACGTGGAACGCGTGCGGGCGGTCTGCGACCGAGTCGTCAAGAGCGGAGGGATCGTACGGATCGATCCCGATACTCCGGTCTCGCCGGGAAGCTGGGACGCCGCCGTCGCCGCCTCGGGGTGCGGAATCGCGGCGGTGGACGCGGTCCTCGATGGAACCTGCCGCGCGGCTTTCTGCGCCGTGCGCCCGCCGGGCCACCACGCGACGCAGGAGCGCGCGATGGGCTTCTGCCTGTTCAACCACATCGCCGTGGCCGCCCGTCACGCCCTGGCCCGGCCGGAAGTCGAACGGGTGCTGATCGTGGACTGGGACGTGCACCACGGAAACGGGACCCAGGACATCTTCTACGACGACCCCTCCGTCTTCTTCCTCTCGATGCACCAGCATCCCCTCTTCCCCGGCACCGGGTCCGCCGCCGAACGGGGACGGGGAGCGGGAGAAGGGACGACGCTGAACCTGCCCATGCCCGCGGGTCTTCCGCCCGAGCGCTACGTGGAGACGCTGCTCGACGGCGTCGATCGGGCGCTGGCCCGCTTCGAGCCCGACCTCACGCTCATCTCCGCCGGGTTCGACGCGGGGGCGGAGGATCCGCTGGGGGGATTCACCCTCACCCCGGCGCACTTCGACACGCTGGCGCACGAGGTCGTCGGGCGGACCCGGGCCACGGCCCGAAAACGCGTGGTCTCCTTCCTCGAGGGCGGTTACAATCCCGACGAACTGGGACGCAACGTCGTCTCGCACCTGACCGCCCTGCGCGACGCCACCGGCTGACCGCCCCGGGCGCGCGCCCCCGCAGAACAGGAGCCCGGCCTTGCCCGACCTTGATGCCCCCTTCCTGGAGACCGCCTCCAGCGAACTCGAACGACAGGAAATCGACGCCTGGCTGCTGTACGACTTCCGGGCCCTCAATCCGCTCGCGGCGCACCTCGTCGGGCTGCCCGAAGGCCAGAAACGCCGGTACTTCGTCCTCATCGAACCGGGTCGGACGCCGCACGCGCTCGTCCAGAAGATCGAAGTGTCCGGATGGGACGGCTGGCCGCACCGGCTCACGAGCTACGTCGGCTGGGACGAGATGGAGACGGCGCTGCGCGAGATGCTGCGGGGCATGGATACGGTCGCGATGGAGGTGAGCCCCCGGGACTCGATTCCGTACGTGGACCACGTCCCTGCCGGCGTCGTCGAACTGGTGGAATCGCTCGGGCCGCGGGTCGTCAGTTCGGTGGACCTGATCTCCGGGACGGCGGCCCAGTGGGGCGCGCACGGGCACGCCCTGCACCACGCGGCGGCCGAAATCCTGGCCCGCACGGCGCGGACGGCGTTCGAGTTGGCGGCGGCCGCGGCGGGGTTGGCGCCCGAGCCGGATCCCGCGACGGCCGCCGCCTTCGACACCTCCGGCGAGCCGACCCCCGTCACGGAGCACGACCTCGCCGAATGGATCCGGGCGCGGCTGCGCGCCGAAGGCCTGACGGAAACGGACACGATCGTCGCGGTGGGTCCCAACGCCGCAAAACCGCACTACGAACCCCGCGCCGAGGGATCGTCGGCCCTCGCGGCGGACCAGGTGTTCATGGTGGACCTGTGGGGGCGCGTGGCGGGGGAGCCCGACGCGGTCTTCGCCGACCAGACGTGGATGGGTTTTCTCGGTCCGGAGCCGCCCGCCGAAGTGACCGCCGCCTGGGATGCGGTCGTCGCGGCCCGCGACGCGGCGGTGGAAGTCATCCGGCAGGACCCGGGCGCCACCGGAGCGGACGCGGATCGCGCGGCCCGGGATACGCTGATCGCGCGCGGCTATGAGGACGCCATCTTCCATCGCACCGGGCACGGGATCGACCGCGAACTCCACGGCGTCGGCCCCACCCTCGACAGCATCGAGATGCGGGATGACCGGCGGCTAGTGGCGGGTGTCGGCTTCTCCGTCGAGCCCGGCGTCTACCTGGAGGGACGCTTCGGCCACCGGACGGAAATCGATGTCTACATGCGCGAGGACGGGCCCGAAGTCACTCCGTCCCGCATCCAGTACAGTCTCTGGCGGACGGCCGGGAAATGAGAATCTCGTGGGAGCCGTTCCACGTCGAGACGGCGCACCCCTTCGGCATCAGCCGCGGCGTGAAGACGGGCGACGACCTGGTGTGGGTGCGGCTGGAGCACGAGGGGATCGAGGGCTGGGGCGAGGCGGATCCGTCCGGGTACTACGGAGAGACCGCGGACACGGTGGAGGCCGCGCTGAGAAAGCTGGCCCCCCGCATCGAGGAGGTGGAGGATCCCTTCCGGCTCGAGAACATCGAGCGGGACCTCGCAAGCCTCCTCGGCCGCAACGGGTCGGCCCGCTGCGCCATCTCGTCGGCGCTCCACGACTGGGTCGGAAAGCGCGCGGGACTTCCGCTCTGGAAGCTGTGGGGCCTGGATCCGGCCGACGCGCCGCTCAGCTCGTTCACGATCGGCATCGACGCTCCGGACGTCATGGCCCGGAAGACGCGCGAGGCCGAGGCGTGGCCCATCCTCAAGATCAAGCTCGGGAGCGACGACGACGAAGCGCGGCTGAGCGCCGTCCGGGGCGCGGCGCCCGACAAGGTCCTGCGCGTGGACGCGAACGCGGCCTGGACGCCCGCGGAAGCCGTCGAGGGGATCGCGATGTGCGCCGAGTACGGGGTGGAGTTCGTGGAGCAGCCGCTCCCGCCGGCCGAGAACGACGAGCTGGCCTTCGTCCGCTCGCGCGCGGTTCTCCCCATCGTCGTGGACGAGTCGAGCATCGTGGCGACCGACATCCCGCGACTCGACGGCCTCGTCGACGGCATCAACATCAAGCTCGCCAAGTGCGGAGGTCCGCGAGAAGCGCTCCGCATGATCCACACCGCGCGCGCGTGCGGCCTCTCCGTCATGCTCGGGTGCATGCTCGAGACGAGCCTCGGGATCGCGCCGGCGGCGCACCTGGCCTCGCTCGTGGACTACGCGGACCTGGATGGCGCCGCGCTCCTCCGTACCGATCCGTTCACGGGCCCGCACCTCGAGGAGGGTCGGATCGTCCTGCCCGACGGTCCGGGACTCGGCGTCGAGCGCGCGGCCACGGGGGCGCCCGCCTGAACGATCGAAGGCCCGCGGTCAAGATCTGCTGCATCGAGAGCCGCGAGGAGGCCGCGCTCGCCGCCCGCTGCGGGGCGACGGCGATCGGGCTCGTTTCGGCGATGCCGAGCGGGCCGGGGGTCATCGACGAGGCCACGATCCGCCGCATCGTGGCCGCGGCCCCGCGCGGCGTCGCGACGTTCCTGCTCACGTCGCGGACGGACCCCGAGGAGATCGAGGCCCAGCAGCGCCGGACCCGGGCCGACACGCTCCAGCTCGTGGACCGGCTCGCGCCCGACGCGCTCCGCAGCCTGCGCCGCCGGCTGCCGGGCGTCTCGCTCGTTCAGGTCGTCCACGTCCGGGGAGAGCACTCGGTGGAGGAGGCCGTCGCGGTGGCGCCGCTCGTCGACGCGGTCCTGCTCGACTCGGGCAACCCGGACCTCCCCGTGCGGCAACTCGGGGGCACGGGTCGCGTCCACGACTGGAGCCACAGCCGCGCCATCGTCGAGCGGGCCGGCTGCCCCGTCTACCTCGCGGGCGGCCTCAGGCCGGGCAACCTGGCCGCGGCCCTGGGCGCGGTCCGTCCCTTCGGCGTGGATGTCTGCTCGGGGGTGAGAACGGACGGACGCCTCGACGAAGAGCGGCTGCGACGCTTCATGCGCGCGGCGAGAGGCAGCGGGAATAACTAGCCAGTCACCAGGGCGCCGCGCCGACAGGCGAGCGCGAGTTCCTCCGTTTCCGAGGCCTCGCACGCCTCGCGCCGCGCGGCTTCGTCCGCGTAGAGCGAGTACAGCGCCTCTCCCATCGCTTCGTGACACTGGCGCTTGGCCCGGTCTTCGATGGTGTGGCAGAAGGAGAATCCGGCTTCGGTCGTCGCGGTGACGTCCACGAAGTTTCTGACGACGCCCACGTAGCACCACTCGCGGTACTCCTCCGGCGACTTCCGGCACTCGCGGCGCGCATCGTCCTCGTCCTGCAGCGTGCGGCCGCTGATGTCGCGGCCGAGGCTCACGAAGCAGTCGTCTCGCCAGGCGTCGGGCGCATCGACACAGGCGGCGGCCGCGTCCCCGATGTCCCCGTCGTTGTGCCAGAGCATGGCGGAAGTCTGCATCTGGTAACAGGAGGTCAGGTACTTCTCGTCCAGAATCGAGCAGGGATAGTGCGGGTCGTCGGCGCGCAGCGGCTCGAAGGGTTCGACGACGTCCGCCATCGCCATCGCCCCGTGGACGTGCGCGCCCGCGCCGTGGTCCGGGGCCTCGGCCCCTTCGCCCGCTCCGTCCTCCGCGGCGGTCCCGTCGGACACCAGTTCGGCGGCCGGATGATGAGGCGCGACCGCGTTGACCACGTTCTCCATGAACGCCCCGCCGTAGCAGGAGTTCCGGTTCCATCCGGTCGTCAGCAGGTCGCAGCCCTCGAGCGCCATGAGAAGGTGGTGGCCGTAGTACATCGTGAGACCGTGTCCGAGCCCGTGCAGGCACTGGAAGAGCAGCCAGCGGTCGGCGGGGTCCGCTTCATAGGGCGCGCAGAGCCCGGCGACCATCTCCGCGTTCGGTTCGCCCATCGCGATGAAATAGGCCTGGACGACGCCGTGGTAGCACCCGGACTGGAAGACCTCCGTGCACTCCTCGAAGACATCGGTGAAGGTCTCTCCGGGCCCGTAGGCGTTGATGCCGATCGCATGAGTGAGGACGTGGGCCTGTGCCTGAGCTGTCCTGTCCGCGGCGGCCAGCGACTCGAGCATCTCCAGCGCCGCGCCCGCCCCGGCCGCGCCGAGCTCGTCGAGAAGCCGTGCTTCATAGCACCCCTGCTTCTCCTCCCACGCCAACTCGCGGCACGCCTCGAACGCGGCCGCCGCCTCGGCCGAAGCGATCGGAGGCAGCGATGGCCTCCCGCAGGCCGCCGCCGCGATCCCGATCGCCATGACGACCCACGGCCCGCGGTAAAACGGACGGCCCCGAACGTGACGACTCATTCCCTCTCCCTCGCTTCGCACCGACGGACAACGGGCTGGAACCCGAGGCACAACCTGACGGAGCGCGATCCTCCCAACAAGCGAAGCGGGAAGCTCGATGGCCCCGTCACAGCAGCGCCTCGGGATCGCGGTCGATCTCGAGGCGGAGGCCCGAACCGGGCTGGCCTCGCTCCTCTCCGAGAAAGCGCAGGACGCCGCCGAGCGTCGCGGCGCGCTCCGCCTTGATCAGGAAGTGCCACCTCCACCGCTCGCGGAGTCGGTCGATCGGGCAGGGGGCCGGTCCGATGACCTCGATCCCGGCGAGACGGCGATCTCGAATCAGCCGCCGCGTCCACTCGGACAGTTCTTCGGCGACGTCGATCACGCGGGACTCCGTCTTCCCGGAGATGACGAGGTTCGCGAGCCGGCGGTGCGGCGGATAGCCGGGTTCCTCCCGGTCCCCGAGTTCCCGGTCCGCGAAACCGACATAGTCGTGCTCCGCGGCCGCGGCGAGCGCGTAGTGCCGCGGGCGCGAGGTCTGGACGAGCACCTCGCCCGGCTCCTCGCCCCTCCCCGCACGTCCGGCGACCTGCTCCAGGAGTTGGAAGGTGCGTTCGCTGGCGCGGAAGTCCGGAAGATGGAGACCGACATCCGCGTTGATCACTCCCACGAGCGTGACCTGCGGGAAGTCGAGGCCCTTGGCGATCATCTGCGTGCCGAGCAGGATGTCGACCTCCTGTCTGCGGAACGCCTCCAGGATCTCGACGTGCGCCCACTTGGAGCCCGTGGTGTCGAGGTCCATGCGGGCGATGCCGGCTTCGGGAAAAAGCTCGCCCACGCGGCGTTCGACCTGTTCGGTGCCGATGCCGGCGTAGCGCGGCGCCGGGCCGCCGCACTCGCCGCACCCGGACGGTGGCGGGCTCGTCGCGCCGCAGTGATGACACACGAGTTGCCTGCGCCGGCGATGATACGTCAGGGTCACGGAACAGGCGTCGCAACTCCACACGTGACCGCAGGCCGCGCACTCCGCGAAGGAGGCGTATCCGCGGCGGTTGAGGAAGAGGATCGTCTGCTCGCCCCGTTCCAGACGCGTGGCGATCGCCTCCCGCAACCGTTTGGAGAAGACTCGCGGTCCGCCGCCCGGAGGGGGGTCCTCCGCGTCCCCCCCCGGACCCTCGCCGGCATCGGCGCGCAGGTCGACGAGTTCCACCGCAGGGAGCCCGTGGCCCGTCACCCGTTCGTCGAGTTCGAGCAGGCGGTAGCGCCCGGTCCGCGCATTCTCCCAGCTCTCGAGGGCCGGCGTCGCGGACCCGAGCACACACAGAGCCCCTTCCAGGCGCGCGCGCAGGATCGCGACGGAACGGGCGTGGTAGCGCGGGACGTCCGACTGCTTGTAGCTGCTCTCGTGCTCTTCGTCGACGATGATCGCGCCCAGATTCCGGACCGGCGCGAACACGGCCGACCGCGGGCCGATCGCGATCCGCTTCCTTCCCTCGCGGAGGCTTCGCCAGGCGTCGAAACGTTCCCCGGTCGAGAGCCCCGAATGCAGCACCGTGACCTCGTCGCCGAAGCGGGCCCGGAAGCGCTGCACCGTCTGGGGGGTGAGCGCGATCTCGGGCACGAGGACGATGCCGGAGCGGCCCAGTGCGAGTTGACGCTCCAGCACCTCGAGGTAGACGGCGGTCTTGCCCGAGCCCGTCACGCCGCGCAGGAGCGCGACGCGCCCCGGCGCGTCGAGGCGCTCGAGGTCGCCCACGACGCGAGCCTGGTCCGGCGTCAGCGTGAACCGGGCCTCCGGCTCGACGGGGCCGGCGAACGGATCCCGCTCCACCTCGCGCTCGAAGAACTCCGCCAGCCGCCGCTCCACGAGTCCGTCGAGCACGCCCCGGCTGAAGCCGAGTTGCTTCACCAGGTGCCCGACGCTCGCCTGCCCGCCGACCGATTCGAGCGTCTCGTACAACTCGCGCTGCCGCCTGGCCCGCCCGAAGGCGAGGTCGCGTTCGCTCAGCGTTCGCAGTTCGCGCACGAGCCGCAGCACGCGTTCGGTGCGCGGTCTTCCGGGACTCCCGCCCCCGCCGGCCCGGGACCCGAGCGCCCCCGGGGGGAGGGCCGCTCTCAGGACCACGCCGAGGGGCGCCACGTAGTAGTCCGAGATCCAGCGGCAGAGATCGAGGAGAGGCGGGTCGATCAGCGGCGCTTCGTCGAGCACGCCACGCAGCTCCCGCAATCGCGGTTTACGTCCCCGGTCGGCCCTCAGCCCGAGGCGGTCCACGATGCCGACCGCCGTCCCGCCGCCGAGCGGGACGCGAACGCGCATGCCCGGCTCCACGGCGCCGACGAGCGAGGCGGGGATCGAGTACGCGAGCGTGCCGAGGAACGTCCGCGCGACGGCGACCTCGCACACGCCGCCGGAGCCCGCCTCCCGCGGCGCCGTCACGCGGGGGCCTTCGCTTGACACGTCGCAGCCGGATTGCTTGTTTTCCGCACCGCATCCAATGGGGGGTCGCTCATGGGCTGTCTGGCCCTGAACGCTTCATACGAGCCGTTGACGATCATTCCGGTCCGGCGCGCCGTTCGCCTGCTCATCGACCGGAAGGCCGACGCGCTGGAGGTGGATTCGGCACGTCCCATCCGATCCGAGCGCGTACGGATGGATACGCCCGTCGTCATCCGCCTCGTCCGGTTCATCCAGATCCCCCGCCGTTTCCGCCGCCAGGTCACGAACACCTTCCTGTTCGCGCGCGACGCCTATCGCTGTCAGTACTGCGGCCGTCACCGGCGGGAGCTGGGATATCGCGAGTCGCTCACCCGCGATCACGTGACTCCGATCTCGCGTGGCGGAGACAACGGGTGGTCGAACGTGGTCACGGCCTGCAGCAAGTGCAACCTGAAGAAGGCGGACCGTCTGCTGGCCGAATGCGGGTTCTCGCTCCCGGTGGAACCCCGCGAACCCAACCACGTCGAGTTGATCTGGGCCGTCCGCCGGGTCACGCCGGTGCAGGCGCGGTACATCGGCATGTTCTATGGCGAGGACGTGCTGCAGGCGCTGACGCCCTGAGTTCGCCCCGGACGGCCGGTTGATCGCACCGTCATGAATATGACCGGGTTCGGAATCGGCGAGATCCTCCTCATTGCGATGCTCGTGCTCATCGTGTTCGGGCCCCGCCGCCTCCCGGAGATCACCCGCACTATCGGCAAGGGGATCCGCGAGTTCCGGAAGGGGATGAACGAGATCCAGCGCGAACTCGAGGCCGCCGGGCGGGAGACGCAGTGGAAGTCGCCGCCCGCCCCTCCGAAACCGCCGACCGCGAGCCGCGCGACGATCGCCGGAACCGCGACCGCCACTGCGGCCGGAACCGCCGCGGCCGCCGGAGCGTCCACCGCCGACGCGGACGAGACAGGGGACGAAGAAGACGCCCCCGAAGCGGTTGCGGAGCCGGTCGTCGAGGAACAGGAGCCGCCCACGCCGCGCGATGAGGTGGATCCGGCTCAGGAGTTCATCGATCCCTGGTCCACGGATTCCTCGCGTCCGACGTTCGGCCCCAAACCCCCCTCGGAGCCCGTCATCGCCCCGCCGACGACGGAGCCCGCGCCGACGGTCGATTCGGCCGAACCGACTGAGCCGACGGAAGGGGAGGATCCGGCGACGGACGCTCGATGAGAGCGCGGTAACGGCGGTTATCCCCTTCCAGCGCCCGCAGCAACTCGACCGCCGAGGGCGCGCCGGTTTCGGGCAGGTCCGGGAACCCGAGGCCCTCGATGCGCGCCCGCGGCGGCTGCGAATCGGTGCCGGCGGTCCCGCGGAACTCGACTTCCAGCCGGCGGCCGCGCTCGCACGGGTCGCACAGCAGGCGGTCCTCCGCCGTGGATCCGTCGACGGTCCACGATCCCTCCTCACCTCGGAGCGTGAAGCCGGCGAGGACGTCCGGAACCCGCAACCTGCCGCGCCACACGCCGTCCGTCCCGGCCTCGAGCGCCAGATCCAGCGCGCCGTGGAGCGCCCTCAGCACCGGCGCCGCCGGCATGCGCCCCTCGCCCTCTCCGTCTCCACCGTCCCATCGGAACTCGCCCTTCATGCCGTCGTCGCGCAGCGCGGCCTCACGGAGCTTCCGGAAGGGGAGAACGCCCTCGAAGGAGACGGGCACGCCCGGCTCGAGGTCGCTGGACGCGGCGACGAACGACTCGTCCGCGAGACGCAGCTCCGCGGAGCCCTGTCTCGGCGCCGGGGCGCGGGGCTCCGGCCGGCCCAGCAGCTGCGCGACCATCCGCGCCCGCATTCCCTCCGGGTCGGTGGGACCGGTCTCGTCATCTCCCTCACCCGCCTCGCCCGCTTCGCCCGGGGCGCCGCCGCTCCGGGGGGGAAGGTCGAAGGGGTTCCGGAATCCGACCGGCGGACGCTGGATCCCCGGAGCGCCGGCGCCGTCCATGCCGGCTGCGAATTCGCGACCCCAGCTCGCGAGTTCGTAGCGGATGGCGGCCTGCAGATCGTCGTCGTCCGGGCGCCAGGCGAGCCCCGCGATGCGGGGGGTGGAGACCGTCACGACGCCCGCGGGCCAGGCCGGCCGCACGCCGGGAGGTCGGGAGGCCTGCACGGTCAACCGGTCGCCGGAGCGGTCGTCGCGGCGCGCCCGCACGTTCGGACCCGTGTCCGGGGAGAGCCGCGCGGAGAGGGTGCGCTCACATCCGGGTTCGCCGTCGAGCACGACGAGGAGCGTGTTCCAACCCGCCGCCAGCCGCACTTCGTGCGCGGTTCCGGAGTCCGCGATGGACTGCGCGTTCAGCCACGCCTCGATCCGCGTGCAGGGCTCGACGCCCAGTTCGAGCCGCACGCTCGCGTCCGCCGGTGACTTCAGGTACACGTGGGCGAGCGTCGCCTGTCCGCCTTCCGAGAACTCCGAGAAATCCAGCGTCGCCTGTCCGTCGCGGCGAAAGAGCGACCACGTGCCCGCGGCGGTTTCGAGGTTCCGGTCCGGGAACCGGTCCGGCCCGGCCACGGGAAGCGGGTGGTCGCCCGCTACGTGCTCCGCGCCCGTGACCAGCCATCGGTCCACCGGGACCTCCTGCGCCCACGCGGCTTCGGGGGCGAGCGCGTACACTCCCGAAGCGGAGAGCAGGAGCGAAAGCAGAGTTCGTCGAAGCGGGCGATGCATCGTGCGTTCCCTCATGTGGCGGTATACACGGGCGGACTCTCTCCAGACGGTTGAACATGGGGCTTTCGTCACACGATGCGCACCCGGACCTCGCTCGCGAACCTCGCCGGCCGCCCGATTTCGGTTGCCGCCCGTGAGCGCCCCGAACAACTTGGTCATCATGCACAAGGTGGTGGAACTGCGGGTAAACGGAGACCGGCGCCGGGTCGGAGTACCGTCCCACTACACCCTCCTCGAGACCCTCCGCTACGCGCTGGGCCTCACCGGATCGAAGCAGGGGTGCGACAAGGGGGACTGCGGGGCGTGCACGGTGCTCCGCGATGGCGAGGCGGTGCTCTCCTGCATCATGCCGGTGCACGAGGCCACGGGTCACGAGATCACGACCGTCGAAGGGCTCGCGGACGCGTCCGGCCCCCACCCGCTCCAGGACGCCTTCGATCTCACGGGAGGGGCGCAATGCGGCTTCTGCACACCGGGCATCCTCTGCTCGGCCCACGGACTGCTGGCCCGCGATCCGGACCCCGCTCGCGAGGACGTCGCGCGGGCGCTCTCCGGCAATCTCTGCCGCTGCACGGGCTATACGAAGATCTTCGAGGCTGTGGACATCGCGGCCGAAGCGATCCGCACCGGCGAGACCCCCGAGGCGATCGTCTCCCGGCGGCGCGATCCGGCGGGGACCGCATGACTTCGCCCTCGTCGCGATCCGGGCACGCGCCGCGCCCCGTCGTCGGCGTGCTCGCGGGATTCCTCGTCCTCCTGCCCCTGGCCAGCGGAGCCGCCGCCCAGACTCCGGAAGAGCGCCTCGCGGAACTCGGGATCGAACTCCCGACTCCGGATGCGCCGACCGCCAACTTCGTGAAGGCCGTGACGACCGGGAATCTCGTCTTCCTCGCCGGTCACGGTCCCTGCGGCGGCCTCGACGAGAGCAACACGGGGAAGGTCGGTCTCGATCACACCGTCGAGGAAGGCTACGAGATCGCCCGCTGGGTCGGCGTCTGCCTCCTCGCGTCGCTCGCGCGGGAAATCGGCGACCTCTCCCGCGTGAAGCGCATCGTGCGCGTATTCGGGATGGTGAACACGCCTCCCGACTTCACGCAGCACTCGCAGGTCATCAACGGCTGCTCCGACCTCATGGAGCAGGTGTTCGGCCCCGCGATCTCGAAGCACGCCCGCGCGGCCGTGGGGATGGCGTCGCTTCCGCGCGACCAGTCGGTCGAGATCGAGATGCTGGTCGAACTCCACGATCCCTGATCGCACGGCCACCCGCATGCGTCCGGTAGCCCCCGCCGCCTTCCTCCCGCTCGTCGCCGTCGCCCTGCTCGCCGGGTGCGGAGGCGCCGGAGATCCGGCTCCGTCTTCCGACCTCGCGCGCGGGATCGACGCCGTGTTCGCCGACCTGGACCGCCCGGGCTCGCCGGGCGCCGCCGTCTCGGTCATCCGCGACGGCGAGATCATTCACTCGCGCGGCTACGGCTACGCGCAGATCGAGCATGGCGTCCCCGTCACCCCCAGTACGGTCTTCCACGTTGCCTCCGTGTCGAAGCAGTTCACGGCCATGGCGGTGACGATGCTCGCGGCCGAGGGGGCGCTCTCGCTGGACGACCGCGTGCAGGCGCACCTCGGGTTCGTCCCCGAGTTCGAGCACCCGGTCACCGTCCGCCAGATGATCCACCACACGAGCGGGATCCGGGACCAGTGGCAGCTTCTCGGGATCTCCGGCTGGCGCCTCGACGACGTGATCACGACCGAGCAGATCCTCGGCCTCATGTCGCGCCAGCGGGAACTCAACTTCGTGCCCGGCTCGGAGTACCTCTACTCCAACATGGGCTACACGCTCCTGGGGCAGACGGCGGCGGCGGTCAGCGGGATGTCCTTCCCCGAGTTCACCGCCGCGAGGATCTTCCGGCCGCTCGGCATGGACCGAACCCACTTCCACGATGACCATGAGCACATCGTTCCCGGTCGCGCCTACTCCTACCGGCCCGCGCCCAGGGACGAAGACGGCGCGGAGTACACGAAGGCGGTTCTCAGCTACGCGAACGCGGGGGCGACGAGCCTCTTCACGACGGCGGACGACCTCGCCCGCTGGCTCGACAACTTCCGGCACGAGACGGTCGGCGGGCCGGAGGTGATGGAGATGATGACGAGGCGCGGGGTCCTGAACAGCGGCGATACGATCCCCTACGCGCACGGCCTCAGCATCGGCGACCACCGGGGCCTGCGCACGGTGGGGCACGGGGGCGCCGACGCGGGGTTCCGGACGCAGGCGATTTGGTATCCCGAGGCGAACGTCGGGGTCGTCGTCCTCACGAACGTCGCCAACGGCAACCCGGGCGGCCGGGCGCGGCAGGTGGCGGAAGTCGTCCTCGCCGAGGTCTTCCCCGAGGCGGCTCCGGAGGAGGAAGAGGATGCGCCGTCTCCGGCCGCCGATTCCGTCCCGTTGCCGACCCCCGACCGGGCGACGCTGGCCGCGTACGCGGGCAGCTACTACAGCCCTGAAGTCGACGCGCTATATCACCTGGAGGCGACGGACGAAGGACTGGTCGCGCGCCACATACGGCACGGCGACATCGCCCTCGAGCCGCGCGCCCGCGACGAATTCGCCACGGACCGCTGGTTCATGCGCGAGGTGCGCTTCGAACGCGCGCCGGACGGCTCCGTCCCGGCGATGCGCGTAGGCGGCGGCCGGGTCCGGAACCTGCTCTTCATCAAGCTGACCCGCCCCCTCCCCCGGTAGACGACTCCTTCTTCCGGCTTCCAGGCCGGGTTGCGGGACAGTCATATTCATTGCGTGTACTTGCTGATTACCGCACATTTACTGCATGAAGTTTGCAGAACTGCTGGAAATCGTCGCGGATGAGCCCGTGTTCGAGACCGGGTTCCTCCGCAGCGGGCGGGCTCCGGAGCCCGGTCTGGAGGCGCAGCTCAGCCGTTGGTGCGCCGCCGGCAAGCTGCTGCGGCTCCGGCGCGGGTTGTTCGCGCTGGCGCCTCCGTACCGGAAGGTGAAGCCGCATCCCTTCCTCGTCGCCAACCGGCTCTCGCCCGGCTCGTACGTGAGCGGGCTGTCGGCGCTCGCCTTCGCGAACGCGATCCCGGAATACGTCCCGGAGGTCACCAGCTGCGGTCCCGCGCGTCCCCACGTGAGGGAGACGCCGCTGGGGCGGTTCTCGTTCCGCTACGTCAAGCCGGCGCTGCGAACGGGCTATCGACTCGTGGGTCTGGTCGACGGACAGAGCGCGTTCGTCGCCCGCCCCGAGAAGGCCTTCCTCGATTTGGCGCATCTGCAGCCGGGCGGCGATGCCCCGGCCTGGATCGACGAGTTGCGTCTGGACTTCGAGGAACTCTCGCCCGCGCACCTGCGAGCGGCGGCGGCCGCCACCGGGAGTCCGAAGCTGGCCCGCGCGGCGGCCCACGTCATCCGCCGCGCGAGCGATCCCGCTTCGGCGTACGAACCTCTGCCCGTCCCGTGAAGGACCATCTCCGGGAGTTGATCCGGGGTCTCGATCCGCACGCCGGACGCAACGCGATGCGGGAGTACCTGCAGGCTCGAATCCTGGAGGGTCTGCAGAGGGCCGGCGCCATGTCGCCGCTGGCGTTCCAGGGCGGGACGGCGCTGCGCTTCCTTTACAGGCTGCCGAGATACTCCGAGGATCTCGACTTCGCCCTCGAGGGGCCGCGCGAGCGCTACGATCCGCGCCGCTGGCTGACATCCATCACGGCGCAGTTCCGGCGAGAGGGCTACGGCGCGACGGCTTCGCTGCGCGATGACGGCGCCGTCCACGCCGGATGGTTCCGTTTCAAGGGACTCCCCCACGAGCTCGGCCTGTCGAGCCACCGCGACGAAACGCTCCGGATCAAGCTCGAGGCCGACACCCGCCCGCCCGCGGGCGCCGTGACCGAGACGCGCCTTGTACGGCGACACGTGTCACTGCGGATCCATCACCACGACCGGGCGTCGCTGCTGGCCGGCAAGCTGCACGCCGTGCTCCACCGACCGTGGCTGAAGGGGAGGGACATCTACGATCTCGTCTGGTACCTGAGCGATCCCGCGTGGCCACACCCGAACCTGGATCTCCTGAACGCGGCCCGCCGCCAGACGGACCCCGCTGCGCCGGCGCTCACGGAGGACACGTGGCGCCAGGCCGTCGCGGCGAGGGTTGCGGGCGTGGAGTGGAAAGCGGTCGAGGCGGACGTCCGCCCCTTCCTTGAGAGCGGCGACGTGCCCGCACGGGCCGACCTGCTGGGCATGCTGCGTCCCGAGGGCTGACCGGCGAGGCCCACCCGGCGTCGCAGGCCGGACGCGGGTTATGAACCGCCGGGGGGCTCCGCGGCGAGGCGGTCGATGACGAGGGGGGTGATGTCGACGCGTTCGCTGAACAGGATGATGATGGGGCTCGTCGCGTTCAGGATCAGGTCGTACCCCAGCTCCGCCTGGATCGCCTCGATCACCGGCGCGAGTTCCGCGCGGATCCGCTCGCGTCCGTCGTTCTGCAGCGCGGTGGCTTCCTCCTGCTTGTCCTGCTGGTAGCGCTGGAAGGCCGTCAGCGCGTCCTGATACTCGCGTTCGAGCACCCGCTGCTCATCGACCGTCAGGCTGTCGGCCTCGGCCACGCGTAGCTCGATCGCGCGCACTGCCTCCTGGCGCACCTGTAGCTCGGCGGCGAGTTCCTGCTGGAAGTCCGTCAGTTGCTGCGCGAGCGCCTGACCCGCCGGCGAGCCGAACGCGGCGGCGTCCAGATCGATGACGCCGATGCTGAGCGGCGTGTCGGCGGCCTGGCCCTCGGCCTGTCCCGCCAGCGTCGCCGGCGCCAGCGCCAGGAGCAGGGCGGCGGACGAAAGCGGAAGACGTGCGTATCTTTTCATCGTTGTCCCTCTATTGGAACCTGCCGACGTCCGAGCCGGTCCAATCATGGGGACCGCGCCCGGGTACATCGTCACGGGTTGATCGTCACGGAAACACGAAAGTAACGCGATATGTCCGAACGAACGAAACGCGCACGCCACGGCGGGCGCAGCGTCCGCCTCCTGTCGGTGCTGATCCCGGGGATCGCGGTCGGCGCCGGCGCTCCGGAACGGGTCGCCGCGCAGGCGGCCGTGGGCGCGACGGAAGAACCGGCCACCGTCCTGTTCACGAACGCGACGCTCGTCGACGGGACGGGGGCGCCCGGCTACGTCGGCGACCTGCTCATCGAGGGCGGAACCATCGCGGCGCTCGGCGCCCCGGGCTCCATCGAGGCTCCGCCCGATGCGGAACGGCGCGACCTCACGGGTCTCGTCCTCGCCCCGGGCTTCATCGACATCCACAACCACTCCACGACCCGCCTGTTCGACTTCCCGCTGGCCACGACCCAGCTCGCGCAGGGGATCACGACGATCGTGGTCGGGGCGGACGGCTCCTCGCCGTGGCCGATCTCCGACTACCTCGGGCGCATCGACGAACTCCGGCCCACGGTGGATGTCGCGACGCTCGTCGGACACGGGACCGTGCGCAGTCTCGTGATGGATGAGGATTTTCGGCGCACCGCCACCGACGCCGAGATCGCGGACATGACGGTGCGCGTCGAGCGCGGGATGACCGAGGGCGCGTTCGGCCTCTCGAGCGGCCTCGAGTACGACCCCGGCTTCTATTCCTCCACGGGGGAGTTGATCGCCCTCGCGCGGGCCTCCGCCGGCCACGGCGGTTTCTACATGACCCACATGCGCGACGAGGAGGAGGGGCTCCTGGAGGCGGTCGACGAGGCCATCCGCATCGGGCGCGAAGCGGGCCTCCCCGTGCAGATCTCGCACATCAAGGCGGGCAACGCCTCCGTGTGGGGAAGGGCGCCCGAGGTGCTGGAGCGGATCCGGCGGGCCAACGAGGCGGGGCTCGACGTGACGGCGGACCAGTACCCCTACCAGGCCTGGCAATCCGGGCTCGCGATCGTCGTCCGTTCGAGGATGTTCTCGAACCCCGATTCCGTGGCGAAGGGGATCGCCGCGGCGGGCGGCGGGAACCGGCTGCAGATCGTCGCCTTCTGGTCCGAGCCCGAACTGAACGGACTGCGGCTCGACGAGATCGCCCGGCGCAGGGGGATGACGGAGGTCGAGGCCTACATGTGGATCATGGAGAACGGGGGCTCGGGGCTCATCGGCCACACGATGAACGAGGGGGACGTCGACGCGTTCATGGCCTCGGAGTGGGTGATGACGTCGAGCGACGGCGGGGTGCGGAGCGCGCACCCGCGCGGGGCGGGCACCTTCCCGCGCGTGCTGGGCCACTACGTGCGGGAGCGCGGCATCCTGACGCTGGAGCGGGCGGTGCGGCGCGCGACCTCGATGCCGGCGCGGCGGCTCGGGCTGGACGACCGGGGCGTGCTGCGCGCCGGGGCCCGGGCGGACCTCGTGATCTTCGACCCGGAGCGCGTGGTGGACCGGTCGACGTTCGACAACGGGACCCGGCAGGCGGAGGGCGTGGAGAGCGTGTGGCTCGGCGGCGTGGAGACCTGGTCCGCCGGCGAGCCGACCGGCGCCCGCCCCGGCCGCGCGATCCGCCGGGCGCCCTAGCTCGCGGAGAGGGCGGAAGCTTCAGTCGGCGGCAGCCTCCCCGCGCTCCGCCGTCGCGACGATTTCGATGCCGCCGCGCACGTTCTGTTCCACCTCGACGCGCACCCGGCGCGGCGCCACGGCGTAGACCACGTCGTCGGCGATCCGGGCCGCGAGCGTCTCGCAGAACTCGCCCTCGTCCCGGAAGGACCACAGGTAGAACTTGAGCGCCTTCGACTCCAGGCAGCGGTCGCGCGGCTCGTAGTCGATCGTCACCCGCCCGAAGTCCGGCTGGCCCGTCTTCGGGCACAGCGACGTGAACTCCAGTGCCCGCAGCCGGACGCGCTGGACGTCCGCCGCCGGGATCGCCTCCGCGCGCAGCGTCTCGCGTCCCTCTTCCGGGTCCCGGGGCCGCGGCAGCGGACCCGCGGCGGGGAGTCTCGTCATCCGTCCTCCGTCCCTTCGTCCACCTCTTCATCGTTCTGCGTCATCGCATCGACGGTCGTGGCGGCGGCCATGTGGCCGATGACGTTCGTCGCCGAGCGGAAGACATCGGGCACGCGGTCGATCCCGAGCAGGATCCCGAGTCCGGCCAGCGGCACCCCCACCACGTCGAGCGCGGGCACCATCGACACGATGCTCGCGCTCGGTACCGGCGCCACCGTCATGGCGGCGAGGAAGATCGCGAGGACCGCCGCCGCGATCAGCCCCGCATCGAGCGGGACCCCGTACATCGCGGCGAGGAAGACCAGCGAGGCGCTCTGGAAGAGGGCGCTCCCCGGCCGGTTGATCGAGGCCGCCAGCGGCAGGATGAGCCGGTAGCGGTCCTGCCGGAGCCCGAGCTTCTCCGCCTCCTGCAGCATCATCGGCAGCGTGCCCACCGACGTCGTCGTGGTGAAGCCCACCGTGTACGTCCCCACCGTGCCGCGGATGAAGCGCCCCGCCCGCATGCCGCCCACGAAGCGGACGATCGGAAGAAGGATGAGACCCTTCAGGATGAAGAGGCCCACGACGACCGCCAGGATGAAGACGGCGAGGTTCTGGAGCAGTGCCAGCCCCGTGCGCGCCACCACCGGCGCCGCGAGGCCGAACACGCCCACGGGCGCCGTCCACAGAACCCAGTTCATCAGCTTGATGAGGGCATCGCCCACCGACTCCGCGAAGGACGTGAGCGTCTCCCGCTTCCCGGCCGGCAGCGTCGTCGTGGCCGCCGCGAGAAGGACGGTGAAGATGAGGATCGAGAGCAGCGATCCGTCCGCCGCCGCCTGTATCGGGTTCCTCGGCACGAGGTTCACGAGGAAGTCGATCACGCCCGGGTTCGCCGTGTTCAGTTCCGTCGTCGGAGTCGGGGGCGGCACCGGCGCCGTGAAGGTGAGCGCGAGACCCATCACGCCCATCCCGATGAGGATCGCCGGCAGCGTCGTGACCCAGAAGAAGCCGACGGAGAGGCCGCCGATCCGCCCCAGTTTGCGCAGGTTCCCGATCCGCCCCACGCCGACGAACACGACCGCGGCCACGAGCGGGATCACGACCATCTGGATCGCGCGCAGGAAGACCTGTCCGAGCGGCGCGGCGGCCTCGGCCGCCCGCATGAGCGCCGGCGACCCGGTGGCGGAGGCGGCGACCCCGAGCCCCAGCCCGAGTACGAGGCCGATGAGAATGGCTCGAGTGTTCACGTCCCCTCGCTTCCTTCGGATGTCCCGCCGGTTCCCGTTGCTCCCCGCTTACGGAACGCGAGCCACGCGCCGATGGTGAGGACGGGCAGGACGTAGTAGACGATGAACCCCCAGGTGATCGTCCCGTACCCCTGCCGGATGAGGTCGATGAGGCCGAGAGGCGTGAGGGACAGCGCGACCCCGAGGAAGACCGCCGCGACCACCGGCCTCGCCCAGCTCGGCATTCCCGCGCCCCGCTCGCGCCGCGTGACGGCGAGCCGCTCGTTCACCGCGTGGATCATCCCCGTCCCGGTCTCGATCAGGGTGCCGAAGAGGATGATCGCGTACGCGACCTGGAACGTCGTCGACCCGAGCGCTTCGAGGATGAAGTTCGAGGGGTTGGCCGCGTCGACGATCGCGGGGTAGTGCGGCACCATCGCGAGGTAGAAGAAGAAGGCCGGCAGCATCCCGATGACGCCGGCGAGCAGGCCGGCCCACACGGCCTGCTTGCGGGTCCGGATGTGGCGCACGGTGAACAGCGCCACGGCGGCCGCCGAGAGGTTGTAGCCGCCGTACTGGACCCCCTTCACGAGCCAGTCGCTGTCGAGGCTGCTGGCGGCAAAGCTCGGGCCCAGCGTGGACCCGAAGCGCACCAGCGACCACACGACGAGCGCTACGAACACTGCGTAGAGCGCGAATGACCAGCCGGCGAAGAAGCGCTCGATCGCCACGCTGCCGTAGAAGAGGAGCAGCGCGACCGCCCCCAACGCCACGATGACGCCCAGCGCGTACGGGAGGCCGAACGTCTCGTTCGCAATCGTGCCCGCCGCCGCCCCGATGACGGCCAGTACGAGGAGCGTCAGCAGCACGTACGTGACCTCGAACAGGACCCAGGACGGACCGAGCAGCCGCTTGAAGAAGTTGCGGTACTCGTAGCTGCGGGACTGCCGCGCGAGTTCGAACGTGACGGCGCACACCGCGCTCCAGATGGCGGTCGAGAGCGCCATCGCCCACAGGCCGGGCGTGGGGCCGATGGAGAGGAAGAACTCGACGTTCTCCCGCCCCGTGCCGTATCCGCCGGCGATGACGGCCGACTGGAAGACGAGCCCCGGCAGCAGATAGCGGCGGAACCAGGGAGCTTTCACGCTGGCGTCCCTTTCTCTCGGCCGGCCCCTGCCCCAAGGTTTCGCCCGTCAGCGAGGGGCGAGCCGACCGGGGCGCCGGTTGCCGGCGGCCACATGCGACCCGCCAAGCTAGAGGCCGGGGATGGAACGAGACAGACGCGAGACGTTCGGCTCCCGCTTCGGGCTCGTGGCCACGATGATCGGCGTCGCCGTCGGTCTCGGGAACGTGTGGCGCTTCCCGTACATGGTCGGTGAGTTCGGCGGGGCGCCCTTCGTGGCCTTCTACGTGCTGGCCGTGGTGCTGATCGGCGTTCCCGCGCTCATGGCGGAATGGACCCTGGGCCGGCACACCCGCCGCGGCCCGGTCGGCGCGTTCGAATCGGCCGGCCTCCCCTTCGGCCGCGCCCTCGGCTGGGTCTTCTTCGTCGGCGTCACCGCCGCCACCGGCTACTACTCGAACGCGCTCGGCTGGGTGCTGTACCACGCCCTGGCCGGGCTGCTCGCCGGCATCGGGGTCGAGATCGACGCCGCCGCGATCCTGCCGCCGGACGAGGGGTTCTCCCTCCGTTCCTTCCTCCTGCAGTGCGCCTGCACCGGCGTGGTCCTCCTCACCTGCGCCGCGGTGCTGCGGCGCGGCCTCCGGGGCGGGATCGAGAAGGCGAGCCGCCTCATCGTTCCGGCGCTCCTCGCGGGACTCGTCATCCTCATCGCCCGCTCGCTCACGCTTCCCGGGGCGGGAGAGGGTCTCCGCTGGTACCTCGGCGCCTTCGATCCCGGCGCGCTCACGCCGCCCGTCATGCTCGGGGCGCTGGGCCAGGCGATCTTCAGCCTGTCGCTCGGCGGAACGTTCATGGTCGTGTACGGCTCCTACCTGAACCGCAACGACCCCCTGCGCGGCAACGCGGTCTTCACCGCGGGCGGCGACCTCTGCGCCGGACTCCTGGCGGGGCTCGTCATCTTCCCCGCCGTGTTCGCGTTCGGACTCGAACCGGCGAGCGGTCCCGGTCTCCTCTTCGTCACGCTGCCCGAAGTGTTCGGACAGATTCCGGCCGGGGCCGTGTTCGGGACGCTCTTCTTCCTGGCGCTGTTCGGGGGCGCCTACCTGTCGGACGTGGCGGCGCTGGAGGTACTGGTGGCCGGAGTCACCGACAACACCGGGATCCCCCGCTCGCGCGCCGTCACCCTGACGACCGTGGTCGTATTCGCGTTCGCGCTGCCCCCGATGATCAACATGAACGTGTTCACGCCGTGGGATCTGACCTTCGGATCGGGTTTCCAGACCCTCGGCGCGCTGCTCTCGGTCGTCGCCGTGGGGTGGGCTCTGGACCGCTCCGAGGTGCTGCGACAACTGGCGGCGGGCGAGAATGGGCCCCGCGGGCGGCGCGTGCCCACCCTCTGGCTCTACTACTGGCTCCGTTTCGTCATCCCCGCCGCGATCCTCGCCGTCGGCGCCTGGTGGCTGCTGCGGGACGTGCTGGGCGTGACCATCGGGGCTTCCTCAACGTAGTAAAGGGTTCCGGTTCACGGCTCCCGTTCCGGGGCCCGTCCCATCGCGCGCAGGAGATCCCAGTAGGCGATCCATGCCGTGGATCGCATGGACAGGGCGCTGATCCGGGCGCCCCGGAACGCGTTCGCCGCGTCGAGCAACTCCAGGAGCGACATTTCGTTCTCGCCGTAGGCCGCCGTCGCGGAGGCCAGCAACGCCTCGGCATCCGCCGACAGGCCATCGGCCGCGGCTTCGAGACGGGCGCGACTGGAGGCGTACCGGTCCGAGGTCGTCAGGAGATCGTTCTCCGCCAGCCGTCTCCGGAGGTCGAGGCGATGGGCGGCCGCCGCGCTCCTCGCGTCGGCTGCCTGCCGGGTTCCCCCTCCCCGGTCGAACAGCGGCAACGGGAGATCGAGACCCAGGCTGAGTCCCTCGAATCCGCCCTCCTGCCGTCGATATCCGAGGCTGACGGTCGGATCGGGCATCCAGCGGGACCTCGCCACGGCGAGTTCGGCTTGCGCGGCGTCCAGATCCCGCGCCGCGGCCTCCAGGTCCGGCCGCTCGACCATCGCGCCGAGCGCGTCGTCCCGAGTCACCGGGGGCGGCAGCCCTTCCAGCCCCGCGGACGGTCCGACCTCCTCGATTCCCGTCCCGGGAAAGGTCAGCGCGGCGAGGCGCCGGCGCGCGTCGCGGGCCCGGAGTTCGGCCTCCGCCACACCCTGCTCGGCCCGCACCCGTTCCAGTCGCAACCGCCTCGTTTCGTAGGCGGAGATGTCCCCCTCCTCCAGGCGGATCTCCGCGTCCTCGGCCACTTCCCGGATCACGGCGGCGGCCTGCCGCGCCGTGCGTTCCGCCGCTTCCGCAAACCACGCGAGCGCCCAGGCCTCGCGAACCTCGAAGGCGAACCGGGTCGAGTCGCCGCGGAAACGGGCGGTGCTCGCTTCGATCGTGTGGGCGGCCGCGCGGTAGCGGGCCGCGGTTCGTCCCGGCCACTCCAGGGGCTGAAAGAGGAGGAGATTCTCCTCCCAGTACTCGTCGCCATTGCGGTCGAGATCGTCGCGCCTGGCCGAGAGCGACGGGTTGAACCAGGCACGGGACTGGCGCGCCGATCCCGCGATCTCGGCGGCCTCGGAGCGCGCGATCCTGAGCGCGAGGCTGTTGTCCGCAAACGCCTCGAGGGCCGCCGCGAGCGAGACCCTGCGTACGGCTTCCTGACCGGCGGCGGGTTGCGGCAGCAAGAGAAGGGCGCAGAGCGCCGGAAGCGTGCGGTAGCGGATGTTCAATTCCTCGTTGCGATGGCCCGGATCCGGTCCAACGGGGTCTCGCCGCAGCCGGCGGCGCACCCGGATCTCACGGCCAACCTCACCGATCGCCGCGCCGCGCTGCAAGTGCGTTCAGCGGTCCGCGGCCTCCCGCAGCATGGCGTCCAGTGTCGCGCGGTCCAGCCATTCGCCGCGCCTCGCGACGCCGGCGATGCGGCGCGTGTTTCCGATCGCTTCCAGCGGATTGCCCTCCAGCAGCACGAGGTCGGCCGGGCTCCCCTCGACCACCATGCCGGCGCCCTCCTCCCGTCCGAGGAAGCGGGCCGGGTTGACCGTGGCGCTCCGCAGCGACTCGTACGGTGACAGACCCGCGGCGACGAGTTCCTCCAGTTCGCGGTGGAGGGCGAAGCCGAGGGGCGGCGTGTCCGTACCGGCCATCACGGGAGCGCCGGCGGCCACGAGGGCGCGGATCAGGGAATCCGCCACCCCGAAACCATCCAGCGCGGCTTCGAAGTCGTCCGGCGTGAAGTTGCTCATCCACGGGATCGACATGCGCTCGGTGTAGAAGCGGCGCATGGCGGCGGTCATGTGCGACGCCTCCTCCGTGGCGAGGTAGGCATCGAGAAGGCGGTCCGGCTTGTGGATCATGCGGACCGAGAGCGTCGGCACGTTCCACGAGCCGGCCTCGCGGGTCCGCTCGGCGAGCGCCTCGATCCGCGAGGGGTCTCCGTACGCCCAGGCGAGCGTGCGCGATCGCAGGTCGGGGCCGGGCTGGGCCGGCGCCTCCTCGGGCACGAGGTGCCAGATATACCCGCGCAGGTGTTCGATGCTGGCCTGGCCCGCCGCGAGGACGCCATCGAGGCCCACCCCGAAGGGCACGTGCCCCGCCACCCGGATCCCGAGGCGACGCGCCTCGGCTACGATCCCCCTGTAGGCCGCCGCGGGCACGTTGTTGTACACCTTGATGAAGTCGTACCCGGCGGCATGCTGCTCCCGCACGGTGCGGTCGCCGTCGAGGCTGTCGCGGACCATCGCGCGTCCCGCGGTGTCGATGACGGCGGCGAATTCCGGCGGCGGCAACCCCTCGATGATGGGCCCCGCCGTGTGGATGTCCGGGCCGGCCCGTTCGCCGCTCCGGACGCGGTCGCGAAGGGCGAGCGTGTGTGGCCCGCCCGACAGGATGCGCACGCCGGTGACTCCGGTGGCCAGGAACCGCCCGAGCGCCGACTCCTCGCCGAAGTGGACGTGCATGTCGTTGAGGCCCGGGATGAGGAAGCGGCCGCGGCCGTCGACCCGCACGGCGCCGTCGGGGACCTCCGCTTCGGCCGACGGCTGCACGGCAAGCACGCGGCCGTCGCCGATGAGCACCGTCACGCCGGTGAGCACGCGCTCGCCGTCCATCGGGATGACCGAGACCCGCTCGATGGCCAGAGTGGCCCGGGCGTCGGACGGCTCGGCGCCGGGGTTGCAGGCCAGGAGCGACGTCAGCGCCGACAACCCCACGGCTGGCGACACGCGGTGGCGGAGCATCATGAAGCACACTAGCCGATGTTCGGAGGGGGGTCACGCCCCCGTGAGCACGCCGCACGATCGAGCTCGTCGGCACTCGGCCGCGGCTCATGCCCGGTTCGCGGGCCGCACGTAGATTGGACGCATGCACCCGCACGAACTGACGCCCGCACAGCAGGCCGCCGCGGAGGATCCGGATCGGCTCCCCGGGCTCGCCGACGCCGAGTTCACGGCGCTGGGCCGCCGCGCGCGCCGGGTCGAGGGGCTGCGCAAGTCGACCGGCCGCGAGATTTACACGGACGACATCGTCCTGCCGGGGATGCTGCACGGGAAGATCCTCCGCTCCACCGAGGCGCACGCGCGGATCGTCTCGATCGACACGGCCGAAGCCGAGGCCCTCGAAGGCGTGTACGGCATCATCACGGGGCGGGACCTGCCGACGCCGTACGGGATCATCCCCTGGACCCGCGACGAGCACGCGCTCTGTCTCGACAAGGTGCGCTTCATCGGCGACGCGGTGGCGGCGGTGGCCGCGGTCGACGAGGACACGGCGAACGCGGCGCTCGAGCGCATCCACGTCGAGTACGAGCCGCTTCCCGTCTATCTCTCGCCCGAGGAGTCGCTGACCCCCGAGGCCGCCGCGGAGCCCATCCACGCGCCGCGCAAGCCGGGGGCGAACGGAAACGTCCTCAAGCACGTCCACCTCGAGTTCGGGGACGTGGACGCGCGGATGGCGGAGGCGGACGTCACCATCGAGGGGGAGTACTTCTTCCACGGGACGACGCACACGCCGATCGAACCCCACTGCGCGATCTCCCGCCTCAACCCGGACGGCGTGCTCGAGGTGTGGTCGTCGACGCAGGTCCCACACTACCTGCAGCGCGATCTCGCGCGGGTGCTCGACCACGACGTGGCGAAGGTGCGGGTCGTGCAGCCGGCCGTGGGCGGGGCCTTCGGCGGCAAGTCCGAGCCGTTCGATCTCGAGTTCTGCGTGGCGCTCCTCGCGATGCGGACGGGCCGTCCGGTGAAGATCCTCTACACGCGCGAGGAGCTCTTCTACTCGCACCGCGGCCGCCACCCCATGCACATGAAGTATCGGCTCGGCGCCTCGCGCGACGGGAAGCTCCGGGCGCTCGACGCGCACACGACCCTGGACGGCGGCGCCTACGCCTCGTTCGGGCTCGTGACGACGTACTACTCGGGACAGCTCCTCACCTCGCCCTGCCACATCGAGTCCTACCGCTTCGACTCGACCCGGGTCTACACGAACGTGGCCCCGTGCGGCCCCAAGCGCGGCCACGGCTCGGTGCAGCCGCGCTTCGCGTACGAGATCTCGCTCGACAAGATGGCGGAGAAGCTCGGCCTCGACCCGTTCGAACTCCGCCGCCGCAACTTCATGGGCACGGGTCGGACGGTGAACGAGTTCAAGGTGCGGTCCAACGGCTTCCTCGAGTGCCTCGAGGCGGTGGAACGCGCCAGCGACTGGAGGAAGCGCCACCGGCGGCTGCCGAAGGGTCGCGGTCTCGGGATGGCGGCCTCCTCCTACATCTCCGGCACGAACTACCCGATCTATCCGAACGAGATGCCCCAGGCGGCGGTGCAGGTCCAGATCGAGCGCTCCGGCCGCGTGGCGATCCTGCACGGCGCCTCGGAGATCGGGCAGGGTTCCGACTCCACCATGGCCTATATCGCGTGCGAGGAACTCGGCGTCCCGCTCGAATACGTGCGCGTCTTCTCCGCCGACACGGACCTCACGCCGGTGGACCTCGGGGCGTATTCGTCGCGCGAGACGGTCATGGTGGGGAACGCCTGCGTCGAGGCCTGCCGTACGCTGCGCGCGCAGGTCGCGGAGGCCGTCGCGGAGCCGTGGGGCGTGCCCGCGTCCCGCGTGCGTCTGGCGCGCGGCTGGGCCTTCGACGCGGAGGCTCCCGAAGACGCCGGCCGCCGGATCCCGATCTCGGAGGCGTTCAACCTCGCCGAGGCGAAGTTCGGCCTGCTGGGCGCCGTCGGCTCCTACGACACGCCGAAGGATGTGCACGGCGACTACCGCGGCGGCACGATCGGGTCGTCGCCCGCCTACTCCTTCACCGCGCACGTGGCCGAAGTCGAGGTCGAGGAGGACACGGGGGTCGTCGGCGTGAAGAACATCTGGGTGGCGCACGACTGCGGCCGCGCGCTCAACCCGGCGCTCGTCGAAGGCCAGATCGAGGGCTCCGCCTACATGGGCTTCGCCGAAGCGATCTTCGAGGAGCAACTCTTCCGCGAGGGGGACGTGGAGGGCGGCCTGCACACGTCGCCGTCGCTCCTCGACTACCGGATCCCCACCTCCATGGACTGCCCGGAGTTCGAGGCGCTCATCGTCGAATCGGTGGATCCGGAAGGCCCGTACGGCGCCAAGGAGGCGGGCGAGGGGCCGCTGCACCCGTCGCTCCCGGCGATCGCGAACGCGATCCACGACGCGGTCGGCGTCCGCATCGATGCGCTCCCCTTCACGCCGCAGCGCGTGTGGAGAGCCCTGCGCGCGCACGCCGCCGGGGCCGCGCGCGAGGACGTCGCCTGACAGTCCATGGCGAAAGCCCCGCCGCGCTCGAGCGGCGAATGCCCCCCGCCGGAATGAAGCAGTTCGTCCGACAACTCGGCGTCGAGACGCGGGGAAAGGGCCTGTATGAGATCACCCGCCCGGTCCTCGAGTGGACGGCCGGGCTCGAGATCGAGACGGGCATGCTTACCGTCTACATCCGCCATACGTCGGCGTCTCTGACGATCCAGGAGAACGCGGATCCGGACGTCCTGCACGACCTCTCGAACTTCTTCGCCCGGCTCGTTCCGGAAGGCGACCCCCACTACCGGCACACGATGGAGGGGCCGGATGACATGCCGGCGCACATCCGGTCGGCCCTGACCCAGACGCACCTGGCCATCCCGGTGCTCGACGGGGCGCCGTCCCTGGGAACCTGGCAGGGGATCTTCCTGTTCGAGCACCGGAGCCGCCCCCACCGGCGGACCGTCGTGCTGCACGCCCTCGGCCAATAGACGTGCTCGGAGCGGGGCGGATCGCGCGAAAGCCCCGCTTCCGGGGTTGCGCGCTGCTCGTCGCCGCCTCGGCTGCGGCCTGCGGGGACGGGAGCACGGACCCTCCTCTGACGCGGCCGCCGATGGTCATCGGTACCGTCGCCGACTTCGAACTGGTGGTCGGGGACACGGCGACGCTGGAAGCGTCCGGCTACTTCCGGGATCCCGACGGGGATGTCCTCTCTTTCGAGGTGAGGTCGTCCGCGGCGGAAGTTGCGGGCGCCGAAGTCTCGGGGAGCACGGTCCGCGTCGTCGCCCTGGCGCAGGGGACGTCGACGGTGGCGATCACGGCGCGCGATCCCGAAGGCCGGGCCGCCGCCCTCAGGTTCGAGGTCACCGTGCCGAACAGGTTCGACATCGACGTCCGCTTCGACACCACGGCGACCGAGCCGTGGCGGGCCGTGGTCCTCGCGGCGGCGGAACTCTGGATGTCGGTGCTGGCCGATACGGACCTGCCGGAGGTTGCGGTCGACGACCGCATCGAGTGTTACGGCGCGAACACGGCGGAGCCGGTCGGCACCATCGATGACCTGATGATCCTCGTCGAATTCCGGGACATCGACGGGCCGGGCCGCACGCTCGCCCAGGCCGGCGTGTGCCGCCTGCGCGAAGGGTCGATGCTGCCCGTCGCGAGCGTGGCGTTCTTCGACGTGTCGGACTTCGATGGCCTCATCGACTCCGGCGACGCGACGGAACTCGCCGTCCACGAGATCGCGCACGCGCTCGGATTCGGCCTGCTGTGGCGCCCTCTCGATCTCCTCCGGGATCCCGCCCTCGGCGTGGGAGCGATCGACGCGCATTTCGTCGGTCCCGAGGCCATCGCCGCCTTCGACGCGGCGGGCGGCACGGACTACACGGGCGGGGCGAAGGTCCCGGTCGAGAACTTCGGCGGGGTCGGGAGTGCGAACCTCCATTGGCGGGGCTCCGTCCTCCGCGGGGAACTCATGAGGCCGCTCAACAGGATCGGATCCCGCGAGACCCTCAGCGCGATCACGATCCGGTCGCTGGCCGACCTGGGTTACAGGGTCGACGCGAGTCTGGCGGAGCCGTACACGCTCCCCGGCGTCGGGGCCGCGGACGAGAAACCCGGCCGCGCGGTCGACCTGGGCGACGATGTCCTCAGGGGTCCGGTGCAGGTCGTCGATGCGGAAGGCCGCGTCGTGCGCGTGCTCCGCGACCGTTCGCCGCGGTAGGTTCGGTCCCGTTGACCGAACAAACCGTAGATTCCTATGCTCAAGCTGGTGCTCCTCCACCTCCATGGGATAAGGCACAATGCTGCGCAGATTGCTGTTCGGATCCAGTCTCAGGATCATCGCCGTGATCATCGTCGGTACGATTGCGGTCGCGGCACTCATGCTCTCGCTGGCCCCCGAGCCGGAGAGCCGGGAACCGCCTCCCCAGATCCCGTTTGCGCAAACCGCCAGTGTTGTGGCCGGGTCGGGCGCGATTCCCGTGTTCGGATCCGGGACCGTGCGGCCAAGCGAGGAGATCGATGTCGCGCCGCAGGTGGGCGGCAAGGTCGTCTGGGTGAGTCCGCGGTTCCAGAGTGGAGGGCGCGTGGAGTCGGGCCAGACGCTCTTCCGCATCGAAGAAGCCGATTACGCGTACCGCGTTCAGGTAGCGGAAGCGAACGTTGCGGCAAGCCGCGTCGCCTTCCTCGAGGAACAGGAACGGGCAGCGATCGCCAGCGCCCAGTATGAACTGTACTCGGAGCGGCGCGAGACGGGCCCCCCGCCTTCGGAGGCGAGTCCGCTCACGCTGAGGGAGCCTCAACTGGAAGCGGCCAGCGCCGCGCTGAGCCGCGACGAAGCCCGGCTTGAGGAGGCGAAGCTTGCGCTCTCCAGGACCCGGGTCACCGCACCGTTCGACGGCTTCGTGCGCGAGGAATCGGTCGATGCGGGGCAGGTCGTGAACCCCGGGCAGCCCGTCGGACGCCTCTTCGCGTCGGAGGCGGTGGAGGTCGTCGTGCCCCTCTCCGATGCCGACGCCGCCCTGGTCCCGGGATTGTGGGAGCTCGAGGCGGGCGACGGGGCACGGGACGTCGCGGCTCGTGTGATCGCCCACTACGGGGAGGTGATGTACGCCTGGGAGGGCTACGTGGATCGGGGGGAGAGTTCCGTTGACGCGCAGACACGCACCATCGATGTGATCGTGCGCGTGCCGGATCCGTTCGACGCAAGCGCGCCGGCGGGCCGGTCCGCTGCCGTCGGGGGCGATCCTCCGTTGCTGGTCGGCAAGTTCGTTGAGGTGGAGATCGAGGGACTCTCACCGGAGGACTACTTCCGGATCCCGCGAGCGGCGCTGCAACCCGGCAACGAAACCTGGACGGTGGACCGCGACGGCGTCGTGAGCATCGTTCCGGTTCAGGTGCTGCAACGCGCCAACGATGCGGTGTTCGTCACCGGCGCCCTGCGGGGCGGCCAGGCAGTGATCACCGGTGGACTTCAGTTCGCCACCGAAGGGATGCGCGTCCAGACCGACCCGGTGCGATGAATCCCGACGCGGGTCGCGAACCGGGCGACCGCCGCGAGCGGTCCGGCCCGCTCGCCTACATGGCCAGCAACGGCATCGCGGCCAATCTCCTGATGATGGGCATCGTTGCGGCCGGACTCGTGTCCCTGACCGGCCTCGAGCGGGAAGCCTGGCCCATCACCCCCTTCTACCACATCGAAGTCTCGATGGCCTATCCCGGCGCCACGCCGGAGGAGATCGAGGAGTCGATCGTCGTCAAGATCGAGGACCAGGTCAGCGGGCTCGATGACGTGCAGGCGGTCAAGTCCCTGGCGGCTCCGGGCATCGCCTCCGTGCGGATCCAGATGGATTCCGGTACGGACATGGATCGGGCTTTGGACGACATAGAATCCGCCGTCAATCGTATCCAGTCCTTCCCGGCCGGTGCCGAACGTCCCCGTTTCCAGGAGATGGACAACCGCTTCAGCATGATGCGGCTCATCGTCCACGGCGACGTCTCCGAGCGCTCGCTGAAGGAACTGGCGCACCGGATCGAGGACGACCTTACCACGCTGCCCTCCGTCTCCCAGGTCGAGGTCAGCGGGGTCCGGAACTACGAGATCTCCATCGAGGTGCCGCTTCACCGGCTGAGAGCCCTGGGGCTCACACTTACCGACGTTGCCGCCGCGATCCGCCGCAGTTCGCTCGACTTGTCGGCCGGCAGCATCGATACCCGGGAATCCCAGGTTCGAGTGCGGACCCTCGGGCAGAACTACGACCAGCAGGACTTCGAGGAGATCGTCCTTCTCAGCGGCCGCGACGGCACGGTCGTGCGCCTCGGCGACATCGCCGAGGTCCGCGACGGGTTCCAGGAGGCAGACCTGATGGTCCGCCATCAGAACCGGCCCGCCGTATTCGTCGAGGTGTATCGGGCCGGTGGCGAGCAGGTGATGGATGTGGCCACGACCGTCCGCGAGCACCTGGCGAACGAGGTGATCCCGTCTTTGCCGGACGGCGTGGGCATCACCTTGTGGAACGACGAATCCCAGGCCTACGAGGAACGCGCCGATCTTCTTCTGAAGAACGGGATTCTGGGTCTGTTGCTGGTGTTGGTCGCACTCAGCCTGTTTCTCCAGATTCGGCTTGCCCTGTGGGTTGCCGTGGGCCTCGCCGTCTCCGGCATAGGCGCCCTCGCCGTCATGATGGCGTTCGACGTGGCGATCAACACCATCAGCCTCTTCTCCTTCGTGCTCGCCATAGGGATCGTCGTGGACGACGCCATCGTCGTGGCCGAGCACATCCAATACGAACGCAGTCGCGGAACCCCAGGGGTCGCGGCCGCGATCCGCGGCGTCCGGCGGATCAAGGTACCGTTGACGTTCGCGGTCCTCACTTCGGCGGTGGCGTTCGTCCCGTTGCTGTTCATCCCGGGCGGCGTCGGTGACGTATGGCGGGCCCTGCCGATCATCATGATCGCCATGCTGATGGTTTCGCTGGTGGAATCGCTGTTCGTCCTGCCCAACCACCTGTCCCACCTGCCCGGTCCGGACTGGGTGCCGGGCAATGCCTTCGACCGGTTCTTCTCGCGACTACAGAGTCGTGTCGACGCCCAGCTGCAGCGGTTCGTGCAGGGGCCCCTGGACCGGGCCCTGCGGTTTGCCACGGCCCGGCCCGGCGTGACGATGACGGGGGCCGTTGGAATGCTCGTGCTGAGCATCTCCCTGGTGCCCGCGGGAATCGTCCCCACCACGCTGGCCGACGACGTGGAGGGGGACATCGTGACGGTCGTGCTGGAGATGCCCGACGGGACGACCGCTCCGAGAACGTACGAAGTGGCGCGGGAGCTGGAGGCCGCGGGCCACCGGGTCATCGAACGACTCTCTCTCAGCCGGCCCGGGGACGCGCCGCCGCTGCTGACCGGCGTCACGGTGACCGTCGGACTGGGATCGAGACTCGAAGGCGGACTCAACCCGCAGCCCACCGTCAATCCGCAGGCCAATATCGCCACCATCGAGTTCAAGCTCCTCAGTGCGCAGCAGAGACGGATCTCCACCGGCGACGTCGTGCAGGCGTGGCGAGAGGAGGTGGGTGTGCTGCCCTACGTGCGCGGCATCACCTTCAGCGGCGAGATCTTCACCCTTGGGAACCCGGTCGAGGCCGTACTGTCCCATCCGGACCCGGAGCGCCTCGCCGGGATCGCCAGCTCGGTGGTCGACGGACTCCGCAGCGTGAGCGGCGTCTACGACATACGGTCGGATCACGCCCCGGGCATCCCGGAAGTTCAGCTCGAGTTGCGGCCCGAAGCGCGGACCCTCGGTCTCACCGTGCAGGAGCTGGCCGGACAGGCGAGGGGCGCGTTCTTCGGCGCGGAAGCCGTCCGGGTGCAGCGCGGCCGCGAAGAGGTACGAGTCTATGTTCGGCTGCCCGCGGAAGAGCGGAACTCGATCACCGATATCGAAGGCTACCTGCTCCGTACGCCGGGCGGGGACGAGGTGCCGATCATCAGTGTGGCCTCGCTGAGCCCGGGCGTGTCGCCGTCGGCCCTCCGGCGCAGGGATGGCCAGCGCGTCGTCACCGTCACCGCCGATGTGGACGCCTCGGTGATCTCCGGCGACGAAGCCAACGATATTCTGGAAAACTCGATCCTCGCGGACCTGACCGCGGCGTACCCGGGCCTGACATACACGTTCGGGGGCGAGCAGCAGCAGCAGCTGGAGTCCATCGACGCGCTCTACCGCGGCTTCGCGGTCGCTCTGATCCTGATTTTTGCGCTCCTCGCCATCCCCCTCCGTTCATATACCAAGCCGTTCATCATCATGGCCGTCATCCCCTTCGGGTTCATCGGCGTGATCCTGGGCCACTGGATCCTGGGAGTCGCCCTGAGCGCCGTATCCTTCATGGGGATCTTCGGTCTGAGCGGGGTCGTGGTGAACGATTCCCTGGTCATGATCGACTTCATCGATCAGAAACTCCGGGAAGGCGCCCCGCCGCGAACCGCGATCATGGAGGGGGCAAAGGGGCGTTTTCGTCCGATCATGCTCACTTCCCTGACCACGTTCCTCGGCTTCACGCCCCTGATCCTGGAGCGCGCCATCCAGGCCCAATTCCTGATACCGTTTGCCGCGTCACTCGGTTGCGGCATTCTCTTCATCACGGTCATACTTATGATGGTGGTTCCGGCGCTATGCACGTTACATATGCGCTTGATGCCGTCGCGGCGTGCCTCGATTCCGGGCGCCGCGTAGTGCACGTCGACTGCGGCGAGGCGAGAACCGACAAATGACGGTGGAGAGTCTGAAGGTCGAATCCCTGAGCCTCGTCGACGAACTCATCCTGATGCTTCTCGACGAGAAGGGAGGCTACTTCCATCAGGTACCCGGCTGGCAGCTGAACTGCGCTGTCGTCGGCGGAGTGCTGGCGGAACTCTCCTTCCAGTCGCGGCTCGACTCGGATCTGACATCCCTGTACGTGGTGGACCGGGCCGAAACGGGCGACCCCGTTCTGGATCCCATTCTGAAGGAGATTGCGGACGAACCGGTCCAACACACTGCCCGGTACTGGGTCGAACGGCTCGCCCCCCGCGCGGAGTCGATCGTCGACCTGACCCTGGACCGCCTGGTTGAACGGGGGATCCTCCAACACCACGAAGGCGAATTCTGGACGTTGGCTCCTCCCGTCATGCATCGGCAGCAGTACGGGATGTTCGAGGAAGGCGCGACCGACCAGTTCATCAAGGCGCGCATCGGCAACGTCGTCTTCGCCGACGAGGTTCCCGAACCGAGAGACGTCGTCATCGTGTGCCTCGTCAACACCTGCGACGTCTTTCGCCTGATCTTCGAACTCGATGAAGCGGCGGAAGAGCGCATCAAGTTCATCTGCCAGCTGGACTTGATCGGCCGTTCCATCGCCGCCGCGGTCTCCGAGAACCTCGTCGGCCCGATCCGCAGACACACGGCTCTCGCGAAGAAAATTCCGACGGTTTCGCTGACCAGGCTGCTGCGCAACCCGCATGTCCGGGACGGCAACCTGAACGCGCTCTTCGCGAACCTCGCGGAGGAGTACGGCCCGGTGTTCCAGATCCGTCCTCCCTTCTCGAAGCGCATGATCTTCCTGGCCGGACTCGAGACGAACGAGTGGATGCAGAAGCGCGGGCGCATGTACCTGCGAACCAGGGATTACTTCGCCGACTTCGAGAAAGTCTACGGCGCGGCCGGCGTTCTGCCCGCCCTGGATGGAGCCGACCACTTCCGGCTTCGCAAATTCCTGTCGCCGGCCTATTCCCGCACGAGGCTGGCGGGGCAGATGGACGAGCTATACAGCAGGGGGCGCGCGTACATGTCGACCCTGACGGTCGGGGATTCCTACCGCGCCACGTCCATGAGCCGGGCAATGGTGAACGCCCAGTTGTCGCCGCTGTTCATCGGCGTCGACACGCAGGATCTCATGGGCGACCTGATGGGCTACAAGGAGCGGGCCCTGAGCGTGCACATCGCGAAGGTCCTGCCCGAGTTCACGCTACGTACCCCGGGCATGAGACGTCGGGCGGCAGTCCTGGACACGCTGATGAAACGGATCCTGAGCGTCCATACTCCCGCCCAGCGCGTCGACAGCCCGCGGAACCTGGTGGACGACTACCTCAGCCTGCACGCCAGCGACCCGGGGTTCCTCCCGGAGTCCAACCTGCTCTTCGCCTTTTCCGCGGCCCTGATCGCCAGTGTGTACCTCGGCGATACGTTCAGCCTCGTGGTCTACTCCATGGCGTCGCAGCCGGACCTCTACGAAAAAATCCGCGCCGAAGCGGATGCCCTGTTTGCCAACGGCGACCCCGGGAGCGAGGATTTCACCCCCGCCAACATCGACGTGACGCACCGCTTCCTCATGGAGTGCATGCGCATGTACCCGATCGTGTCCATGTCCGTTCGGAACGTCATGAATACCTGCACGGTCGGGAACTACGAGCTGCCCCTCGGGGAACGGATCCACATCGCCATGACCGCCACGCACTACATGAGCGATGTCTTTCCCGAACCCTACAAGTTCGACATCGACCGCTTCCTGCCGTCGCGTCGTGAGCATCGCAGCCTCGGGTTCGCCCCGTACGGGCTGGGTACGCACAAATGTCTCGGCACCCGCTGGATGGAGATGCACCTGGCGGTCAACCTGCTCATGCTGGCGCACTACTTCACGGTCGAGGTGACGCCGGCGAAGTACGCACGGAAGCTCCGCTTCAATCCGGTTCCGTCGCTGAAGCCGAGCAAGAAGGTAAGATTCCGCATCACCGAGCAGAGGCGGGAGCTGCCCGCCTGAGCCCCCCCAAAATGCGACTGCGCAAACTGTCGAAAGCGCTGAGAGATGCGCACCCGGGATCGGGCGTCGCGCGTCGAGTCCGGCACTTCGACGGCTGGCTTGACCGGGCGGCACCGGAGGCTGAGGGCGCGGGCGCCTACGACCATACGGAAACGGTCAGGGACTACTACGAGCTGTGCAACGGCTTCATGGTGTACGGCTGGGGTGAATCCCTGCATTTCGCGCCCCTCACGCCCCAGGAGAGCCTGGAGGAGTCCAAGGTCCGGCACCAGCGGGCGATGATCTCGAAGTTGGAGCTGAAACGGGGCATGAAGGTGGTCGATGTCGGTTGCGGAGTCGGCGGCCCCATGCGCCGAGTCGTCCGTGAGGCGGGTGTCAGGGCCGTGGGAATCAACATCAACGAGATCCAGCTGGCGGAGGCGAAGAAGTTGAACGCCGAGGCGGGGCTGGAGCACCTGACCGATTTCAGGAAGTGCAGCTTCGAGGACATGAGCGCCATCGAGGGCGACTCGTTCGACGGGGGTTACGCCATAGAGTCGACGTGCCATGCGCAGGACAAGCAAGGCGCGTTCGCGGAGATATTCCGCGTACTGAAGCCGGGCGCCCTGTTCTGGGGTCAGGAAATGTGCCTGACGGACCGGTTCGACCCGCGGGACCGCCGGCACCGGACCATCAAGCGGGACCTCATGCGGGGTATCGCGCTGCACGACATCGCCACGTTCGGGGAAGTGAATCGCGCTCTCGAAGGGGCGGGATTCCAGGTCATCGAGGGGAGCGACTGGGACGTCCGGGAAGGACCTTCCACGCCCTGGTATCAACCCATGGAGAGCCGCCACGGGACGTTGGGGACCGCGGTGCGCAGGCTTCCCTGGGGCCGCAAGGCGTTCATCGCGGGGTCGAAGCTGGCCGAGTTGCTGCGGCTCTTTCCGAAAGGCTCGGCGGAGGTGGTTCGACTCCTCGACCGAACCGCGGAGGCTTACGTCGCGGGCGGCAAGACGGGCATCTTCACGCCCCTGTACTGTTTCCTGGCGCGCAAACCCTGGCAGTCCACGGGCTGCTAGCTAGTCGGCGTTGCGGTCCGGGCTTCGAGGCGCCATCGCCGGGTCCGGATAGAACTGTCGGCAGTGTCGGCGGTATTTCCCGATGGGGCCGTCCGTCCGGCACAGCCGGGGGGGAGACCGGTAGCGCTTCCTGTCCCATATCACGATGTCCTGCAGGACGAACCGCCTCTCCTCGCGCAGGATGAAGACATTCAGCAGCCGGTGGCGCAGCGGCACGGGCAGGAAGCCCAGGCCCGAGATGAACCGCCCCGGCTTACGGACCTCCCGCACCTGATTGACCATCGTCAACTCCACGAATTCGCCGTCGACGGGCGTTGTGAGCACCCACATGCGCGACTTTATGCCGACCAGTTTCTCGTGAATCTCGACGAAGGAATAGCCGACTCCGTGGACGTGCGTGATGACCGAGACTTCGGAATGAATGTCCACCAGACCCAGGATCCGGCGAACCGCCTTGAAGTCGAAGCAGCTCTTCAGGTAGGCGCCGTCGACCGAGAAGTCGGTCGGCTTCACGTCGTGGTATCCGTGCGTGTACTCCAGGTGTTCCACGTCGACGGAGTTTTCCGTCGTCTCCTGGGGATGCCCCGGAACCGGAGGATCGTGGAGCGCAATCCGGTCCAGTCCGCGCCGGTGGGAGGTTCATCCGGCAGGTGCCACTGAGGCGCCCGGCCGCCGCTCCCCCACCATGCGAAGATCATGCCGAGGATCTCCCGGGTCTCGTAGAGCTTCAACCTCGCGGCCTTCGGGGGCGGGGCATTGGGCGTCGCCACGCACTGGCCGGTCGTATCGAACTCGAACCCGTGGAAGGGACAGACGAGACAGCCGTCGCGCACCAGGCCGCCGGTCGTCGGTCCCATGTGCGAACCCAGGTGGGGACAGAAGGCGTCCGCCACGCAGATGCGGCCCTCTTCGTCGGCCCACGCGACGATTTCCTCGCCCATCCACGTCTTCTCGATGAGCTTCGCGCGCTCGATCGACTTGCGGTGTCCGATGAAATACCAGCCTTCGGGAAACGGCGGCAGCTCATCGCTGTACGTAGCCATGCGGGCGAACTTGGTTTCGGTCCCGCCGGTGCGTCAACTAGAGTGGTGGCGGCCCGCCGCAACGGATTTCGCGAAAGTGAGGAATACGGGCGATGACTCTGGATCCCGCGTCGCGCATCTCGCTTCTCATGCTCCTGGCCGCGATGACCGCCGGCCTGCCGGCGAACGGTGCCGGCCAGACGGCGGCCGGGGTTCCGCGCTTCGAGATCGCATCGTCGCCGATCGAACTCACGGGCCCCGTCCGTCCCGGCGAATACCTGGGCGTGACCGGACCCCGCTCGGCGTGGCTCGGCCTGGAGACCGGAGAGGCGGAGTTGTGGATCCACCCCCTCAAGGTCGGAAACCGGTTCCGGCTCGGCTTCTCGACCCCGGCCTACGGAGCGCCGATTCCGGGTAGCGCCGTCGCGCGCACGGTGCACGTGCGGCCCGAACTCACGACGATCGCCTACAGCCACGCGGCCTTCCAGGTGCGCCAGCACATCCTTGCGCCCGCCGAGCTCCCCGGCCTCCTGGTCCTGCTCGAGGTGGACAGCCCGGAACCGCTCGAGATCGTCGCCGAGTTCGAGCCCGTGCTGAACTACATGTGGCCGGGGTCGCTCGGGGGGCAGTACGCCTACTGGGACGCGGACCGGCGCGCCTTCGTGCTGTCCGAGAGCCTGCAGGAGACGAACGCCGTCGTCGGGTCGCCGTGGGCCGTGAACTCCGTGGAGCACCCGGCTCATCAACTGGGCGAGGCGCCGCGCACCATGGTGATCCCGGTCGACCCGGAACGCGCGCGACGGGAGTTCATCCCGATCGCGGTAGCGGGCGGAACCGCGCCCCGCGAGGAGGTTTTCGCCGGCTACGATCGGCTGATCGCCGAGGCGCGCTCGCTGTACGGCGCGAAGCGGGCCTGGGCCGACTCGGTGCTCGCCTCCACCGTCTCCATCGAGTCGCCGGAGCCACGGCTCGATCTCGCCCTGGAGTGGGCGAAGATCAACCTGGAGGAGCAGCGCGTCTGCAATCCCGACCTCGGGTGCGGGTTCGTCGCGGGCTGGGGCCTGTCGCGCAACGGGACGCGTCCCGGCTTCGGCTGGTTCTTCGGCGGCGACGCGGCGCAGACGAGCTTCGCCATGGATGCGCTCGGGCAGTGGGAACTGGTGGCGGAGGAACTCGCCTTTCTCGCGGGATACCAGCGCGAAGACGGCAAGATCACGCACGAGATCTCCCAGGCGGCCGCGCGCATCCCGTGGTTCGACGTGTATCCGTACGCGTACTACCACGCCGACACGACCCCGTACTGGATGGTCGCGCTCTACGAGTACTGGCGGGCCAGCGGGGACGACGAACTCCTGCGGGAGCTGTGGCCGGCCTACCGGCGCGCGTGGGAATGGTGCCTCAGCGCCGAGACGGACGGCGACGGGCTCATCGAGAACACGGTGGGCGGGCTCGCGGCGGTCGAGGTCGGCGGCCTCGGGGCGGCGCTCCACCAGGATGTCTACCTGGCGGGGGTCTGGACCGCGGCCCTCGAGGGGACCACGGCGCTGGCGGAGCGCATGGGCGATGCCGAGATCGCGGATCGGGCGCGGGAGATGGCTCCCCGCGCGCGGGCGAGCCTGAACGATGCGTACTGGCTCGAGGAGGCGGGGCACCATGCGTTCGGGATCCTCGCCGACGGCGGCACCAACGACAACCTGACCGTGTGGCCCGCCACGGCGGCCGCGTTCGGCCTGTTCGACGGGGCGCGCGCGCGATCGACCCTCGTCCGGCTCGCGGGCGACCGAATCTCGTCGGACTGGGGCGCCCACATGCTCTCGACGGAGAGCGAACTGTATCACCCGCTCCAGTACAACATGGGCACGGTGTGGCCCTTCGTGACGGGATACGTGTCGTGGGCCCAGTACCGGTACCGGCGTCCGTGGGCGGGCTTCCACCTCGTGAACGCGGTGAAGCAGATGACCTTCGACTGGAGCCTGGGGCGCCATCCGGAGCTGCTCTCCGGCACCTTCTACCAGCCCCTCGACCAGACCGTCCCCCACCAGTTCTTCGCGACCTCGGCGTTGGTGACACCGCTACTGCGCGGCGTCATCGGCTGGGAACCCGATGCCCCGCTCGGCAGGGCCCGGCTCGCCCCGCAACTCCCGCCGGATTGGCCGCAGGCGGCGGTGAGGCGGCTCCGGGCCGGGGGGACGACGACCGACGTCGAAATCCTGCAACGGTGGACGGCGGGCGGCGGAGGGCGGCGCACGACGCTTACGACCTCCGGACCGCCTCTGACCTTCGAGTTCGTGCCCGACGTGCCGGCGGGGGCGCGCAACGTGACGTTCCGGGTGAACGGGGCCACCGCGGAGTTGTCGCCCGACGGAATCCTCGAAGTGACCGTCGGGGATGCGGCGCCGGCGGGGAACCGGGCGGAGATCGTCGTGGCGTGGGAAGGCGGGCTCGCGGTCGCCCCGCCCCGCGTCGACCTCGAGCCCGGCCGGACGAGCACCGGCCTGCGGATTCTGGACTTCGACGCCGAGGCGGATGCGTGGCGTCTCTCCCTGGAAGGGACGGCCGGCCACACCTACCGGATCGCGTCGTTCGGCACTCCGGTGGTGTCGACGGTCATGCAGGGCGCCGCCCTCGTCTCGGATCGGGGCGCTGGCGTCATCGAGGTCGAGTTCGCCGAGGGAGAGGGCCGCGTCCCGGCGACCGTTCGTCTGACGCCGGCCCGCTGAGGGAGTCGGCCCGGAGCGTCAATCGGACAGGACCCGGGCGAGCGTGTCCGCCACCTCGTCGATCTGGGCTTCGGTGATCACGAGGGGCGGTAGGAGTCGGATGACCGTGGTGCCGGCCGGAAGGGCGAGGATGCCGCGCTCCGCGAGGGGCTCGAGGTAGGGGCGGCAGCGCTCGCGGAGTTCGACGCCGATCATGAGGCCGACCTGCCGCACGGCGCGCACGCGGGCCGGCCGGAGTCGGGCGAAGCGCTCGCTGAAGCGGGCGCCCAGCGCCTCGGCCCGCTCGTCGAGCCGCTCGTCCCGCATGAACCGGATCGCGGCCAGGGCGGCGGCGCAGGCGAGCGGGTTGCCGCCGAAGGTCGTGCCGTGCCGCCCGGGCGGCGGCTGCAGCCGTTCCTGCGCCAGGACCGCCCCCAGCGGCACGCCGCCCGCGATCGCCTTGGCGAGGCAGAGGACGTCCGGCGCGACGCCGTAGCGATCGCAGGCGAACATGCGGCCGGTGCGGCAGAAGCCCGTCTGGATTTCGTCGAACACCAGCACCGCACCGGCCTCGTCGCAGATGCGGCGCGCCGCCTGCAGATAGTCCGGGCTGGCCGGCCGCACGCCTCCCTCTCCCTGCACCGGCTCGACGATCACCGCCGCCGTGTCCTCGCCCACGGCCGCGCGCAGCTTCTCGACGTGGTTGAAGGGCACGAACGAGAACCCCGGCACAAGCGGCCCGAACGGCTCCCGGTACTCCTTCTTGTGCGTCGCGCTCAGCGCTCCGAGCGTCCGCCCGTGGAAGCCGCGCATCGCGGACACGACCCCTGTCCGCCCCGTCGCGAGCCGCGCGAACTTGATCGCCGCCTCCACCGCCTCCGCCCCGGAGTTGCAGAGGAAGGCGCCCGTGAGCCCGGCCGGCGCGATGGAAACGAGTTCGGCCAGCAACCGCGCCCGGACGTCGTTGTAGAAGATCCCGGGACAGGACACGAGCACGCGCGCCTGCTCCGCCACCGCCTCGGCGACCGCCGGGTTGGCGTGGCCGATGCTCGCCACGCCGATGCCACCCACGCAATCGATGTAGCGTCGGTCCTCGTCGTCCCACACGCACGCGCCCTCGCCCCGCACGATGGTCAGGTCCCGCTTGGGGAAGACCTCGAGGGCGTGCGCCCGTTCCAGTTCGCTCGATTTCATCCGATCACCGTGCCCCTTCCGGCCAGCGCCTCCGAGACCGGCCGTTCGATGCGACCGTCCGCGATCACGACGCGCGTCGTGCCGGATTCCACGACTCGCTGCAGGGCGAGCAGCTTCCGCTTCATGCGCCCGCGCGCCTCGCTCTCGCGACGCGCCAACTCCGTCCGCGAGAGCCGCGCGACGACGGACGCCGGATCGTCCGGATCCTCCAGGAAGCCGGGCGCCTCGATCAACTGGATCACGCACTCCGCTCCCAGTTCGGCGCTGAGCAGGGCCACGACGTCATCGTTCTCCGAGTTGATCGCCGCGTTGTGTTCGTCGATCAGGGGCACGGTCACGACCGGTGTGAAGCCGCCGCCGAGGAGCAACCCCAGCAGTTTGCGGTTCACCTCCGCCGGCTTCCCGGACAGGTCCCGCTTGATCAGCGTCTTGCCGCCCTCTCTCACCCGGATCCCCCGGTTGCGTCGGCCGCGCACGAGCGCCCCGTCGAGCCCGGTGAGCCCGACCGCGTTCACGCCGTGACCCTGCAGCAGTTCCACGATGCGCTTGTTCCGCACGCCGGCGTAGGCCATGAGCATCACGTCGATCAGGTCGCGGTCGGACTGCACGCTCTCGTGTCCGGACACCGACGTGAGGACGCGCTTCTCGACGCCGAGCCGCCGGGCGAGGGAATCGCGCAGCGCGTTCGCGCCGTGCACGATGACGAACGGACCGGACAGGCCCCCCAGGTCGCGGGCGATCCCGTCCAGGTTGATGGATTCTCCGCCGCCGATCTTGACGATGAGCAGTCCGCCGGACTCGTCCGGCATCGGTCCCGGCATCGGTCAGAACGTCCCGATGGCGCCGTTCGCGACCGGCGTCCACGCCCACCGCCCGTCCGACGCCGGGTGCGAATCCGGATAGGGCGCCGAGCACAGGATCCGAACGCCGCCCCGGCGGGAGGCGTGCAGCCGGAAGTAGTCCGGATCCTCGCTGAACCGGGTCGCGAAGTGGACCCGCCGCGCCGTGTCGGCGACGATCAGGTTCATCGCCCGCACGTAACGCGTGCGCTTTTCGATCGCGTCGAGTCCCCGCTCCAGCGCGAGGCCCATGTCTCCGTCGGCGAAGCGCTTGACGAAATTGAACACCTTCTCCGCGCCGATCCGCCCCCGCTCCTTGATCCGCACGCCGTGCAGTTCCCCGTTGAAGATGAAGACGCGCTCCCCGTCGAAGAACGGCATGTTGTTCTCGACCCGTATCCCTTCCCCGCGATACGCACTCCTCGCGTGCGCGAGCAGCAGCGTCGTCCGTCCGGACGGCGCCGCGGCGTCCTCCCAGACGGGCGCGATGTCGCGGTAGACGCGCCACCCGTCGGCATCGATCCAGGCGCACCCCCACCCGTCGCCCTGGTACTCGCGGCTCTCCCGGGCGATCTGTGCGAAGGCGGCCAGATGCGGCGCCATGTCGAAGGGCTCATCGCTCCGGACGCAGAGGATGCGGCACACGATTCAGCTCCGGGGGCCGGGCTCAGGCAGGGTGCAGGCCCGGGAACTCGAGCCCCCGCGACTCCGGCAACCCGTGCATCACGTTGAACGCCTGCACCGCCTGTCCCGCCGCTCCCTTCATGAGATTGTCGATCGCGCTCAGGACCACGACCCGGTTCGAGAGCGGATCGCGCTCGAACCCCACGTCGCAGTAGTTCGCGCCCGCCAGGAGGTTGGGGTCGGGATAGCGGTGGATGCCGGTCCGCTCCTTGACGATGCGCACGAACGGTTCGTCGGCGTACGCGCCCCGGTAGATCTTCCACAACGCCTTCTCGTCGAGCTCCCGGTTCAGGAATACGTGGCAGGTGGCGAGGACGCCGCGCACCATCTCGACCGCAGTGGCCGAGAAGTGCACGTCGCCGCCGAGGACCGTCCGGATCTCGGCCGCGTGGCGGTGGCCGGTCGGCCGGTACGACCGCATCGCGCCGCTGCGCTCCGGGTGGTGGCTGCCCTCGCTGGCGCGGTTGCCCGCCTCGCTCGAGCCCACCTTCACCTCGATCACGGCCGAATCCGCGACCCCCTCCCGGTACAGCGGAAGCAGCCCGAGGATGGAGGCCGTCGCGTTGCAGCCGGCGCACGCGACAAGGTCCGCGCCCGCCAGCGCCTCGCGGTTCACTTCCGCGATCCCGTACACGAACGACCCCAGGAGTTCCGGCCGGGGATGCGGCCGGCCGTAGAAGCGCTCGTAGTCCGCGCCGTCCTTGAGCCGGAAGTCCGCGCCCAGGTCGACGATCCGTCCGGCCACGGCCCGAAACTCGTCGATGCGGCGGGACGACTCGCCGTGCGGGAGACAGAGGAAGAGCACGTCGCACTCCGACAACTCGTCGAGCGCGCAGAAGCGGAGCCGCGTGACGCCGCGCAGGTTGGGGTGCACCCGCCGCGCGAACCGTCCCGCGAAGCGCTCCGACGTGATCTGCCGCACCTCGACATCGGGATGGCCGAGCAGGAGCCTCAGCAGTTCCCCCCCGGCGTAGCCCGATCCGCCCGCGATCGACGCGCGGATCATCGGTTCCCCGCCCGGTCCGGCGAGACGACGTACGACACGATCCGCTCCGGAATGTTCACGCCCGTCGCCTCGATGCTGTTCCTGAACTCCATCGTGTAGTTCACTTCGTTCACGAGCAGTCCGCCGTCGCTCTCGAACAGGTCCACGGCCACCACGCCCCCGCCCACGGCCTCCGCCGCGCGCAGGGACAGCTCCCCGATCTCGCTCGTCACCGGACAGTTGGAGGCCGTGCCGCCGCGGGCCGTATTCGTGATCCAGTGCCCGGACGACCGGTAGATGGCGGCCACGCAGTCCCCGCCCACGACGAACGCGCGGATGTCGCGCCCGCCCTTCTCCACGTACTTCTGCACGAAGAAGATCGAGTGATGGTAGCTGCCCAGGATCGCCTTGTGTTCGAGGACCGTCTCCGCCGCGTGCCGGTCGTTGATCCTCGACAGCAGGCGCCCCCAGGAACCGACCGCCGGCTTGAGTACCACGGGATAGCCCAGTTCCTCGATCGCCTCGAGCGCGGAGGCCTCGGTGAACGCGACCCTGGCCTCGGGCTGCGGGACGCCGCATTCCCGGAGCGACGCCGCGGTGAGGATCTTGTCTCCGCAGCGGCGCGACACCTCGTAGCGGTTGACGCAATCCAGCCCGCCCCCCTCGAACAGCCGCAGCGCGTGCATGGCCCGCGAATGATTGATGCAGCGCTCGAGAACCACGTCGACGTCCGGGACCGCCCGGAAGTCGAACGCGAGCTTGCGGTCGTCCAGAAACACCAGTTCCACATCGCTGCGCCCGCGCAACTCCGCGATCAGCAGCTTCTCGTCCTTGCGGATGAGGGAATGAAGAAAGCCGACTCTCATTCGCCCCAATCCTCCTCGGCGTCCGGCGCCTCACCGAGCGTGATGGGGTCGAGCGCGAGGATCTCGAGTTCGACGCCGCAATCCTCGCATTCGAGCAACTCGCCCTCGACGGGGTCGTCGGAGATCATTGGTTCCGCGTCGCATACAGGACATACCGACATGCCGTCCATCCTCCATTGAAGTTCTTCGCGCAGGGTTCTTCGTACAGGGTTCTTCGCACAGGGTTTCTGGTACAGGGAGAAACCTGAGTACCGTCAACCGGCCGCCGGGTTCCGGAAGGGGAGCCGCAACGCCAGGAAGAGCCCGATGGCCACGGGTTCGATGAGCAGAATGTACCAGGGCCAGCCGGGAAAGAAGTCGAGGATCGTGGGCCCCGGCGGCTTGTCGATCAGGTAGAGATAGTTTGACCCGAGGAGCCGGTTTATCGGATAGACGACGGCCGCGTACAGGTTCAGCAGTCCGAACACGATCCACGGATCGCGGGACGTCGGCCGATAGCCTTCCACCATCACGGCCCACACGCCGGCGATGACGACCGCCCCGTGCGATCCCAGCGACTCGAAGAAGGTGAAGTGCACGGCGCCGAACTCGGAATCCGGGGTCAGGACGGCCTGCACCGCCCCCGCCACGCCCAGGAAGTACATGAGGCGGAGAACTCGGGGCTCCCGGGTCCACAGCCCGTAAATGGTCACCAACGCCATGGCGCTGCAGAGGTGCAGGGGTATGTCGTGCTCCACTGTCCACAGCCCCGATGCGGCCTTCCAGATGTGCCTCGCAAGGAGGAGGAGGAGAATCGTGAGGCCCAGCGCCAGGCGGAGGTGGCGGCGACCCCGCTCATCGGCCACCAGACCGGCGCGAATCAGGCAGATGCCGACCACCGCCAGGGCGCCGATCGTCGCAAGATGGACCGGGCCGAAGAGATCGAACGGCACCCGTTCCGTCCCGAAGAATCCGCCCATGTCAGCCTGTCGCGCCGCGCCGTCCGCCCGGGTACGTCACGGGTTCACGCCTCCGCGTCCGCGAGGGAGGAGGTGGGGATCTCCGGACCCTCGACCCGCTGCCCATCCCGCAGCGTCACGTACGCCTCCATGGCGTAGTAGGCCGGCAGGCCCAGCGCGGCCAGCCGGTCGGCGGTATCCCGGTTTCGCTCGACGACCCGCTGCCAGAATTCCCGCGGATCCGGTCCCGGAAATGGCGCCGAATCCTTCTGCGACTCGTGTCGGAAGATCGCCTGGACCTTGCCGCGCAGTTCGCCTTCGGAGAGAGGCACGAGGACGGTCGCTTCGTCCAGATCCCACTCCTGCCACGCGCCTCGATAGAGCCAGAGCCACGGCGGGTCGCCGCGGTAGCCGGCGAGCGCCGCCTCGACCGTCTCGAGGCACATGCGGTGCGTGCCGTGCGGATCGGACAGGTCCCCGGCGGCGAACACGATCGTCGGCCGCACCTCCTCCAGCAGTTGCGCGACGATCTCCACATCCTCCGACGTGATCGGGTTCTTTCTCACCGCTCCCGTCTGATAGAACGGCTGGTTCAGAAAGCGTGCGCGGTCGGCGGAGAGACCCAGCGATTCGATCGCGGCCGTGGCCTCGGTCTCGCGGATGATCCGCTTGAGCTGCTGAACCACCCCCGGATCGACATCCCCCGGCTCCTTGCGGGCGAGACGGTCCTCGAGCGACCGCAGCACCTCCTCGAGGTTCGGGGCATCGCCAAGATCGATGATGCCCGCCGCGCGCCGCAGGAAGTCCAGGTACCGGCGCACCTCGTGGTCGAAGACGGCGATGTTCCCGGACGTCTGGTATGCCACGGTGATGCGGTTGCCGTTCTCGACCAGCTTGCGCAGCAGTCCGCCCATCGAGATCACGTCGTCGTCCGGGTGGGGCGAGAAGACGACGATGTCCTGGCCGCGCGGCAGCCTGCTCTTTCCCCGGATCTTGGAGATGAGCGCGTTGAAGACCTGTCCGTTGAGCGGCTCGGCCGAACCGTGACGGGAGGTGAGCGGGGCGAGGTGGTTCGCGCGATAGTCGTCGGTCGCGAGGTGCAGGATCGACTTGTCGGTGCGTTCGCTCAGCCAGATGACGGCCGCCGTCTCGCGCTCCGCCGTCCACTCCACATCGCCCACGAGCCACGGCGTGCGGACGCGGGTGAGATCGGAAGCGGCGGCCGGATCGAGATAGACCGTCGCGGCGGCGTGTTGCTGGAGGAAGGTCGCGGCGACGTCCGCGTGGACCTCCCCCTCGACGGCTCGGCACACGATCCCGGCCTTGTGCTCCCCCGTCGCGAGCAGGACGACCTCCCGCGCTTCGAGGATCGTGGCCACGCCCATCGTGATCGCCTGCGGCGGCACGTTCTCCTCGCCGAAGAAATCGGACGCGGCATCGCCGCGGGTGACGGTGTCCAGGTAGAGCCGCCGGGTGCGCGAGTCGCGCTCGGACCCCGGCTCGTTGAAGCCGATGTGACCGCTGCGCCCGATCCCGAGAATCTGGAAGTCGATCCCGCCCGCCTCCCGGATGCGGCGCTCGTACTCGACGCAGTGTGCCTCGACCTCCGCTTCCGGCACATCTCCGCGAGGGATGTGACAGTGCTCCGGCGCGATGTTCACGTGGTCGAACAGGTGTTCCCGCATGTAGCGGTGATAGCTGTGGAGGCTGCCGGGCCGCATCGGGAAGTACTCGTCGAGGTTGAAGGCGACCGCGTTGGAGAAGTCGAGTCCCTCGTGCCGGTGCAGGCGGATGAGTTCCCGGTAGACGCCGACGGGCGTGGCGCCGGTCGCGAGGCCGAGAACGGCACGGCTCCCGTTCTCGGCCCGCTTTCGCAGGAGCGCCGCGATCCGGCCGGCGACTTCGGCGGCGATGCTGTCGTGGTCCGGCATGACCCGGACGGGCACGCGCTCCCGGCGCGCGTGGGCGGCGCCGCTCATCCGATCACCGGCCGGCCGTGGCTCCTCCACATGACACTAGGGGACCTTCTGCTCCGGGAGCAGCACGAACCGGGCGTACTGGTCGGTGCGGAGGTAACGGACGGCGGCCTCCCGCACCTGCTCCGCGGTCCAGCTTTCGATCCCCTCGAAGCTCGGGATCTCGTTCAGGTCCCAGCCGCCGCGCTCGAAACTCGCCAACTGGTTCAGCCAGAACCGGTTCTCGCGCAGACTCGTCTCCAGCCCCCGCCGTTGCGTCTCGCGGACCTTCCCCACCGTCTCCGCGTCCGGCCCCTCGGTCCTGAGCCGCTCGATCTCCTCGAAGACCACGGAGGAGAGTTCCTCGGCGCGCTCGGGGGCGGACCCGAACGCGATGGTCACGCTGTATTCCTCGTCGGGCCGGTACGAGAGCCGGCCGTTCACGCCCACGCTGTACGTCCCGCCCAGGTCTTCGCGCAGCAGCTCACGCAGCCGAATCTGGAGAACCTCCGCCATGGCGTAGACCGCGCCCGCCTCTTCGCGCGAGTACTCGGCGTCTCCCGCGAAGATGATCTGCGTGCGGCTCTGCGGCTCCAGCCCCTTGTACACGAAGGTCTCGATCACGCCCGCGGGAGGATCGATGCCGTGATCCACCCAGTTCTCCACCCGCCCCAGATTGGGGAGCGCACCGAGATACCGCTCCACGAGGGGGCGCATCATCGCGAGATCGAAGGCGCCCGCGAAGTAGAACGTGAAGTCGCTGGCGTCCGCGAAGCGCTCCCGAAACACCTCGTAGCCCGCGTCGAGGTCGGCCTCCTCGAGGAGTTCCATGAGCTGGCTCACCCGCTGGACCCGCGGATGTCCCTGGGACATGATGGCCGAGACGGTGTCGGATAACACGAGGTTGGGATTGGCCCCGATGTTCGCGAGCACTGCCGTCTGCTGTGCCTTGAGCGCGTCGAACATGGTCTCATCCCTGCGGGGCGCCGAGAAGTACAGGTAGATGAGTTGAAACGCCGTCTCGACATCCTGCGGGGACGACGACCCTCCGATCCCTTCCGAAAGCGACCCCAGCAACGGAGAGACCCGAACGGCCTTGCCGGTGAGCTTCTTCCCGAGCTCGGTCTGATCGAACTCCCCGACTCCCGACTGGGCGATGACGTTGAGGGCGAACGACGTCTTCCGCATCAGATCGTCGGGAAGCAGCGACGTGCCGCCGGGGCTCGTCGCGGAGAAGAGAATCTCGTCGTCCTTGAAGTCGGTGGGCTTGAGGACGACGCGCACGCCGTTCTCCAGAGTCCAGATGGAGACGCCCACCTCGTCGAGCGTCTCCTCGGCCACGACCGGAGTGCCCTCGGGGACGACGGGGAGGAGAGGCGCATCGGCTGCCGCGTCCTCGTACGCTTCGATCTCCGCGGCCGACACGGACGCGAAGACGCCGACCAGGTCCTCCTCCGCAGGGGTCTCGAGACCTTCCTTCTCGGGCGCGTTGACCAGGATGATGCGCCCTTCCTCCGCCAGCCACGCCTGGGCGACGGCGTTGGTCTCGGCGAGCGTGATCCCCGGCAGCAGGGCGTCCACGAACGCCATCTGCGTCTCGATGGACGGGTACGGACTTCCCTGAAGGAACGCCTGCAGGTAGCGGTTCGCGAGCACGATCGACTCCTGGTTCTCCCGCTCCGCGAGCCGCCGCTCGTAGGCGCGTCTCACGTCCGTCTTCTGCCGCTCCAGTTCCGTCTCCGTGAAGCCGTGCCGCACGACGCGCTCCGCTTCCGTGAGCAGGGCCTCGAGCCCGCGCTCGATGCCGCCATCCCCGACCAGCGCCACGAGCTGGTAGGCGTCCACTCCCCGCGCGAACTGGCCCTGCCCCGTGAACCCGACCAGGAACGGCGCGTCGGCCTGCAGCCGGAGTTCATCGAGGCGGGCGTTCAGCATGCCGGAGTACAGGCCCTCGACGAGGCCGCGGCGAAAGTCGGCGACGGTGCCGCGCGGGGCCGGCGGCTGCTTGTACAGCACGCCGACCTGGCTCTGCGTGGCTTCCGTGTCCGTCGCGATCGCGACGCGTGGCGGGTGGTCGACGGGGATGTCGGCGAAGACCCGCGGACGGGGCTCCTCGGGCGAGGTCAGCCCGGCGAACTGCGCCCGGATCGTCGACTCGATCTCCCGGCCGTCGAAGTCGCCGACGGCGATGATCGCCATCAGGTCCGGCCGGTACCAGTCCTCGTAGAAGCTGCGCAGCCGCTCGACGGGCGCGGTCTCAAGAATCTCCGTCTTCCCGATCGGGAGACGCTCCGCGTAGAGCGACCCCTCGAACATGACCGGGAACTGCTGGTCCTGCATCCGCGCCTGGGCGCCTCGCCGTCCGCGCCATTCCTCGATCACCACGCCGCGCTCCTTGTCGACCTCCTCCGGGTCGAAGCGCACGCCCTGGGCCCAGTCCCCGAGGATCCGGAACGCGGTGGCCAGCACCTCCGGGTCGTCCATCGGCACCTGGAGCATGTAGACCGTCTCATCGAAGCTCGTATACGCGTTGACGTCGGGGCCGAACTGCATCCCGATCGACTCCAGATAGTCGACGAGCGCCTGCTTCTCGAAGTTCTCCGTGCCGTTGAACGCCATGTGCTCGACGAAATGCGCCAGTCCGAGCTGGTCCTCTTCCTCGAGGATGGAGCCCGCGTTCACCACGAGGCGCAGCTCCGCCCGGTTCTCCGGCTGATCGTTCTCGCGCACGAAGTAGCGCAGGCCGTTGTCCAGGGTCCCGGTGATGACGGCCGGGTCCGGCGGGATCGGATCCGTCGGGGCCGGCGTCTGCGCCGCGGCTCCGGAAGCGGAGAGGGAGGAGAAAAGGACGACGGCGGTCGAAACGAAAGCGACGCCGGGCAAGCGGGACATCTTCATCGATAGCTCTCGGCAGAGGGAGTGGACTTCAGTGTGGAAGCCGCCAAGATAGCCGACCTTCCCCGGGGACGCATATAGTAGACGCATGAGATGGCGCAACGTCTTCACGCTGGCGAAGGTCGTCGCCTGTATCCTTGCGACCGTCGCCGCCATTGCGGCGCTCGCCTGGTCGCAGGCCCAGCCTTCCACCTCGACGGTGGTTGACGAAACGGCCGGCGTCGGCGCGGCAGCATCCGAGCTCGCGGACCGGTCCGCGTGGGCGCCGGAGGATTGGGCGATCTTCGAGGAGAAAGTGCGCTTCGCCGCGGAGCGCGGGCTCGCGGAGATGGATCTGGGCGACGCCATCGTGCAGCTCGCCGAGACCTTCGTCGGGACGACGTACGAGCCCGGCACGCTCGAGGTCCCCGGACCCGAGCGCCTCGTGATCAACTTCCGCGCACTCGACTGCGTGACCCTCGTCGAGACCGTCCTCGCCCTGACGCGGTTCGTCCGGGAGCAGGGCGTCGAGGCCCTTTCGGATCCCCCCGGCGCGCAGGCCGGCTATGAAGCCCACCTGACGGCGCTCCGATACCGCGGGGGCCGGCTCGACGGATACCCGAGCCGTCTCCATTACTTCTCGGAGTGGCTCGCGGACAACGAAGCCCGGGGAACCGTGCGCACCACGACCGGGGACCTGGATCCCGCCCTCGATCCGGAGCCGGTGAACTTCATGTCCCGGCACCCGGAATCGTATCGGCAACTCGCCGAGCCCGGCGTGCTCCGGGCGATCGCCGCCACGGAGGCGAGGCTCGACGAGGGTCCCGGCCGGGAATACGTGCCGCAGGACCGGATCGCGCGGGTGGCCGACCGGATCCGCAACGGCGACGTGATCGCGGCTACGTCGACCGTCGAAGGGCTGGACGTCGCCCACACCGGATTCGCCGTGTGGCGCGACGGGGCGCTTCACCTCCTGCACGCCCCCCTGGTCGGCAGGTCCGTGGAAATCTCGGAACGCCCCCTCGCGGAGCGGATCCTCTCCATCGATTCCCAGGACGGCATCATGGTCGCGCGCCCCGTCGATCCGGCGCGCGAGTAGCCCGCGCGGCCCCGCCATCCCGGCCGGGGCGCCCCCGCTCCCCGGCCGCCCCGCGCTCAACGGCTAGTTGATCGTGTACGTCACCCCAACCTTGATCCGCCGTCCCTTGGGGTCGTGCGTGAAGCCATCGTACGAGGTCTCCCAGTTGACGAGGGGCGGAGGCGTTCCCAGCAGGTTGAACCCCGTGACGAAACCATCGATCTGGTCGGTGACCTTCATCATGAGCGTCGCGTCCAGCGTACCGAAGGAATCGATCACGCGATAGTTCTCGTCGGCGGAGTCCGGATCGTCGTAGGAAGAGATGTAGTAATAGGTCCCGACCGCCGAGAGACGCTCCGTGTGGAACCCGACGGAAGCCGTCCACTTCCACTGCGGCAGAGGCCACGCGATGGGGTTGTTCCGGTTGAGAAGCCCGGCCCCGCTGGTCGCCGCCTGCAGCTCCACGCCTCCTCGCGTGAGCGCCAGGATGTCGTACTTGTGCGTGTAGGTGCCGTCGATCCCGAACGACATCTCGGCGCTCCCCACCGGCTGGCGCGTCGACAAACTCCAGTCCAGGCCGGATGTCTTCATGCCCGGCCAGTTCACGAGGTCGATCTGAATACGTTCGATGAAAGCCGCGTCGCACGTTCCCGTCCCCCAACCGTCCGGACACCTGATGAACTCCTTCACGGCCTCCCGGCTGGCGCCGCCCTCGTCGTAGAGCCTCGTGACCGCCGTATAGGGAACGACGTTGATGATGTCCTTGAAGTCGTACGTCCAGTAGTCGAACGTCGCCTGCGTACGACTCGGGAAATGGAAGAGGACGAGGCCCACGTTCCCCGTGGTGGCCCGTTCCGGCACCAGATCCTCGCTCCCGTACGTATCCACCGCCTTGTAGACATCCGTCTCCCACACATACTCGAGAGCCGTGATCTTGTCCGTGTTGACATCGTCGACGGACGGGACGCGGAACGTGGATTGCAGGGATGCCCGTGCCGAGAGCTGATAGTCGTTGGAGTCCAGCAACCGGATGGCGAGGGCCGCCTTCGGGTCGAAGCTGCTGGCAACATCGTGGAACTCATAGTTGGCGGCGAACTGAAGATCCACCCGATCGCCGAGGTTTATCGGCAACTCACCGTAGAACCGATGGACCGTCTGGGAACTCGCGTAGGGGAAGTACCCGGTCGTGAACGTAAACGGCCCCGCCTGGTCGAGGCAGCTCCGGTCGCCCGGCACCTGGCACGGATTGAGACGCTGGTTCCCCGGATCGTTGGGTTGGCCGGTCACATCGAACCAGCGGAACTGGTAGCCGATCGCGTAGCCGATCGCGTCGGTCAGCGAGTTCGTGAACGTAGCCTCGGCCGTGAGAAGCTCGGCCGTACTGAAGAGGTCCACCTCCTCGTTGATCCAGTCGATCAGCGCGGGCGAGTTCGCGACCGCGGGGTCGTAACCCGGATTGTCCGCGTTGGTGTACGTCGTGCCCGGCTGCTGCGCGCGAAGGATCGCATTGCTGAACGGATTGTAGAACATGCAGTTGCCCTGGCCCGCCACGGCGCCGCCCGTGGCTCCGAGGCTCATCCCGGCTGCCGACGTGGGGTCGACGACTACGCCGACTCCGCAGTCCGGCCCCCCGAAGCCGCGAAACGCCAGATATTTGCGGTAGGCATACTCCGCGGGCTGGTTCACGTTGCCCGCCGCCCGAGAGTAGCCGACAGCCACGTCCACCTCGCCCGTCGTGCCGATGTGGTGGTCCAGCGAAGCCGCGATCCTCTGCGTACGCGACGAACGGCTCAGAGTTCGTCCGGGACCGCTGTTGCCCACGAGGCGCCCGAAGAAGAACCAGTCGTCCTCGAGGCACGCCGCCTGCGAGGCAAAGCCGGCCGCGCCCGCACTCGAGCTGCAGAACGCCTGCCTGCCCGGATTCTCGGGCATGACCACCTGAAGGCCGTCGTATAGCGACGTAGGCGGGAAGGAGGGGGTGGTGTACCAGTCCGGGATGGCGGCCTCCGACCACAGCCCCTCGACGTGAACCGTGGTGTTTTCGCTCAACTCGCTGTTCAGTTCGCCGAACACCCGGGCGTGCCACTGGTTCTCGATCAGGTTGTCCCACGGCCCGTATCGGAACCGGCAGGTGACGCCGGCATCCGTTCCGCCCAGCCCCTCGCAGCCCGGATCCACGAACAGACGGGCATCTCCCTGGCTGTCCCCGTAGTGGGAGCGGATCAGCGCGCTGATGAATTCGCCGGGGGTCTCGGTCCCGGCCAGTGTCGGCCGCAGAAAGGCCCCGGGGTTCCCGTAGTAGGACCAGCCGCCGCCGCCCGGCCCGGGATAGGGGCGCAGCACCCAGTCGCGCTCCTCGGCTTCCAACTGCCGGCGCATGGCCCAATCGGCCGAGAGGACCGCGGTTGTTCCTTCGCCCAGACTCGTGCCCCAGATGGCGCCTATGTTCGTGTCGCCGGCGCCGCTGAAGTAGTCGTGCGAAGCGGACAGCTCGAATCCCTGAAAATCTCTTCGCGTCACAAAGTTGGCCACGCCGGCCACGGCGTCGGACCCGTAAATGGCCGAGGCGCCCTCCTTCAGAACTTCGATTCGGTCGAGCGCGATGGAGGGGAAGGCGTTGATGTCCACGAACCGGCCGCCGGGAAGTCTGGCCGGGGTGTACACCTGGCGGCGACCGTTCAACAGCGTCAACGTTCGCGAGGCGCCCAGGCCTCGCAGATTGACGTTGGTCGCGGTCTCCGGAACGAGCGTCCCGCTCTGGTTGTACCAGCCGTTGCGCTCGCCGATCGTGCCGTGCGCGGCGCCCAGTTTCTTGAAGAAGTCCACTGCTTGCGGCGCGCCCTGCTCCTGCAGCGATTCGCGGTCGGTCACGTCGACCGCATACGGCAGATTCTCCGGCGGCGCCGAAAAGTGCGTCCCGGTCACCACGGCCGTCAGCTCCTCCAGCGCGATGGTTCTCTGGGAGGCCATCTGCATGTCGACGTTCGTGCGCTCGCCGGCGCGGACCACCACGCCTGCACTCACTCCCACGACGAAGCCGGGAAAGGTGAAGCGCAGCGAATATGTACCCGCGGGGAGGCCGGTGATCGTGTACACACCCTGCGCCGATGTCGTTGCGGTGCGCGATTCGTCGCCGAGAGGCGCCCCCGTCGCCGTGACCGTCACGGTGGGCATCGCGAGGCCCTGCTCGTTGGTCACGGTTCCGGTGACGGCTCCGTCCTGCGCGAGGGCGGCCGCCGGCCACACAAGCGCGAGCGCGGTAACGAGGCTGGCTCTGAACATGGCTTTTCTCTCTATCTTGATGGTCATCGGATCTCCGGGAAGCCGTCCGGGGGACGGCGGTGTCGTGTCGCCTGTTCGTAGCCGTACGCGAGTCGAAAGAGGACCCCCTCGTCGTACGGCCGCGCGAGAATCTGCAGTCCCGCCGGAAGCGTGCCGCGCGCGTATCCCATCGGGACCGTGATCGCGGGCATGCCGGTGGCGGGGGCCACGCGCTGGCTGTTATCGCCGCAGTACTCCTCGTCACCCCTGTCGATATGGGCGGGGACGCAGAGCCACGATGGGTAGAGGATCGCGTCCAGACGTTCGGAATCCATCGCTTCCACGAGGCTCGCCAGGTAGGCCTGCCGGCCCTCGTTCTCCGCGTAGTCCGGGCAGGGTTCGTCCCAGCCGGACGGATGTACGTCGAGTGGCGCCCCCTCGTTCCGCCGCAGCGACGCCTGCGCATAATCCGAGTAGCGCCCGTCCTCCAGTACCTCGAGGACATCGGTGATCGGCGCCGTCGGGCCCAGCGACTGCAGGTAGACCCACATGTCATAGCGGAAGCGGCGGCAGAACATCCCCTCGCGTCCCAGTTCCGCGGCGACGTCGAACTCGAAGGGGTCGATCACCTCCGCTCCGAGCGCCGCGCAGATCGTCGATGGCCGCGTCGAAGAGCGCGAGTATCTCCCCGTCGGTCTCCTCGGGATCCGCCAGCGCGCGCAGGACGCCGATCCTCGCGCCGCGCGCCCCGTCGGCGTCCAGGAAGGCCGTATAGTCCTCTTCCTCGCGGCCGCGCCCCGCTTCCGTGTACGGGTCCGCGGGGTCGTAGCCGGCCACGACGTTGAACACGCGCGCGACATCCTCCACGGTGCGGCCCATCGGACCCGCGATGTCGCGGTCGAAGGAGAGGGGGATGACCCCGTCGCGGCTCGTGAGGCCGATGGTCGAACGGATCCCGACCAGGGCGAGGTGGGAGCTGGGTCCGCGAATCGAGTTGCCGGTGTCGCTGCCCAGCCCGATGACGCCGAACGAGGCGGCGACGCCCGAAGCCGTTCCGCCGCTGGATCCGGCCGGGACGCGGTCGAGCGCGTAAGCGTTGCGCGTCGTGTCGAAGGAGGAACTGACGGACTGGCGCGGACTGAACGCCCATTCCGCCATGTTCGTCTTGGCGAGGACGATCGCGCCGGCCTCCCGGATCTTCCGCACCATGAAGGCGTCGTCGGGCGGGAGGTTGTCCGCGAGCGCGATGGACCCGCCGGTCGTGACCATGTCGTGCGTGTCGAAGTTGTCCTTGACCAGCATCGGGACGCAGAAGAGCGGTCCCGTCGTCTCGCCGGCGGCCAGCGCCGCGTCGAGCCGGTCCGCGCGCTCGAGCGCGAGCGGGTTGAGCACGGTGATCGCGTTGATCGCGTCTTCGTAGGCCGCGATCCGCGCGAGATGCCGCTCCACGACCTCGCGGCAGGTCGTCGTCCCATCGCGGATCGCCGCCTGCACCCCGCCGATCGTCGCCTCCACGACCTCGAAGGCGGCGCCGGAGCCGTCGTCGGGATTGCATGCGGCCCACTGCATCCCCAGCGTAACACACAGGAACGCAGGGAGCGCGCGTGTGTTTCTCCTCGGTGGCATACATCTAATATGCCTTATCGCGCGGCCCTGCCAAGCGTCCGGCGGGCCCGCAGCCTGCCAAGTGGAGAGGTGCCGTCGATGAAGCAGACCAGCGAGATGTATCGCCTCACCCGGCGGGATTTCGTTCGTGCCGCCAGCGTGGGGCCCGCCGCGGCCTGGCTCGCCGCCTGCGACCGCGCGGGAGACGCCGGGTCAGCCGCGGAGGCCGAAGCCGCCATCGCCGCCCGGGCGGAGCAGGAGCAGCCGCCGAGGTGGGTGAAGGATCCGTCGCCCTTCATCCAGCGCGTCACGAACCTGGAGACGCGGCTCGAGCTCATCGACGGGTTCATCACGCCGAACGAACTGTTCTTCGTCCGAAACCATTCGCCCACCCCGACGATCGACCCGGCGGACTACTCGCTTCGAGTCGAGGGGGACGGCGCCGAGAGCGAGTTGCGGCTCGACCTTTCCACCCTCGAGTCGCTGCCGCAGCACACGATTACCGCGTACCTGGAGTGCGCCGGAAACTGGCGCGGCCTGTACCCGGAACTCACGGGCACCCGCGCGAGCGGCGGCCAATGGACGACCGGCGCCGTGGGGTGCGCGGAGTGGTCGGGTCCGTCGCTCGGCACGGTGCTCGACCTGGCCGGCGTGCGGCCGGAGACGGTCGACGTGAACCTCGTGGGGCTGGACGGCGGCTTCGAGCGTGCCATGCCGCTGGCCAAGGCGCGGGATCCCGACACGATCATCGCGCTGCGCATGAACGGAGAGCCGCTCCCCGCCGATCACGGTTTCCCGGCGCGATCCGTCGTTCCGGGCTGGTCGGGGTCCAGCAGCATCAAGTGGCTGGGGTCCATTCAGATCTCCACCGAGCGGGTGTGGAACCGGAACAACACGTCGTCCTACGTCCTCATCGGCGACCAGTGGCCGGAAGCGGACTACGCGCCCGCCCAGGGTCCGGTGATCACGGAACTCGTCGTGAAGAGCGCGCTGGCCCTTCCGCGGCCCGCGCAGCTGGAGCCGGGATCCCATGTCCTGCACGGGTTCGCGCACGCGCCGGCGGGGCCGGTGTCCGCCGTCGAGTGGAGTCCGGACGGGGGAGCGACCTGGCTGGAGGCCGAGATCGTGGATCCGGTGCTGCCCCTGGCCTGGCAACGCTTCGAGTTCGAGTGGGACGCGACCCCGGGGGCGCACACGCTGGCCACGCGCGCCACGGACGCGGCGGGGAATACGCAGCCGGACGAGCCGCTGATGAACGAAAAGGGCTACCTGCTTAACGTCCCGCTCCCGCACCCCGTGCAGGTGGGATGAGCGGGCGCCGCCCGAGTTCCTGACGCCCGCCGGATCGCCTTGCTGTACCGGGTGCTCGCGGATCTCGTCCTCGTCGTCCACTTCCTCTTCATCGCCTTCGTCGTCGCCGGCGGCTTCGCCGCGGTCCGCTGGCCGCGTCTGGCGTGGGCGCACATCCCGTGTTTCGCGTGGGGGGCGTTGATCGAATTCGCCGGCTGGATCTGCCCGCTCACGCCGCTGGAGAACGATCTGCGGATCGCGAGCGGCCAGGCGGGCTACTCCGGGGGGTTCATCGAGCACTACCTGCTGCCGGTGATCTACCCCGGCGCGCTGACCCGGGAGATGCAGATCTGGCTCGGCCTGTCCGTGCTCGCGCTGAACGCGGTGGCGTACGCGTGGCTCCTGCGCCGACTAAGCCGGGGCGCCCGCAGCGGCCGCTGAGCTGCCGCCGCCGCGGTCGCTGAGCTGCCGCCCCCCGCTCGCGCGCCGGGGGGACGGGGCCGTCAGTCGATCACGATGTCCCGGGTGAGCTGGCCGTTGCTCTCCCAGTACGTCCGCTTGTTCACGAGCATCGGGTCGTCCGCCGCCGGCTGGACGTTGCCGTCCGCGTCGATCGCCCTCGAGACGATCGCGTGCTGGCCCGGCGTGGCATCCCAGTCCTTGCGCCAGAACGTCCACGTGTGCGGGTCGCCCTGGCCTTCGCCCAGCGTCGCCGGCTCCCACGGCCCGTCGTCGACGCGGACCTCGACGGCGGCAATGTCCGCGCCCCACGCGGCCCCGTGGATCGCGTACGCATCGCCGTTCCTCGTGACCTTCGAGGGGACGGAGTTGATGTTCGCGCGCCCCACCGAGGTCTCCGTCCATACGGTCGCGCCGTCGCGCTCCTCCGCCCGCAGCGTCACGTAGTCGCGGGCCATGAACTTGCCCATGAAGCGGCGGTCGCGGAGTTCGATGCGCGTCAGCCACTTCACGTTCGCGATCCCGTACCAGCCGGGGGCGATGACGCGCAGCGGGAAGCCGTACTCGTTCGGCAGCGGCTCCCCGTTCACCTCCCACGCGAGGATGACCCCGGGGTCCATCGCGTCCTCGAGCGACATGCTGCGCGCGAAGTTCTGCGTCACGGTGTTGCCCCGGATCTCCTCCTCGCCCTCGTCCGCGCCGAAGAAGACGACCTCGATCCCGTCCTCCTGAACGCCGGCCTCCGCGAGGACATCGGCGAGTCGGGTCCCCGCCCAGCGCGCGTTGTGCACCGCTCCCATGAAGGAGGGGCGGCCCCGGTTCCCGGAGCACTCCAGCGTGAACACGACCTCCTGGCGGGACCGCGCTCTCAGTTCGGCGAGGCTGAACGCCCGCGGCCGGTCGACGAGCCCGCCGATCTCGAGATTCCAGTCGCTCTCCGCGATCACCGGGGACCCGTAGTGCCCCACGCGGAACATCTGGTCGGTCGGCGTGATCCAGGAGTCCACCTCCTCCCAGTTCAGGACGTTGACCCGCTCCCTCATCCCCGCGTGCGGACGCTGAACCCACGGGATCACGGCCTCCTGATCGAATCCGGCCAGCCAGCCGCGGAAGATGTCCGTCGGCAGGACCGCAAGCCCGGCGGCCGCCGCCCCGCCCCGGATCAGAACCTGTCGTCGTGGAATCGCGTTTCGCTCACTCATCGTGTCAGACCTCGGCTCGGGTGGATCGCGTGTCGCAAGCTCGGGTCCGGCAAGGCGTCCGAGCAAGACGTCCGCCGCAAATGGCGTCGCTCAGCGGCCGGGTCGCCAGGCGGATTCCTCGGAGGCATCCGCCGGGCCGATCTTGCCTTCGGCCGTCGCGAGCAGTTCGTCGGGCGAGTGGAGGCGTCCCCGCGCGAAGACGAACCAGACGTCGCGGGCGACCCGGACATCCTCGAGCGGATTCCCTCTCACGATGACGAGATCGGCGAACTTCCCTTCCTCGATGCTGCCGAGTTCGTCGTCCACGCCCATCGCTCGCGCGCCGTTGATGGTGGCGATGCGGAACACGTCCGCGGGCGGGACCCCGGCGCGCGCGAACGCGAGGAGTTCGCGGTGGACGGCGAACGGCGACCAGTAGTCTCCCCAGCTCGGGTGGTCCGTGCCGAGCGTGATCAGGTCGCGTCCCCCGCCGTCGTAAAACGCCTTCAACGTCCGGCGCTTGATCGGCGACATCTTCGCGAACGACTCGTTCACCGGGCGGGGCGGACGGGCTTCGACGATGTCCCGCATGTACGGCGTCAGGAAGCGGTGTTCGTCCGTCCAGTACTCCGTCATCTCCGGGTCGTGCGGCCCCCAGTACCCGTAGATGGAAAGCGTGGGGTCGAAGTACACGCCGCGGTCGACGTAGAGGTCGATGATGTCGCGGAGCGCGTCGCCCTCGAAGTCGTCGAACTCCTGCAGCGAAGCGTAGGCCGTGCGGTCGGCCGGCATCATGTCGCCGCCCAGGAAGTGCTCGACGCGGTCGATGCCCATGAGGATCGCGTCGCGCGGGTTCACCGTGTTCCCGAACCCGGAGTCGAGATGGGCGGTCACCGTGAGTCCGTGCTCGTGCGCCTGTTCGATGAGCACGGAGAGGTGGTCGGGCCGGATCCCCTTGGCCTTGAAGCCGGCCGCGCCGAGCGATGCCCAGTGGTCGACCTCCCGCCGGATCGAGTCGGGCGTCATGGCGTCGTCGTCCCAGCCCCGGCGCCACGAGCCGAAGTAGGGGCCGGAGTTGAGGATGCGGGGGCCCCTGCGCTCGCCGCGCCCGATGGCGAGCCGCAGCTCTCGCATGCGCACCGGGTTCAGCTCGCCGGCCGGGAAGGTCGTCGTCACGCCGTTGGCGAGGAAGAGTTCGGGATAGGCGGCCGTCTCATCGACGCGGCCATCGCCGAACAGGTCCACCGCGTAGTGGGCGTGAAGATCGAAAAACCCCGGAAGGATTGTCGCTTCCCGGTCGAGGTCGATCGTCACCGTGACCGGGTCCGTATCCCGCGATCCGCCGATGGAGACGATCCTTCCGTCGCGGATGGTGATTCCGGCGTTCTCGACGAGGGTCCCGGCATGCACGTCGAGCCAGCGCCCGCCCGTGATCACGTAGGTCGCGTCCTCGTCTACGAGGTCGACGAAGTCCAGCACGAGTTCCTCGCACCCCGCGAGTGTCACGGCCGCGCCGCCCAGTCCGAGGGCGAGAAGGATCGATCTGCGCCGCATCTTTCTTCTCCGAACCATCGATGGCACCTCTCGCTCGGTACGTGTCGCCTTCGGGCCGCCCGAATCGCGCTCGACCGGTCAACATAAGATGCGCGCGGGGTTCTCCACGACGGACTCGATCCTGTTACTGTGAGCCGTCATCACGCGGCTGCCATCCGAACCGGATCGGAGTTCGACACTGCACGAACCGAGCGCGGCGCTCGTCAATCCCCCGTCCGGCCTCACGGGACGCACGTCGATGCGCCCCGCGGCGGTGGTGGCGCTCATCGTCGTTTCGCACACGACGATCGATGCGTACACCGCGTTCCTGCCGCCGCTGCTACCGCGGATCATGGACAACCTCGGCCTCTCGATCACGCTGGCCGCGACGCTGTCGACTGTGCTCTCCATCTCGACCGCGCTCCCGCAGCCGGCCTTCGGCTACCTGGCCGACCGGTTCGGGCGGCGCGCCTTCCTCGCCGCGGGGCCGATCGTGGGGGGCGTGTTCATCTCGCTGCTGGGGATGGCGCCCACCTACTTCGTCCTCCTTCTCCTCCTCACCGTCGGGGGACTGGGGTCGGCCGCCTTTCACCCGCCGGGGGCGTCGCTCGTCGCGCGCGCCGGGGAGGGCCGGGGAAGCGGGGTCCGCATGTCCGTGTTCTCCTTCGGGGGGGCGGCCGGCTTCGCCCTGGGGCCGATCAGCGCCGTCGCCCTCGTGGGCTGGCTGGGCCTGGCCGGCCTGTGGGTCGCGATGATCCCGGGAGTCGTGCTCGGGACCGCCCTCTGGTTCGGCGCGAAGGGTCGGACCCGGGTGGGGACGGGGACCCCGCCGCCTCCCCCACTCGAGGTGCTCCGCAAACTCAAGGGGCCGCTCGGTCTCGTGTTCGGAATCTCCGTCGTGGGGTCCTTCGCCCAGAAGGCGGTCCTCACCTTCATCCCGATCATCGCCCACCGCGCGGGCGAGAGCGAGACGGCGGGCGCCGTGGTGCTGAGCATCTATCTGGGCGCCCAGGGCCTGGGGACGCTCGCCTCCGGCTACCTCACCGACCGGTTCAACCGGCAACACCTCCTGGCCGCGATCAGCGTGCTCGCCGTGCCCACGCATATCCTCGCGTTCACGCTGGCTCCGGCCAGCCCCGCCGCGATCGTGATGGCCGTGTGCGCGGGCTTCCTGAACATGGCGCTGCTGCCTCCGATCGTCGTCGTGGCGCAGGAGATCCTCCCCTCGGGGACGGCCGTGAGTTCAGGCATCGTCATGGGGCTCGCGTGGGCGGTGGGGACGCTCGCGATTCCCGTCGTGGGCGGGTTCGCGGACGCGTTCGGGCCCGTCGCCGCGACCGCATGGTCGATGCCGCTCCTGTTGCTCGGTGCGCTCTTCGCCATGCAGCCCTCGCTGCGTCCCTACTCTAGAGCCCGATGATGAACCGATTGAATCCATCCGCCCTCGTGGTGGCGGGCGCCGTTATCGCCGCCTGCGGAGAGTCGCGGCCGGCCGACCCGGCCGACCTGATCTTCGTGGACGGACGCGTGATCACACTCGACGCGGAGAGCCGCGTCACGGAGGCCGTCGCCGTACGGGGCGAACGCGTCGTGGCCGTCGGTTCGACGGCGGAGGTCGAGGCGCTCGCGGGCCCGGAGACCCGCCGCATCGACCTCGCCGGGCGCGCGATGACGCCGGGGCTCATGGACGCGCACGTCCATTTCGCGAACGGCGGTGCGAACCGCCTGTACCGTCTCGACCTCAGCTATCCGAACGTGGAGAACATCGCGGACGTGCAGGGCCTGGTCGCGGAGCGGGCCGGGCGGCTGTTCGAGGGCGAATGGGTGCGCGGCGGCGGTTGGGACGAGGGGAAGCTCGAGGAGTTGCGCTACATTTACGCCTCCGACCTCGACGCCGTCGCCGCGGGGCAGCCCGTGTGGCTGGCGCACACGATGGGCCACTACGGCGTGGCGAACTCGCTCGCCCTCGACATGGCCGGCATCACGGCGGACACCCCGGATCCGCCCGGGGGCACGATCGACCGCGATGCCGCCGGGCAGCCGACCGGCGTCCTCAAGGAGTCCGCGATGGGTCTCGTGACCCGCCTCATCCCGCCGCTTGGCCCCGGCGAGCAGCGCGAGGGGATCCGCGCGCTCGCCGACGCCTTCAACGCCGAGTGCATGACGGGCGGCAAGGAGCCGGGAATCGGTCGCCGGGCATGGGAGGCCTACCGCGATGTGCTGGCCGACGGCGACCTCACGGTCCGGATCTTCGTCCTGTGGTCCGGCCGCAACGGGACGCCGGACGAGGTCCGCGCCTACGCCGACAGCCTCGCGACCTTCACGCGACCCTGGGAGTCGACGGGGGACGACCGGCTCATCCCCGGCGGCGTCAAGCTGTACAGCGACGGCAGCGGCGGCGCCCGCACGGCGTGGCTGTACCAGGACTGGAACCGGGACCGCACGGAGACCGACACGGGCAACCGCGGCTATCCGACGATGGACCCCGACGAACTGCGTCGCCGCTTCCGGGCCTATCACGACGCCGGGCTCCACGTCTCGATTCACTCCATCGGCGACCGCGCGATCGACTGGACCATCGACAGCTTCGTCGAGGCGCTCGAGGCCACCCCCACCCGCGGACTCCGGCACGGGATCATCCACTCGAACATCCCCACGGACCGGGCCCTGGACGCGATGGCCGAACTCCAGCGGGAATGGCAGGCGGGCTACCCGGAGCCGTCTCCCACCTTCACGTGGTGGATCGGCGACACCTACGCCGGGAACTTCGGGCCCGAGCGAACCCAGCGGCTGAACCCGTTCCGCTCCTACCGGGACCGGGGCATGATCTGGGCGAGCGGCTCCGACTTCTTCGTCACCCCCTACCCGGCGCGCTACGGCGTGTGGGCCTCCGTCGCCCGCCAGCCGCTGCTCGGCGTCTACGGGAGCGACCCCTACGGCACCGCCGAGTCCGTCGATGTCGAGACGGCGCTGCGCTCGTTCACGACCTGGGCCGCACACCAGATGTTCCTCGAGGAGAAGGTCGGGACGATCGAACCCGGCAAGTACGCGGATCTCGCGGTCTGGGACCGCGACCCGCTCACCGTCCCGACCATCGAACTTCGCGACATGGTGTGCGAGATGACGGTCTTCAACGGTGAAGTCGTCTTCGACCGCGCCGCCGCCCCCACGCCGTGACGCGCTCAAGCCGATGCGGTGTGGTCTCGCCGTGAAAGGACAGCAGATGCGAGCTCAACCACTCGCGACGGAGCGCCCCATCCCGGACGGTTGGGAGCCGGACCTCCACGCGACCCTCCTCTTCATCGTGCGGGGAGGTGAGATCCTCCTCATCCACAAGAAGCGCGGCCTCGGCGCCGGCAAGCTGAACGGGGCCGGGGGCAAGGTCGAACCCGGCGAGAGCACGCTGGAGGCCGCCATGCGGGAGTTTGAGGAGGAACTGCGCGCACGGCCCGTGGCGCCCCGGAAGGTCGGCGAGGTGGCGTTCGAGGTGCTGAGCGGCATGTCGATCCTGATCCACGTGTTCCGGGCGGACACGCTGGAAGGAGAGCCGGTCGAGACGAGCGAGGCGACCCCCGTGTGGACGCCCGTCGACGACATCCCATACGACCGAATGTGGGAAGACGACCGCCACTGGCTGCCGCACGTCATCGAGAACCGCCCGTTCGAGGCCTACGCGCGCTTCGAGGGCGACGACATGGTGGACTGCCGCGTGGCCCTCTTCTCCGACACCGACCGCCTGCCCTGGAAGTCGCGCTGAAGCACGAGCTGTGACCCCGCGCCGGAGTACCGCGTCTTCACAGGAGATGAATCCGACCCCGACCCCGACCGTTCCACGTCGCCCGGCCGCTGGCGCGCTCGCCGCGCTCGCGCTGGCGGGACTGGCTCTCCCTCGGAGCGCCGTGGCGCAGCAGCCGGTAGAGATCGCGGGACGTCTCCTCGACGCCGGCACCGGAGCCCCCATCTCGGCGGCTCTCGTCTCCATCCCCGCGCTGGAGATCTCGACGCTCACCACCGGGGACGGAGCGTTCCACCTGGTCGTCCCCGCCGGCTCGCACACGTTCGAGATCCGGCACATCGGCTACGGTACGCGGACGACCGAGGTCGAGGCGCCCGACGGCACACTCTCGCTCGAGATCCGCATCGAACCGGCCGCGATCGAAGTCGCCCCGCTCGAGGTCAACGTCGAATGGAGACCGTCGTACCTGGAGCAGGTCGGGTTCTACGAGCGCCGGGCGCACGGCCTCGGCCGATTCTACGATCCCGAGGACATCCGCCGCGGGGGCGACCCCCTGATCGTCGGCTGGCGAAACCTGAGCGAGCGCATTTTCAGCATGAGCCGGTCCAACGTCATGTGGTGCGCTCCGCAGATCATCATCGATGGCGGCCGGGACCGCGTTGGCCTCATGACCGGGCTCGCCCATCACCGAATCGGAGGCGTCGAGGTCCACGGCGAGCCGCACAAGGTGCCGGGCCTCGAGCCGCTGATACGTGCGGCGGGCGAGGATCCGTTCTGTCCCACAATCATCGTCTGGACACGACAGTGGCTGACCGCGGCCGAGCTTGAAGAGCGGCGGATCGTTCTCTGCGAGCCCGGCCCCGCAACGGAACGGGCTCCGCTCGTCGTCGAGGGGACAGTCACGGATGCGCTGACCGGCATTCTCCTGCCCCGCTCGACCGTGACGGCCTGGATCACGGAACCGGGCGGCCGGCGGCGCGAGAAGGAGACGACCGCCGACGACAACGGCCGCTTCCGGTTCTGCGACCTCGATCCGCGGATGGACGTGAGCATCTGGGCCAGGTTCGCCGGTCTCAGCGGCGACTTGGCGCCCGTGGCGCCCGAGCCAGCCCCCTTGGCGGCCGATACGGTCCCCGTGATGCGGGATCTCGCGGTCCCCATCTCTCGTCACGGTCACGTCGCTGGCCGCGTCTTCGATCTCCGGCGAGGCGAACCCGTGCCGGGGGCCGAGGTCAGGCTGGCGGCAACCGATGCCGCACCGGCCGATGCCGCACCGGCCCCCGGCGACCGTGCCCCGCCCGCGGAGGCCGGGTATCCGATGACGAGCGACGAGCACGGCTTCTTCGCGATCCCGGACCTGGTCCCCGGGGACTACCGGCTCGCCGTATCCCACCCCGATGCCGGTGTCGCCGCGGACACCATCCCGGTCCCCTCCGGTTCGACGGTGGATGTCCGCGTCGAACTCGACCCCACGCCGCCCCCCGCGCCCGACTCCGCCTCGCCCGCGGCGGGGCGGCGGATCGTCGCTGAGCGGCGGCATCCGCGTCTCACGGAGGTCGGTTTCTACGAACGCAGGCGAGAGAGCGCGACGCGCGGCCGCGGACACTTCTTCACACCGGAGCGGATTCGGGCCCTCGCGCCCACCCGCCTCACCGACCTCCTCACCGAGGTGGACGGCCTGCGCGAACTCTGCCCGCGACAGACCTGCCGCCTCGTCTCGCGAAGGGCGCGGAGATGCTCCCACGCGTCCGTCTACCTGAACGGCGCCCTGGTCATGGATGGCCGCGCGTGGAACTTCGACCGGGGGAGTGTGGACGACCTGGCGGCTCCACACGAGGTCGCCGCCATCGAAGTCTACCTCCGGTCCGTCTCCCTGCCCGGCGAGTTCACGGCGCCAGCCGACCGGTGCGGCGCCATCGTCATCTGGAGCGGATAGCCGCGATCCGGGACAGCTGACCAAGACTGGGCGGGGTGGCGTTCGACGTGGTGGACGGCGTATCGATGCGAGGCGCTCGAATGGCGGGCGTGGGACGAAGCGACCGCCGTGCCCCGCGGAGCCTGATTTCCGACGAGAGGAGATGAAGATGGCGAACCGATACCCCCTTCTCCGAACAGCCCGCGTCGCGGTCTTTGGACTGGTGGCGCTTGCACTTCCGCTCTCGGCCCAGGATGTGCGGCCGATTCCGCTGCCGGACCTGCTGGTTACGGGGCGGAGCATCTGCCCGACCACGCCGGAGGAACTGCGGCGAGCCTTCGAGCTCTACGAAGCGGTCCTCCCGGCCCTGACGTCGGCATCGTCCACGGCAGACCTTCGCAGCCTGCAGGTCCGGATGATGAGACCCGGTATCTCGTTGAGTCGCGGCGAAGGCAGGTTCAGCGCGGATGCCATGACGGTCGTTGTGCCCACTTCGACGGAAACTGCATCGCCCCGGCACGTCGAGGCGTACGGCTACGCGGAAGTGGATCGGGATGCGGAAGCCACATTCTACACCCCGGACGGCGACGCGCTGGCGTCTCCGGGGTTTCTGGCGACGCACTGCCTGAACATCCTCGAGACGGAGGATACAGCCAGGGTGGGGCTGGCCTTCGAGCCGAAGCCGGACCGGACCGTCGTCGACGTTCGAGGTGTCCTCTGGATCGACGCCGAGAGCTTCACACCGCGAGAACTGATCTTCCGCTACACGTCCGTGCGACGATTCCTGAGACGGAATCTGGAGGCGGTGCTGCTGGAGGACGTGCGTTCCCGAGTGCCGAGATGGGCTTGGGATGCCGTAGCCTTCTACCGGCTTGCCGTCGACGAATCCCGGTTCGGGGGCGTGCTTCACTTCGGACGCCCCGTGCCCCCGAGAGGGGATCGATGCGCGGGCAACGCCGTGAGCTGACCGCCGACCACAGTGCCGCGAAAGCTGGACCGGACCGCCTACTCCCTTCCCGTCGCCTGGGCTCTCAGGGCGGCGACGCGCTCCTCGGTGGGGGGGTGGGTGGTGAAGAGGGAGGTGAGACCCCGGCGTCGCCCCGCGAAGGGGTTGACGATCGCGAGCGAGGCGCCGGCGGGGTTCACGTCCATCGGGATGCGGCGGGCGCCGGACTCCAGGCGCTTCAGCGCGCCGGCCAGACCCATGGGGTCGCCCGTGATCTCGCCCCCGGTGCGGTCGGCCTGAAACTCGTTGCGGCGGCTGATCGCCATCTGGATGATGACGGCGGCGAGCGGCGCGACGATGGCCATGACCAGCATGCCGAGCGGGTTGTCGCCGTCGTCGCGGCCCCCGCCGAAGATGAAGCCCCAGCGGGCGATCGAGGCGATCATGGCAATCGCGCCGGCCATCGTCGCCGCGACCGTGCCGACGAGCATGTGCCGGTGCTTGATGTGGGCGAGTTCGTGCGCGATCACGCCGTCGAGTTCGCGGGGCGGCAGCGCCCGCAGGATGCCCTGCGTGAAGCAGACCACGGCGTGCTCCGGGTTGCGGCCCGTGGCGAAGGCGTTCGGCTGAGGCTGCGGCGAGACGGCCACGACCGGCGCCGGCAGGCCCGCCCGCTTCCGTAGCCGCTCCACCCGGTCGTAGAGGTCCGGCGCCTGCGACCGGTCCACGATCTGGGCCCGGTACATGCGCAGGACCACGCGGTCGCTGAACCAGTACATCCCGAAGTTCATGGCTCCCGAAAGCACCAGGAACAGCACCGCGCCCTGCTGCCCGAACAGCGCCCCTCCTGCAAACACCAGGAGGGCCGTGAGACCCAACATCAAGCCGAAAACTCTGAACATCCGCGAACCCTCTCCTATCTCAATTCACGCTGCCGCCGCGAGCAGGTCGCAGAAGACGAAACCATCCCGTTCCACGACCTCGCCCCGCGCGACGGGGATCGGTCGGGGCAGGATCGGACCGTCCCACACGAAAGTATGGAACTCTCCGTTCTCCCCGCATGGATCCACGTCCTCCGGAAGATCGGCGACGAAAGACGCGTCGAAGGCGCGGCCGGCGAAGGAGGCGTCCAGCACCGCCGGGTTGATGCACACCGCGACGGCTTCGAACCCATCCCGGATGAAGGAACGCGCGAGCGCCGCCGTCGGTTGCTTCCAGATCGGGAACAGGCACTCCAGCCCGGAGGCGGCGAGTTGCCGTTCGCGGTATTCGCGAAGGTCCTCCAGGAAGATGTCTCCGAAGGCCACGCGACGGATCCCGTCCTCGTGGACGCGGTCGAACGCCTCGCCCATGGCGCGTTCGTAGATCTCGTTGGAGGACTGCGGCGGGACGACGACCTCGACCAGCGGGATGCCGATGGCCGCCGCCTGGTCGCGCACGAGCGCGCGCCGCACGCCGTGCATGCTCACCCGGTCGTAGGCGTCGGTCACGGTCGTGATCAGGGTCTCGACGGTGTAGGTGCCGGACTGCCGGAGCGCGTGCAGGGCCAGGGCGCTGTCCTTGCCGCCGCTGAAGCACATCGCGATCCGTTCGCTCACCCGACGCTCACTTCCGCGGTTACTCCAGGACCGTCGCCTGGAACGCTCCCGTGAGCACGCGGCCCTCGCGTTTCACCTGGACCCAGATGGTGTACTCGCCCGGCTGGGGGAAGGCGAACGGAAACTCGACGACGCCGGTGGGAGCGTCCGTCCCGCCGTCCGCCATGGGCGATCCGTCAGGCGCGAGCACCGAGAGCGACCCCATCGAGATCGTGCCCGCGGGGTGCAGGTGGACGAACACGGCGCCGTCGTCCCGCGTGAGCGCGGCGTGGCTGAGCATCCCCATGTAGGGCTCCAGTTCGGCCGGCTTCTCGTCGGGGTCCCAGAGCCTGAATGCGAGGACCGTCTCCTCGTCGACGCGAAGATCCTGGTCCCCCTGCCATTCGAGGATCGAACCGTCGTCCAGCCGCGCCTCGGAACGCGGCCCGGCGAGGGCGACCGGAACGCCCGTCCATGCCGAGTCGTCCGGGTCGCGCGGCAGGCCCGCGGCCGCCTCGGGCAGGGCGTCCTGCGCCTCGCGGACCGCGCCGGCCTCCCCGGCGACCGCCAGCGCGGTCGCGTCGACCGTGATCGTGTCGACGACCGTCTGCGCGAAGCCGGACTCCTGGACGATGTCGCCGTAGATCCGGTACTCGCCCGGCGGCAGGTCCGGCCACGGGACGCGGAAGGTGGACGAGTCCACGGGGACGGGATGCACGTGCGCGAACGCGTCCATGCCCGGCGCCCCGACCACGAACATGTGCATCAGCTTGCCGTGGTCCGGCACAAGCGGGCTCCAGTTCCGGCCCCCCCAGGCGGGATCGGTGATCGCGATCTCGAGGGTGGGGACCCCCCCGTCGCGCACGATCGCGCCCTCCACCTCGAGGCGCTCGAAGATCCCGCTGCGGACCTCCCGGTCGACCGCCTCCCACCACGCGTTCCCGAGGTAGAGGAAGCCCGCCATCCCAACGGCAGTGAGGGCCATGGCGATCCGGGCGCGGCGACGCTGCCGGGAGCCCGCCGCCTCGCCCGCCGGGATCTGGCTCTCGCGCACGGCGGCCCCCGTGATTGAGACGATGCCGGCGACGAGAAGAAGCCCCAGTGCGGCGAGGACCCACCCGAGACCCGGCGGGAGGTCGCGCACCCCGAGCATGACGGACGTCACCGGCACCGAGACCTGGCCGCTCCCGCGGCTCCCCTCCACCGCGACCTCGACCCGGTACGCGCCCACCGTCATGAGCCACAGTTCGGCGGCGTAGAGTTCGGGGTCGCCCGCCACGGGCACGGCCTCGTCGGGTGGCGGCGCCCCGCCTTCCGGGGCCGCGTCCCAACGCACGGGGCGCACGGTCACGAGGTCCGCCCCGCCACCCGCAACGCGAACGGAGATCTCCGCGAGCCCGGGGATGACCTCAGGGGGACGGATGATGACGGAGACGGGGTAGGGACCCGCCTCGCCGGCGAAGAACACGTTGTTGCTCCCGACGTGCGCCGTCGCCACGACGTACAAGCCGGCGACGAACGCCGCCCCGCGCGTCAGCCGGGCGGCCCCGCCGCGCGTCGGTCGGACACCCCGGCCGCGCCTCACCGGCGGACGCGCAGCCACCAGTTCCCCAGCCACAGGCCCGAGCGGGCCGAGACGAACGCGATCGGCAGCGCCCACCACGCCGCGGACAGGAAGCGCGAGACCGAGAACTCGCCCCCGAGGAACTGGCCGCCGTGCCAGAACACGTTCTCCCAGTTGCCCGGCGCCGCCGTGTAGCCCCACGTGTTGCCCTGGAAGAAGTAGTTCCGCGCCCCCTCGGAGAGCATGAAGTCCGCGAACACCCACTGGATCGCGCCGAGGATGGCCACGAAGGCGACGCCGCCCACGGCCGCGATCCGCCAGTCCGCCGAGGCTCGCTCGGGCGCCTCTCCCGGCGCCGAATGCCGCCGCAGCAGGAGGTCGATCACGATCGCGGGCGCGAACAGGAGGAGCGGGAACTCGGGCGCCACCATGTGGGTGACCGGGCGCAGGATCGGCGCCAGCATCGGCTCCGCCGGGAAGAGCGGCAGCACCCACATCATCGCCAGCGAGATGATCGTGTAGATCAGCGTCGCGCACGTCGCGGGCCAGCGCATCTGCCCGGCCCGGCCGATGGCGAAGAGAAGGACGGGGAAGAGCGCCGCCATGATGAGGTGGAACGTCGCCCCGTGCATCTGGTTCGGGAACGTGTACTCCATGAGCAGCACGGAGAGCGACAGGATCAGCATCGCGGCGCTGAACACGTATGCCCACGCGAGCTTGCGCCGGCCCGTCTCCGAGGCGCGGTTGTGCCACGACAGCGCCATCAGCAGGGCGCCCACCTGGATCGCGTAGATCCCGAGCGCGAGGACCACGTGGGGCGGACTCAGGATCTCGACATCGAGCCCGTACGCGTTGTGCCACCAGTCGTCGAGCGGCGCGGACGCGAGCATGGCGATCGCGCCCCAGATCGCCACCCAGGCCCCGAGCGGCGCCCGGAACCCCCACAACCGCACGGAGCGCCCGACTTCCCCGTCCGTCCCGGAGAACGTCGTCTTCAACGCGAGCCACCCGCACGACAGCCCCGCCGCCAGCCCGCCCGCGTACACCAGCAGGTGCGCGGGCGTGAACAGCGTGTCCCGACCGATCGTCCGATGCCAGGAGATGTCCCACGTGATGCCCACGATCACGGCCGCCGACGCGAACAGAACCGCGCTCAGATACCACGGAATGCTGTCCGCCGACTCCACTGCGGCTTCGCGTTCCGCGAAGACCGAGGCCGGTGCCACCGTCGATTCCATCGAAATCCTCTCTCCGGCGCCTCGCGAACGACGAACGCCGAGCTATCGACACGTTTACGCTGCCGCCCGAAGATAGGTCTGGTTCAACCGAGATGCAGGAGATTCCACGTGAGACTGGAGAGATTCGCGATCCTCGCCGTTGGGGTCGCCGGCTGCGCGCCGCCGGACCCGGCGTCGGACCCCGCCGCGTCCGATGCGTCCGCTGCCTCCCTTGCGCCGGACCAGATCGACGCCATTCACCAGATCGCGGCCGCCCCCATCGAGGCCGGTCGGACGGCCGGCATGTCGATCGCGGTCGTGCGCGGAACGGACACGCTCCTGATCGAGGAGTTCGGTCACGCCGACCTCGAACTGGGCGTGCTCACGCCGCCGGACGCCGTCTACGAGGTCGGATCCGTGACCAAGCAGTTCACGGCGGCGGCCGTCCTCCTCCTGCACGAGGAAGGCAAGCTCTCCCTCGACGACCCGCTCACGCGGTGGCTGCCCGACTACCCCGTCGGGGACCGGACCGTCACCGTCCGGCGACTCCTCGACCACACCTCGGGCATCAAGGGCTACACCGAGATGGAGCACCTCTGGGTCGAACTCGCTCCCCTCGACCTGCCGCGGGACACGCTCGTCACGCTGTTCGCCGCCGAGCCGTTCGAGTTCGAGCCCGGCACGGCGATGACGTACAACAACTCGGCGTACTTCCTCGCCGGACTCGTCATCGAGGCGGCGAGCGGGATGAGCTACGAGGACTTCGTCGAAGAGCGCCTCTTCGCCGAGGCCGGGATGGAGAACTCCCGCTACTGCCACAAGGACGAACTCACTCCCAACCGCGCGAAGGGATACGAGCCGGGCGACGACGGGCTGCACCCGGCGCCCTACCTGGACCACCAGTGGCCCTACGCCGCGGGGTCGCTCTGCTCCACGGTGCGCGACCTCGTCGCCTGGAATCAGGCCCTCCACGGAGACGGCGAAGGCGGCGAGATCCTGAGTCCCGAGAGCTACCGGCTGATGATCACGCCGGAGCCCCTGCTCGACGGCACGGACCTGCGCTACGCGAAGGGCCTCGCGGTCACGGATCGGGACGGGACGCCGCGGATCGGGCACGGCGGCGGGATCTTCGGCTACGTCTCCGACCTCCGCTACGTGCCGTCGGAAGACCTGTCCATCGCCGTGCTCATCAACACGGCCGGGGGCGCCTCGTCCGGCGGGATCGCGGGCCGGATCGAAGATGTCGTGCTCGGGGAACTCGCCGAGCCCGCCGCGACTCCCTTCGAAGGCGATCCCTCGCCCTACGCGGGCCAGTACGAAGGCCCGGCCCGCGGACAACGGATCACGGCGACCGTGGCGGCAGAAGACGGACAACTGACGATCGTCACGGGAGGCGGCGAGCCGGCCACGCTATCGTGGCTGGGCGGCGACGAGTTCGCCGACGGGAGGACCCTCTACCGCTTCATCCGCGGAGGAGATTCCGACGGCGCCGGCGGCGGAGCCTCCTTCGATGAACTGCGAATGGACGTCGTCTCGGGACACTTCGTCCTGCGGAGGGTGGGCCCATGAACGTGCATCGAACCGTCGCACGCCGCGCTCGCGGCATTCTCGTCGCCCTCGTCGCCGGGACGATCCTCGTCCTCGCCGGGCTCGTCACGACGCCCGCCCGCCCGGCCGCGGCACAGGATCTGGGTCCGCTCGTCGGGGCGCAGGCGAGCGAACTCGCGGCCGTCGTGGAGCGCTACAGCACCGACCGGACCGCGCTCGGTCGGCGCTGGAACGTCCCCTACTCCTCCGAGCGCAACGCGCGCTTCCGTGACTTCTTCTCGGACTGGCGGCGCCGGGTCGAGGCGCTCGACTTCGAGTCCCTCTCTCTCGAAGGGCGGGTGGACTACGTCCTCCTCCTCAACGAACTGCGCTATCGGCTCGACCTCCTGACCCGCGAGGCGGGGCTCGCCGCCGAGATGGACGGGTTCATCTCCTTCACGTCGCTCATCGTCGATCTGGAGGAGCGCCGACGGCGCCGGGAGCCGGTGGAGTCGGAGTCCGCCGCGGCCCGTCTCGCGGAGCTTCCCGCCGAGATCGAGGCCGCCCGCGCCGAGGTCGAGGCACGGCTCGAAGGCGGAGACGACGTGTCCCGGATCGTCGCGCTGCGGGCGGTCACGGCGCTGGCCGAGCGCACGCGGCTCCTCGAGGACTGGTACGAGCACTACGCCGGCTACGACCCCGTCTTCACCTGGTGGAACGAGGACCCGTACGCGCGCGCGAAGGCCGCGCTCGACGGTTACGCGACCTTCCTCCGCGAGACGGTGATCGGCTACCGGGCGGGCGAGGACGAACCCATCGTCGGCGACCCGATCGGAGCCGAGGGTCTCGCCGCGGACCTGCGCCACGAAATGATCCCCTACACGCCCGAGGAGTTGATCGCGATCGCGGAGCGGGAATACGCCTGGTGCGAGGAGCGGATGATCGAGGCCTCGCGCGAACTCGGCTACGGGGACGACTGGCGGGCGGCGCTGGAGTACGTGAAGACGCTGCACCGCGACCCCGGCGACCAGCCGCAGATGATCCGGGAACTCGCCGATGAGGCGCTCGCCTTCGTCACCGAGCGCGACCTCGTCACCGTCCCCCCGCTCGCCGACGAGATCTGGCGCGTCGAGATGATGTCCCCGGAGCGCCAGAAGGTGTCGCCGTTCTTCCTCGGCGGGGAGGTGATCCAGGTCTCCTTCCCCACGGACGGGATGGAGCACGAGTACAAGCTCATGAGCATGCGGGGGAACAACGAACACTTCTCCCGCGCAACGGTCCACCACGAACTCATCCCCGGGCACCACCTGCAGGGGTTCATGACGAGCCGCTTCAACTCGCATCGCGGCGCCTTCTCGACCCCGTTCTGGGGCGAGGGGTGGGCGCTCTACTGGGAGATGCTGCTCTGGGACCTCGGCTTCCCGTCGACCCCGGAGGACCGGATCGGGATGCTGTTCTGGCGCATGCACCGCACGGCCCGGATCATCTTC